>CAYFOM010000029.1:0-57601 GCA_964344765.1 uncultured Planctomycetales bacterium | reverse complement strand
GCCAATTTCCTCCCAGGCCGAAGAAAGCGGCGTCGTCTGCATGTATTCTTGAATCCAAAAACCCTTCTTGTGGAACGGCCAAATTTCGCCGATCCCTTTCGTACAATCCGCGAACCGCTTGCGCATATCGCCAATCATCCAAAGGGTCATGCCGATGCACAAGTAGCGTATGAATTGCGTAGGCCACGCACTGACGCCATTCGTCGCGGATAAGGGTTCGCCACCGTTTACCGACCAATGTACGGCGACAACCATGAGCAGAACTGCCCCGAAAAGATAAACCCACGCCTTCTTAGCCCATGCGCCATTTTCATTTAGTTTTCGCCAGCGCTGCGCCATTCGGTTGCCGAGCACAAAACGATCGACGAACCCGATTCCTGCCAAAACCCCAACCACTAGAAGGGCGATTCGAAAGAAGGAGGGCGTAGGCGGAGCGCGAAGCAGATCCGGCGCAGGTGTGGAACATGAAGCGTCGGGCAACTTGAGTTCCACCGCTCTACCGTTTCCGATCTCAAACAATCGCGGGCTCTGCGAATACTTCTCCAAACCAGCGGATTCACTATTGGTCAAGCAACCGATGTCATTCAACATTTTCAAAGTCGCGAAGTAGGTCGCTGTTTGATAACTGTCTCGAAACGGCGGTAGATTTTTTTGCAATTCACCTGGAAGCTCAAGCCCATAATGCGCGACAAACAGCATGTTGCGCGTCACCGCCAAGTCCTTTTGGTGAAAATAGCGAGCGTCCAAATCCGCACCAAAATACATCGCATGCGGGAAAGATTCTTTTGCTCCCCGCACCAGCATCAACCGGTCATATGGATCGATCCCGAAGATCCCCACCAGATCTAGGTTCATATTCTGGTCCGAGAAATTGGAATAAGACGCTTTTTGTTCCGCGATATAGCGACCCAAATAATCAACTTGGCTGGATCCTGCAGGATAACCGGTGTTGTCCTCTCCACCCCCGTTGGATGCCTTGTCTAAACCACCACCTCCATGCCAGAGTCCTGATCCATCCAATCCTCTCCAGAATCGAATACCGCCTGTTACATGAATCTCGGGCAGGTCATACTGTTCGCCGTACTTATCGATGATCTCCCGCCAAAGCTTGGTAAATCCCTCCGCGCAGGGATCGGCCTCCTCATCGGCTTTTTCCTCCTCTTTAGGTAGCCAAGACGTTCCATAAGCAGAATTCGACTCTGCAAAAATGACCGCATGGAGATGATTTCGATGGAAAGGGAATCGATATCCAATCTCCCTAAGGAGGAGCAACATCAACTCGGAATCGGTGGAAGTCGTCCGCTCCAAGCGCCAGCCCAACTGCCCTAGGTCTTTGACCAAGCTGCCCTCCGGATCAGCTGGAATTTT
The DNA here is from genome assembly GCA_964344765.1 of uncultured Planctomycetales bacterium. Taxonomy (GTDB): domain Bacteria; phylum Planctomycetota; class UBA1135; order UBA1135; family UBA1135; genus JACNIZ01. The sequence goes on along the minus strand of CAYFOM010000029.1, from coordinate 56,233 downwards.
CTCACCTACTGCTTCATACATCAACGCCGCATCCATGGTGGCAAACGGCGAATAAATGGGAGGCAAAGCATCAAGAACAGTATTGGAAATAGTTTGATCCGCGGATCTTGCCTTAGCTTTCGCGAGAGCTTGAATCAGGTGATCCGAAAATCCAGGTCCAATGCAACTAAAATTAAGCTTAAATTCACTTACATCCTTTGCCGCCATTCGCTTCCGAACTTCGGCCTCGATCCCTCTCCTGAGACCAGACAACGTTCCAAGCCAATCCGCACCAAGCCGATCAATATCGATGTAATAAACGAAGTGGTCGTAAGCAGGAGCCTCCGAGTTTCCCGATCGGCTTCGCTCAACCCGAAACCTGTCATAAGGAATAAAAAAAGGATGCTTGAGTGCAAACAATCGATCGGACGGCGTTCCCCATCTTCCACTAGGAAAGTCCGGCCAAGCACCCTTAAAATCCGATTTAAAGTAATTCCCTTCTGGAAAAGTTAGGAAGGGGAGCTTGCCACTTTGAATCGATCCACCGTGAGCCAAAATTCCCTGCCCCACTGCCGTCCTAGTCGTCATCCGCTCGCCATTTTCGCGATGACCATTGGCTCCGGCCATGAGGACAAAGGTCATGCGGGCCTCCGAATCGCCGCGGTCCACCACCCGCGAGAACTGCTTCAGAATCACCTGAGGATCAATTCGGTCCTTTTTTAAATCCGTATCAGGAAGGGTTGCCCCTATCCCCTTCAACACGAACGCAGCCCCTTCGCCATCACTTTTCTTCCAAGCATCGACGTAATTCAAAACCGCTTGAAAGGGATCCTCCCAAAGCCGCGCCGGGACCTCCCCAGGGACCATTGGTGCGAGCATCGGGTCCACCGTCGGCCGGCTCGACACAATCCCACCACTGCGGAAGATCGGCCCGAGGGCCAATAGGATCAGCGCAATCGTAGGGCTGATGTTGCCAAGCGAAAGGAGGGGATTCTTGTTTTGGGAGTCCATCGTGGTGGCAGGTTGAGGGGTTCACCTACTACCACCAACGCCCCTAAAGTGCGTCGTACGCCAAATTAACGCAAAAAAAACTATTCTTCGCCTGTGGTGGGAAGGCGGGTGAGCAGCACAATCAGCGTTAGCCCGGTTGCCACTAATGCGATCCTTCCCGAGGGCGAATCGATGGCCCAAATGGAGAATCCGAAGGTGGCGATCACCAGCACATAGGCTTTGCGCTTGGCGTCGGCCGGGATCGAATGGTCGTGGTCCCATTGGCGCAAATAGGCGCCAAAAATTGGGGCGTGTTTGAGCTTCTCGTAAAAGCGCTGCGACGAGCGGGCGTAGCAAGCTCCGGCGACCAGCAAAAACGGTGTCGTCGGCAGCACCGGGAGGAAGGCGCCGACCAAGGCAAGAATCGCAAAAAGCGAGCCCACGACGAACAGCAGCCACCGCATCGGACGGATAGCTTAAGAGATTGTCTCTTGCGGTCCCAAAAACTTGGGTTGGCGGTTCAGGATGTTCAAATCCACAACCGCCTGAGTTCTGGCCAGGACTTCGCGCAAGCGGATTTTGACGCCGGTGGCGCCGCCGACTTCGCGTGCGCAGTAACCCACGGCGTCGACGTCGGCCGCTTGGGCAAGGTAAACGGCGCGCAAGCAGTGGAAGCGTTGCGATACGACGGTAAAGCTGTCTAGGCCAAAGACTTCTTTGGCACGGATGACGGAATCCAGCGTGCGGAAGCCGGCGTAATCGCGAATGATGTGGTCGGCCGGAACGCCGAGTTGGATCAGATCATCGCGCATTTGCGTGGGCTCGTCGTAATCGGCACGCGAATTGTCGCCACTGACCAGAATGCGTTCGACCTTGCCGGTTTGGTAAAGCGTCAGCGCCGCTTCGATGCGGTATTTATAAAACAGATTGATTCGCCCGCTGGGCGCCCACTTGCCGGTGCCCAATACCAGCGCCACGCGGCGTTCCGGCACCAGCGCCGGATCTTCGTAAATGTCGGCCTCGGAAACGGCGGCCACGTATTGGTCGGCGGCCAGCGGCAGAACGCCAAACAACGCGAACATCAGCACCCAAACGTAGCGGTACTTGCGCAGCCACACGGCAAATCGATTTTGCTTGCGCGGGAAAAATTGAGTCATTCCACCATCTCCAATACTTGGCTTACTAATTTGCCGATTCCTTGGTCCACCGACGCAATGTCGGGACCGAGGATGTAAGCGGGTGTCGAAACCAATCGGTTGCTCGAATCGACGTGAATCTGATCCACCGCGCAAGCCACCATTTCCACGCCTGTTTTCGCCGCCTCGGCAGCTGGGCCTTCGCCGACGGGTCCTAAGGTCAGCTGTGGCGGCGATGCGCCGGCTGCAGTCGCTGCATTTCCGCCTTCCCGCGCTGCCGCAGCATTCGGGCCCAAAGCCAACGCCACGATCGCGGGTGCGATACAAATCGCACCGATAGGCTTGCCGCTCCGATGAAAGCCGGCAATCAACTGCTGCAAATCAGGAATCACCTGACCCTCGGCGCCGGTGGAGGCAAAGTTACACAAGTTATGCGCCGCACCCGCCCCACCGGGCAAAACCAATGCGTCGAACTCCTCAGCATTGGCTTCACTCAACGGCTCTACGTCACCGCGGGCGATGCGCGCGGCTTCCGCCAGTTGGTTGCGGCTGTGGCCATCCAGTTCGGCGCCTTCAAAATGCTCGCAAACCGCCCATTGCGGCGCGTCGGGAGCGAAACAGCGCACGTTGGCTCCGCCGCGATTGAGGTGCAATAAGGTCAGCACCGATTCGTGGATCTCGGACCCATCAAACCTTCCCGCTCCGCACAGCACGACCGCAATCTTTTTCATGCATCCGCATCCTAACGAATGAAGGATGCGGTTTCTACGATTGCGGAACTATGGTTCGGCCTTGGCCATTCGCAGCTTTACTGCCGCTGGAATTCAGGCGAACCGATCAACAACGCGACCAGCTGCGGAGCGATGTCGCCGACTACCGCACCGTTCTTTTTCACCGAACCCTTTTGCAGGTATTCACTCAGCACCTGATTCAGCGCGGCCTCGGTTTGCTCGCCTAGCCCCGCCGGAATCATGTGCACCGCCAGCTGCTCGGCCCACTCTGCCGGCCGCGCATTCCGCAAGCAACGGTTGTAAAACTCCGGCGGAATCACCGTGCCTTTCATGCCGCCGGTTGCCAAGCGCGACGCAAAATCCCAGCGAAACGCCATCGCGCCCGGATCCAACCAAGCTTCAGCCTGATCCGAATAACCGGTCGGCACATCGCAACCGTAAATCGGCTGCCCCATGGTCCGCAAAGCTTGGAATAACAAGCGCGGATTCGTCACTCGCGCGTCGGTCACGCGCAGCGCACTGACGACGAACTCCCACGGCGTTTTGACCTTGGATTGATAATGCGCCGGGTTGTAAAACTCTTCGTGCTCAAGCACCGCGCGCACCAACTCGGTGAGGTCGCCGTTACTGCGCTGGAATCGTGCGGCGACGTCTTCAACCATCTGCGCCGGCGGCTGATCGTTGACCAAATAGATCACCATTTTTTGGGCCAGATAATGTGCGGTGCCGGGGTGGGTAGCGAGTTCATCCAAAATCCATTCGCCCTGCGCTGGAGTCTCCGGATCGGGCTCCGGCATTGGGTTGCCGAACAACGCTTTGTCATTGCGATCATGGCGACGCGAGTCGTACTTAAAATCGAAGCTTCCCGGCTTCTTGCGATTGCCGCGATCCACCGTCCAACCAGTTAGCGCAGCCGCCACGGCGATGACGTCGGCTTGTTGATAAACGTTGTCGACGCCGAGCGTGTGCAGTTCCATCAGCTCGCGCGCGTAGTTTTCATTGGGGCCGCCCTTGGCCGCTTTGACGACCTCCGATTCAGCCCGCGCCTCACTGCCGCCGCGTTTCAAAATGCGCTTGCGAATTCGCTCCAACTCTTGCTCGCTCAACTTGCGCCGCGACATGTGCTGATCCAAGTAATACAACATCGCCGGATGCTTGGCGGTGGAATGCAAAAAGCTCGGGAAGTCACCCCAGATGTTGTCGCGGATCACGTCGGCCTCCCAATTGGGAATCATTAACGCCGCTTGAATGCCTTTGCGGAAAGTCACGTTGAAATGATTGCGCCAGAAGTTCGCCAGCACCTCTTCGGCTTGACGATCGCTGTATGCCGCGCGCAACAAAATATCGGTCATCAACTGCCCCGACATCAGCTGCACCCGCTGACGTTCTTCTTTGCGCTGACTCGCCGCATCCTGCTTTTGCTCGTCTTCGGTGCCGCGCATATAAGCGAAGGATTCGGCCACGCTGAAGTCCAACGTATCCATCTTTGCCAGCCGTTCGGTCAACGCTTCCCGTCGCGGTTCGCGTGCTTGCAGTTGATCATTCAGCCAGTTTTCGATGCCGATGGAGAGCACAAAATTGACGTTGATTTCGGTCGGCGCATAACTCATTCGCGACAGCAAATGAACCGCCTTCTCGCGCTCGGTCAACATGGGATCATCCTGAGCGGCAAGCGGCGCAACCACCACCAGCGAAAGCAAAATTGGGAGTAGACGGGGCATCATCAGTTTTCTGAACCCGGTTCAGGCTGTTCGGTTTCTTCTTTGTCCGCCATCACCGACGCGGTTTGGCCGCCGATCAGCAGGAACAGGGAGAGCATCCACAAAAATACCATCATCAGGAAGAAACTGGTAAGGCTGCCGTAAATGCGGTCGAAATTTGCCATTGAGCGCAGCCACAAACGAAAACTGCCTCCCAAAAACAACCACCCCATCACCGTCGGAATCGCGCCGTAAAGCAAAACCCGAAACGGCAGCTTGCGCGACGGCAAATAGCGGTAAGCCAGCACCACCCCCGCCAACAGCAGCAACACAATCAGCGGCCAGTGCACAAAGCTGTAAGCGATACCAAAACTCGACTCCCAATTAAAAATCCGGCACAAATACTCGGCAAAATGCCGCCCGCTGAGCAACAAAGCAATCGCCACGCCGACGAACAAAATCCCGCACAAAGTAATCACCAAATCCATCATCCGCAGCTTGGCAAAATTGCGTTTCTTCGTCGCCCGAAACACCCGGTTTAAACCCTTGCGAGCACCCCCGACACCACGCGACGCCGCCCATAAAGCCGCAAACGCCCACACCAACAATCCACCCGAAGGCCGACGCGTGGCAAACTCCTCCAAGTGCCCCTGAATCAGCCGCCCCAACTCCGGCGTCACATTGGTAAACACCCGCGAAATGAACGCCGACATATCCCCCCTCAACGGCAACATATCCAAAATCCAAACCGCCAAAATCAACAGCGGGAACAATGCCAACATAAAATAATAAGTCATTCCCGCAGCAATAGCTCCGAGGTCCTCTTCCCTCATCGCTTTCCAAAACCGCTCGATAAACTCAACAATCGAATCCCGTAGACGTCGTGCGGATGGTAACTGTTCCATTTGGGAAGAATAACTGGGTGGAGGCGGTTTATTTCTTTCGAGTGGGTGAGAATTCTGAGGGATTCACGCAGAGTTGTTTTTTGGATTCGGGTAGTTTTTGGAGGGCGGCCCCCATCGACTCCATGCTGATTTCCGTGGCTGTGGGATGACGAGGAAAGAGCCCCTCTTCGCACGCACAATAGTTTGGATGGGTTCGTGTATTCGGCTCGCTGTGAATTCTGTTTTTGTGGTGCTTGCCGGGTTTTCGTGGGGTCGCCTCAGCGGCTTTTGCGAAGCGCAGCGCAGCCTTGCCGCGGAGGCGACCCCACGAAAACCACCTGAACCCAATAAAAAAAGAATCCACGGATGAACAAACATCCGTGGACTCAGATTAACCCGTGTGACCACGGGGGGGATGGTGCATCAAAACACCATCAACAAATCAAAGAATCGTGTCGACGACAACCGGCGACAGCAATCCGTTGGAATCTGCGGCTTGAAGGTAGACCGTCATGCCGGAGAGTGCCGGTGGCAGGTTCTTGGTGATCGTGGCGAAGCCCCAAACGTTGACTGCTTTTTGCGCGACTTGAACCGCGTTGGCGATTTGCAAGTCGATGCCCAAGCCAGGAATGGTGCTGCTGCCGTGATCACTACCGTTGAACAGGTATGCCGTGGCACCGCTGGTTGACTGGCTGATGGTGGCGCTGTTTTGCGCACCACTTTGCAGGGAACCATTGATGGTCAAGACCAGGTCATAAGTGATTCCACCTTCGGTGTCGAGAATGCCCGCCCAAGTACGCCAGCTGGTGGTTCGATACTCGTGGTGGCACCAGAAACGACCGGCGACGGTCGGGTCCAGTTCCAAACCGGAGTAGTCACCCCAGCGTGAACCGGTTTCGGCACTGGTAGAGATCTGCAGTTCCTGGTGGTTCTTCAGCGTACCGGCCGGGTCGCCCGGATCGCGGTAAGCGGCGTTCACGCCGACGTACTGACTGGCGGACGACTGGTTATAAGCAATCGCCATGGTGCCGTCGGCGTCGACGTTGATGTCACCAAACCAGGTGTAGACGCCGCTTCCGGCATCGACGTATCCGCTGTCATCCAGCGTCGGGTTGCTGCCCGAGGTCGGCCAGCCGTTGAGATTGATCTTGTACCAACGCACCTTGGCGACGCCGGCGTGCCCGACGTTATGACAGAGGTACATGAAGCCATCACGAACAACGCCGTTTTTGATTCGTGTGTCGATGGTCGAAACGCGGTTCGACGAACCCAACTGCACGGCGCCCGGAGGCGAGCTCCATGCACCGACGTCCAAGTTGACTTTGTGGAACACGGCTGCTCCGGCCGGATCTTCGACCGCATAGAGCTTCAGCTTAGGCGAACCCAAGGTCCACGAGCTGGCGAAGTAACCTGTGCCGTCGTCGTAGTTCTTGGTGCAAGCATTGGACAGCAAAGAGGTCTTCGCCTGAATGCTGTTCACCGAAATCGCTCCACCACTCAACACTGACGACTTATCGACGACGTGAATGTAGTTGCCGCCACCGCTGAAGCAGTCGGCAGTCACGAAGTAAGCATCGGTCGAGCAACCGAGGTTCTCAAAGTCGATGAAACCGCAGATGCTGTTGACGTTGACGCGGTACTTGTGCCAAGTTCCGTTCGGGTCGCCGTCGTCGGAGATGGCGATGCCAAACATGTCGTCGCCGTTGCTGGCGTGTTCGGCTGTTGCAATGACGAAACGATCAGCGTGCGGGTCGTAAAGCGCGACCGGGTCAAAAACGAAACCGTTGGTGCCGAAGAACGACTCCAAACCGCCGCTCCACTGCTGGTTGCCGTCCTTGTCGTAGAACTTCATGTCGACGTTGACAACGGCGACGATGTGGTTCGGACCCACTGCGATATCCGGGTCCGGCGGCACCCAACCGGTGCTGTTAAACGCTTTGAAACCGGTACCGGCGCGTCCGCCCGGCTCCCAGTTATCGGAATCATCGACCCAGTTCGGATCCCATTCCGGCGGTGCGACTTGGTTGTCGACATCGGCGCGAGTCAGGTCGGCCAAAGCAGCGACGCGCTCGACGGCGGCCGGTGCGGCGATTTCCAAATCGGCCGGAGCGTGCACGGTCAGGCCGACGGCGTTGCCATCTTCCTCGATCGAGCCGTTCCAAGCGTATGCCAACTGCCCCATCGAACCGCGCGCGGCATGACGGCTGTTCAAGCCGACTTGCATGTTGCGCTTGGCATCGACACTTCCGGTCGAGCAAACGGTTTCTCCTTGAGCGATGCCGTCGGCATTGAAGTCTTGACGATAGATCGAAACCGGAATGCTCGGCTTGCCTTTCTCGTCGAACACCATGTCGCCGTTGTGGTTGAACAGCACGGTGTATGCGCCACCTGCACCCATCGCCACGGTGGCGCCGGTGCGATAACCGCTTTCGGCCAAAGGCGAAGTCCAGGTCTTGCTCTTGGCGGCGCCGTCGGCGCTGTAAAGGCGCGCGTTGGCCTGGTATTCCATACCGGAATCCAAGCTCATCCAGGCAACGGCAAAAGTGTCGCTGCCGTTGGAATCCAACGACGGCTCAATCGCCTGCGTGCCCGAAGTGCTGCTCAGCACCATTTCACCACCAACGGCTTTACCGGTGGCATCAAAACGACGACCGAAGATTCCGGCCGGGGTCTTGTTGTCGGCTTGAGTGCGTGCCCAAGCAGTTACGAAACCGTTCTCCAATGCGGCCACGCAAGGCATTGCCTCTTGACCCGCCTCGGCTTGCGACAAACGGAATTCATCACCCTGCGGCTCGCCGGCCGAGTTGAACACACGACCATAAGCGACCTTGCTGCCTTCATGCGAACTCAGCCAAGTGACGACTAAGTTGCCGTTTGCCAATGCGGTCATCGCTGGGTCAACCTGATCCCCGAACACGGTCTGGTTGACGGCGATGTCGGCGCCTTGAGCTTCAAAATTGCCGTCGGCGTTGTTGGCCACCTTGCGCATGAAGATGCCAGCGGCTTGCCCATCTTGGTGCCCGAACGAGGTCCACGCCACCCATGCACTGCCGTCGGCGGCGAAGGTGACCGAAGGCTCGATTTGGCCGCCGGGCATGTAGTTGTTGATATGCAACTCGGTGCCGATTGCGCGGCCGAGGGGGTCGAACAGCTGGGCGAAAATGCCGTAGCTACCCATTTCCTGGCGGCGGCTGCCCCAAGCGACCAGCGTGCGGCCGTCCTGAGCAATATCCAAACTGGCGTTTTGCTGGGTGCTGCGCGTGTAAGTGTTGGCGCGCACCTCGGTGATTTTTTCGGCGTCGGCCTGCTGCGCAGTTAGCGCGGGGGCCGAAAGGCCTGCAGCCAGAGCGAGGGCCGGCCACAACAAGATCCTAGATTTCACAGTGTTTCTCCTGGAAGAAAGGGGGGATGGGAATGGTTCGGGGGTTTTGCAATCTATCCCAAGCAAACCATCGGTTTTCTGATTTCCTTAAGTGAAGCAAAAATTCGCCGAAAGGCCGCTATTCGTCAGAAACGACCTGGCCATCCAGCATGCGAATCACGCGCGGGGTGCGGGCGGCGAGCGCGGCGTCGTGGGTGACGATGGCGACGGTGGTGCCGTCGCGGTGCAGTTGTTCGAGTAGCTCGATGACTTCGGCGCCGGATTGGGAATCGAGATTTCCGGTCGGCTCGTCGGCAAGCACCAGCTTCGGCTGATTGGCCAGGGCGCGGGCGATGGCGACGCGCTGTTGCTGACCGCCTGACAATTGCGAGGGTCGGTGGTCGAGGCGATCGGCTAATCCAACTTGGCGCAGTAAATCTGCTGCACGCCGCTCTCTTTCGGCGCGCCCCACTCCGCCTAGGCGCATCGGCATTTCGACGTTTTGCTGGGCGGTAGCTCGCGGTAGTAAGTGAAAGCGTTGAAATACAAATCCAATGGCGCGATTGCGAATCGCCGCCATTTGATTGACGTCGAGCTGGGAAACATCGGCGCCGTCGAAACGGTAGACGCCGCTGCTCAACGAATCGAGACAGCCGAGGATGTGCATCAGCGTCGACTTGCCGGAACCGGACGGACCGAGGATCGACAAGTACTCCCCCGCCTCGATGGCCAAGTCGACGTGATCCAACGCGCGCACTTGGTTTTCACCGCTGGCGTAAGTACGGCAGGCTTGTTCCAGTTGGATCATGGTCATTCCTCGCGCAGGGTTTGAATGGGGTCAAGCATCGCCGCGCGGCGTGCCGGGAACCAGCCGGCCAAACAACCGGCTATGCCTAAGGTGACGACGATGGCGCTGCCAAGTCCAACCGATAATGCCGGATGGCCAAGGTAAGCGCGCACATCGGGACCGGGGTCGATGCTTTCGAGCAAAGCGAACAGCCCGGCGCATAACGCCATACCTACACCTCCGCCGAGCAGAGTGACGACGATGCCTTCACTCAATCGCTCGCGCAGCACTTGACTACGGCGTGCACCCAACGCCATGCGAATACCGATTTCGCGGCTGCGTTCTTCGACCATGACGTACATCACGTTCATCACACCGAGCATCGCAACCAACAATCCAAAGATACCGACGATCATGTTGAGGTAGCGGTTGCCGTCGAGCATGCCGTTGATCATGTCGCGCAGGGCGATGTAATCCATCACGCTTAACGCATCGCGATCATGCGCGTGGAAGCCCTTACGCGTACCGAGGGTTTGATAAACGGCGTCCAACGCGGCGTCGACGTCGCGCGGGTTGTTGAGTGCAATCATTAGGTGCGAGATGTTGGTCCAGCCATAAAGATCGCGGAAGGTGGTGTACGGGATCATCACCTTGTCGCGGTCGTCGCCGTTATAGCCCGACACCGACACGTGCTCGCGGCGCACGCCGACGACGGTGAACGGCGTTCCCTGCAATTCCACGCGTGCGCCGACGGGGTCGCTGTCGCCAAATAAGCGTTGTTTGGTGTGGTGACCCAAAAAGCAAACGCGTCGGTGTTCGCGCACGTCGCGCTCGTTGATGAAACGCCCGCCGGCTTGCGGGATCATGCCGCGAATCTTTTGGAAGGCTGGTCCGGAACCGCCTACCGGAACGGAAACGATTTGCTGGCCGAAACGCAGTGAGTTGCTGCCGCCGCGCGAATACTCCAGTGCCACCGTATGGGCTTGCGGGACCGCGCGGGCGAGCAGCTCGGCGTCGGCTTCGACCAAGCCGATGGCACGGCCTGAAGCCAGTCCGCGATACGGCAACGTGGTCGCGTTACCGGCGACGCGGATGAGGTTGTCGCCGAAATTGGAAATGGTCTGATTGGTCGCTTCCACGAAGCTCTGGCCAACGGCAAGCAATAGGGTCAGCGCCAGAGTGCCCCACGCCACGCCAAGTGCGACCAAGCCAATGCGTCGACGCTCCGCCCAGAGTTCCATTAGCGGCAAACCTCCGTTCGTAAATCCGGCATCAGTCGTTCAACGCCTCCACCGGGTCGAGTTGAGCCGCACGTCGCGCCGGGTAATAGCCGGCGGCTAGACCTACGGCGGCGAGCAAAACGATCGTGGTGATCGCGACGGGGATGGAAATGTGCGGGTAGCCGAGCGATTCGGTCAGCGGCGTCATCGCGATCACCGTTGTCAGCAACCAAGCACCGGCAAATCCAAGAAATCCGCCGGCGGCTACCAGCAGCAAAGTCTGCAGCAGGATTTCATTGAGAATCCAGCGCGACTTGGCACCGACAGCCATTTGAATTCCGATTTCGCGCGTGCGGCGTTTGACCAGTTGAAACATCAAATTGCCGACGCCTAAGCCGCCGACGAACAAGGTCAGGGTTCCGGCTAGCGCAGCCATAAAATCCATCGCCGTGAAGATGGTGCTGCGTATTTTTTCCGTTTCCGATGTATCCCAAACGTTGAGGGCATCTCGATCGCGCGGATCAAAATTCAATCGCCTGCCCAACACTTGGTAAACGCCGTCAATCACCGCTGAGGCTTGCATCGGATCGGCGGCGCGGAAGACGAAGTTATCTACCCAGCGATCGCCGAAGATGCGCCGATAAGTGGATGCTGGGATGCAAATCCGCGATTCATCACTGCCGTTGTAATCGCTGTCCTGCAGCTTTGGCTCCAAAACGCCAATGACGGTGAACGGCGTACCAGCCATCACGACTTGCGCACCGATGGCGTCGGCGTCACCGAGGATTTGGCGTTTGATTTTGTCGCCTAAAAACATCACTCGCCGCGCATGCTGTTGGTCTTGCTCGTTCAAGAACCGACCGCCAGTTTGCGGGCGCATCGAACGCAAATCGCGATATTCGGGAAACACGCCATTCAAAATTGCGCGGAACTGTTTGTCGCCGATGGCAAAGCTTTCCCAGCGCACGTATTCCGGACTGACCTCGGCGATACCGTCGACGTCGTCCTTCAGTGCGAGAATGTCTTCATCGGTGGCGAGCAGCTGCCGCCCTTTGGGAAAACCGTTGTGCGAAATGGTGGTTTGATTGATCCAGGTCACCACCACGCCCCTGCCCATGCCATCTTGGCGCTCGCTCAACAAGTCTTCCAATCCGGCACTAAACGCCAGCATGGCGACAACGGCAAAAGTCCCCCAACCAACGCCCATCAGCGTCGAAATGGTGCGGCCGCGCTGCTTGCGCAGGCTGTGCAGCCATTCACCGAGGGGAGTGATGAGCATCGGCGGTTAGTTGCGCTCGAAAACGATTTCGCCTTCTTCGGCGCCGGAGACTACCTCGACGGTTAAGCCGTCACTGAGCCCGATTTGAATTTCGACCTCGACCGGCTCACCTAATTCATTGCCCATCAAAACAAAGGCTTTGCCGTCGCGGTAATCCACCACGCGCTCCGGCAAGGTCAGCACGTTTTGGGTGCGTTGAATTTGAATGCGAGCCACCGCTGAATAACCGGAACGAATGACCAAGTCCTCCGGCGCTTGCACCGACATTTGCACGGCGAATTGCACCGCATTATTCACCGACTGCGCTTGCAATGCGATCTCGGTCAGCTCGCCGTCTAATTCTTGATCGGGCAGCGCACCCAGCGTGATACGCGCCTTCATGCCCTCGCTCAATCGACCGACGTCGATCTCATCGACGGTACCACGGAACACCGGGTGATCTAAATCGGCGAGCATGCATAACTCGGTGCCCGATCCAAATGAACTGGACGGCACCACCGGTTCGCCCTGCTCCAAATCCAAACGAATCACATGGCCGTCGATCGGCGCACGCACCAAATAATCAATTACTAGGCCTTCGATTTTTGCACTACCGTTTAACAACAACTCCAATTGCGCTTCGGTATCGCCGCGCGCCCGCGCCGCACCTTTTTCCATGCGCTGCAAGCTTTTGCCGCCTTGGAAAAAGCGCATCGCCCAACCGGCCAAGTTTTCGCCACGCACCATTTCGACGGCACCCTCTTCGGATTCACGCGCACCCTCTAGGGCGCGTTCCGCCTGCAGCTTCTGCAAGTCGGTCAATACCGGACGCACTTCGCCAATCGGGTCCCCCTTTTTGACGCGCTGGCCGAGCTCGACAAAGCGCTGGGTCAGCACGCCGCCGGAGCTGGATTTGACCGGCACTTCAAACAAGGCCTCGACCCGGCCGACGGCAGTGGCTTCGATGGCCACATCACCTCTCGTCACTTGCACGGTTCGCGGCCCGGAATCGGCGTCGGCGTCGCCGCCCCACAACTGGAAAGCGCCAAACAGCAAAGCTGCCGGCAGAAGGATGAAGAGCAGGAACTTCTTCATGTCTGCCAGCAGCTTAACAGGCCGAGCGACGTGAATCGCCCGGCCCGGTTTGTGACGGCCGCAGCCGCCGGATTAGTTGCGGTACAAGGTGAACTGCACCGCCTGGGTTGCCGAAACGCCGGCCGGCGCGGCTGCGTCCTCGATGAACCACTGGGCGTAGAAGTTCTGGCCGATCAGCGATGCATTATTCGGAATGGCGAAGCTCAGCGACGAGGTGCCGTCGCCGGGTCCGGCGCCATCCAGCACCACCGGGTTTTGCATCAGCGCAGCGGACAAGTCCAAGTAGCAAGTTGCGCCTCGCAGAGGCGATCCGGCGAAATCGGCGGCGCGGTCGACCAATAAGGTCGCGGCAGCTCCGCCTAAGGCACCGTCGACGCCGAGGGTCAACGAAGGGTTGCCGAGCATCGGCGGTTCCAACGCAACCATGGACGGCAGGAATCCACCACTGCCGAAGGTTGGCGCGCCATAGGTTTGGCCGCTCTGATTGGTCTCGCTGAACAGGGTCGGACGGTCGAAAGGTGCGACGCCATCGCGCAGACGCGGGTCGGTCATCGGGCGGCCGAGGAAGGCAACCAAATCAGCCTGCTGCTGCGGGCTGAGACCAAGCGGACGCACGCCGGGCGCTTTGTTCGGTCCGTTGAAGTTGCCGCCGCGATTGTAAAACGCGACCACATCAGCCAGCGTTTGCGTGTTGCCGTTATGGAAGAACGGCGCGCGTAATTCCGCATTGCGCAACGTCGGCGTTTTCATCTGCCCCTCGGCGCGCGGATCGCCATTGATGTCACCCAAACCCGGATCTTCAAACTGCGGCGTGACACCGGTGTAGTGGAACAAGTTGTCACTGAACAACGGACCGCCGTGGCAAATGTTGCAGCCGGCTTGCGGACTGTTGAAGACGTTGAAACCACGCTGTTCTTGAGCGGTTAACGCGTTGGGGTTGCCGTTGAGGAAATCATCAATCGGTGCTTGGTTGGTGTACAGCTCGCGCTGGTAAGTCGCCAACGCAAACGCAATGCGCACTGGTGTGATCGCCGGATCGCCGAAGGCGTCAGCAAACAGCTGCGGATAGCTGCGGTTGTTGATCCACGCATTCAAGTCGACGGGAATGTTGGTTGCCATCGCCAGCGGCGTGGAATTTTGCAAGCGATCGCTGACGCCGCTCCAATCCAAACCTTCGTGACCCATTTCCACCTCGCTCATGATCGGCCCTAAAGCCTGACTTTCCAGCGCGGCAAACTGCGGCAAGATAACCGCGTTGGTCAACGGATCACGGAATTGTTCCAAAGCGCGACCATCCCAAAACAGCGCGCGCGGATAACCAGCATTCACCGCCGGCATCGAACGGCGCCCGGTGACCTGTGGTGCCAGCGAAAAATCGGCGTCGGCAATGTACAAACCATCTGCGCCACTGCGCACCACGCCCGGCGAACCGGTGACGTCGTCCGGGGTGCCGAAAATGCCGTCGGCGCCTGGGTGCGTAGAGCGTGGGTCACCGATGATCGAACGTGGATCCGAACCACCGGCAGTCAAAATGTGGCAAGTGCCGCAAGCGGTCATGCGCGTTGACGACAGCTGTTCATCCCAGAACAGCGCCTTGCCAAGCATGGTCTTTTCGACGGTGATCGGGTTGCCTGCTGGTACAGGCGGTGGCTGGAGGCCGCCCTGTGCGTTCACGTCGCGAGTTGTGAATACAGTCAAAGCAGTCACCAACGTGAAGAGGGAGATCGTTGATGATTGGTTCATGTATCCGTTACCCGGCGGCTCGCGCTGCGTTCCGCCGAGTACGATTACAATCGGTTCATTAAACCGCTGTCATCGAAGCGGCTATTCACCGTGATCAACTTTGCCGCCAGTGGCTTGCTGCAAATCCATCCACAGCAACGCCAACTGCTGACGACCGGCTGCCAGCTGTTGCTCTTCGACCAAAACTTCACGCTGAATGCGAATCAGGTCTAGCCAGGTAGCTTCGCCGGCACGCACGCGCACTTGCTGCTGCTGCAGCGATTGCTGCAATTCCGGCAGCACCACCTTGGCTTGAAATTCGATGCTATCGCGCTGGTTTTGCACCGACTGCACCAACCCACGCACCTGCTGAGTGATCTCCACTTGCTTTTGCTGATACTGCTTGCGCAGCGCTGCTAAAGCGAACTCTGCACGCGCGACTTGCGCCTGGTTTTGATCAAACAACGGCAGCACCCAACTCACCGCCGGGCCCAGCAACGTGGTGTTGTCGTCGCGTTCGCTAGCCAAACCCACGCCGACGTCGCCCCACTTGCCGCTCTTCTGCAATTCAACCACTTCCTCTAAAGCGGCGATGGACTGCTGCATGGATTGCAAGTCGAGGCGGTGACGTAATGCCTGGTCGATCAGCAAGCCGGCGCCGGGTTCCGGTAGTTCGGTGGCGTCGGTGGACGGTGGCTGGTAGGTCAATTCCACGCGACTTAAATCGCGATCGGTGGACAGCAAAACTGCCAATCGATTGCGGCTTTGATCCATTCCTTCGGCCAGCTTCATCCACTTCAACTGTTGCTGTTTCCACGCAGCCTGTTGGGCCTGCAGCTCCACCGCGGTCAATTCACCGGCGTCGAAATATAGCTGATGAGCTTTGACCCACTGCTCTTCCAACTTGACGATTTGCTCCTGCAATTGCAGCTGCTGCTCGGCGGCGTAGGCTGCCAGATAAGCCTGTTGGGTTTGTGCGGAAAGCTGCACGGCCTGACGCGCGACTTGCAACACCATTGCCTGTAATTCATGTTCGGCAATGCGGCTTCGCAGTGGAACTCGCCACAAATCCATTAACTGCAATCCCAGCGCTAATTCCAACACTTCGGAACCGGATCCGGTTGGCGCGCGCAACATCGCGTCCAGCGATGGATTGCTCCACAAACCAGCTTGCACTTGATCGGCATGAGCAACTCCGATTTGTTGGAAGGCTGCCTGCAAATCGTGGTTGTTGAGCATCGCCAATTCCAGCGCTTCCTCCAAACTGAGACCGTCGGCGTAGTAGGCGCTGACCTCGGTCGGCGTTAGCTCAGGCGTCGACGGGTTGTAGGTTGCCTCTACCCCACTGCGTTGCTGGGCAAGGTTGGCTGCCTCGTCGAAATCGGCTTGGGGATCCACTTGGGCACACGAAGTGCCACCGATGACGGCAAGCAGCCCCAACGTCGGCAGCAGCATCCAGCCGCCCATGGTGGAAGGCATCGATCCCTTGAGGAAGCCTTCTTCGGTGCGCGGTGCGGCCGGCTTGGGCGGTTTGCCAAAGCGCAGGTAAAGCGCCGGCACCACCAACATGTTCAACACCGTCGACGACAGCAGGCCGAACAAAATGACGATGGCCATCGGCGTCAAAATTTCGGTGCCGGGGTCTTCGCCGCGCATCGCCAGCGGGATCAAAGCTAGACCAGCGGCCAGTGCGGTCATCAAAATCGGCGCCAGCCTTTCCATTGATCCACGACGCACCGCTTCTTTGAAGTCATGCACACCTTCATGCGTTTGCAAATGACCGATGTGCGACACCAGCATGATGCCATTGCGCGCGGCAATGCCGAACACCGAGATGAAACCAATGATCGACGCCACCGAAAGCACGCCGCCACTGAAGTAAACACCGGCAACTCCGCCGATCAATGCCAGCGGCAAGTTCAGCATGATCAGCAACGCGGCGCGCATCGAACCAAACATGATGTGCAGCATGAAACCGATGACGACAAAAACCAGTATGCCCAAGAAGGTCAAGCGCTGATTCGTCGCCGCCGCACTTTCAAATTGGCCGCCGTATTGCACGTAATAACCATTCGGCATCGGCACGTTATTCCCTACCGCTTCACGAATATCGGCCACCACGCCGCCCATGTCGCGGCCGGCGACGTTGCACATGACAACAATCTTGCGCTGCACGTTCTCGCGGTTGATGAAGTTTGGACCGCTGTCTTGGTAAATGTGAGCAAGCGTCTTTAGCGGCACCTTGTACCCAGCCGGTGTATCCACCAACACTTCACCGACCTCGGCCATGCTGGCGTCCGGACTTTCGGCTAGGCGAACGGTGACGTCGTAAACCTGCTGGCCTTCCAGCACCTGACTGACCGGGTTGCCGCGGAAAGCCGCGGTTAAGGCGGCGGCGGCTTCGGAAATGTGCAAGCCATAACGAGCCAAGGCTTCGCGCCGGAATTCCACGCGAACTTGCGGCACGTCCAATTGCTGTTCGGTCGACAAGTCGACGACGCCGGGGATCTCGGCCATTTGCGCTTCCACTTCCGACGCAATGCGGCGCAACGTATGCAGTTCGTTGCCGAAAATTTTCACAGCAATCGTCGCACGCGTACCCGACAGCATGTGGTCAATGCGGTGCGAAATCGGCTGACCGAAGGTGGCTTGCATACCGGGAATGGCGGCGAGGTCGGCGCGCATGGCTTCCAACAATTCGGCCTGACTGCGGCGCGGTGCACCAAACTGCTCGGGCGCAGACATATCCACCGTCATGTCCAGCTCGGTCGCTTCCACACCTTGCGCATGTTCATCGCGTTCGGCACGACCGGTACGACGACCAATGGCGATGATTTCCGGATGACGCATCAATGTTTCCTGCGCCAAACTGGTCAAGTAACTGCTTTGCTGCAGCGAAGTGCCAGGCAAAGTCACCAAACCGATGACGTAACCGCCTTCATTGAACTCCGGCAAAAACTCCTTACCCATGCGCGATGCCCCGACCAGCGCAATCACCAAAAGCGCCACTGCAGGAAGAGTAGTCATCCACGGATGGCGCAGCACCCAGTCCAGTGGGCCGCGGTACAGCCTCTTTAGCCAAACAATGACGCGCGGTTCGTGTTCGCCGCGCACGGTGCGACTTTCCGGCAGCAAGTACGAGCAAAGTGCCGGCGTCAGGGTCAGCGCGGTGAGCAGCGATGCGGCCAACGAAACGCAGAAAGCCACGCCCAAGGGTCGTAGCAGTCGGCCTTCTACGCCGGACAAGAACAACAGCGGCGTGAACACCAACAGAATGATGAAGGTGGCGAATACGATCGACGTCCGCACTTCGACACTGGCGTCGAAGATGACTTTGACCATGTTCTGACGCTCACTCTTGGGTAATCGCCGATTGAGTCGTAATCGCCGTACTACGTTTTCAACGTCGATGATCGCGTCGTCAACCAACGCACCGATGGCGATGGCCATGCCGCCTAACGTCATCGTATTGATGCTGGCGCCGGAGAAGTGCAGCGCTAAAACGGCGGTGAGTAGCGAGATTGGAATCGCCAACAAGGTGATGATGCTTGCCCGCATGCTCGCCAGGAATGCGATGACGATGACGACGACGAATAAGCCACCTTCCAGCAAAGCTGCCGTGGTGTTGGCAATCGAATTTTCGATGAAATCCGACTGGCGGAAGATACGGCTATTGATCACCATTCCTTCCGGCAGGCTGCGCTGAATGTCTTCCAGCGTTTCATCCAGCAACGCGGTCAAGTCCAAAGTATTGGCCGACGGTTGCTTGGCGATGCTCAAGATCACCGCTTCTTCGGTAATCGCTTCGCCGTTCGGCCCGCGCCGCGACGCCGCGCCGGTGCCGCGTTTGATCGCCGCCCCCAAGCGAACTTCGCCGACGTCTTCAACGGTAATAGCACGTCCGTGACGACTGGCGACGACGGTATCGGAGATGTCGGCAACCGTTTGAATGCGGCCAATACCGCGCAACACGTTTTCGGTGTTGCCGTCATCCAAAAATCCAGCGGATACGTTTTCGTTACCGTGACTCAGCGCGTCGGCGACCTCGCTCATCGTTACCTCGAGGGCGCGCATGCGTTGCGAATCGAGCAGCACTTGGTATTGCTTCAGGTCACCACCCAAAACGGTGACTTGCGATACACCGCTGACCGCCAATACTCGGCGCCGAATGGACGATTCGGCGGTGGTACGCAGCTCCATCGCATTGTGGCGATCCGACGTTAACGATAAGAACATCGTCTCGCCCATGATCGACGACACCGGCGCCAACGCCGGCGGTTCGACTTGGTCGGGCAAGGTTGCGGCAATCGGCGCCAAGCGCTCGGTCACCGTTTGACGCGCCCGATAGATGTCGGTGCCCCACTCAAATTCCACCCAAATGATGGCCAAGCCTACTGCCGTCGCCGAACGCACTCGACGCACGTCGGTGGCTCCGTTGACGGCGGTTTCGATGGGAAAGGTGACCAAGGTCTCCATTTCCTCGGGCGCCATGCCATGACCTTCGACGACGATGGAAACCGTCGGCGCAGTCAGGTCGGGGAAGACGTCGACCGGCATGCGCAGCGTGAACACCGCGCCGGTAATCAACAGTACCGCGCTAATCAGCAACACCGCCAAGCGGTTGCGCAGCGAAGTCAGAATCAGACCGTTAATCATGGTTCTGCTCGCTTAGTGCACGTGGCCGTGGCCGAAGGAATCGCCGCCGGCAGCTGCCAGCTTCACCGAATAGGCGCCGACAGTTGCAATGCGTTCACCGGCTTCAATTCCGCTGATGACCTCGACCCACTCGCCGTCTTCGACGCCAAGCTCTAGCTGGCGACGCTCGAAGGTTTCGGCTTCTACAACAACGTAAGCAATGGGAATGCCGTTGTCGTGAACGATGGCTTTGCTGGGTATTGCGACCGCATCAACCACCGTTTTGGTTTCCAACATGACGTCGGCAAACATGCCGGCGCGGAACAAACCTTCGGGGTTCGGTGCCTGGTAATGAAGCTCGACGGTTCGCGTGCGTTCGTCGACTTCGCGACCGGTGGCGACCAATCGGCCGCCCATTTCGCCGAGTACATCAAAGCTGCGCTCGGGATAAGCCGGGAATTTCAGCAGCGCGCCGGGAACCGCCGGCAACTGTGCCAAATCAAATTCCGACACGTGCGCTGCAATCCAAACCTTGTCCAAGTTGAGGATGCGGTAAATCTCTTGTTGCGCTTGCACCACCTCGCCTTCGACATGATTGACGTTGACGATTTCGCCGCTAATTGCCGCGACCAACGGCACGCGCAGGCTTTGCAATTTGCCGCCCAATAGATCCCCTGCAGCGCCATCCACATCGCCGCCCGCCTGCTTGGCCAACTCGTTGAGTTGGGCTTGCGCAGCTTGGTATTCCTTACTCAATTTCAACGCCGAATTGCGCTCTTGCTCGGCCAACGCCACCGCCGCCTGCGCAGCTTGCAATTCCGACACTTTGACCAAGCCCTTCAACTGTAAAGGCTCCAACCGCACCGCAGTCTGCCGCGCCGCATCCAACCGCACTTGCGCTTGATCCGCAGCTGCGTTGGCTTCGACCGCTTTGTTTTGCAACTCCACCTGCTGCATCGCCAATTCGATCTGCAAAGCCTCGCGTGCCGCTTGACTGGACACCCATTGAGCCACGTCGGCAGTAGTCAGCGGCGGTTCCAGATAGCCCAACACTTGTCCTTTTTTCACCGTGTCGCCGATATGCGGAAGATGCTCACCTTCCGACGCAATCAAGCGTCCGCCCAACGGCGAACTGACCAGGGCAATGGAGTGATTGATGGCTTCAATCTCGCCCGGCACTTGCAGCCGCTGCGTAAGCGTGCGCCGCCCAACTTCCTCGCTAATCAGGCCGACCTTCCACTGCTGCTCCATGATCATGTGCACGTCGTCGGCGTGCTCGTGTTCATGCGCGCCAACCGCGGCGTGTGCGGCTTCGTGGTCGGCGTATACCTCGGTCGCCGGCAGCTCAAAACGCACCGTGCGTGCGTCGGATTGCCAAGTCAGCGACCATTCCAACTTCTGCGCCTCCGCGAAGGTGGCAACCGGCAGGAATAAGCCGATGTCCGCCGGTCCGTCGACATTCGCGTTGCTGACAGTGCCGTTGTCGGAACGAAATTCAATGCTGACCTTACCTTCGGCGATGGGTTTGCCGGTGCTCAAGTCAGTCAGGTGCACGGCAAATTTAGCGCCCAATCCCGCTTGGAGTTGCGGGTGGTCGATGAACAAACCCAAGCCGTCTTGGTAAAGCGTGACGGTGGACGAATGATGTCCGTCGTCGGCCGCGGCTTCAGGTTCTTGGGTGGCGTTGGTATCAGAAGGTTGGCAGGACGTCGCCCCCAGCGCTAAGCAGATTGCGCCGAAGGATCCCGCCACACGGGAAGTCAGTGAGGTCATGGTTTTTGGGGGTGCAAGGGTGGATCAAGCAGCGGAGCGGATCAGCCCTAAGCTCATCCCTCCGTAAATTCGTGATCAAACCCGTGCAGGAGGTCCCCGCGACCCATGCACCCGTTGCATGGCCGCAAACAGAGGCTGTTGCGCCTCTTCACAGCGCGTCGTCCACTGCGTAGTTTGGGTCAGCTCGACGCTGCCATGCAGTTCAAACACATCCCAAGGCTCGCTAATGCGAACTTGTACCGGCGGCTGTCGGGGCACGAAAAACTGACAGCCATGATCGTGCTCCGGATTGTGGTCGTGGCCACCGGCATGCTCATGATCGGCAGTTCCGTCGCCATGCCGATGCCAGCCGTCGCCGTGGTTATGCCACTCGACGTCCTCATGCTGTTGCTGCTTGCGCACGCAATCGCCCAGCGCCGAATGATGCTCCTCTAGTACTAGATGCGCAGGCAGGTAAACCACTTGCAGCACGAACGCCAACAACACCAAAACCAAGGACGTCGATCCTTGCTTGGAAGTTGTGCGTGCTGGAGGGAGTTGGGGCATGGCTAAAAGCGCGGCGAGCGTACCACAATCGCTATTCTTCTGCCGCAGGCCTGTTCTAAGCCCAAATCATCCAAATTCAAAAGAAAAAGCGGAGCACCCAAAAGTGCTCCGCTTAAACCGAATCTGATCGAGATCAGAGGATGGTTTCGATGTGTACCTGAGAGACCATTCCGTCGTCATCGATCGCTTGCAGATGCACGGTGATACCGGCGTAGCTGCGCGGGATGAATTGGCGGAAGGTCGCTTGGCCCCGAGTCCCTGCAGTTCTGCTGACGAGGTGCACCGGGTTATCCAAATCAACCAAGCCGTAAGCAGTCATGGTGCTGCCCAGGCCCGAACCGTTGAACAGGTGAACCTGTACTCCGGGAGTCGATCCAGTCGATGCGGCGTTCGCCATCGTGCCAGCCATTAAAGGACTGACGTGAAGGGTGAGAGTGTTGGTGAGCTGCGTATGTGCAGCCCCGGCGACTACGAGTAGTGCCGCCGGGACCAGTACAAGCAGCTTCTTGGGGAGAGAGAAGAGCATGTTGGGAACAGGGGGCGAGGAAAAGGGAGTAGTGCTTACAGAATGGTTTCCGTATGCACCGGTGAAATCTTGCCGTCGCTGTCAATGCACTGCAGGAAGACGGTGAAGCCGGACAGAGCCGGGCGCACGTACTTGCTGAAGGATGCAACGCCGGAAGCGTTCGAGTTCTTGGTTTGCAACTTGCTGGCACCAGCGATCTCAAGCAAACCGTAAGGCGTGGTCGAGCTGCCAGGACCGGAACCGTTGTACAGGTGTACTTGGGTGCCCGGGTTGGAACCCGCAGTCAGCGCACTGTTGACCGAACCCGAAGTCAGCGGGCTGCTGACGCCGAGAGTCAACTCGTAACCACCACCGATTTCGAAGTTGCCGACCCAAGTGCGCCATCCGGAGATGCGGTACTCGTGATGGTTCCAGAACGAGCCCGGAGCCGTCGGATCTTCTTCCAAACCAGCGTAGTCACCCCAACGCGAACCCGTTTCCGGGCTGGTCGAGATTTGCATTTCCTGCATGTCCTGCAGCGTACCGGCTGCATCGCCGGCCAAACGCCACGCACGGTTCACACCGATGTACTGGCTAGACGACGACTGGTTGTAAGCAATCGCCATGTTGCCGGAAGCATCGACGTTGACGTCACCGAACCAGGTGTAGATGCCCGAGCCCGGGTTGACGTAACCGCTGTCCATCAAGGTCGGCGTGCCGCCGGACGGCCAGCCGTTCAAGTTGATCTTGTACCACTTGACGTTGGCTACACCGCCATTGGCGACGTTGTGACAGAGGTACATGATGCCGTTACGAACCACACCATTCTTGATGCGGTGGTCAATGGTGTCGGCGCGGTTCGACGTACCCAGCTGAGCTGCGTCCGGCGGGTTGCTGAAGCTGCCGACGTTGATGTCGTAGCTGTTCAGCGTTGCCGATCCGGTCGGATCACTGACTGCGTACAAGCGCAAACGCGGCGAACCTGCAGCGTAGGAGCTGGCAAAGTAGCCGGTGCCACCTGCGTCGTAGCTACGAGTTGCACCATTCGAGATGATGCTACCGGTGGTGTTGACCGAAGTCAGCGAAACCGGCGAACCCGTCAGCATCGCCGACTTGTCCATCACGTGGATGTTGTTACCACCGCCACCGAAGCAGTCGGCGACGAGGAAGTAAGCATCTGCCGACACACCCAAGTTCGGGAAGTCAATGAAGCCGCAGATCGAGCTGACGTTGAAGCGGTACTTGTGCCAGCTACCATTCGGGTCGCCATCATCGGAAACGGCGATGTTGAAGTAGTTGCCACCACCAAAGTGCTCAACGGCCGCGACCACGTAGCGGTCGACGTCTTGGTCGTACAAAGCGACCGGGTCAAACACGAAACCGGTGGTACCGAACCACGACTCGAGGCCGGTGGTGTAGGTGTTGGTACCGGTCTTGTCGTAGAACTTCATGTCTACGTTGGCGACCACAACGATGTGGTTGGTACCGACTGCCAGATCCGGGTCAGGCGGGTTCCAGCCAGTTCCACTTGGGAAACCGTCAAAACCGAAGTCCGGACCAGCCGGGCCGCGCGGTGCGTGCTTGGCGGTCGGATCCCAGTTCGGATCCCATTCCGGCGGAGCAATCTGCTTGTGCATGTCTTCGAGCTTGAGGTGCTCAAGAGCAGCCTTCGGCTCGATTGCAGGAGCAGCGGCAACTTCCAAAGTCTCCGGCACCATCAGCGTCAGGCCGACGCCTTTGCCATCTTCTTCGGTCTTGCCGTACCAAGTCATCGCGATCTGGTCTTGTGCCGACCACACCAAGTGCTTGGCGTTTTTGCCTACGCGCAAGTCCTGCACGCCCTGATCGTTCTGGTTCAAACGCTGAATCTCACCCACCGGGTTGCCGGCGGCATCGAAACGCTGACCCATGATCGAAACGTGGCGCACGCGACGGTTGTTTTCATTCATCGTCGACGGCTGGTGCTCGTTGAACGCCACCATCTGACGACCGTCGGCTGCCATAGTGACGGCCGCACCGTTGAGGTAATGACCTCGGCAGCTGCCGGAGCGGTCCAAACACTACCGATGGCGTCCGACTGCGCGTCAAAGCGCTGCGACTGCACCAAGTAGCCTTCTCCATCCTTGCTCATCCACGCCAGCGCGAAGCTGGAACCGTTGGAATCGATGGACGGTTCAATCGCACCGTTGCCGGCCAACAGCTTGATGCTGCCTTGAGCCTTGCCATCGGTGCTGTAGTTCTGAGCGTAGATGCCCTGCGGCGTCTTTTGATCGGCTTCGGTCTGCGCCCAAACGGCGACAAAACCACCCTCGATCTCGGCGATGGCCGGCATTGAATCCTGACCTTCACCGCTGGACAGACGGAACTCATCGCCTTGCGGCTGACCGCTGGCGTCGAGCAGGCGTGCGTAGGCCTGAATGCTGCCGTTGTGATCGCTGAGCCAAGTCACGACCAAGGTGCCGTCGGACAGCACTTCCATCGACGGATCAAATTGCTCACCAAAACCGTTCTGGTTGACGCGCATCTCGTCGCCGACCGGACCGAAGTTGTTGGCGCCATCGGCCTGCTCAAGCTGGCTCAAGCGGCGCAGGTAAATGCCGGCACCGTCGCCATCTTGATCGCTGACCGAAGTCCATGCCATGTAGGCGTCGCCGTTGGCAGCAAATGCAACGGCCGGGTCTTTCTGCGCGCCGGGCATGTACTGGTTGATGTGCAACTCAGTTCCGAGCGGGCGGCCAAGACCGTCGAGCAGTTGGGCAAAAACACCGTAGGAACCGACTTCCTGACGGCGGCTGCTCCAGCCCACCAGGATGCGTCCGTCCTCGGCAATGTCCAGCGCCTGCTCGTGTTGGGTGCTGTAGGTAAATGTATTGACGCGACTTTCCAGAATGCGCTCGGAGGTAGCCACTTGGTGGCAATCCGATTCAGCCTTCTGACCAGAAGCGTATGGGCACTCTTGGGCAAAAGCCCCGGCAGACCAGACCAGGCCCGCCGAGGCAATCAAGAGCGTTCTCAAAGTTGAGGATGCTTTCAAGGTAGGGATGGATTGAGGAGTGAGTGTGACGGGGGTCGTACGACCCCCTGGCTAGGGGATGGACCCCCCTACAGCAGAACGGGGCCGACTTGCGCCGGCCCCTGACTGCTAAAGAATGGTGTCCGTGTGGACGGCAGAAAGTTTGCCGTCGTCATCACAGGCCTGGAGGTAAACGGTCATGCCAGCCAGGCTAGGCGGCAGGTTTTTGGTGATGATGGCGAAGCCACCGGCACCGACGCTCTTTTGAGCGACCTTGTTGGCGTTGGCGATTTCCAGATCGATGCCCAGACCGGGGATCGTGGTCGAGCCATTGCCAGTACCGTTATACAGGTAAACCAAGTTTCCTTGGGTGCTGCCGGTGATGGTGGCCGTAGCGGACGAGCCGGACTGGAGGGTGCCCAGCGTCATCGTCAGCTCGTAGCCGACCGCCGAATCGCGCCAGCCGGCGACGATGTTGGCGGTGTTGTTCAGCGAGCGCCAGTTTTCAGCCGAACCCTGCGAACCCAACGGCATGCCGTTCTTGTTCTTGTTGTGGTTCGAGAAGTACTTAATCCGCGACCCCGGCGAGTAAGCCATGACGGTGCGGTACTGGTTGTTCGAGGTGCGCCAGCCGAACGAGTAGTTGTAAGCACCACTGGAAGCGTTCTGGCGGTCGTGGTTGCTGCCGAAGTTGTGACCCAGCTCATGACCGAAGCTGTAGTAACCGGTGGCGCAGGTACGCGCGGTCACCGAAAATGCCGACGACTCAAAGCCGTGGCTCGGGTTGGTCATCAAGTAAGCAATGCCGCAGTACTGCGTGCTGTTAATCAACATGGCGACGGCATCGGCACCGTACTGGTCGCGCATCGGGTGAATCTCGTCGAAGTGACCGTCGTTCTTAGCGCGCAAACGGCTGAGTTCGGTGCTGAAGTTGCCGTTTTCGGTGTAGTTGGCGATCTCGTAAGTGTGGACCAAGCTCAGAACCTGAGTGACGTCACTGTTGGAGTAGCTTTGGTTGGTTTCAGTGATCGCCAAGTTGATCAGCGACTGCATCGCGTTGGTACCGCCTTGGTTGTTCTTGGCCTTGGTCGTGTAAACCACCATGACGTCGACGATCGGGCTGCGGTTGTTGTTATGGAAGCCGTGATCGTGGGCACCAAAAACTTCCTCGGCAGCGCTGAGGGCGCAACCACCAAAAGCAGTCTCGTCGAGCTCGGCGACGTAGTGCACCGGGCCGTCTTCCGCGGCCGAGATGCGGAACAAGCGATCCTTGCTGCGGATCGAGCCGGTCATCATTTCGCCGACTACCGACAGCACCACGTCGGAGTCATGATCTTCGCCGGCCACCTGACCCACCCAGACGTAACCGCCGCGGGCTTCTTGACGCTCGATCAGATCTGCAGTGAGGATTTCACCACCGAAAAGTTCGATCTTAATCGAGGACGCGCCACCCTCATCGACCGGCAACAGCAGGTCTGTATCCAAAAGTACCAGCCGGCGCTGGCTGATGATGGGTAATTCGGCGTCGATGCCGGGCCCATTAAAGGAGGTTACCGGAGTAAACAAAGACGTCATAACGTCTTCGTTGGAAGGGGCTTGCAGCGAGGGAGTTGCAAGTACCGCGAGGCTAAAGAGGGATCCGAGCATTTTCTGAGTGCGGGAGGGAAAGGGGTTTCATTAGTGGACTCCCAAACATACCCCAAGGTTCCGATATTCTGCGGCCCCATCTGCTTTGCTACGCTGCGCATATCTGCCCTCGGGCGTGGCCCGCAGGTGCTTGATTCCCCCACTGGGATAGCGGAATGGACACCCTGAAAGAATACCTGGACCTGCTTTCCAACGATCCGTGGCTGCGCGCCGGCATCATCCTGGTCGGTGCCATCGTCGCCGCATTCCTGATCGACTGGATGTGCACACGGCTGCTGCGCGCGCTGACCAAGCGCACCAAAACCGATTTCGACGATCAACTGATCAGCTTATTCCACCGTCCGATTCAGATCACCGTGGTGCTGATCGGCCTGATGGCAGCCACCGGCCAGCTGGATCTGGTCGTGCAGACCGCTGAAGGCGCGCCAGGCAAAAACTGGCAGCTGACCATCAACAGCTTCGTGCACACGCTGATGATCCTGGTGTGGATGGGCTGGGCTTTCCGCTTCAGCCGCCTGCTGTTGAAGGGACTGAGCAAAGACACCAAGCGCTTCCAAGTCATCGAGCCAACGACGCTACCGTTGTTCGACAACCTGGCGCGCGTGCTCATCTTCGGCTTCGCCATATACCTTGCGGTCAAAGCCTGGGACGGCGACGTTTCTACCGTGCTGGCCTCCGCTGGAGTTATGGGTATCGCGCTAGGCTTCGCCGCCAAGGACACCCTCAGCAACCTGTTCGCCGGCATCTTCATCCTCGCCGACGCCCCCTATCGATTAGGCGACTTCATCGTGCTCGACAGCGGCGAACGCGGCAAAGTCGTGCACATCGGCATCCGCTCCACCCGCCTGCTGACGCGAGACGACATCGAAATCACCATCCCCAACGCGGTGATGGGAAGCGCCAAAATCCTCAACGAAACCGGAGGCGTCAGCACCAAACGACGCCTGCGCATTCCCGTCGGCGTCGCCTACGGTTCCGACGTCGACCTCGTCCGCCAAGTCCTGATGCAAACCGCCCAATCCGAAAAAATGGTTTGCACCAACCCCGAACCGCGCGTGCGCTTTCGCCGCTTCGGCGACTCCACTCTCGACTTCGAACTCCTTTGCTGGATCCCAGAACCTGTACTACGCGGTCAGGCTACGGATCTTTTGCTGACTGCTGTTTATAAGAATTTTGCGGTGAATGAAATTGAGATTGCTTTCCCGCAGTTGGATGTGCATTTGAAGAGAGGGTGATTGGGGTTTGGGTGAATGGGTCGTTGCGTCGTGGCGGCGGCTGGGGCCCGGCTGCTTAGACGAAACGAGCTTCGCCGTTTCGATGCGCACCGGCTCCCCAGCCGCCGCCACGACCACAGCACCACATATACCCACTTACCACATTCACTCCCTATTCCAATAGACCTCCATGTGAAGGCAAAACAATCTCAATCCCATTCACCCCAACCCCCTCACAAATAACGGTAAATGAGGAACGATCCGCAGCCCCACCACTGCGCCAAAAACCACGGTTTGTTTGTTGTAAAGAGCCGGCAAATGCGAATCGTGAGTAACGCGTAAACCTAAGAACTCCAATGCCGCATTCAAGTTCATGAATGCGAAAGTCTAAAGCGGTTGTCGCGCCCCTTCGCCCTTGCGTTTGGCTCCAGGTCCGACCCGACTCTTTGAGTCACACCACCTGATTTATGTGTGAATGGGTATATGCGGTGTTTGTGTAAATGCGGTCGTGTGGTGAGTTGGGGAGCCGGTGCGCATCGAAACGGCGAAGCTCGTTTCGTCTAAGCAGCCGGGCCCCAACTCACCACACGACCACAAAAACCAAAAACCCACCCACAAAAAAAAACAACCCGACTCAAAGAGTCGGGTCGGATCTGGAGCCAGAGACGAGATTTGAACTCGTGACCACTGCTTTACGAAAGCAGAGCTCTACCCCTGAGCTACTCTGGCAAGGCAAAACCCCCACCAAAGTGAGGGTCTTGCAGGGTTCGGGTTGGGAGCGGCGTCCTTAGAAGCTCAGCTCGATGGCCAGCGGCGAGCCGGACAGAGCGGCGTACGCGCGGGCGCAAGCTTGAGCGAATGCAGCTTCCGAATCGGTGACGAATCCTACCAGGCCGTCGGCGCTGACCGAGACGTCGATGCGCGAAGCCATAGCGGCCAAGCCCTTCGCTGCGGCGGTGCGAGCTTCGGTGCTGCGGTTGCCGTCGGCGATCAAGCCCATCAGAGCTTCAGCCTGTGCGGCGGAGCCGGAGCGACCAATCATGCCGGCAGCCGGAATGGCGACGGCGTCTTCGCGACCCAGAGCGTCGGTCATGCCACCGGCGACCATGGCGACGGCTTCAGCATTCACCATGCTCATGTGCGACAGCATGGAAGCTGCGGAAGCGGCAGTAGCCAAGTAGCGTTCGCGGTCTACACCCAAATCACCAAAGGCGTCGGTGACGGCCGAGGCAGTCAGATCTTCGACGTACTCTGCGCCGTCCATCTCTTCGCCTTCAGCGCCGAAGACCAACACCGGAGTATCGGCGAAGCGATCATCCTTGCGCAGTTCCTTCAGCACGCGGCTGGCGTAGAGATCCGGCAGCGGGTTGGCGATGACGAAGGCATCCACCAAAGTGCTGCGGTGAGCGTTGATCATGCCGGAAGCACCATCTTCGGCGCGAATCACGGCAATGCCTTGGGCGCCCAGCTCGGAAGCCAGACGGGCGGCGCGCTCAGCACTGGGGTCGATCAGGTGAACTACGCGCAGGGCGTCGAGGCCGGCGGCTTCGGCCAAAGCGTTGACGACGGCACCGTTGGTTTGACCTGCACCGGCCAACGCCAGAGCAGCGTGGTAGCGCAACTCAGTCGAGCTGGAGTTCTCCAGAGCGAACTGCAGAGCGTCGTTCGAGCCAGTGCCCTTGAGCATGTTGACCAGCGCCATCGAAGCGCCAGCCTTATTCTCGGCAACTGCGTTGACCAATGCGGCCTGCAAGTTGGCGGTGCCCAGGGTCAGGCAGGAAGCGGTCTGAGCGTTGATCATGTCGGCCATGTCTTCACCCATGGCGTTCATCACACCAACCTCAGTTGCGTAGGCGGTAGCCAGCGCGATGGCGGCGTCGGCGTTACCCAAAGCCAGCGAGCGAGCGAAGCAGCGCTTAGCCAACTCACACGGGACCAAGGCGCGAGCCATGTCTACACCAGCAACACCGTTGCCGTCACCCTTAAAGAAGGTGCCGTAGTTCTCGGTGCCGGCCAAGCCGTAAGCAGGATCACCATCGAGGTAGTCCCAACCTTGGGCGTAGAGCATTTCGGCAGCGTCGGCGTCGACGGCGAACTGACCGGCGACCTTGCGCACGGTGCCGTCGGCATCGTTGGCGGCGAGGTCGGCGATGCGGGCAGCAGCGCGCGGATCGTTGAGTTCAGCCAGAACCATCAAAGCAGAGGAGCGGACCTGGGCGCTTTCGGACCAGGTAGCAGCCAATGCCGGGTGGAAGGCCTCGGAGCCGATGCGGCCCATGGCGTAGATCGCAGCCAAGCGACGGGACTCTTTCTGGTCACCCAGGGAGTCGACCAAAGCCAACGCGCCGTAAGGACCGAAGCGGTGACCCAGATCAAAGATGGCCTTGGAGCGAGTCGCCAAGTCGTCGGCGAAGCAACCTTCAGCGGCGTCAGCAGCAGCGTCGGCGTCGCGCATGGCGTCGCGGCTGGCGTTGCTGGCAGCTTCCATGATTTCCATGGCGAAGGTTTCGAACTCACCGCCGGCAACCATCAGTTGCAGCAGCTTGTCCTGGCTCTGGTTCAGCAGCTGGTAAGCAACGGCTTCGTCAGGGGCCAACTCAATGACCTTGCGGAAAGCGTCGATGGCTTTCTGAGGATCACCGTTGTGGAAGTGGGCCATGCCCTGGTCAAAGAGCTTCTGGGCTTCGCCTTGGCCTTCTTGAGCGAAAGCCTGGGAGGGGACCATAGCCAGAAGAGAGGCCAGGATGATGCTGGAGGCCAGTTTACGGCCGGACCGGAGGGACTTGCTCATGCGATTTCGCCAGAGGGTTCGTGCGGGGGGTAGGGATGCGAAGGTGCGCTACGACCCATAGTGCACCTACTCACCGAGGCAACATGATAGAGCCACCGAACTGCCGGTCAAATGCAGGATGGCACGATTTTCCCAAGGATTACAGGTTGACGCCCACCAGTGGTGCTCGGCCAGGCCGAAAATTCGCCCAAAAAACATGCATCTGCGAGCAATGCGAAGGCCTGTGCCTCGCGCAGATCGGGATTTCCAGCCAATTCCGAGTAGTTCCGGAGGGTCGCCGCCGGCAAGGCCTGGGCCAGCTCGGCAAGCAAGACGGGATTGTGACCTCCCCCACCGCAAACGTAAATGGGCAGGGAAATTTTTGCTGCTGGAAGGCCGATTGCCGTCTGCAAACTGTCCGACACAGCCCATGCGGCCAGCGAACAGCAGGTGCGCAGCCGATCGGCGAGGCTGGATTCGGGGGCGATGGCATCGATTTTTGCCACCAGCGCGCGGCCGAAGCGCTCCAGACCAGTGGATCGTGGTAGGGGCCGACGGAAGTAGTCGTCATCCTTAAGGGCGGCGAGTAATTCCGGCAGGATTTGGCCGGTGGCTGCCAGTTTGCCGTCGACGTCGTACTCGGCAGAAGGGACGTCATGGCTAGGCTCCGCGGCAGAGCCCGGGGAGGCAATCTGGACCAGGGCGTCCAGCGGCCCATTGGCCGGCCCACTATCCCATGCAGCCGGAGGCTTGGGCCCGCGCAGCAAGGTCAGATTGGCGATGCCGCCTAAATTGAGGATGGCCAACTCGGGCGCGACATCGTGATGCAACACCCAATCGGCGAACGGCGAGATGGGCGCGCCCTGCCCCCCTACCGCCAAATCGCTCCAGCGGAAATCGGCGACCACCGGACAAGCCAGTCGCGTGGCGATCAATGCCGAATCGGCGATTTGAAGCGTGCCATCGCCGGGCTCACCGTCGTGGTGATAAATGGTTTGGCCATGACTGCCGACGAAATCCGGTTGGCGATACTCCCTTGCTTGACGCGCAAGAAAGTCCGCCGCAAGCTCGGCGAATTCGGCCCCCATTTGAAAATGCCAATGCGCGTACTCCGCCACACTCCATTTCAACGCTCGACGCACCGCCGCACGCGTTTCCGGCCGCAGGGGCGCAACCTCTCCGCCAATCCATTCCACCGTGCGCTGCAAGCCCGATCCTTGCACGCGAATCAGAGCCAAATCCAATCCGTCGGCCGACGTGCCCGAACTCATGCCGAGCACCAATCTGGATTGCTCGGCCTCCCACATCGGCAGTCCGCGATTAGCGCGGAATCTTCAATTCCATGCCGAGTTCAAGTACCGAGTTCTCGGACTTCAAATCAGCGTTGGCTTTGACGATCTTTTGAATCGCTTCGCGGCGATCCATCTTCGGGTAATAGCGCTTGGCGATGCGCCACAGGCTATCGCCGCTTTTCACCTTGTGGGTGCGGCCACTGGTCGACGCAGCAGCCTTCGGCTTGGCCTTGCCGGAACGGCTTTGCTCGTAGCTGAATTTGGCGGCAGCGGCGGACGGCAACCAGATCTCTTGACCAGTGCCGATATTGTTTGCACTCAAGCCTTCGTTCAGTTCAAGAATGCTGTCGAGGTAGCGAATCGAACCCAACTCGCGTTGCGCGATTTCACTCAGCGACTCGTTCTTCTTGACCTTGTACAAGCGCAGGTCTTCGTCCCAGTCCAAGTTGACCATCGCGCCGGCGTCGGAAGCGGGCTTAGCTTCGACGCGTTCCTGCGATTTGTGCAACGCAGCCTGAATCAAGTCCAATTGATCATCAATCTCAGGCTTACCTTGCTTCAACTCGTTATTGGCGGATTTGACATCGCCTTGCGAACCGGCATAACCATGCTCGGCCGGCGTGTTGCCGGTCTTCGGCTCCGGTGCTCCCAGGTCAACGACTCCAGCCTTGCGCGAGTCGCCTTTATCAGGTGCCACCTTGGGCTGCAAATTCGATAAAACCAAAGCCGGATCTTGCCATTCGGTCTTATTCCCGGCCGGCTTCTGAGGACCTGTGGGCTCAATGCCTTTCACTAGCACAACGACTAGTAGAATCGCCACCAGGGCGACGGCTCCGGAAATGATTTGCTTCTCTAGGCGACCCATGCTTTTGATCCCTCTCGGGATAGGCCCAATATATTGGGGGCGCCTACCGATTTCTATGGAAATCCTTGTGGCAATACCTTTTGTGGTGGATTTGCACTGCCGCACACCACCACTAGTGGCGAGGTCTAGGAGTTGCGGATTCGGTCGCGCGCAGCGGCCCTTTCCCCCCGGTCCTTGTGGGGACTGACGAACCACAATCGCCGCCAGCGCAACGCACGCAGCAAAGAACGCGCTTCTACGACGGTTAACTCCTGCGGCGCATGCCGAGCCAAGTACTTCAAAACGGCTTGATGATCCACCCAAGCCAACAGCCTGCCCCACAAAGCCCGGCCTAGTTTTCCAGGCGCCAGCGCCGCGCCAAAATCCACCAAATTGGCTTCGGCCGGGCCGGCGATCAGCACGTTTTGACGCTGACGTAAATCCAAGTGAAAAACGCCGCGCTGATGAATGGCTTCGATGCGGCTGCGCAAGCAATTGGCCAAGCCGCGTGGATCGGGTTCAAAGGCTTCGCCACGCAGCGGCTCACCGGCAACCAACGCCATGGCAAAGCCGTCGGCGTCTTCGTGGACGATTTGCGGTACGCCTTCCACGTCGGCCAATTTGTGCAGCACGCGGCGTTCGCGGTTCATTAACCAACGCGCCAGCCAACGGCTCCAGCCGGGCACGTCGTCGAGGTTTTTGACGATGACGTCCTCGCCATTTTGCTGCCGCCGCCAAACCGCCGGTTTCAGCGACGAGCCGCGGCTGAGCAATTGATCCATCGAGGCTATTCGGCGCCGTTGAGGAACGGCGACCACATCGGTGCGAACCAAATCAGGCCCATGATCAAAATGAAGACCAAGCCCCATCCCCATTCGTGGTTGGCGCTAACCCGGGTCCACGAAAACTTGCGATCGTCGCCGCTGCGCCAAGGCGTCAGGCGCGGCCAGAAATCGGGCACGTTGTCTGCGTGGCGGTCGAGCTGATCGCCGAACAACTGCTTCAGGCGCGGGTATTCCTTCGAAAGTTTGCGCGGCAGATAGAAGCTAAAGAAGGCAACCATCAGCAACAGACCGAATACCCATACGCCTTGACCCTGGCGCGTTTCCCAATTGCCCGCCGCCAGCGCAACTCCGGTCATGGCGATGAAGCTGCCGAGATAAGCCGGATTGCGGGTGTGGGCGTAGGGACCCGTGGTCACCATGGTCCGGTTCTTTTCCAAATGGCCGAAAGCCCAAATGCGCAGCCACCACGCCACCACCACCGGCACACAGCCGATGGCGAAGGTCAGGGGTCGCGGGTCTGCCATTGCCAGCACTGCGAGGCTGGAAATGTAGACCGCCGACTTGCGCCAAGTGAGCTTTTTTGATGCCCGCGGGTGGCTGGAGTATTCCTTTTTCGATGGATCCATGACTTGCGGAGCGGGGGCCCCGAGGAGAAGATTGTCCCGTAGCCCGAGAATCGTTCAACCTTCGATGCGCATCCTACCCATGTTTTTGCTCGTCGCCCTGCTGGGCGCCTGCAGCTCGACCCCGCCGATTACCCCGGAAACCTCGCCGTGCAAGCTCACGCTGAAGGATTACCGCACCAATCTGGATTTATTCCTGATTAACGAATCGCACACGTCGAAATCCGATTACTACTCCCAGGTGCGCGGAAATGCGTCGACCAAGGTCATTCCCGACCTCGATATGGGGGCTTTGATCCTGCAACTGGAAGAATTCGGCTTCTTCGAAATCGCCGATGCCGGATTCCGCCGCACGCCTGGCGCGCGTAGCACTTTAATGGTCGAGCGCGGTGGGTTAAAGTACAGCCTGAGCCAGCACCGCGACCGGGAGCCGTCTGTCAGCGCGAAGATTGAGAACTGCAATCAGGCATTCCGGGCCATGTACGACGCTCACTACAGCATGCAAGTCATCCACAACAACCAGGGCAAAGAGCTGTTCGAACAACAGCAGCGCCAACTGGGCAATCAGGGCAAGAGGAACTTTAGGTGACATCGGGTTTTGAGGCAGCGATCGTGATCCCGGCTCGCCGGGACTCGACCCGCCTCCCCGAAAAACTGCTGCTGGCCGACTCCGGCCAACCGCTGCTGGCACATACGCTGCAGCAATGTTTGCTGGTCGGCGACCGTTGCGGCGACCTGCCACGGCCGCGCGTGATCGCTGCGGTGGACTGCCAACAGTTGTTTGATGTGGCAATCGCCGCCGGCGCCGAGGCGGTGCTGACCGACCCGAATTTGCCGTCGGGCAGTGATCGCGTTTGGGCGGTGATGGAGCAGGAATCGGCGCTCAGCCATGTCGTCAACGTTCAGGGCGATGAGCCGGAAATGGATCCGGCGGCGATATTGGTTTTGCTGCAAGCGCTGCATGACGGCGCCGAGGTGGCGACCTTATGTGCGCCCCTGGACGAAGCATCTCTGAATGATGCGGCGGCGGTCAAAGTGGTGCGCGATTTGAGCGGCCGCGCTTTGTATTTTTCGCGCGCCGGCATCCCCTATCCACGCAACACCGCCGACGGCATTTCTAGTCCGAGATTGCATCTTGGAATCTATGGTTATTCGCGCGCTGCTTTGCGACAATTTGCGCGCACTGCGCCAACACCCCTCGAACAGTGTGAGGGACTGGAGCAACTCAGGTTCTTGGAAAACGGCGTGCCGGTCCGGGTCATGGACTGGCCGCATGCATTTCCGGGCATCGACACCCCCTCCGATTACCGCGCCTTTCTCGGCCGCCTGAGCCGCACATCCCCCCCCTCCAAGACCCGGTCCGTACCCCCCCAGCAATGACCAAATTCATCTTCGTCACCGGCGGTGTTGTTTCCTCTTTAGGCAAAGGGATCACCACTGCTTCGATCGCCGTCCTGCTTGAAAAACGCGGATTGAAAGTTTCGATTCAGAAACTGGATCCGTACATCAACGTCGACCCCGGCACCATGTCGCCGTTTGAACATGGCGAGGTATACGTCACCGAAGACGGCGCCGAAACCGACCTCGACTTAGGTCACTACGAGCGCTTCTCGCACGCGGCAATTAACCGTTACTCGAATGCGACCACCGGTTCGATTTACTCCGAGGTGATCCGCAAGGAACGCCGCGGTGCTTATCTCGGCAAGACGGTGCAGGTGGTGCCGCACATCACCAATCAAATTCAAGACGCGATCCGTCAGGGTGCGCAGCGCGGCATTGACGTCGCCATTGTTGAGATTGGCGGCACGGCTGGCGACATCGAATCGTTGCCGTTCTTGGAGGCTATCCGCCAATTCGGGCTGAAGTTGGGGCGCGGCAATGTTTGCTACGTGCACCTGACTTTGCTGCCGTACTTGTCGGCGTCGGGTGAAATGAAAACCAAGCCGACGCAGGAAACGGTGCGCAAGATGCGCGAGATCGGCATTCAGCCCGACGTGTTGGTTTGTCGTTGCGAGCGGCCGATGACCAAGGAGATGAGCGAGAAGATCGCCATGTTCTGCAACGTTTCCGAAGAGAACGTGATTCAGGAGATGGACGTGCCGCACACCATCTACGAAGTGCCGTTGGATTTGCTGCGCGAGGGATTGGATGACGCGCTGGTTCAGTGCTTGGGATTGGAGGATACCCAAGCCGGCGACTTCTCCGATTGGGAGGAGTTGCAGCGGCGTTTTGCTCAACCGGATGGTGAAATTGAAATCGCTGTGGTCGGCAAGTACATCGAATTGCACGATGCTTACAAATCGATTTACGAGGCGCTGGCGCACGGTGCGATTCACCACAGCCACAAAGTGCGTTTCCGCAAGATTGCTGCCGAGCAATTGCTGGAAGACGGCGCTGAAAAGCACATGAAGGGTGCCGCCGGTTTGCTGGTACCGGGCGGCTTCGGCGAGCGCGGATTGGAAGGCAAGATTTTGGCCATTCAGTGGGCGCGCGAGAACGACCTGCCGGTGTTCGGCATCTGCTTCGGCATGCAGGCGATGGTGATCGAATACGCGCGCAACGTCGCCGGCATTGAAGGGGCGCACACCTCCGAGGTCGATCCAAACTGCAAGGCACCGGTCATTGACCTGATGCGCGAGCAAACCGGCGTCGAAGACAAAGGCGGCACGATGCGTTTGGGCGCTTACCCGTGTCGCGTGATCGAAGGAACGCGCACCGCCGAGATTTACGGCCGCGACATGGTGCTGGAACGTCACCGCCATCGTTGGGAGTACAACAACGACTTCAAACGCAAGCTGGAGCGCGCTGGTTTGGCCTGTTCGGGCATTTGGGAAGCGCGCGGCTTGATCGAAGTGGTCGAGCTCAGCGACCGCCCGTTCTACATCGGCGCGCAGTACCACCCCGAATTCAAGTCCAAGCCGTTGCAGCCGCATCCGTTGTTCCGCGATTTCATCGGTGCAGCTATCGCCTTTTCGAGCGGAAACGACGATAATCAGCAGCCCGAAACCGAGGCGGTCACCGCCAAAGAATCATGAGCGAAGAGCAACAAATTCCCGGCGGCGACTTTCGTCTGTTTGCCCAGAAACTAGCCACCCAGGGCTTCTACGCCCTCGGCCTGTTTGAAATCCCCGGCATGGACAAGCCCGAGCCGAACCTGCAGGTTTGTCAGTCGGTCATCGACGACTTGATGATGATCCGCCAAAAAACCGAAGGCAACTTGGATGACGCCGAGCGCCTGACCTTGGACAAGTTCATCTCGGATTTGCAGTTCCAGTTCTTGGAAGTGCAGAAGAAGTTGGAAGCAAGCGCGAGCTAGGGCTTACAGTGACGGCATCAGACGATGCCGACGCTAACCCTCCTCACCTTCGTCTTCTTCACCGGCCTCGTGGGCTACCTCAGTTGGAGGTTGACCCGCGAGGCCGGTCGCAGTTCTACCGAGGGCTATTTCCTCGCCGGCCGCTCGCTTACCGGCGGATTCATTGCCGGTTCGTTGATGCTGACCAACTTGTCAACCGAGCAATTGGTCGGCTTGAATGGCGCGGCATTTAGCGATGGTTTATGCGTGATTGCTTGGGAGGTCGTCGCTGCGGTGGCGCTGGTTTTGATGGCGCTGTTCTTTTTACCGCGCTACTTAAAAAGCGGCATTGCCACCATTCCTGAATATTTGGAAAAGCGCTACAACTCGACGACTCGCACCATCACTAGTTTTATTTTCATCATCGCCTACGCCGCGATTTTGCTGCCGATCATTCTTTATACCGGTGCAACCGGTTTGATCGGCATCCTAGACCTCAGCGACCTCACCGGCATTCGTTCTCACTCGACATTGTTATGGATGACGGTATGGCTGATCGGCGTTTTGGGCTCGATTTACGCCATTTTCGGCGGTTTGCGCACCGTCGCCGTTTCCGACACATTAAATGGCTTCGGCCTACTCGCCGGCGGTTTAATGATTACTTGGTGGGGCTTATCCGCCGTAGGCGACGGCAATGTTTGGGGTGGATTGAGCGAACTGCGCGCTTCCCAGCCGCAGCACTTCAACTCGATCGGCGGCGCCGACCAGTCGGTGCCGTTTTCGACGTTGTTCAGCGGCGTGCTGCTGTTGAACTTGTTCTATTGGTGTACCAATCAACAAATCATTCAACGCACCTTTGGCGCCAGCTCGTTAGCCGAAGGACAGCGCGGCGTTTTGATGGCAGGTGGGCTCAAGGTGTTGGGCCCGATCATCTTGGTACTTCCGGGCATCATTGCTTTCCATCTTTATGCCTCTCCTGAAGCCGGTGCGAACTTCATCATCGATTTACCCGCAGATCACGCCTACGGAACTTTGGTGCGCAATGTATTACCGGCGCCGTTGGTTGGATTTTTTGCCGCCGCGCTAGTTGGCGCGATTCTGAGTTCTTTCAATTCCGCGCTGAATAGCACGGCGACGTTGTTCAGCCTAGGCGTTTACAAGCCGATGCTGGCGCCGCGCTCCACCGACCAGCAAGTCATCCGCACAGGCAAATGGTTCGCTGCGGTGATCGCCATTGCCGCGATGTTGATCGCACCGATGCTGCAAGGCCAAGACAGCATCTTCGGCTACTTGCAAAAAATGAACGGCCTGTATTTCATTCCTATTTTTGCCGTTGTCGTGATGGGAATGATTTCCAAGCGATTGCCAGCCGCCGCCGCGAACTTAGGACTTGCAGTAGGCGTCATCGCCATTGCCTGCGGCTACTTCATCCCCGCACTGTCCGCACAAGTCGACGCGATGCATGAATTCCATTTCCTTGGCGTCGTATTC
The DNA here is from genome assembly GCA_964344765.1 of uncultured Planctomycetales bacterium. Lineage (GTDB taxonomy): Bacteria > Planctomycetota > UBA1135 > UBA1135 > UBA1135 > JACNIZ01. Next base: position 16,937 of record CAYFOM010000029.1, on the reverse strand, counting down.
ATCGCAATTCTCGCGCTGATGTCCGCCTACCGCTGGCTACGCCCGCGCAGCGAAGCATGGGTGCAAGTGGACAGCCAAGCGGTTGATCTCACGCCGTGGCGTCATGCCCGTTGGGTGGGCATTGCGTTGTTGTTGGTTGTGATCGGCATTTATTCCTGGTTCGCCGATCCATCCATTTTGTCGGAATCCTGACCCCATCGCTGGGGCTTCAAGATTGAATCAATAGCGCAAACCGAGTTGATCAGGAATCAGGCTGAGCTCCAACGACTCCCCCGCCTCCAAGAAGCAGGCGTAGTCGGTGCCCAATCGCTGAATCGCCCGATTGCTGGTGGCGTCAAGCTTGTAGAACGGGTCCTTTAAGTACATCCAACCCGGAACGGTCGCAGTGACCTTGACCCAAATCGTGCGGCCGTCTTCGCGTTTGGCCGAAACCAAGTAGCCGCCTTCGCCGCGCAGGTCTTGAAAGGATGCATCTTGCCACTCATCCGCCACCGCCGGGAAGACACGCAGCCATTTGCCCCATGACTGCAGCAGCATTTCATGCACCGCTTGCATCGCCAAGAAGTTGCCTTCCAGCGTGAAAGGACGATAGCTGTAAGCCGACAAGCCGGCGCCGATTTGATCGCCGTTGAGATGGAAGCCGTTGCGCGAGATAAACGCACGTTCGTAATCGCGCAAATAGCGCAACGCCTGCTCGGCGCGACCCACTCGCGCAAGCATGCACGCATACCACGAGAAGCTGTAGCCCACCCATGCCTGGGTGCCGAGCTCTTCCACTTTATTCAACGTGCTGTGGATTTGTTGTTCCTGGTAGCGCCCCTGGCTGGGATGCAACAGGCCCAACGGATGCAAAGCCATCAAATGCGAGTGATGGCGATGCGATTGCGAAAACGAGCTGTCTTTGGCGAACATCAACACTTGTTGCTCGTCGAAGTGCGGCGGCTCCAGCTTAGACAGCAGGTCCTGCCAATAAACACGATCGCCTTCCAAATCGAGCGCATCGGCCATTTCGGCGAGCGCGGCGAAGCCCCAGCGCATCAGGTCGAGGTCGTAATTGGAATTCGGCTTCAACCAAGCGCGAATCGAATTGTTATGGATTTCGGGCGACGTCGACAGCGGCAGGTAGAGCACTCCGCTTTTGTCTTCCAGCAATTGCGCCACCGAGGTGCCGATTTCTTTAAGCCAAGGGTAAGCGCGCTCGCGCAGGAATTTGCGGTCGCGGCTGTAGCGCCAATGCATGTAAAACGAATGACCGACCCACATCCCCTGAGTCGGCGAAAGCGAGTACTGCGACCAGCCACCCAGTGCGCTTCCATTTAACGTCGCCACGCCCGGCACGACGGCACCCTGCACGCCGTAGAAGTCACGCGCGAACTTTTGATAGTTCGGCAACAGCTGCCATTGGTAATCCAAGAAGCTTTGACCGGCTTCGTGCAGCCCGGCGGCATGCACCGCCAAGTAGGTCATTTGTGTGTTCAGGTCGTTGTGAAAATCGCCCTTCCACGGTGGCAGGTTGCCGTCGTCGCGCGTCCAAACGCCTTGCAGCGGCATCGGCGGTGCGCCCACCCGCGAGGCGGCGCCGTAGTAATACTTGACCAAGTCGTAATGCTGCTGCAATGCCGGTTCAGGCAGCTCCACCGACGAGGTCTGCCAGAACTTCCGCCACCATTGCTCATGCGGCGCGCCAATCGAGTCGAAGCCACGCTGCAAGGCGGCCACCACTAGACCCCGTCCCTCCTCCAGCGGCGCGCCGCCATCGGAGTTCGACGTCACCGTGACCGCCAACTCGACCTCACCGGCGTGCACGATGCGGCCGACGACGATTGCATACTCCAATCCTTGCGCGGCGAGTTGGTGCATCCACCACAAATCAATCGCCGCTGCATCTTCACCTTCACCGAGCTTATGGCGACGGTGACCGAAGTTGGCCGGATCGTAGCCCAATTGGTCCAAACCTTGCGGCCGAATGATCTCGATCTCGGCGGCCCCAGCCGGCAACCGCAGCATGGCTACCGGTTGAGTGGCGCTGAAGAAACATTGCAACTGCGCCTGTTTGTTAGCGGCCGCCCGACCTTCATCGCCACCGGCGAAATTCACCGTCGCCATTGCTTTTTGCAAGTTCAACGCAAACTGCTGCGCTTGCAGCTGCGAATCCAAACGCAAAACCAAACGTCCGCCGGGTAGTTTGGTCGGTGTTTTTTCGTGATAAGGCGCGTCGAATAAGCGACTGATTTCGGCTTGATTGCCGGCGGCAACTAAGTCTCGGATGGTTTGATAATTCCACTCCGGTAGCTGAGTGACTTCGGGGCGACGTTCGTCCCATAAATCGCCGCGGTCCAGCGAAAGGTTGATTTGATTTCCACTGCCCCACAACAAACCGCCGAGCATGCCGTTGCCAAGCGGCAGCGCTTCGTCCCATCGCTCGATGGGCGCCGCCAATTCCAGCGGCGACGGGCCTTGTTGGGCGGTCGACGGCGGCATCGCGGCTGCCGCCCCCGCCGCGCCGATCATGGCAATGGCAGGAAGATAGGACTTCAGCCGCGATTTCCACCACGCCGACGCCCGGGCGCCCATTTTCGACGCAAAGTTGATCATGTCGGCACTCTAGCAAAAACGGCTGCCCGGAATCTCCGAGCAGCCGAGGAAGTTCGATGTCAATCGAACTCGATTTTTAACCTAAACACTGACCGCCGTCGACGCGCAACACCTGGCCGGTGATTTGGCGTCCGCCGTCACTGACCAAAAAGCCCACCGCTGCAGCGATGTCTTTGGGTTTGCACAAGTTGCCGGTAATGGTTTCTTCGGTTGCCGCATCGCGGAATTCCGGCGGAACCGCCATCGTCATCGGCGTATCCACCCAACCGGGCTCAACCACGTTCACGGTCACTCCGGAACGACCCAATTCACGCGCAGTACTTCGAGCCAAGCCATGCAACGCCGCTTTACTCGACGCATAAGAACTTTGACCCATTTTGCCGCGCGTACCGTTGATCGATCCGATCAGCACCACTCGACCCCAGCCATACTCGCGCATTGCCGGTGCCGCAGCGCGGATTTGCAACCAAGCTCCTTTGAGATTGACCCCCATTACGGCGTCAAAATCGGTCGGATCTTGCTTCCAAATCATGCGGTCGCGGGCAATGCCGGCGCAGTGCACCAGCGTCAAAGGCTCCCACTTCTGATGCAAAGCGTCGACGGCATGGGCATTGGCGGTATCGCTCTCTTCAGCGACCACCTTGTAACCCTCGTCGGCAGCTTTTTGCACCAACGCCTCGGCTTCTTCGACCTGCCCCATATGGGTGAAGATCACTTCGTGTCCGGCTCGCGCCAATTCCAGCACAATGGCTTTGCCAATGCCGCCGGCGCCTCCGGTTACCAACGCACGATGGCTCATTGGTTTTTCCACTCAGGCTTACGTTTTTCTAAAAAGGATTGAATGCCCTCGACGGCGTCGTGGGTCGCCATCAACTCGCCGAGGTATTGCTGTTCCAGCATCGGCAGGATGCGTTGCGTTGCATCGCGCCATGGCCAACGCGTGGCTTGACGCGTTTGACGAATCGCAGCGGCGGAGAGCGGCAACAGATACTTTTGAATCCAGTCGCTGACCTCGTCGGCTTTGAGTTCAGCCAAACCCATATCCAAGGCTTCCGCCCCACTGACCATGGCCCCCGCCAACAACATCGACGACGCCTTCCCGGCCGGCAAACGCACCGGCAGCAACGCCGATCCGGCGGGTGGGAATACGCCCAGCTTGATTTCGGGGCAGCCAAGCACCGAATCGTCCTCTACCGCGATCATGTCGCACGCCAACGCAACTTCCAAACCACCGCCTAAGCAGCGACCGCGCACCTCGGCAATCAACGGCGGCAAGCCGGGCTGATTCATTTCGTCGAGCAACGCGTGGAATTCGGGCAGCATCTTGTCGACCTCGCCCGGCAAGTGCTCCGGCACACTGGCACCGTAGCTGAAGTGCTTGCCTTCGCCGCGAATAACCACAGCTTTGAGCTCGGGGCGAATCGCCGCCTCTTTCAAAGCTCCGCGCAACGCGGAAATGGCTTCACGATCGACAATGTTGGCAGGTGCCGGACCGAACTCCAGCAACAGCGCTGCACCGTCAAAAAACGTCTGCAGCTTAATCGGCGTAGTCGTGCTCATTCGGCTTACTCCTCGTCCTTCGCGTACGGTGCGAAGCGGCCGATGAATTCATCGTTCCAAACCGCGCCTTCGGCCAAAGCCCGACGCATTTCGAGGAAGTCGGCCTCGCGCTCGGCGCGCGGCGCACGGTTGAAGGTGCGGAAGCCGGCTTTGGCTTCGGTCATCATGTTCAAGGCCAACCAGGCACGGTTGCCTTCACGGTTCTTGTCCCAATGCGCCAACTTGTGGCGGCGCATGTTCTCAAGCGTGTAGGTGGTGCAGTCCGGCATTGTGTTTGCCAACTTGAACGCGAAGGATTCAACTTCGGCGTCGAGCAAACTCATGTCGACCTCGGCCGACTTCATCAGCTCTTTGCCGGCGACCAATTCGTCGCCCGACTTCATCGAACCCCACATTGGACGACCGTACTCGTCGTACTTGCCATCGATGTGAACCAAGGGGTTAGCGATGAACTTGCCGTCGACCTTCAACACCGGCGCGATGGCGTTCAACAAACCGATGTCCAGAGCTTGATGCGCGGTCCAGGTCTCGCACAAGGTGCACGAAGCGGTTGCCCGCGCCCAACCGACGTAAAGCGGCAGGAAGTCAGTCGAACCGCCGACCGGGGCCGATCCGTGCTTAGGACCGGCCTGGCCGAAACGGGCGGTGTCGGCAGCGACGCTGAAGTCGCACGCCATGCCGATTTCCTGACCACCACCAATGCGCATGCCGTTGACGCGATTGATCACCGGCTTGTCGCATTCCATCAACGCCGAAACCGCGTCGTTGAACAAACGCATGTAACGGCGGTATTCATCCGGGCGTCCGGTGTAGTGCTCGCTGTACTCGGCAGTGTTGCCGCCGGTGCAGAAAGCTTTGTCGCCGACCGCGGTGAAGACCACGGCCACCACGCTGGCATCGTTCGACGCCTGGCGCAGCGCGAGGATCAGCTCGCACAAAGCACGGGTTGTGTAACTGTTGTATTGGCGTGGATTGTCCAGCCAAATCCAAGCATTGAACAAACCATCAATGGCCTCGCCTTCGGGGCCGATCAACGGCTTCAGTTCGTACTTGAGGTCCTGGTACTCGGTGCCCGGTGCCAGTTCGTGATCGTAAAATTCGCGCTGAGAGGTGGTCATGGTCATCGCAGTTACGGCACCAAAATCGGCCGCTCGGAAATCTTGTGGTTTTCGACGTCTTCCAGAACGTCGTTAATTGAGTCCATTGGGTAATGGCGGACAAACGGCTTGATTTGGACTTTGCCTTGGCGAACCAAATCCAGCGCCGGACCGTAAAGCTGCGGACGGCAGCCCCAGTTACCGAATGCATCGGCGTCGAAGGCCATCAGGTTGCTCAGTCGGACCGGAATGCGATCCAAGCAGAAACCAACCATGCCGACGACTCCGGCAAAGCTCATCAAACCCCAAGCCAGCTCTTGGCCGACCGGAGTTCCGCTCATTTCCAGGACCTTGTGGCCGAACAGCGGCCAACCAATCTCTTTAATGTGCGCTTTGACAGCCTTGCGAGCTTCGCCCGGCTTCATCTTGCGCGTGTTAATGGTGACGTCGGCACCGAATTCGGCGGCGCGAGCCAGCTTGGTCGCATCGATATCGATGGCCATGACGGTTGCGCCCAATGCTTTGGCGATTTGAATGCCGAACGAACCAATGCCGCCCGAGCCAACAACGATGACGTAATCACCTTCTTTGATGTTGGCGCGCACACAGGCTTGGTACGGGGTTGAAATCGCGTCGGCGAGTACCGAAACGTCGGCAAGCGACAGGTCTTCGGGCAGGTCGCTGGCATCTACCAGCCACTTGGCCGGCATCGTGATGTGCGAGCCGAAGCCGCCATGGAAATCATTGCCCGGCATCTTCTGATTACGGCATGCGCATTCGCGCCCAGCCTTACAGAAATCGCATTCGCCACAGGGCAATACCGAAGGCACGACGACCGGCTTGTTGAGCCACTCTTCGGCACCCTCGCCGACTTCTACGACTTCGCCGGAAACCTCGTGACCGAGAGCCAGCGGCAGTTCATGGTTGGTGCGTACACCACCGGTTAAGAAGCCCAAGTCGGTATGGCAAACGCCACAGCCGACCACACGCACGGTGACCTCGTTGGGCCCCGGTGCGGAAAGGACGAAGTCCTCACGGACCAGCGGCTGGTCCGGTTCCGTCATCATCCAGCGATAAGCTTGGGTAGTCACGGGATTAGTGAGTTGTATTCGGTTGCCTAACTACGGTAGGCAGGAATGCCGGTAAAGGCTTGGCCCAAAACCAGCGTATGGATTTCGTGGGTGCCTTCGTAAGTGATCACCGTTTCCAGGTTGCAGGCGTGGCGGCCGGCCTGGAATTCCAGAGTGATGCCGTTTGCGCCGAGCAACGAGCGACATTCACGGGCGATGTCCAAAGCCATGGCAACGTTGTTGCGCTTCGCCATCGAAACGTGATGCGGCTTCATCGTGCCGGCGTCCTTCATGCGACCCAATCTCCAGCAAAGAAGTTGAGCTTTGGTGATCTCGGTACCCATTTCGGCAAGCTTCTTTTGGGTTAGTTGATAACCGGCCAGAGGCTTGTCGAAGATTTGACGATCAATGCAGTAGCGCTTGGCTTCGTCAAAACAAGCTTGGGCAGCGCCAATCGCGCCCCAAGCGATGCCGTAGCGAGCTTGGGTCAAGCACATCAGTGCCGACTTCAGCCCGGTCACGTTCGGCATGCGGTTGGCTTCGGGTACGCGCACTTCATCGCATACCAATTCAGAAGTCACCGAGCAGCGCAGCGACCACTTGTGCTTCTGTTCCGGAGCGCTGAAACCTTCACGCTCTTTTTCGACCAGGAAGCCCTGGACGTTGTTGTCTTCATCGCGCGCCCAAACGATGGATACGTCGGCGACGGTGCCGTTGGTAATCCACATCTTCTGACCGTGGATAATCCAATCGTCGCCATCACGACGGCAGCGGGTGCGCATGCCGCCCGGGTCGGAACCAAAGTCGGGCTCGGTCAAACCGAAGCAACCAATCTTTTCGCCGGTTGCCAGCAACGGCAACCATTTCATCTTCTGTTCCTCGGAACCGAATGCCGAAATCGGGTACATGACCAGCGAGGACTGCACGCTGGTGAACGAACGAATGCCGGAGTCGGCGCGCTCGATTTCAGAGCAGATCAGGCCGTACGCCACCGAATTCATGCCCGCGCCGCCGTACTTAGGATCGACGGTCACGCCCAACAAGCCCATTTCGCCCAGCTCGGGGATGATCTCGTTCGGGAAGGTACCGGCCTCCCAGTGCGCAGCCACCGACGGCATGATTTTCTCATCGACGAAGGCGCGAACTTGGTCGCGAACCATGATTTCCTCCTCGCTGAGCAGCTCGGAGAAGTTGTAAAAATCCAGTTCTTCGAACGGGATGGTGGCGGTAGCTAGTGCCATGTTGCTTTCGATTCGGGGATGCTAGGGCAAGACGAAGCCCTGGCGCGGGCCTATTCTATCGGCCCATGCCTCGGCACCTCATAACCTCTGCATTGCCCTATGCCAATGGTCCGATTCACTTCGGTCATGTCGCTGGGGCGTACCTACCTGCCGATGTCTACGCCCGTTACCTCCGCATGACCGGCGCGGAGGTGCTCTACGTCTGCGGCTCCGACGAGCACGGCGTGGCAATTACGCTGAAGGCCGAGCAGGAGGGCGTCAGCTATCGCGATTACGTCGACCGCTGGCATGGCGAAATTAAGCAGCTTTTTGACCAATTCGGCATTTCGTTCGACATTTGGTCGGGCACCGCGCGCTGCCCCCATCATGCCGAAGCGAGCCGTCGCTTTTTCCGAGTTCTGCTCGACCGAGGTTTTGTTTTTGAGCGCACCGAGGAGCAGTGGTTCGCCGAAAGTTTGGGTCGGTTTTTGCCCGACCGTTACGTTGAAGGCGTGTGCCCGCAATGCGGTTTTGAAAAAGCGCGCGGCGACGAATGCCCGAAATGTGGCACTTGGGTGGAAGCGCTGGAGCTGACCTCGCCGACTTGCACGCTCGATGGCTCGGTGCCGGTTCTGAAGTCGACCAAACACTGGTATTTGGATCTGCCCAAGTTGCAAGAAGAAGGCTTGCAGGATTGGTATCAAGGAACCGACGCCACTCGTCCGCATGGTCCATGGAAGCCGAACGTCAACGGTTATGTGCAAGCCATGCTCAAAGACTTGCAGCCTCGCCCGATCACCCGCGATTTGCCGTGGGGTGTACCGGTTCCGGAAGAACTGGATGGCTCGGAAGGCAAGGTGCTATATGTTTGGTTCGACGCCCCGATCGGCTACTTGTCGGCGACGATGGAATGGGCCGAGCAACAAGGCACGCCGGATGCATGGGCCGAATGGTGGCAAGGCGAAGACACCCAGTTGGTGCACTTCATCGGCAAAGACAACATTGCCTTCCACGTTGTCGTCTTCCCGTCGATGTTGCTCGGTCAAGGCAGAGAATGGAACGACAAACGCTTTGCACTGCCGCACAACGTACCGGCGAATGAGTTCTACAACCTGCAAGGGCGCAAGTTCAACACCTCGTCGGGCTGGTACATCGACACCGAAGAATTCTTCCAGCGCTACAACGCCGACGTCGCCCGTTTCTACTTATTGCTCAGCGCCCCGGAAACCGCCGACGCCGAGTTCACTTGGGAAGGATTCCAAAACGCCAACAACTCGTTGCTTGCCGACAAGCTCGGCAACTTCGCAAGCCGCGTGATCAAGTTCAACGCCAAACGCTTCGATGGGCAAGTCCCTGAATCCAATGGCGGATTGCATGAACACGAACACTTGCGCGCCGCCGATGCCTCATTCGCCGCAATCGGTGATCGCATTGCCAAGTACGAATTCAAAGCGGCCGCCAAAGAATTGATGGCCGCGTGCGACTCGCTCAACCAATTCTTCGACGCGATGGCGCCGTGGAAGTTGATCAAATCGGAAGACGAAGCCGATCAACTTGCTTGCCGCAACACTTTGGAACGCTGCTTGGCTTACTTGGAACTGTTGAGCCGACGCATGGCTCCAATCTGCCCCACCGCTGCCGCGCAACTGCGTGAAATGTTGGGTGAAGCCATCGCTCCTGAGACGACGGCAAATACCTGGGGACCCGAAAACGCCAATCAAAGCCCGGCGTCGCTAACTGCCGGTCTGGCCACCGGTGAGGCAAAAGTGATGTTCCAGAAAATAGACAACGACGCGATCGAAGCGGAAGTGAATCGCCTCGAAAGCGTCGTTAAGAACTGACGAACTAGGTCGTCGATCGTCCGGCCTTGCGGCCTAATTCATGTCGTCTTTCCAAGCCTTAGCCGGCTTGAAGCCGACGGTGCGGCTGGCTGCGATTTGAATCGGAGCGCCGGTCTGCGGGTTGCGACCCTGACGGGCAGCACGCTCGCGCGTGGACCAGGTACCGAAACCTGCAACGGAAACGACGCCGTCTTGAGAGATGCCGTGTTGAATGCCCCGAAGGACGGTGTTGACGGTTTCTTCCGCGCCGGTCTTGGTGGTTTCCAAGTTTGCGCAGACGAAATCGATGAGTTCGCGCTTGTTCATGCCTTGTGTGGTTGTGAAGGGGAGTTCGTGGGGTCAGGGGAGAAAAAACAGGGCCCCGGAGCGCAATGCCCAGGGGCCGGAGGTCCGGGTTATCCGGAATTTTTGCCACTTAGCATCGACTAGCGACGGCGCATGGCCTTCTTCTTGGTGGCCTTCTTGCGCGTAGCCTTCTTCTTGGTGGCTTTCTTGCGCGTTGCCTTCTTCTTCGCAGCCTTCTTGCGGGTCACCTTCTTCTTGGCGGCCTTCTTGCGAGTGGCTTTCTTCTTAGCGGCCTTCTTGCGAGTAGCTTTTTTCTTGGTCGCTTTCTTCTTGCGAGTGGCCTTCTTCTTGGTCGCCTTCTTCTTGGCGGCCTTCTTGCGCGTGGCCTTCTTCTTGGTCACCTTCTTCTTGGTGGCCTTCTTACGCGTTGCTTTTTTCTTTGTAGCTTTCTTGCGGGTCGCCTTTTTCTTTGCGGCCTTTTTGCGAGTAGCTTTTTTCTTGGTGGCTTTCTTTTTAGTCACCTTTTTCTTGGTGGCTTTGCGTGCAACCTTTTTCTTGGTCGCTTTACGCTTTGCCGTTTTTTTCCTAGCAGCCATGAAGGACTCCTTAATGGGTGATGAGGGGGTGTCTCGAGACTCCTCCCCAAGAAGTAGGAGAGGACAACGTTCTAGGGTTGCATCGGCGGAAAAAAAAAGGTTTTCGCCTTGAATTCCTAGAAAATTCGGAATTCAGGGCGAAAACCTGGGTGGACACAGCAAAAAATGCGTCCTTTTCGACAATTTTGGCGCGACTCACGGACGCAAGCGCCCGCATTCCCTCGCGCGAACCAACTCGCTTAGTCTTTGTTGACGAACTCGCGGTTGCGACCACGCAGCGCTTTGACCAGCGGCACGGTGCACTCACGACCATCCATGCGCACGGTAATTTCACCGCGCTTGATGACCGAAGCAGCGAGCTTCATGCGACGAACCGTGCCGTTTGGCAACAGCACGCGAACCTTTTGCACGTTCGCTTTAAAAACGCGCTTGGTGTGGCCGGTGGTCTTCAGACCTACACCACCTTTCTTCTTGGGCAAACCGCGACGGGCAATAGACTTGCCAGCCGTGGTGCTCTTGCCGGTAACTTCGCAGCGACGTGCCATGATTATGTTTGGTCTTCCTCGTGAAAAGGGCCGCAAAGTGTAATTGCCAGCCGCGATCAGGTCAAGTGTTGACGTCCAAGCATACCAAGGGGAGAATGTTGATCCGAACGACGGCGTTGGGAGAGCTTCAGAGGACCTCCTGCTGAACACCGAAGGGGCAAGCGGCCAGCCGCGAAACTCTCAGGTAAACGGACCGACGCCCGACGGATCCTGAATGCAAGGGTAAGAACCCACAAACAGGGCGCTCATAAATGGGCGCCCTGTTTGCGTTTACGGGCGTCACACCGCAACACTCCCCGCCCGCTTGGGCGGTTCACAATCTCTGCCGCTTCCGTCCGCCATGGCCACACCCGATACCCAGCAGCTCCTCCGCACCCCGATTTACTCCTGCCATGAACAGGCCGGAGCCAAGATCGTGCCCTTCGCCGGTTGGGAAATGCCGCTGGATTACGGTTCGATTTTGAACGAAGCGCGTGCCGTCCGCAGCAGCGCCGGCGTTTTTGATGTGTCGCACATGGCGCGTTTTTGGTTCCGCGGAGCGAGTGCCGCTGCCGAACTCGATCATGCGCTGGGAGGTTGCGTGACCGACATTCCGGTCGGCAAGGCGCGCTATTCGATGCTGCTGCAAGAAGACGGCGGCATTTTGGATGATTTGATCACCTACCGCTGCGGCGAAGATGCATTTTTCATGGTTGTCAACGCCGCCAACCGCGAACGCGACCGCGATCACCTGGTGTCGCGTTTAACCGATACCGAGTTCGAAGACATCACCGAGGACGGCGGCGGCATTCTTGCTTTGCAAGGTCCGGACTCGGTCAAGATTTTGCAGCAGCTGACCGGCGACGCCGAACTCAACCCCGGCTTCCTCGACTTGGCTTGGCCGGATAGCCCGTACGGCCAACTGTTCATTGCTCGCACCGGCTACACCGGCGAGATGGGCTTTGAAATTTTCGTCACTGCCGAACAAGCGGTTCCGGTGTGGCAAAAACTGATGGAACTCGGCGTGCATCCCATCGGCCTTGGCGCGCGCGACGTGCTTCGCTTAGAAGCCGGCCTGGCGTTGTACGGCCACGAGATCCATGAGCAGGTCAACCCGTTTGATGCAGGTCTGCGTTTCGCCGTTCGCGGTTGGAAAACGCGCGACTTCATCGGCGGCGAGGCGCTGCGCAACGCACCCGAACCGACGCGCGAATTGGTTGGCTTCACTGCCGAAAAGCGCGTTCCGCGAGAAGGCTACCCGGTGCTTTGCAACGGCGAAGAAGTTGGCGTCGTCTGCTCGGGCATCTTCTCGGCAACTCTCGACAAGCCCATCGCTACCGCCTACATCAACAAAGGCGTAGATGGCGATTTCACCGTCAGTGCGCGCGGCAAAGAATTCCCGGTGCAGCGCGCCGACGTGCCCTTTGTCCCCCATCGCTCCCGCGGTTAATCGACCGCGCTTCCTTTCCCTACAACCCACAACGCGCTTCAAAGCACAACACGCAATGCGTCCCTCCGATCGTTCTTACCTCGAAAGCCACGAATGGGCCAAGCTAGACGGCGATACCGTCACCATCGGCATTACCGACTTCGCTGTCGAACAACTCGGCGAGTTGGTCTACTTGGATCTGCCGTCCACCGGCGATTCGGTTGCCAAGGGCGACGCCTTTGGTGAAGTGGAATCCGTTAAAGCCGTGTCCGATCTCAACTCGCCAGTAGATGGCGAAATTGTTGAGGTCAACGATGGCTTGGCCGACGAATTGGATGCGCTGCAAAACGCACCGATGGAAGGTGGTTGGCTGATCAAAGTCCGCGTTTCCGGTGCCGATGCCGTCGACGGTTTGCTCGACGCCGCCGCCTACGAAGAGTTGGTCGTCGCCCAAAGTTAAGGCCATGCCGTACATCCAGAATTCGCCTGAAGATCAGGAGGCGATGCTCGCTGAAATTGGCGTGGCATCGTTGAACGATCTGTTCCAGGTCATCCCCGACGACATCAAGCTGCAAGAGCCGATGAAGGTTCGCGAGGGACTGACTGAATCCGAGCTGAAGACTACGCTCAAGGAGTTCGCCGAGCAAAACCGTCCCGCCGGTGTGGGCCCGTGTTTTTTGGGTGGCGGCAGCTACTGGCATGATTGGCCGGCATTGGTCGATTCGATCGCTTCGCGCGGCGAGTTTTTGACCGCCTACACGCCATACCAGCCAGAGTGCTCGCAAGGCACGCTGCAAGCAATCTTCGAATTCCAAACGATGATTGCCGACATCTGCGGCTGCGAGGTCGCCAACGCGTCGATGTACGACGGCGCCTCGGCGGTGGCTGAAGCCGCGTTGATGGCCGTCAACGTCAAGCGCCGCAAGAAGGTTGTGGTATCGCGCGGTGTGCATCCGGATTCGCGCGCGGCGCTGCAGACCTACTTGAAGCACTTGGATGTTGAGGTCGTAGAAGCCCCGCTGGTCAATGGCGCCACCGATTGGTCTGCCGTCGACGGCAATGACATTGCCGCGGTGATGGTGCAACAACCCAACTTCCTCGGCGTGGTCGAGGACTTGGATGCGGCCAGCGATACCGCCAAGAACTGTGGCGCGCTGTCGGTGTGTGCGTTCTATCCGGTCGCCTCAGGTTTGCTGCGCTCGCCCGGACAAGCCGACTTCGACATCGTGGTCGGCGACGGCCAAAGCTTCGGCGTGCCGATGGGCTTCGGCGGCCCTTACTTCGGCTTCTTCGCCACACGCATGAAGTATGTGCGCAAGATGCCGGGTCGCCTGGTCGGCCAATCGGTCGATACCGAAGGCAAGCGCGCATTCACGCTGACCTTCGCCACTCGCGAACAGCACATCCGCCGCGAAAAGGCGACGTCGAACATTTGCACCAACAATGCATTGATCGCGCTGCGCGGTTGCATTCACATGGCTGCGCTTGGCCCGCAGGGATTGGAAGAAGTGGCATGTGTGAGTCGACAGCGAGCGATGGAAATGGCCCAAGCTCTGACCGACGCCACCGACCAGCTCGAACTCGCCTTCCCCGAGCAAGCCTTCTTCAATGAAGTCGCGCTGCGCTCGGCAGGTGGCGACGAATCGGTGGACCGCTTCCAACGCGCGCTTGCCGACCAAGGGATTGCCGGCGTGATTTCGGTCAGTAAGTGGTACCAAGACTTGCCCGGGGTGTTCACTCTGGCTTGCACCGAACGCATCCAGCCTCAGCACATCGAAGCGCTGGCGGCTGTCGCCAAAGAAGTCTTCCAGTTGGAGGTGGCGTAATGAACCGTGGCCCACAAAAACTTTTGTTTGAAGCCTCTAGGCCCGGACGTCGCTGCATGCGCACCACCGGTGCCAATCGCGAGTTGGCCATTCAGGGTCTGCCGAGTAAAGAAACTCGTCAAAAGCCGCCCTCGTTACCGGAAGTTGGTGAGTTGGATTTGGTTCGTCACTTCACGCGCTTGAGCCAGAAGAACTTCTCGATCACCACCGAGTTCTATCCGCTGGGCTCGTGCACGATGAAGTACAACCCGGCGATCAACGAAGCCACTGCGGCTGGGGATCCGTGGACCGGTTTGCATCCGTTGCAGCCGGAGCGCGATCTGCAAGGCGCGTTGCAATTGATGTACGAATTGCAGCAAGACCTGGGCGAGTCCACTGGTTTGCCCGGCGTCACCCTTCACCCGGCTGCCGGTGCTCACGGCGAGCTGACTGCGTTGATGGTGTTGCGTGGCTGGCTAGAGGATCAGGATCAGCCGGATCGTCGCACCATTCTGATTCCGGAATCCGCGCACGGCACCAACCCTGCGTCGTGCACCTTGGCCGGATTTAAGGTCAAGACCTTGAAGGCCGGTCCGGATGGATTGACCGACATGGAAGATCTGAAAGCCAACCTCGGTCCCGACACCGCCGGTTTGATGATCACCAACCCGAGCACGTTGGGATTGTTCGAGGTCAACATTGCCGAGATCTGCCGCTTGGTCCATGAGGCCGGAGGCAAGGTGTACATGGATGGCGCGAACTTCAACGCCATCGTTGGCGTGACCCGTCCCGGTGACTTCGGCGTCGACATGATGCACTTGAACCTGCACAAGACCTTCTCCACCCCGCACGGTGGCGGCGGTCCGGGATCGGGTCCGATTTGTGTCACCGAGGAGTTGGCGGCCTATCTTCCGGAAGGCGTGGTCGAAGAAAACGACGGCGCTTACACGCTTGGTACTCCAAGTCGCACCATCGGTCGCATTCGTGCTTTCCATGGCAACTTCTTGGTGCTGCTGCGTGCCTACGCTTACATCCGCCGCCTCGGTGCCGAGGGTCTGCTGCGAGTGGCGCAAAACGCGGTGTTGAACGCCAACTATCTGCGGGTCAAGCTGAACAAAGCCTGGCGAGTTCCGTTTGACGGCATTTGCATGCACGAATTCGTCGGACGCCCGACCAAGGAAATGCGCGATGCCGGCGTCCACACCATCGACGTGGCCAAGCGCTTGATCGAGCGCGGCATTCACCCGCCCACCGTCTACTTCCCGCTGGTGGTCAACGAAGCCATCATGGTCGAGCCGACCGAAACCGAGTCGCGCGAGACCTTGGATGAATTCGTCGCAATCATGCTGGAAATCGCCGATGAGGCCCGTCGCGGCGATGAAGCCTTGCACCAAGCACCGCAAAACATGCCGGTGACTCGAGTCGACGAAGCGCGTGCGGTGAAACAGCCGATTTTGCGCTATGCCGAACAAGATTAAGGCTCGCTGTCTTTACGACGAGCCGCTGGCCGGCACGGTCAACATGGCGCGCGACGCCGCGCTGTTGGCCTGCCGGCTGCAACCTACGTTGCGTTTTTATCGTTGGAAGCGGCCGACGATTTCATTGGGTTACTTTCAACCGGCTGCGGATTTACCGCTGGCTGAATTTCGCCGCGCCGGCTACGACGTGGTTCGACGGCGAACCGGTGGCAAAGCTATCCTCCACCATCACGAGCAAACCTATTCGATTTGCTTTGCGGAATCCTTATTCCCTGGGAAAGGACCCGCTGCGTTGATGCAGATGTTGCACCGGATTCTTGCCGAGGAATTGGGGCTCCAAATGGGCCAAGCCGTTGAGATCCGCAAACGCCAAAGCCTGCATAGCGACGTCGATGGTTCCGCCTGGTGCTTCGAGGACTCGTCCGCCCTGGATTTGATCATGGGCAGACGCAAATTGCTCGGCAGTGCCGCGCGCAGGAGTGGCGGCTGGGTGCTTTATCACGGCAGCCTTGTTTTGAAGGCACCAGCGGAAACGCCCGACGTGGCGGAAATGAGCGTGGAGCCTGATTTAGCGCGGATTCAGGCCGCTTTGGGCCGTGGATTGAAATTGGAATTTGAAAACGGCAGCTGGACTCAGCCCGAGTTGGAAGCTGCCAATCAGGCCGAAATCGAGTTTTTGAGCCCGCAATTCCTTTCACGGGCGTAAGGACACACGAATTTTTCCTTCATTTCTAAAAATTTCCCCAATCTAGACGTCAAAAGGGCGTGTTAATTTCGGAAGATAGGTGTGAGTCGAATCTTCGAGGGTGGGTTTGACCTTCCCCATAGTTTTTTAGCCTCGACTCCGTTTCTTTCGCCAACTCTTAGGCATCTCCCATGAAATTCATCTCGCTCCTACTAGCTACGGCTCTGAGTTTTTGCGCCGTCACCGCCCCAGGTGTGGCCAACACCCATGAAGACAAACGACTGGGCTATAAGGTCTACGTTCCTAAAAAATGGACCTCCATTCCGATCTCGTCTGACGAGGGATGGATCGTTGCCAAGTACTTGAGCCCGAAGTCCTATTCCTGGACCGACAAAGATTTGGGCTGGACTTACAACCACAAGCCGGAAATGGCGGTCGTCGCGTTTTTGTCTGACAAGTACAAGGAGGATGAGGTCGTAACCGAAACCGACGACGACGGCGAAGTCAAGAAGGTCACCTTTAAGCTCACCAATCCCTACAAAAATTATTCGGAGTATCTCAAAGGCGAATATCGAGGCGGTGGTTTTTATATCGCGGAAGAAGTCGAGGAATCCGTTGGCGATTACCTGGTGACCAAGTACGTCATCAAGGTGGAGAAACGAAGCAATGGGCCTAAGCGCATCATGACTTGGGTTTACCGTTAGCGTAACATCCTTTCTGTAAATTCCCTCGTCCCTGCAACCGCCCTGTCT
>CAYFOM010000028.1:0-57705 GCA_964344765.1 uncultured Planctomycetales bacterium | reverse complement strand
CTGTACCGGTAACGAAATGATTGCACTGTTCAGCATTCAATCGGGACCCCTCCTCGGGTGAGTTCTGCCAGTCCAAATCGGACCAGCGTTTGCATGATGGCCATGCGTTCCGCCAGGCGGACTGCACGAGCTCCTTTGAGACCTTGCACGGCCTCTCGTTGTGCATTGCACGCGGCTTGATAGAAGCAATCACGATCGACTACATCGTACCCCGCATGCAATTCACGCGCTAGTTCATCCGATGTTTTCCAGCCGCGACTCTGCCGCGGCAATCGCCCATTCAAGATCTTTAAGCGCTCCCGGATTCTCCGCTCCACCTCGCGTTGACTGACCTCGGATTTACTTTGCAGTCCACAGTAATACCGGACCTCGCGCACCGCACGTTCAGCACCACTGTTATGTTGCGGCGTACGCGGTAAATTGCGCAGCACGACGACCTTCTCACGCTTTAAAAAGCCAAGCACAAGACCGTTCACATTCTCACTGCCGTTATCCACCGCAAGCACCAGCGGCAAGTGCCCCCTGACTCGCTTCGCTTTCTGCAAGAGTGCGAGCACATCAGCACCGTTCGCGGCACCTCCGATTTGCGCACCCGTATACCCCAGCGTCGACAAATCCTTCGCGATCTCAGCCGTTATTTTGCCGCCGTTTTCGCGCCCGGCTTGTAAACCATCCAGCGCCCACACCGCGTCCTGCACCTGCAGCTTCAAGCTCAATCGATTGCGCTTTCGTCGCTCTACTGCACTCTCATGCACACGCTCCTTCCACGCCTTCACGCTCCTTCGCACTAAGCGCAGCGGCACCTCGTAATCCAGCAATCGCCACATTGCTTCTCCGCCAGGAAGCGCCCCCAATTGATTCATCATTTGCCGCACGCGTCTCCGCGCACTCCACACTTGCAAGGCCGTGTAACTCGGTCTGCCGACCTCCGGCAAAGCCACATTCGCTTTCGCCTCTGCGCACCACAAATAAAGCGTGCGCACGCTCACGTTAAGTACTTGCGCCACCACTTTTAATTCTCTCCGGGATAGAGGAAACTCGACAAGTCGCTTTCCCACCACCTCGCGTAGCTCGCTTGTGTGCCGCCTTCTTTTTTCCCCTCGCCGGCTTCGTCAGGCTCTCCCGACTCAGCGGCAAGTCGCGAAGGACGGCCACCAATCGATTCATGGTTTCCAATTCCTTCTCCAGTTTCAGGATGTGCTTCTTCAGACTCGCCACATCCTCCGAAATCGGCGCTCGACCCCGGCGTCGTGGCTGCCGAAGTAGACCACACACCATACCCGAGATCGCCATTTGCGACAGCTGCCACACACGAAGTGGCTTCACTTCTAGCTCCTCCGCCACCTCCACTTTGCTCTTCTGACCCAGCCAGTAGCTGAGGATGAGTACGCACGTTTTGTGCGCCGTCGTTTTCTCCTCCTCGCTCGCACTCGCCCAAAGATCCTTCACCGGCAGTGCTACACGCTCCGGCATCTTGAATTGCGCGCGTTTCTTCATTCCCCGTCTCATCTTCCGTCTCCTGCTCCAATTCCGGAGCTCCTAAATCTTTCATCTCGAGCACGCGGCTTCCAGCCTCGGTTTCCACGATGATTTGGCCGCCTTCTCCATGTAGAGAAACAGCCTCTTTTCCGATCCGGCCAAATAAGTACACCGTTTCTCTTGGACCCTCTTCCAGCGCCTGGTTGAGTTCACGATCCAGGCTCGCTTCGATGGTTTTCCGCATCGTGTCTTCCACATCAAAGAAACGATCGGCCGGCACAGCACCTCCGATCCCTTGGTGTGGACGGAAGTGGTTGTAATGATGGATGAAATGTTTGATGCGTCTGCGCGCATCGCTCAATTCGTTCGGGCGCACACGCTGCCAAAATTCTTCATTCACCGTCTTCCAAAAACGCTCGGTTTTGCCAAGCGTTTGTGGATGTCGCGCACGCGACACCACATGGCGAATTCCTTCCTGCGCTAAAAGCTTTTGAAAGCTGCTTTTGCCACGCCAGGAAAAGTATTGCCGTCCTTGATCGGTCAAGACCTCTTTGGGTTTACCCCATCTTTCGATGCCTTCCAGTAAGGCGTCAGTGACTAAGTCTTTGCGCTGATGCATCGCTAAGTTCCACGACACGATGTAGCGGCTGTAATCATCCAAGAAAACAGTTAAGTACACACGTCTTCCTTTGCGCGGCGTGACAAAGCTGGTGATATCGCTTTGCCAAAGCTCTCGTGGTTTGGCACGTTCAAAGCGGCGTGGCGGCATTGCTTTAGGACGGCGCTTCTTGGGGGGTTCAGGATTGTGCTGCCCCGACTCCTTGAGTGTTTTGCGAATGGTCGGCACGCTCACTTTGGTGTCGTGATAGCGAAACAGCCAATCGCGCAGTTTGCGCAATCCAAAACGCGGATGCTTTTCTTTGACCTCGCGGATCACTTCTTTGGTGGGTTCCGGCAAAGCCTTTGGGTGTGGAGCTTTGCGCTCGTACCGCTGATCTTCCAGACCCTTCGGCCCGTCGTCTTTGTAGCGCTGCAGCCAGGTCAGTAATGATTTTTTACTGATGCCCCAGCGGATGCAAAAGTCTTTTTGCGTCAGCCCGCTTTGCAAGTATGTCTCAATCGCTTCGCGACGTTGCTCGGGGGTGTACGGGCGTTTATGCGCGTGGCCTTTGCTGCGCGTGTTTCGTTTGGGTTGCAAGCCGGCCACGCCTTGCTCGCGGTAAGCGCGCCGCCATTTGCACAGGGATGCGTTGCACACCCCGTGCTCTTCGCAAAACTCGCGCATGGTTTTTCCACACGCTTCGTACTTGCGCATTAAGTCTAATTTCTGCGCGACGGTGAAGCGCCGCACCGCGGGCTTCTTTCGACCCGCTCTCGCGGGTCTCCCTGCGCCCGCGGTGTGTTTGAATCCTCGTTTCTTGGATGTGCCCATCCTCTTTCTCCTGCCCGATAGGGCACTGAAGTGAGGATTGGGTGCCGCTGAATAGCTAAATCAGGTGTGCAATCTTTTTGTTACACGGGACACCCCACCACGGTTCGTGAGGAATTTCGGCATGGTTGCGAAACCGATAGAAGTTTTCAAAGCGCCCAAAGAACAAAGTGGGCAGTGTGTCAGTAACGAAGGACGAGAAGTTTGGGGCTCTCCGCCATCCGCAGTTGTAACTAATGCATCGACAGAAGCTGACAACGCCATAATCGTTTAAAATTTTTGGGAGATGATTCTCGGTCTCACTTGCATTTAACATAAAGCTTGACGCCCGCCAATCAATCGAAACAATATAGATGTTCTTTGTTGGTTGTCATCCCTCGGCATGAATACCTTAGAACTTTCACCTCTCATAAGCGTGGTAAGACTCATCGTCCTACTGCTCACTCAGAGTCCACTGACTGACGCCGAGCGAGAACGATTGAGGGAAAAACATATCGACCAAATTTTCACCATTCCACCTGACCAAATTGGAAAATGTTCTTCAAGGAGAATTGTAGATCGACTGAAAACCGATTTAAGTCAAGGCCCGGAAGAAAAGCGAGCATTTGACAATTGTCTTCAAACCCAAGCCGACTTACTTTTTCAAGATCTAGTTTACTATCTTGATACCGGCTTCGTTCCTGAACCGCACTCCGCCTGGCGAATAGGCGTGATCCTGAGGCGAATGAAACTGTTTGAGCTGGAAGCGTATTTTCTGGAAGCGTTCTCAAGCCACTTCAAAGATGAAGAAGGGAGGCTTTTTCAGGAAATTGCCTTGCGTGCTGACTCCGCAAGGGAGCTCGCGCTTAAGCGGCTCTCTACGTAACTCAGGTGGATTTCCAAGTTTGTCGAGAAAATTTTGGCGGCTTGGGAAATGGATATGAAATCTGCAGGAGTTGGATTGATAGGCTGAGAAATAGCCTCTTGGGTGACAAACCTCCCGCAATCACCTTGATGAAAAACTCCCCTCTAGCAATTCACACAACCTTGCTTTTGACTTTGGGGCTGGCCGCGCCGTTGGCCGCTCAAAATACTCCGGTCGCTCCGCCGACGAATGCAACCACTCCGGGCAAAGACGTCTTGCTGCTGCGCGATTTGAACGGCACTGCCCATGTTTACTCGCGTAGCGATGCCGGCGCTTACTTTGGCGCGGGGTATGCGGCGGCGCAGGATCGATTTTTTCAGATGTCTTGGCGGCGGCTGATTTACCAAGGGCGCGTCGCTGAATTTTTTGGGCCTGGGACCGTCGGCAATAAGGATACGCATACCGACAGCGATATTCGCATGCGCACGTTCGGCGTGGCGCGGCATGCGGCGAAGGTGGCGTCGAATTTGGATGCCGAGACTTTGAGTTTGCTGCAGGCATATTGCGATGGCGTCAACGCTTACTTGGCCGAACCGAGCACGACCCTGCATCCGTTTTTTAATCAGTACGGTGTGCCGGTTGAAAATTGGACGCCCGCGGACTGCATTGGATTGTGGTTCGTCATTGGCGCGAAATTCCAGACCGACGGTTTGGGCGAAGGCGCGGTCCTTCACGACTTCCTCGACCTGATGAATCAGGGTTACTCGCGCGAGCAAGCGGCCGACATGTTGGATGGCGACATCGTCGACGACGATTCGGCGGCGGTGATCACGCAAAGCGATGTGCCGCCGGAAACGCAGCAGGCGATGCAGGATTACGTCGATCAAAATGGTTTGACCGGCGGCAGCTCGCCCGACCCGGATGCCGACTTCACCTTTAGTCATGCGTGGACCGTAGCCGGAAGTCACACCCAAACCGGCAACGCAATGATGGTCGGCGACCCGCGCGTCACCGTTTTCATTCCCAACTTGTTTTATGAATGGAGCATGCAGGGCAAAACTTTCAGCGTGTCCGGAATGGGCGTGCCCGGTGTGCCGAATATTTTGGCGGGTAGATCGGCGACGACTGCGTGGAGCCCGACTGCGCTGGGCATGGATCAGGCTGATTTGTTCACGCTGACCACCGACGACGTCAATCATCCGGGTCAGTATTTGCTCGACGGCGTTTGGCGCGACTTTGACGTCGACGAAACGGAAACCGTCATCGTGCTCGGCGGGACCAATGAAACGGTGCATTACCGGCACACGTCGTGGGGTCCGGTAGTCACCGAGCTCGCCGCCGACGTGCAGCCTAATGAGGAATATGCACTGCGCATGGTGCCACTGCACGATCCGTCGGTGGATTCGTCGACCGGATTCTTGGCTATGTACCGCGCGGCGGATGTCTATGAGTTGTTCAGCGCGATGGGCGCGTGGCATTTCCCGTCGACCAACATGGTGCTGGCCGACGCCGATGGCAATATCGGTTATGTCGCCAATGGCGCGATGCCGGTGCGCAATCCGGTGCTGCCACTGGCGGGATTGATGGCGCAAAACGGCGCGTTTAGTGCGTCGGGTTGGTTGGATTTGCTGCCGCAGCATTTAAAGCCGCATGTGTTCAACCCGGCCGACGGATACTTGCTGACCGCCAACCACATGCCGGTTGGAACGTGGTATCCGATCCCGACTCGTTACGGCACCGGCTCCCATGGCGACGGCGTTCGTTCGCGACGCATTCGTGAGTTGTTGTCGGCGGTCGGATCGAACTTCAGCGCGCGTGATGTGTTAGATGTACATCATGACACGGTGAACGTCGGCTTTCGCGACTTCGTTGTTTTGGGCTTGCACCTGCGCGATGGCCAAAGTGTTTATCGTCCGTCGACCGATGCACTGAGTTGCTTGACGCATCTCGAGCCGTGGCTGAACGCCGGCGCAACGCTGGATAACCAACACCATGGAACGGCGCTGGCGTCGCAGATGGAGCTGATGTTCCGGCCGAACACCGCCGGCGATTTGGCGATCACCTTCGGCGGTGGCGGCAATGGCTTGAATCTGTTCTTGAAAACCATGCTCGACAAGATCAGTCAATCGCAAGCGCTGTCCAACGAAGAAGCCGAGTACATCGATCAGGTGCTGGCCGATGCCTACCGCCAAATGATCGGCATCGAGCCCGATAGCAATCAATGGCAACAGTGGTACGCCGATAACCACCTCAACATCGACCTGCCGCATTGGACCTCGCTGGAAGGCTTCCCCAGTCTGGACCCCGGCACCACGACTTCGGTCACCGTCACTACCGCCAATGGCGGAACGCTGCTTTCTCCTAAAGCCCAGTCCTTCACTCAATTCGCCGAGGTCGGCACCGAGAATCACGTCACCGTCATGCCGCTAGGTGCCGCCGAATCCGGCACCTACGCCAACGACCAGCAAGCCCTGTGGGAATCCGAGCAATTCAAGCTGTCACCGCTTTCACTCGGCCGCCACTTCCACATCGGTTACTCGTCGCTGACGTGGTTATCCCAATAACGGTTCCAGAATCCGATAGGCAATACCGTTTCAATTGGCACCACCTCGGTGCACAAGAAAGCGGAACGATTCTTCACATTGGGGCCAACTAAAGCCTCAATGTGAAGCCCTTTGGAATTCCAGAATTTAACCGATAGCTTTAAATCCAGCTTTTCATTCGGATCATTCATTATTTTGAAAGAATGAATTCCTGAGTTATCTAGCAATTCAATTCCCCTTCGGATTGGCTTGTAATCAACGTCGAGAAAAAACCCTACGGCGGAATTCTCTGGCAATCCAATCTCTCGGCAGATGGTTTGCACGGATTCAGCGAAAAACTCAGGGTTCCGGTCAGTCTTGATACGTGCAGCAATTGCAAAGCCGATAATGGTTAAAGTGACGACTGCGATCCATCGCTTCAAATTTACTTCGGCAACATTCATTAGAATCCGCTCGCGTTGAGCGCAAAGAGCAAACCTACCAAATAAATGCTCGAGGCAAGCATCGCTTTGGATCGAGCCTTGGCCTGACTATCCCTACAAACCACGTTTGGCCAATAATCCCCATCCATATCTTCGATCTCATTCGCCAATTTGTATGTCAGTCCTGCCGTCAGGCCAACTAGCAGGAATTCAACCTTATGGCGATGACCGTGGAAGTTGAATAGTGATGCTTCTGCAAAATAGTAAGCTCCACAATTTGCCCAACTTATTGCAGTCCAAATGATCGCCCACCGATGTGGTTTCCAATGGAAGTGATGGATTGCCCAGAACTGGGCGCAACCGCCGGCGGCAAGTAAGCCTGCAGCCAGACGGGGCCGGCTCCAGGGCAAAGCGTCAAGTCCGAAATGGTAGGTGTACAGCACCAGGCCCCCAGCGGAGGCCACGGTAATTGCGGTCATTCCAATGCGGACGAGCTGCAGTTGAGAATATGCAGACATCGAAGCGGTATCGGGGCGCCACCCCTTGGTTTAAAACAGCCCGCTGATCTTACGGCTCTTGTAGTCCGGGAAGAAGTCGCTGTCGGGCTTGAACTTGAAAGTTCCTTCCAGCACCGAGTGGAACAGGTCGCGGAAGTCGGTGGTCACCGGCAGGTCTCGGCCTTCGTACAAGGCTTCGGTTTTTAGGCCTTTCCAACTACCGTGGACTTTGCCGCCTTTGACGCCACCGCCAATTACAAACGCACCGCCACCATGACCATGGTCGGTGCCGTTGTTGCCATTTTCGCGCACGGTGCGACCGAATTCGGTCATAACGATGATCGTCGTGCTCTCCATACGCGGACCCATATCGGCACAGAACGACGCGATCGAACCGGACAGATCACGCAACATATCGGCGTGCTTGCCTTCGACTCCGCCTTGCTGCGCGTGGTGGTCCCAGCCGTTGTAATCCACACCGGCTACTTCCAAACCTTCGCCGGCCTTTAGCACTTTGGCGATGTTGGCCATCTTCTGACCGAAGCGTCCACCAGGGTATTTAGTTTCGGTTTTGCCCTTGGCGATGATTTCCTGATAGCGGCGCAAAGTTTCAATCGTCACCTTGCCGCTATGCACGACGCCGCTCGGATCCTCTTCGCGCGCGCCCATTTCGCCATCCATTGCACCAGGTGCAGCGGCCATTCCGCCTGCACCGTAGAACTCTTCAAAACGACTCAGCGTCTTCGAGCCCTTCTTTTTATCCATGCCTGACGGCACCGCCAACACCGGGAAGTCACCACGCAACGAACGCGGCAGCAATTCCTGCATCGCCATGCCGCGGAATTCCGTCTGTGGCCCCTTCTTCTTCGTCGTCGCCTTCAAGTAACGGTTCAGCCAACCAGTGCGCACGCCGCGATTACCCGGCGCGGCGAATTCCATGAAGTCTTGCGCATCAAAGTGGCTGCGTGTCGTGTGCGGCGAACCTACGGCCACCACCGGCGCGAACATCTTCTCTTGGAACAGCGGCTGGAACGCCGACAGCGCCGGATGCAAACCCCACTTGCCATCCAAATCAATCACGCCGTGTTCCTTCGACAAGCCCAACGTCGGTCGCACCGTGTGGTAATCGCGATCCTTGTAAGGCACGATCATGTTCAACCAGTCGGCGCCGCCGCGCAGGTAAATGCACAGGATCGAAGCCGGGTGTTTGACTCCACCGGAAGTGAGCGCGGAAAGAGGCGAAGTCAGCAATCCGCCGGCGGCGATGGATGCGGCGCCTGCGGTCTTGAGGAAGTCTCTGCGGTTGAAGTTGCTCATGGTTATTGATTCTGGAATTCGGGCGAGCCCAACAGCAAACCCAGCAATTGCGGACCGAGTCCGCGCGGATCGGGGAATTTTTCTTTGGCGAGGTATTGATCGGTAATCGACGACAACGCGTTGCGCGTGCGCTGACCGGCGCCCGACGGCAGAATGCGCTTGGTCAAATGGTGCTGCCACAAACGCGGCACGTCGAGCGGCAGATCGTCGTAAAAACCATCGGCCACGCGCACACCTTTGATGCTGCCGCCGACCAAATCCAGCGAGAACTGCCAACGCAGCGCCATCGCGCCCGGATCCAGCCACGCTTCGGCGACGTCGTAATAACCGGTTGGGTCGTCGCAATGCATGATCGGCTGACCCATTTCGCGCAAGTGGTTTAAGCAACGGCCAACCTCGTCGATTTGCGCATCGGATGCACGCAGCGCGGCGCACACAAACTCAAACGGCGTGCGGAATTTACGGCCGACGTATTTTTCATCCCAAAACTCATCGCTCTTGACGATGGTGCGCACCATTTCGGAAATGTTGCCGTCGGTTTTGCGGAAGGTCTTCGCGACTTCTTTCACCAACGACGACGGCGGCTGATCAGCGACCAGATAACGCACCATCTTCATCGCAATGAACTGCGCGGTGCCTTTGTGCTCGCACAAAATATCCAGCACCGCTTCACCATCCTTAATGCCGGCGCCGTTTTCATACTTAATGCGCTTGCCCAGAACTTTTTTGTCGCTGGTCACGTGCATGTCGTTGCGGAAAGTGAATTCCCAATCGCCACTGCGGCCGCCGCTGAAGGTCCAACCGGTCAGCGCCTCGGCGACGGCAATCACATCGCGCTGCTTGTAATAGTTGTCGACGCCCAACGTGTGCAGCTCCAACAACTCGCGCGCGTAGTTTTCATTCAATCCGCGCTGCGCCGCAATTTGCGCCGCCTCCTCTCCACGCTGACGCGACCCGGTTTTGCGCCGCGCGCGCCGTTCGATCTCGGCCAACTCCTGCTTGCTCGGCGGCCGCCGCGATAGGTGGTTATCGAGGTAATGCAACATCGCCGGATGCATCGCCGACGCGCGCAACATCTCGGGGAACATGCCCAGCGCGTTATTGCGCACCACTTCGCGATCGTAATCGGTCAGCAGCAAATCGGCGGTGCCGCCTTTGGTGTAGCTAACGTTGAAATGATTGCGCCAAAAATCAGCCATCACCGCATGCACCTGGCGACTGCTCTTCACGCAAGTCAGCGCAATCGCGGTCATCAACTGCCCCTTCGGAATGCGCCGACGCCGACGAATTTCGGCCGCCGTCTCTTCGGTGCCGTCCTTACCTTCGATGCCTTCGGTGGTGTAGTCGAACAACTCGCGCGTATTCATGCGCAGCGTCGATAACTCCGACAAGCTCGCTTTTAAATCGCGGTTGCCCTCGTCGCCAGCCGCCAACTGCTCGTCGAGCCAGTCCATCTCCCCCATTTCCAAAACTCGTTCGACTTCCGACGGTGTCGGTCCAAAGGTTAGCCGGGAAAGCAGATGGATCGCTCGTTTACGCATTCAAAACGCGGAGGGTTAACGGTTGGCACCCATAAAAGTAGGCGGCTGAAGGGCTTCCGCCACCGACCTAAGGGGGTAGTGCCAGTCTACCAACCCCCGCCCGGCGCGCGGGTTTTGTGAAACTCTCGTGATGACTTCTGAGTCCCTCTTGGGACAATCCATCCACGGCTCACCGCCGCGGCCGCCTCCGCTCCGTCGACGCCTAACCCTATGTGTGCTCAACTCCTACTCGTCGAAGACGACCCCGATCTTGCCAATCTCGCCGCGCTGCACCTGCGCGACGATGGCCACGACGTCGAAATTGTTGGCGACGGCAAGGTGGCGTCGCAGCGCGTGGCTGAGCAGAAATACGATTTGATTTTGCTCGATCTGATGCTGCCGGGGATGGACGGTTTGCAGATTTGCCAACAGATCCGCGCGGCTGAGGACTTTACGCCGCTGATTATTTTGACGGCGAAGACTTCGGAGGTGGATCGCGTGTTGGGGCTGGAATTCGGCGCCGATGATTATTTGAGCAAGCCGTTCAGCCTGCGCGAATTGATGGCGCGGGTCAAAGCGGCGCTGCGTCGATCCAATCAGTATTCGGCGCCGGTGGAAAGCGCCGATGAATCGGATGACGGTTCGGCCGCCGATGGCGATCAGCAGATCATGGAGATCGCCGGCCTGCAAATCGACCGCGATTGCCGCGAAGTGAAAATCGACGGCGATGCCATCGAGCTGACCGCCAAAGAATTCGATTTGCTGTGGCACTTCGCCAGCCACCCCGGCCGCGTGTACACCCGCGCCGATTTGCTCGCCGACGTCTGGGGCTACGGCTACGACGGTTTTGAACACACCGTCAATTCGCACATCAATCGCCTGCGCAACAAAATCGAACCCGACGCCAGCGAACCGCGCTGGATTCATACGGTTTGGGGTGTGGGTTACAAATTTGTCGCACCGAATGAGGAGGAAGGAAAATGAGTCACGAAACGGTGCGCTGGCATCAGAGCCTTTATTTGAAGTTGAGCTTGGCGCTGGTCGCGATTTTTGCCGCGGCCGGTTACGGCGTGTACGTGTTGTTCACGCACACGGCGGAAATGCACACGCTGGAGGTGCAGCAAAAACTCAGTCGTGATGTTGCTAAGGCGATTGTGAAGCACAACAAGTTCTTCGCTGGCGATGAAGTCGACCAAGAAGGCTTAAAGGGCTTGTTCATGAAGCTGATGGCGGTGAACCCGACGTTGGAGTGTTACCTGCTCGACGCCGACGGCAAGATTTTGGGTTATGACGCGCCGGCGGAAAAGATTTTGCGCGAGTCGGTTTCGCTGCAGCCGGTTGAGCAGTTTTTGGCGCAGGATGAGCATCAGTTGATGTGGGGCGAAGATCCGCGCTCGATGGAGAAGGACAACATCTTCTCGGTGCATCCGATTGATGTGGATGGGGTGCGTAAGGGGTATATCTATGCGATTTTGGCGAGTGAGGAATACGCTTCCACCGCCGAGTTGCGTCGCGCCAGTTCGTTTTTGCGCGACGGCACCACGACCATTGCGTCGATGGCGGCAGCAGGTGCCATTGCGGTTTTTGTGGTGCTGATTTTGTTGACGCGATCCCTGCGCAGTCTGCGCCAAACAATGAAAGATTTCCGTCGCGGCAATCGTTCGGCACGTGCTGCAGTTGGATCCAATGATGAATTCGGAGCACTGGCTGGCGACTTCAACTACCTCGCCGACACCGTGCAAATGCAGATGGAGCAGGTGCGCAACGCCGACAACATGCGCCGCGAAATGGTGACGAACATCTCGCACGACCTGCGCACACCGGTGGCGTCGTTGCGCGGATATTTGGAGACTTGCTTGATCAAAGAACAAGACCTCAGCGACGAGCAGCGGCGCGCGCACTTGGATGCGGCGATGAAAAACACGTTGCGCTTGTCGCGCTTGATCGACGACTTGTTTGAGCTCGCCAAACTCGACGCCGGAGATTTGCAACCGCGCATGGAACGCTTCCCGGTTGCCGAATTGATCTCCGACGTCGTCGCCAAATTCCAACTGCGCGCGCAACAACGCTCGATTGAATTGACTGCCGAAATCGATGACCACGGCGCGCAAGTGGTCGGTGACATCGGCATGTTGGAACGGGTGTTCGACAACT
This sequence comes from uncultured Planctomycetales bacterium, assembly GCA_964344765.1. Lineage (GTDB taxonomy): Bacteria > Planctomycetota > UBA1135 > UBA1135 > UBA1135 > JACNIZ01. Next base: position 45,500 of record CAYFOM010000028.1, on the reverse strand, counting down.
TGGTGGAAAACGCGCTGCGCTACACCGATGAAGGCGGTGAGGTCGCCATCCGCGTTGAAAAATCCGGCAGCGGAGTGCATGTGCAAGTGGCCGACACCGGCATCGGTATTCCCGAAGAAGACCTAGCGCGCGTATTCGATCGCTTCTACCGCGTCGATAAGAGTCGCGGCGAAGATCGCGGCGGCACCGGATTGGGATTGGCAATCACCAAACGAATTTTGGCGCTGCACGATTCCGTCATTCGCGTCGCCAGCAAACCGCGCGTGGGAACGACCTTTAGTTTTGAGTTGAGCGCATGAGCTGCACCACGGGATACTTTTGTGAATACTTCACGAACGAAATTCGCAATTGTTATCCAAACGTGAGATCCATGAAACGAGGGTGTGAACAAGCAAGTCCATATTTACTTTCATGATCAACAGCAAAACCACCTTCGTTCCGGTCCTGCTCGGCGCCGCCCTGCTCGGCTTGACCGCTTCCTCTTTGACCAGCACCGTCGATGCCGCGCCTAACGCACCGGGCCCGCGCATGTACGAGGTCACGATCACTAACCTGACTTCCAACCAAGTGATCTCGCCTCCAATCCTGGTCACCCACGACGGCACCGCCTCGATGTTTGAAGCCGGCGCCGCCGCATCGCCCGAGCTTGCAGCGCTGGCGGAAGACGGCGACAACAGCGGTTTGGCAACCACTCTTGGTGCAAGCTCCGGCGTACTTGATGTCGTCACCGCCGCCGGCGGAATTGCGCCGGGCACGTCGATGACTTTGACCATCGAAGCCGATTACGCCCACCGTTGGTTCTCGTGCGCCGGCATGTTAGTGACCACCAACGACGCTTTTGTAGGCGTGCAATCGATCACCGTCGACGACATGGCACTGATGGGCAAGTTCTTCATGCCGGTGTGGGACGCCGGTAGCGAAGCCAACTCGGAAAACGGCATGTACATCCCCGGCCCGCCGTTCGGTAACGGCGGCGCACACGACCCGGCTCCGGCCGAAGGTTTCGTGCACCTGCACTCCGGCATTCATGGCATCATGGACGTGCTGCCGGAAACTTACGACTGGGGCGCTTACGGCGCAATGGTCGAGTTCAACGTCCTGTAAACCTCCTGAAAAGGCTGATAGTTCGACGTCTCCGGCATCCGTCGGAGACGTCATTCTCCGTTCTCAGTTCTCTGCATCCATCATGCGCGCGACCTTCCTCCCCACCCTACTTGCGAAGTTGATTCTTAGTGCTTGGATCGGCTTGGCCATGACTTCCTCCGCCAATGCTCATGTTGAGTTACTGAGTCCAAACGGCGGCGAAATTTTGCGCGGCCAACAAGAGTTTCTAATTGAATGGTGGGACAGTCAGGGTCATGGTGAAACGGTCACTTATTCGCTTGAGTATTCGACCGACCAAGGATTGACGTGGGAATTCATCGCCACCGACCTGCCTTACACCAACGGCTTTTCGGATTATCATTGGACGGTTCCCGAAATCGACACCATGCGTGCTCAAATTCGCGTGATGATGATTTTGACGCCTATGCAATATTGGGAGGATGTCAGTGATGGTGACTTCATCATTGCCGCGTCTTATCAAAGTTATGGCAACGGAACTCCTTGGGCGGGATTGCTTCCGACGTTATCCGGGCTAGGTGTACCCGAACCCGACAGCACGATTGAGTTTTTGGTTCGCGACTGCGAACCTGGTGCAGACATTCATTTCTTGTGCGGCCGCAATGCGTTGAACTTGCAGCGCTACGGTGTGACCATTTTGAGCTCAACCGAGTTTTCGCGCCAAGTCTTCCAAGCCGACGCCAACGGGGATGCATTGCTTCCGGCGTACCTGCCACCCCATGCAAGGGGGCTTGTGGTTTATGCTCAAGCGCTAGTTGCCAGCAGCGGTGCTAATAGCGCTAGCGCCGGATTGACCTTCATTGTGCGCTAACTGCAGGCGCAAGGTTCCTGCGACGCCACTGGCAAAACGACCATCAAGTTTCAATTGCGCCGCCGGTTTGGCGTAGATGTTCGCGCAACGTATACGACGGATTGGCCGCGCGCATTTTTTGATAATCGCGGAAGCCAAGTTGGTCGCGCAGACTTTTTCCTTCACGAATGAGCTGCGCTTGCGCGAATTCGGTTGCCGCGATTTGTGCGGCGACTTCAAAGACCTCGTCAAGTCGGGCGCTGCGCACAACCACCACGCCGTTGTCGTCGGCAAAAACGTAATCGCCGGTTTGAACGGATTGACCGCAGAGCTTGATGCTTTGGTTTTCCGAAACCCCCGAAGCTTCCGCCGCCAGCGGTCCAGCTGGACAACGCTGTATGGCATAAACCGGCAATCCGATTTCAGCGAGTTCCGGCACATCGCGCACTGCGCCCCAAACTACGAAACCCGCGGCCCCGGCGAGTTGCGCTTCCAACACAGTTAGGTCGCCGATGCATCCGCGATCCAATCGTCCACCATCATCGATGACGATCACATCACCGGTTCCAATTTGCTCGAATGCCTCAAGAAAGACGTCAACGCTGCCGTGATGCTTGACCGCGAAAACGCGTCCGGCAACAGGGCAGTCGGAATGAATGGCGTGCACTCCCACCGCAGGGAAAAAGGCTTCACCTAAACGCACGCAGGCGTCGGCGATGTGCGGAGTGGCTAGGTTTTGAAAATTCTGAGCGATGGCGGCGTTGCTCGTGGTCATTCACGCATCATAGATGACCGCCCGCCGAGCGAATCAAAGGTTGCTGACCATCGAGCGCATCACGCCGGTAATCAATTGCTCGCGCGTGAATGGCTTGACGATAAATTCATCGCCGTCGTCGAGCACGCCCTGGCGCTCAATGATGTCGTTGGCGTAACCAGACAAGTAAACCACGTTCAGCGACGGATTGCAGAAACACAGCGAATCGGCCAGCGCTTTGCCGTTTAGCTTTGGCATGACCACGTCCGTGACCAGCACGTCGATTTCCCTTGCCCATTGACGGCCGATCTTCAGCGCTTGCAACGGATCGGTGAAACTATGAACCTTAAATCCGGCATCGCTGAGCACGGTTTCGGCGTAGTCGAGCACGATCGGATCGTCTTCGACCAAAAACACCGTGCCGCTGCCTTTGAGTTCGGCGACCGAATCGGTGGCGTGCAACAAATGCTGCGCACTGCCCTCGGCAGCGGCAGGAAGGTAAATGCGGAATTCGGTGCCCAGGCCTTCGGCGCTTTCCACCAGCAGTTTGCCGTTCAGGCTTTGCACAATTCCAAACACCGTCGACAAACCCAAACCGGATCCGCGCCCCAATCTTTTGGTGGTGAAAAACGGATCAAAGATCTTTTCGACCACTTCCGGCGGCATGCCGGTGCCGGTATCGCGCACCGAAAGCACGACGCAATGATCAACGCAATCGGCCAACGGCAAGATTTCCTCAACCAATCGCCGGTCCAAGATCGCAGTTTGGATTTTCACCATTCCACCCGACGGCATTGCGTCGGCGGCGTTGATGACTAGGTTCATCAACACTTGATTGACTTGCGATGGGTCAGCCGAAACGGTTGCTTGCTTGCACTGCGAATCAAAGGTCAAGCGATTGTCTTCGCCGATGGTGCGCGCCATCAGGTCGAGCGAATCGCGCACGATTTGATTGAGGTCGACGATTTCCGGGCTGGATGGATTCTTGCACGCGAACACCAACAATTGATTGGTCAGCTCGGCGGCTTGGCGGTGCGCTTTTTGCACCTGCTCCAAATAATGAAGCGCGGTTTCGTCGCCGGAGTGTTCGGTTCCCAAACGACTGTTCAGCAACTCACCAAAGCCCATCGCCGCGGTCAACAAGTTGTTGAAGTCATGCGCCACTCCACCTGCCAACCTTCCGATCGACTCCAATCGCTGAGCCCGCTGCAGCTGCTCTTCCAAATGCAGCGCATCCTTTTCCGCCGAGCGACGTTTCTTCCATTGATGAATTCGATCCATCGCCAACCCGGCTTGCTTGCCGAGCATGGTCAGAAAGTTGAGCTCGGATTGGTTCGGCACCATCGGCCCTTCTTCCCAAGTGGTCGATAAGTTGAAAATCCCAAGTCGGCGCTCGTGCACGAAAATTGGAATGTTGATCACACTGCACAATCCAATCTTGGAAATGATGTCCTTATCAGTGCGCGGATCGGTGCGCCCATCCTCGACGATAATCGGCACATCCGACTGCACGCATTCCTGCAAAAACGGATCGTTCTCTACCGAAAACACAGCAACCTCGCGAAACTCCGGTTTATCGATCTTGCCGGCGACCTCGATCAGAATCAGATTTTTACAACCTTCATCCGCAATGTACGCCGCCACCCGCGGAAAATCCATCACCTCGCGGATGGCTTGAATGGCCGCGGTTAAAACCTCTTCATCGCTGCCAGCAGTCTCTAAACGACGGCCCGTTTGCACGAGGCAGTCCATCCAATCGCTATTGATTAGTCTTTCGGTCACCGTCAGTTTTTGGGGAGGCGGCTTTATCGATAAGCCCTAGCGAAAGTTATAGCAAATCAAAGGCTGACGTTTTTACCCTGCAAGATATCGGACTCCGCTATGTTTAACGCGCCGCCGCGCACCGTGTTTCCGTCGGCCGCCTCGATGCGGAACTGGGCTTCATGCACGTATAAGGAGCCGCCGTTTCCATCGGCTTGAGTGGAATACGGCACGCGAATTTCCGCTGTTCCGTCGGCGTTGGCGGCGGCGCGCGATTGATACTGGAACGAAATCAGCGACTGCTCTTGGAAGGTCAAAGTGAACTTCATATCGATCACCAAGGACTGGCCGACGTCGAGCTTGGCGCTGAGGCGCGCGCCGGGAACATACTCCCATACCGCCGCTGCTGGGTAAGTCATGCCGCCGTGACGCGGATCGCTATCGGGAACCGGTGATAGATGGACCAAACGCAGGTACTCAATCGGCGGCATTGGGCGTGTCGGACCGTCGGGGTCACCCAAGCCGGTCCCTAAGACCGGGTTTTGCGGATCGCGCGGCGGCACCGGCATCCACAAAATTGCCGCCATCGATTGGTACCAACGCGCGGTGAGTCGATCGCGTTGTTGGCCGCGTTTGTTGGTGATCGACTCGACAAAAACCTCGTCGCTTTGCAATGCGCGTACAAGTGCATCCATCGACAACGGCAGCTGCGAGGTGCGCACAACATAACGCGTTTTGCGCTTCTTCAAAATCTCCTCGGCGGCGACGCGATCGTTGCTAAGGAAAAATCGCGGCGGATCGCGGAAGCTGTCCTCGCCCACATAAGAGCCGAAGTTTGTTGCAACCGATCCGCGCTTCGTTAACCACTCGATGGCGTGGCCTTGATCCCAAGTCGCCAGCACCGATTCTTCAGCATCCAACAACGGCTGCGCGCCAATCCATTCATAAACTTCGCGATTGGCGTTGTGAATGGGATCCGATTCGAGCTCGCCGCCAAAGGGTGACGTCATGCTTGGAAGGGTGGCGGCGTTTAAGCCGAAGCCGGCGATGATGGCGATGGCCCATGCGCTGATTTTGGCGGGCATGCCCTTATGGGAAGTTGATTGCGCCGGGAACCATGGCTTCAGCCATTCAAAAACGGCCCACGCGATCACCCATGCCATCGGTGCGGCGAGTACGTCGCTGAAGCGGCGTTGGCTGAGCGCTTGCAGCAGTAACAACGGAATGGCGACGACCCAAATCCAATGTTGCGCCTGCCGCTTTTGCCATGCGTGGCGCAGCATCGTGAACCATGCGAAGGGCAAAAGTAAAACGCCGAAGCCTACCCAGGTAAAGAGATCGGCGTTGAGCAGAGGTTCCGACTCGGCGATGCCCGACATAAATTCGTCGGCGCGCGAAACCCACGCCATGCCTTCGCGAATTCCAGCGCCGGGGCCGACGCCGATTGCGGTGACAATGAGCAGCGCGGCAACAATGCCGATGGGCAATGCTAATGGATGCATGCGTTTGCCATCGGCGATGCGGCGCAACGGCAGAAACACGAAACCGCCCAGCGCTAAGTGAACCAGATGGAACCAGCTGAGGTTGACCACCATCCAGGGGTAGTCGGCCGACCATGGGCTTCCCATTGCTGCCGGCATCACCGTTGCGAATGCAGCTACGTGGAAGGAAATTCCCATCGCCGCAAGTCCAGCGCGCGGCTGGCTGCGTTGGCGCAGCAACATGACGCCGAAAGCTAGTTGCACCATCAGGATGAACAACAGCGATGCCACCCAAGTTCCAAGCAGCACACCACCGACGGCACCGGCGGTTAAGCCGTACATTCCCGAACGGCCAACTCGATCTAAAACGCCATCGCGCATGCCGGCGCTGATGAGGATGAACATCAGCAAGGTCAGCAAGCCCACCCACGCGTGATGATCGCTTAATCCCGGCGGGCTGTAATGCGCCGCGCCGTAGCTGAATGCCAGCATAAGTCCGGCGAGTAATCCCCGCGCTGGTGCGCGAAATGCTTGGTTGGATCCGACTCGACCAACGTCGGAGATCGTGGCGTGACCGCTTACCCAAACCAAAAGCGAAATGGTGATTAAGCCGAACACAAACGGCAGCATCGCCATCCATTGCTCGAGGAACTTGGCTCGTTCTACGGCATCATCCGGTGCAAACGGGCTGAGGATTTGATGGCACAAAACCTCGTAGTACGGCGGCCATGGAATCGGCGCGCCGAAGGGGGCGTTGATCAGCGGATCCTCGCCGGCGACTGGATAGCCCTCGTTGAAAATTCGTTCGACGCGGCGGCTGTGATAAAGGCCGTCGGGATCGACGCTGAACCAGTTATCCGTAGATGCGGATGCAGTTGTGGAATCGGATGCGGAATCGGCTGCGGATGCGTCGAACAAACCATCCATCCGCGGCTGGCGCATGTCCTTGCCCATGCGAACCGCAGACCCGATCCACACACAAATCACTACCGCAATCAGCAACGCGAGCAGTGATTTGGGTTGGCGCATGCCTACAAGCGTACCGAGTACACCAGCTTCATTGCCATATCGCGTTCGGTCGGAACGATCGAGCTATCGATTTCTTCTACCCAACCGAAATTAGCGACCAAGAAGAGCTCTTGCCCATCGCGATGAATCCAACGCAGACGACTTTGCCAACCGAGTTCTTTGGATTGGTTGTCGACCTGCATCAAGTTCTGCCAACTCAGCGACGGCGACGGATAAAGGTTGCCCCCCACCGCCAACACGCGGGTGACAAAATCCCCGTTTTCTAAATCCGCTTGGTTTTCATCGTATTCGGCCATCAGTGAATATTCGGGCTGTGGACGATAAACCAAATCCACGCCAAAGCGGGTGCGGTGGCCGTCGTACCAACCGCCGTAGCCGAGATAGCCTTCCCACGAGAAGTCTTTGGCTTCGGGTGATTCGTAGCGCATGGTTGCGCTTTCCCAAGTGTGATAACCCGCCGCCACGGCAACGCCGCCCGGATCAAAATCATCGCCTACAACGCGGTCGCCGTTAAGCCCGGTGAAGATGCGGAATTCACTGCCGTCGTGCAGCTCAAAACCAAACGGCGAGATCACCAGGTTGTGCGACATCACGTTGCCGCCGTTATCCACCCAAATGCGCGGGTTGAAGCGGAACTCGTATTTACGAATTGAGCTATTCGGGTTGCTCGGCCGCGGCTCCCACTCGACGCGCGTTTCAAAATTCGACTGCCCCGGTCGCGCCACGAAACCCAGCGCCGGATTGAATTCACCCTTGGCCAGGTGAAGTTCGGTGGTCCAATTCCATTCACTAGTACGCAGCGAAGCACGACCGCCGAGCATGCCGTCGACGTCGGCAGTGGCTTCGTCGTCGGAGCGCACGATGTAGGTGTTGACCGACAACTGACCGCCGAAGGCATCGGTGCTGTAACGCCAGTCGGCGCCGGTCACCAAGTTCTGCGAATCGGCTTCGGGGTTGCCGTAGGTCATGATGCCGCCGACCGCCATTTCCTCATTCAGGTTGTAGCTCGGGCGCAGCACAAACAATTCGGCGTCGGGAATTACGGTGCCGTCGTCGAGGCGCGCTTGACCGGTGCGCACCGCCAACATGCCCAAATCCCAACGCCCGGCGCGACCACTGACGCGCATGCCGCCGTCGACGTCGATCTCTTCACCGCTGACCAAGCCAATGCGCCGACTGTAAAACGGCACCACGGTGTTGCCGCGCGGACCGAACTCGAACAGGTTGGCGTCTTCGAGGAAGAAGTCACGCTTCTCCGGGTAGAACAAGCTGTATTGCGACAGGTTGACCTTGCGATCATCGACTTCGGTTTCGGCGAAGTCGGTGTGCGCGGTCAGCGACATCTTCAACTGCGGGGTGATCCACCAATCGACCTCGCCGCCGAAGCCGGTGTCCCAACTGCTCGGCCCGTTGTGCTCGTCCAGTCGCTTGACCTTGAAGTAAGGAGTCATGGTCACACCATGCCCCTGGTCCACGCCGTCAAAACCCGACAACTCGCCGATGTCCTTCACCGTCATCATGCCGTACTCGCGTTTGGCCCCGGTCCAACGCGTGTTTTGGCGAGTGTGACTGCGGTAGCGCTCGAAGTTCGCGCCCCAAATTCCGGATTCCCCGCAGGCTAAAGTGCGGAACGGGATCGCGATTTCGGCGGTCCAGCGGTCGCCTTGGATTTGCACTTTGGCATCCCAAAATCCATCCCAACGCTTGTTGAAATTCTGACCGTTGCCGCCGATCAGCGCATCGCCGCGTGAACCGGCCGCGCTGAGTTGGAAGAAGTACGCGTTTTTGCCATCGCGAAAGGTGTCGAACACGATCTGCACGCGGTCGTCTTCGTTCAAAAACGCGTCGCGGTGGTTGTTCTGCAGCACCATGTTCGCCGTGTCCGGCTCCCAAAAGCGCAAGCCGATGTAAAGGTGTGTGGTCGAACGCCACATCAACACCTCGGACTTCGGATCGGCCGGCTTGCCTTCGATCGGCTCGACCTCGGTGAACTGATCCAGCACCACGGCTTGCTGCCACACGCTCTCGCTCAGAAAACCGTCGAGCTGCAGCTCAGCCTCAAGCGTCGGCACATGCGCCGATTGCTCGGGTTCGCGGCCGCCGGTCAAGGCGAGGAGGACAGAAAGGATGGGGCTCAGCATTCGTTCCAGCATTTGGCGAGAATCTTCCTCGCCAACCCGGTCAACGGCACCGCATCGGGCGGCGTCAGAGGGGCGTGAACCGGGTCGAGCAGTTTATAGACCCGGGCGGTGATCTTGTGGTGCGTAATTGTGTGCTTGACGGTGCAAATTTCCTCGCCGATCGGCGTGCCTTCGGCCAGCGTCGGCGGCTCCCATAGGCCGGGATTCCAGCCTTCTTCGCGCTGCACCAAATAGCACAAGGGCCCTTCCTGGTGCCAACCGTAACTGAGCTGCAATTCCTTCCAAGGAGTGCGTTTGGCCGACGTCGGGTAGCGGCTGGGATCGTCGCCAGCGGCGAGGCTTCCGCAGTAGTTTTGGATCGGGCATTCTTCGCACTTGGGCGCGCGTGGTGTGCAAATGGTGGCGCCTAATTCCATCAGCGCTTCGTTGAGGTGGCCGGCGCGAACCGAGTGCGCGACTAGCTGGCCCCTTTCGGTGGACTTTTTCCGCTCACCTAGCTGGCCCCTTTCATTGGCCTTTTTTTCGCCGACCAAATCAGCCATCAACTCGGCACCCCAATCCGCCGCCGCACGATGCAACTCTCGGTCATTCGCCGCTAGATCCAACCGCAAAACTCGCGCCGCCACTCGTTTGACGTTGCCGTCGACCACCGGCACCGCCTCGTCAAAGCAAATCGACGCGATCGCCGCCGAGGTGTATTCGCCGATCCCGGGAAGCTCGCGCCAATCGGCCGACGTCTGCGGCAACTCGCCGCCGCGTTCTTGAACCACGCTGACCGCGGCTTTTTGCAGCAAGCGCGCACGTCGGTAATAGCCGAGGCCGGCCCAGTGCTGCATGACTTCATCCTCCGGCGCGGCGGCGAGATCGCGCACCGTTGGGAAGCGCTGCATCCAGCGTTCGAAGTATGGGATCACCGCTTCGACCCGCGTTTGCTGCAGCATGATTTCGGACACCCAGGTCGCGTAGGGGTCGGCCAGTCGCCGCCACGGCAGGTCGCGGCGGCGGTCGATGAACCAGTCGATCAGTGATTCAATCATGGCTTTGGTAGTGGGCGAGTATGCGGCGCAGCAGGCGGTCCAATTCCTTCTGCTCGGCGGCGTCGAGCACACTCATATAGGCTTCGTTGCGCTCGGTCAGCGGCTCGTACATGGATTCGCACAGTTCGCGGCCGTGCTTCGTGATGCAAATCTTGACCACGCGGCGGTCGCTGGCGCTGCGGCAACGTTGAACCAAGCCGTGCTCCTGCATGCGATCTACTAGGCGGGTGACGTCGGGAACTCGATGGATTAATCGCGCGCCGATGGTGCCGCAGGATTCGCCTTCGGGGTCGCCTTGCACCAAAATCCGCAGCACATTGAACTGAGTTTCGGTCAGGCCGAAGCGCTGGAAGAGTTGGCGGAAGTCGTCGGATACGACCTCATGGACTTGTATCAGCGCCAAATGCGCGTCGCGTGCGGTCGATGGTTTGAGCTCGGGTGCCACTAGGTCGAAAATTGTAGTTGAAACATTAGTTGTTATAACAGACAAATAGGACATGCAAGCAATCTCCCGCACTCCACAAGCAGCCGCCGACCCGGTTTTCGTCGATCGCTGGTCGCCGCGCTCCTACCTCAGCGAAGCCATTCCACAAGATCAGCTCAACGCCGTTTTCGAAGCCGCGCGCTGGGCACCGTCGTGCTACAACGAGCAACCTTGGTTGATCCGATATGTGCAAATGGACCATGGTCCGCACGCCGACGCCGCCCAAGTGTTGGTCGAAGGCAATCGCGTGTGGGCGCAAAACGCGCCGGTGATCGGCGTGTTGTTCAGCCGCCGCAACTTCCGTCATAACGGCAAAGAGAATTCGTACTCCGGCTTCGACGCCGGCGCCGCCGGTTATGCGATTGCGCTGCAAGCATCGATGCTTGGCTTGGGAACGCATTTCATGGGCGGCTTCGATCCCGCACTCGCCTACAAGGTTTTCGGCGTCGATGAATCCGAGTACCAAGCTCAAGCGGCGTTTGTGATCGGCAAACCAGGCCCAGCCGATGCGTTGCCCGAAGGTTACGCCGAAAAGGAAGCACCGAGTGATCGACTCGACTTGGCCGACATCGCCCAGGAGGTCAGGTCGTGAAACCGGCCGCTGCGCAGGACTTCATGCAACTGCGCAAAGCAAGCGACCGCGGCTACTTCGATCACGGCTGGTTGAAGACTTGGCACAGCTTCAGCTTCGGCGGCTACTACGACCCGCAGCACATGGGCTTTCGCAGCTTGCGGGTGATCAATGAGGATGAGATTGCCGGGGGCACCGGTTTTCCCGAGCACCCCCACCGCAACATGGAGATTTTGACGTACGTGATTTCCGGCGCGATCGAACATACCGATAGCGCCGGGAACCGTTCGATCATCGGCGCCGGCGAGGTGCAACGCATGAGCGCAGGTTCGTTGATTGTGCATAGCGAAGCCAATGCTTCGGCGACGGAACCGCTGCATTTGCTGCAGATTTGGATTCAGCCGCATACCAATGGTTTGCAACCGGGCTATGAACAGAAATCGTTTGAAGTGGCGGCAAACCCTGGGCAATGGCAGTTGATTGCCTCGCCGGATGGGCGCGAGGGTTCGTTAACCATTCATCAGCATGCCTTCATGCGCGCCGTTCGTCTGAAGCCTGGGCAAAGTGCGCCGCTGTCAATCGAAGAAGGTCGTGCGGCTTGGGTACAGGTGGTGAAAGGTTCGGTAAGCATCGATGGTCAAGCGCTTGGCGGCACCAATGGAATTGCGCCCGATGCCGAAAATCAAGTCGATCTCGGCGCCGGCGATGGCGTCGGCATTTGGAAGAATCAAACCCACGAACTGCAAGCCGGCGAGTCCGGAGCCGAGCTGATTTGGTTTGATTTGCCGTAGCGCATAACAGTTTGCTTTCTCCGGCCGAAGCCCGGCCGGTACCGTATTCGGGTGTCCAACCCACCCCCCGACCGGACCACGCCGGGCCCGGCCGACGACTGGACGGAGCAGTATCACGCTGCCGAAGTCGCGACCAGTTATGACCGGCGTTATCGCGGGCCGATCCGGCGCATGAACAATCAGCGCATTTGGCGCGCGGTGCAGCAAGAACTGACGCGCGCTGCCGGTGGTCGGATGCCGTCGTGGGTGGTGGATGTGCCGGCTGGAACCGGTCGTTACACCGATCGTTTGCGCACCGCCGGCAGTCAGGTGGTGAGTTTGGATCTCAGCGGTCAAATGTTGAGCGTGCTGCGCAGCAAACATGGCGTCGGCATGGAGGTGGTGGGCGACTTGCATCGATCGCCGCTGGAATTGCCGACGGACACCGTGCTGCTGAGCTTGCGCTTGATGCAACATTTCGACGCCACCGAACGCGTCGCCGCGCTGAAGAGTCTGCGCCAAATCGCGGCGGGCGCGGTGATTGCGTACTACCCTGGTTGGGACTACAAAAACCGCCTGCGTCGCATGCGCCATCGCGTTGGGCTGCCGGCTCGGGTGGTGCGCGAGTTCATTCCTGCCGACGCCATCCGCGCCGAAGCCGATGCCGCCGGGTGGAACCTTTTGTCCCTCCGCCGCGTCTTCCCGGTTCTGTCCGAGAACGTACTCCTAACCCTGCAATCCCGTTGATCACCCGCTCCCTGCGATTTTCCGGCTACGTTTTTGCGCTGACCACGGTTTTGGCGGCGCTGGTTGATAGCGGTGCAATGGCCTTAGGCGGCGCGGACGTGCACTATGCACAAGTCGGAGGGCTGGTAACTCTGGCGCTAGGCATCGGATTGCTGCGGCCAGGCCCGTGCGGGCATTTGCACCTGATGTCGGCCTCGGCAGTCGGCGTTGCAGCTTGGATCCTGCCATCCATGCCGCGCATGGTCGCCATCCCGCTGCTGCTCGGTATGACCTTGCCGCTGACCATCGTCGCCCGGCGTTTCGGCCAAGTCCTCAGTCCAACTTCCACTGGCGGACGGGGCGCATTGTTGGTTGGCTTCTGTTTCGGCTTAATGCTGGTCAATTTCGGCACCGGCCCGTGGTTGTTCTTCTTGATGCTGGTCGGCATTTTGCTGCCACCGCCGGTCAATTTGTTGGAGGCCGCTGTGCCAGCGGATGCATCCGCCAGCGAAAAGCCCGCCGAGGAAGGCATAGCTCAAGACGGCGATCACAAAGAATCCCCCTCGCCGTTGCAGCAAAGCGCCGTGGTCATGATCGCGCTAACTGGTGCAGCAATGATGCTGGCGCTGCACCCTTACCTAACTTTGTTCGACGACGGTTCGGTGCTGCAAGACACGCGGCGCACAGTTGCGTTGCTTGCTTTGTTCGTGCTTGGATGGTGGCTGCTCGGCTCGTCCATCGGCGAAAACAAAACTGCGCGCTGGCCGGGCGCAACCATCCTTAGCGGTGTCATTGCCGTCGCCCTCGGCACCGCCACCACAACCGCCGGCCGCCTATCGGAATCGAAAATCTTCGACGGCTTGCGCGGTTGGGCACCGTTGGTCAACTTGGTCGGGCTCAACAAACCGCTGACCGAAGCGCATTGGGTTTGGGTGCCGATGTTCACCGTTGTCATTTGCGCACTGCCGATGATCGCTTGGTCCGCCGCGTTGCGCACCTCGTTTGGCCCACGCAAAACCGGAATGCCGACGTCGTTAGCCGCCGGCTTGGCTTTACTTGGCTTCGGAATCGGCTATTTACTCATCGGTGGCATCGATCATCGCTTCGCCGGCGAAGGCGGACTGCTGACTGCATTCGGCCTCGCCTTGGTCACTGCGCTTGCTTGCTCGGCGTCGGGTCCAATCAAGCTGGGCATTCCGGCATTGGCACTGGCCATCGTGTTGCCATTCACCCAAGGCGGCGTGCCCACCCATCCGGTTACCGGCAACCCGTTCCGCGATTGGTTTACTTATCAGATTGCCAAAAACAACAACGATGAACTCGGTCAACGCGTTGGCCATGGATCGATCGCTCGCGTGCTCGACCGCGGCGGCGCGTTGTCGAAGTTCGGTGCATACTTTTTGGCCGACGGTCGCAACATGTTGACGCCGCCGTTGCAAACCGATCGTTTATGGTCCGCCGAAATTTTGTTGCCGTTGGTGCTCAAAGGCAAAGCCGATCGCGCGTTGGTGGTCGGCACGCCGCATGGACCGAGCATGTTGGCATTGAAAGAAACCGGTGCCGACGCAGTGCATTGGGCGGTGGACCCGCCTGAGCTTTTTGACGTTGCCTGGGGCTACCAACCCACTTGGTACAACCTGGACATCAATGGTGTAACCGCTACCGCCGCCGAAGCCGACGGCAAGTTTGATTATGTCTTCCTGCGCGAGAACGCAACGTGGGAACAGCGTCGTGTTCGCAGCATGCGTAAGGCTGCAATTCGTCATGCGGCGCGTAAGTTGAATGACGGCGGCATGCTGGCGGTGGCAATTGATCCCACACGGGCGATGCCGGGTTTGGTTTCCGCTATCGGCGACGCAATGTCCGATGCGGTCGGCAGTGAAACGCGTTATTGGGTCATGCCTCACGGTTTGCGAACGCCGGGTTTGATTTTGACTGCGCAAAAAGGCGATGACCGCGGTGCGAACAGTAATTGGATTGCACCGGATGGAATCGAAGCGGTGCTCACCGCGATGAATGATTTGGGTTATCCGCTTCAGCCGAACGTGGACTTAGGTGTGCTGGAATTCACTCCGCGCGCCGATGAGTCGGAACACTTCAGCAATCTGCTCGCCGGTCCGCTGCCAAACATTCACTTGGCGTTGGCAAGCACCGCGTTCTTTGGCAAAGAAGAAATGATTCCATTCCAACGCGCCGGTCGAGTGCTCGGCGGCTTGGGCAGCGAAGGCGACTTGGCTTGGGCAATGGCAACACACGCCAACGCGCAAATTTACGACCTGCCCGACAACCAATTAGTCGACGACGAAAAGAAGGTCGATTTCGATTTTGCCACCTTCCAAGGACTGCTTGAACTTGCACGTCTGCATCCGGAATCTTTGCTACTGCAACGCACTTGCGAGATCTTTGCTTGGGCACTGGTTGAAAATCGCGAGGTGGAATGGAACATGGCGTTCACGCCGAAGTTGGTAGATGATTTAGGCTGGCGAACTCCTTCGCTGCTCTGGGCTTATGCATCAGCATTGACCGAAATGTTGGATCCGGAAGGTGCTGAAAAGTTGGTCATGGAAGCTTTGGAAATCGACCCCAATCACGAATTGGCCGGCCAGTTACTCCGCCACATTACCGGAGAAGAAAACCTAAAACTGGAAAGCCGCGCCGAACGCGAAGGACACGCGGATCATTAAAACGGGGGGTGCACGGATTAAGAGTAAGATTGATCTCTGTGCAAAGCGCCCCGCTCCCCACCCTCCTACTTTCTCTAGTCGCCGCCCTCCCCGCCGGTGCCGCTACGCCTCAACAGGCCGGCGGTCAATGGGATTTAATTCATCAGCAATTCGGCGAAGCTACGAATAGTTTTATCGGTTTTGACACCGATGGAATCGGCGATGTAAATGGTGATGGAATTCCTGACTACGTTGCAGGTGCATCTGGTCTTTATACCTGGGTAGGTTCGGCCATTGTGTTCTCCGGGGCAACCCACACGGAAATCCGCCGACATGATGGGCCGATCGCCAGCGGTCAATTCGGAGGCGTGCTTTCAGGCTTGGGCGACTTGGATGGCGATGGTCTTCATGAGTTGGCGGTAGCCTCGCGAGTTGCCAATACAGGAGGCATCCATTGGTCGGGTAGGGTAAAAGTTTTTCGCGGCTCGGATGGCAGCGAGCTTTTTGATTTTCCTGGAACGACCGCGAGCGCGTTTCTGGGTTCTGCGCTGGATTCGCTTAATGACTTGAATGGCGATGGCGTGGACGAGTTCATCATTTCGGAACCCGGCACGACGCCGGCAACTGGACAGGTGTTCATAAAAGACGGCGCCAGTGGATCAAATTATTTAACCCTAACCGGCGCCACCAACGGCGAAGCATTCGGGCTTGGAGCTTGCAACGCCGGCGACTTGAATGGCGACGGCAAAGACGATGTGTTGATTGCTTCAGCAGGAATCAATGTGCTCTCTGCCTATTCGGCCGTGGATGGCGCGTTGATTTGGAGCCAGCCGATGAGTGGCGTTGGTAAGGCGTTGGCCAGGTTAGGCGATGTCAACGGCGATGGCGTGACGGATGTGATCGCCGGCGCTCCCTATCAAGCGCCTGGTGGCGTCAGTTATGCCGGAAGTGCTTATTTAGTTTCCGGCGCCGACGGCACTGTGATTTTGCAAATCGATGGAATTCGATCCGGTGAACAGCTCGGCTTCGACGTCGACAATGCCGGCGATCACGACGGCGATTTAATCGATGACTTCATGGTCGGGAAACTCGCCGCCTCAGCGAGTTTGGATTACGGTGAAGTTGAGATCTATTCCAGTGCAGACGGCGGATTAATACACACAATTACCGGCAGTCATAACTGGGATCAAATGGGTCATTCGGTTTCGCTGATCGGCGACCTGACCGGCGACGGCCGTAGGGAAATTTTGGTTAGCGCAATCGGCATGGAAAATGCCGGCTCCGTGGTCGGCAGCATTCAACTTTGGGATTTCTCAACCTTCTTGACCTATGACTCCATTGGTTTTTCTGCTGGCGCTGGCACAAGCACGACCTACCACCTCGACTTCCCCGATGATGCCGCCGGTGATCAATACAGCGTATTGTTGTCTGCAAGCGGCCGCGGCCCGATGCGCTTCCCCAATGGCTTGTGGGTTCCGCTTTCCTTCGATCAATGGCTGGCGCAAACCTACCTGGGCATGTACCCGCCGGTTTTTGGCACGCCAATTGGAACGCTCGACGTCAACGGTCAAGCTTCAGTGGTGTTCTCCGTTCCCGCCAACGCCGCCAACAGTTTGATCGGTCAAACTTTCTACTTGGCGGCGGCGTGCAAACCTAATGCTGAACTTTGGCGTTACGCTTCCGTTTCAGCACCGATCGAAATTCTGCCTTAAGCCGTTCAACGACGACGCGTTTCCGATAAAGCCCAAGCGTACTCGCGGGCGATCGGCGGCGCGGTGTCGGCGTTTAGTTCCACCCACGCACGGTGCGGCCAGTGTGGTTCGCGTAGCAGTTGGCGGCCGAGCAGGATGAGGTCGGCGCGGCCTTCGGTGAGGATGGTTTCGGCTTGCTCGGGTTTGGTGATGAGCCCTACGCAGCCGGTTGCGATGTCGGCTTCGCGGCGAATTTGCTCGGCGAAATGAACTTGGTATCCAGGGCCGACCGGGATGCGTGCGTTTCGAGTGGCGCCGCCGGTGGAGCAATCGATTAGATCGACACCTTCTTGTTTGAGCGATTTGCAAACGCGAACCGAGTCATCGATGGACCAGCCGCCGTCGACCCAATCGGTGCATGACAAGCGCACAAGCAGCGGCGCATCTTCGGGCATTGCTTTGCGCACGGCTCGCACCGTCTCCAACAGGAAGCGAGTACGGTTTTCGAAGCTTCCGCCAAACTTATCATCGCGATCGTTCATCAGCGGCGACAAGAAACTGTGGCCCAAATAACCGTGAGCAAAATGCAATTCGATCACGCTGAATCCTGCGTCGATGGAACGCTTTGCTGCTGCGGCGAAGGACTCGGTGATCGTCGCGATTTCTGCTACCGACAATTTCTTTGGCGACAGTCCATCGCGACCATAACGGGTCGCCGTCGGGCCGACGGGTTGCCATCCGCCTTTGCCGAGCGGTACAAAAGCATTCGGTGTGCGATGAAACGGACGGTACCGCGAAGCTTTGACGCCTGCATGCGCCAATTGAATCCCCGGTTCGGCGCCATGCGCGCGTACGAAGTCGGTCATGCGCCGCAGCGCTGGAATGTGCTCGTCCTTCCACACGCCCAAGCAGTTCGGAGTGATTCGGCCGCGCGCTTCAACCCCGGTTGCTTCGGCGATCAGAAGTCCGGCACCGCCGACCGCGCGCGCACCGTAATGAGCCAGATGCCAATCGGTGGCGAAACCGTCTTCGCATGAGTACTGACACATAGGCGACATCGCAATGCGGTTGCGCAAGGTGACACCGCGTAGCTTTAACGGAGTGAAAAGTTTGCTCGGACTCTCCACGCGGTCGACTCGCTCGCCTGCAAATGGTTGAGCGGCCATTCCATCCTTCGCTGCGGATGCTGCGGCTAAACCGGCTGCCATTGCCGAGCCACAAAAATTTCGTCGGTTCATCTTGTCGCTCATTGCTAGTCCACCTTCGAACACTTATCACTCATCGGATTGGTTTACATCCGGCCACCTGGTCGCCGAGGTGGATGCGTTGGCATTCAGCAAGCTTAGGATTGCAAGCGAAGTGGTGAGAGCGTAGCCGCCTTCTTCACCCCAAGCGGTTTCTTTGGTCCATGCACCAAAGTTTGGATCCTTGTGATCGTCGATGCGCCATTCCAGCAACGCGTCGTTTAAGGATTCGCGCCATTCTCTGGCTTCAGCACCGCCCATCAAAGTCATGCCGCACGACGCGACTTGCCAGTAATAAAGATCCAGCGCCTCGGGATCCATGCCCGGCGGCGAGCCCAAACAACGACGCGTCGCATTCCATTGAAAGGCGCTGGGTTCGCTTGCGGTCAACATCAAAGTGTCGACCAACAAAGTGCAATAAAGGCCAACGCCGGTCAGTGATTCCGACTTGGGCCACGGAAACTTTTTACCAGCCGACGCCGTCCGGGCGACGTCGCCGCCGGGTTCGAAGTAGCCGACTTTTCCGTTAGCGCCGGCCATACTCAATAACGCATCGCGCGCTTCGACAATGAGGTCTTCATTGACTTTCAGTCCGCACTCCATGCCGCGGATCAACGCGAGGATGTTCCAGTAAGTCGTCGATGGATCCACCTTGCGGTTATCCGATTGCTTGAGGTCGTAATTCCAACTGCCACCGTCGTCTTGGGTGGATTCGATGAAGTCCAACGCCTTCTGTAAGTTGGCGCGCAGCTCGCCCTCGGGCATGCCTTGCGCGGTGTACCAATCCAACAGGAATGCGGTGGCGATGGCGTGGTTATAAACCGCCGAGTTGCCTATGGGCTGGCCGAACATGCCGTCCTTTTGCTGCTGCTTCATTACCCACTCAGCGGTTTTTTGCAGCGCCGGCTCGACGTTCGGATTCGGCGAAATTGCGTTCACCCCCATCATCGCGCGACCGGCCAGCGATGCCACGCCGATCTCATGCGGGGCTATGCTTTTCCCCAGCGACCAAATTCCATCGACTTGATTTTTGAGCAGCCACGCTAAACCTTGATCCATGGCTTCGACAACGTCTTTGGGGTAATCCTCAGTCGCTTTCCAAGTGTGCATGCCGACGGTGCGGAACGGCGTGCTCCACTTGCGCTTTTTCATTTTGCCGCGCGCCATGTCCAGCTGCGCTTCCATGTGCTTTTCCAAGTCGCGCTCGGACATCGGCTTGATTTTGCCGACCATTTTGCGAATGGCTTTGAGCGACTTTTCATAAGGAACTTCTTTGGAGTCGGGTCCGTAGAACAGCACGAGCAAATCGTCGCCGGGGAAGTCCAGCGCCCAGCCGTGGGAGAAAAATTGGACTTCGTCATTGGATCCCTTGGAATGCAGCCAAGGACCTTCAAAGTTAAATTCCACCGCGCGCTGACCGGCGATTTTCGACCACTTAAATTTTTTGCCCGGCTGCGGCGAATAGAGTCCAAAAGAATCGCGCTCGAGCAACGCGGCGCATAAGTTCTGCACGCGCATGGCATCACCCTCACTCTTCTCCTTGCCCCAGCCGTCGGGATGGCCACTCAAAACGCAAACGTACATCTCCTGCGAAACACGTTGAGTGCCGAAAGTACGCAAATACTCGTGAGTCCATTTGCGGCCGAAGCGGCGGATGCCCTTCAAGTCGGCGTCGGCCCCAGCCGGGACCAGCTTGCCTTCCTTCATCACATAACTGCCGGCCTTGTTGCGCGCCTCCAGACCTTCGATGAGGTTGAACTTCAGTTGCAGTTCAAGCACCGGCTCCCATTCGCGCGCGCTGACCGATAGCGCGTCTTGGGCGGTAATCGGTTTGGAATGAGGTAAGCAAAAGGCCGTTGCTGCGGCAACGGTAGCCAAAAAGCGATTTAGGGGATGCATTCCGGTGTGGCGCCAGATGGTTGGCGCGGAACTCAAGGGTAGCATCCTCCGCGAGGTCCCAAAGGGGCGGAACACAGACGCGGACGCGAACCGGTAGGTCTGTTTCGGCAAGGGTATTTTTTGCCAATTATGGGCAATTTTTGAATTATTTCCCCGTTTTCAATACTGGTCGGTATGCTAAAGATATGCCGCGCGCCGCCCCTCTGATGCCTGCCCGCCTCGCCGAGAGCGCCTTCGAGCTGTTCTGCGAACGCGGTTTTGAGGCGGTCACCATCGACGACATCGCCGCCCGCGCCGACGTGACCAAGGGCAGCTTCTACTCCCATTACCGCTCCAAGCAGGAAATCATTCACGCCGCCTGCGCGCACTATTACCGCACTTACCAACGCGGCGTGCACACCGAGATCGCGACGCTTTCCGATCCGCTGGAACGGTTGGTGCGCGTGCTTGAGTCTTCGGTTCGGACTTGTGTGATGGATCGCGGCAATCGCGTCTTCACCACCGAGATTTTCAAGCTGCTGCAAGTCGACGACGAAACGCAAAAAGGGTGGGCGCAGTTTTATGACACCGTGCGCGAGATGTACGTCGGCTTGGTGATTGCGGCCGAGGCGGCCGGGCAGATTGAGGTCGATGATCCGCTGCGGCGCGTCAATTTGATGTTGGCGGCGATGGAAGGCGTGAAGATTCGCGCCGCGTTTGAGCCGCACATATGCGATTCCATGGAGCAGCAAACCGTGGTCGACGGATTGCTTTCTATTCTCACTTCAGCATCAGAATCGGTAGCAACATGAGCAACAAAAACAGTCGACGTGAATTTCTGATAAAAGGAGTGGCTGCGGCAAGTGCGGTGGGCTCTCTACCCCTCGCGGCGAGTGCATACGCCGGCGGCTCGGAAACCATCCGCATTGGAATGATTGGTTGCGGTGGGCGCTGCTCGGGTGCCGCGGCTCAAAGCATGGCCGCAAGTCCGGCGGTGAAGCTGGTTGCTATGTACGACGTATTCGAAGATCGCGTGCAAAGCGCGCGCGAGGTCTTGCGTCGTGAGCGGCCGGAACAGGTTGAGGTCGCCGACGAGAATTGCTTCACAGATTTCAACGGCTACCAAAAGGTGATCGATTTGGTCGACGTCGTGCTGATCGCATGTGCGTCGAAGTTTCACCCGATGTACGCCGAAGCGGCGATTCGTTCCGGCAAGCATGTTTTTGTAGAGAAACCGCACGGCATTGATCCGGTTGGTGTGCGCCGTATGCAAGCCGCCTGCGATTTGGCGAAGGAGAAGGGCTTGAGCATCGTTTCCGGTTTGCAAAGCCGCTTCCAAACTAGTTATCGCGAAGCGGTCCAACGCATTCATGACGGCGCCATCGGCGATGTGGTTGCCATGCAGTCGATGTTTTTGCGCGGGCCGTATCGCTTGGAACAACGCATGTCGGATATGACCGAAACCGAGTATCAATTCCGCAATTGGTACCACTTCCGCTGGTTATCCGGCGACGACGTGACGCAGTCATTGGTTCATAACGCCGACCGCATGTCGTGGATTCTGGGCGAGGAGATGCCGGAGTGGTGTTTCGGTTTGGGCGGACGGGCGTCGTCGTTCGGTGAGGTTTATGGCGACATGTTCGACCACCACACCGCGGTTTATGAATACGCCAGCGGGCCGCGGCTTTATGCGATGTGCCGAACTGAAGTCGGCTGCTACAACAACAGCGGCGACGTGATTATGGGGACCAAAGGCACGTGTTATCTCAATCGCGGAATCATCGAGGGGCCGCAACCGTGGAAGTTCCGCGGCGAACACAACGACCCCTATCAAGCCGAGCAAACCGCGTTAATCGACGCCGTGCGCAACAACGAGCCAATCAACAGCGGTTATCACATGGCCAACAGCACGATGCTGACGGTTCTTGGCCAACTTGCTTGTTACACCGGCAAACCATTGCGCTGGGATCAGGTTGCAAACTCCGATCTGCAATTCGGGCCGGCGCCTGACGACGCCAGCTTTGAAACGCCACCACCGACCACGCTCGACGACACCGGCAACTATCCACTCCCGCTTCCGGGAATCACCAAAATGCTGTAGGTCCAACCATGCAAAGCCTTCGATTCACCGCGCTCCTTTCTCTGCTTTGCCTAGTTGGCTGCGCTTCTCCGACCGCGCAGGTGTTAATCTTGACCGGCGAAGATCAGCATCACAATTGGCGTGAAACCACACCTGTGGTCAAAGCATTTCTGGAAGAAGACCTGCGCTTGAATGTTGATGTTTTGGATGATCTCACTCAAATCGCAACCACCGATTTGTCGGCTTATTCGGCGCTGATCATCCACTTCAAAAACGATGACCCGGCAGTTCCCGGACGCGCGGCTTTTGATCACATCAATCAGTACGTTCGCAATGGCGGAGGACTGGTGCTGCTGCACTTTGCTTGCGGCGCGTTCGAAGAATTCCGCGATGACTATGAAGACTTAGTTGGGCGCGTTTGGATGGGCTTTCCAACACCCGCCGGCCGTCGCCACCACGACCCTTACGGCGCATTTGAAGTCAAAGCCACCGCCGCCAATCACGTCGTTACTGCCGGCATGGCGCCGTTCACCACCACCGATGAGCTTTACACCTGCTTAATCGGCGAAACGCCGGTGGAAGTACTCGCCACTGCTCTTTCGCCGGTGGATTCGCAAACATACCCAATGGCTTTGATCCGCACGCCGGACAACGGCCGCGTTTTTCTTTGCACGCTCGGCCACGATGTTGCCGCTTATCAAGCGGAAGGTGTACAGCAGTTGTACCGACGCGCAACCGCCTGGGCATCAGGACTCAAACCATGAAAATTGGCTTTCACACCGACGCATTTAATTCGTCCGCATTCAGCTTTGAAAAAGCACTGGCGTGGGCGCAACAAAACGATGTGCACTTCATCGAGCCGGGCGTGATCGACGGAGTGTCGTGGATCCACGGGTTGGGGCACTTCCCGCACGTGGCGTTGTACGAAGATCCGGTCATGTTGCGCCAAAAGATGGCAGAGTATGGCGTGCAATTCAGTCAGGTCGACGCCGCTTATCCAATGAGTGGTAAGTGCGGTCCATCGCGCGGCTTGCCTTATGTGCTAAAGACCATTCCTTGGGCGAAGCTGGCCGGATGCAAACGCGTGGCGACTACCGATGGCTTGACCAAGCCTGAAGGATTAACCGACGACGAGGCGATGGCGCATATGAAGCGGTCCTATCAACAAATCGTTGAGGTTGCCGAAGCGCATGACATCGTCATTACTTTTGAGGTACATGGTTATTTCACAACCAATCCCGATCGATTGGCGCAAATGCTCGACTTCGTCGACTCGCCAAACTTGCGATTAAACTTCGACACCGGCAACACGTTTATCGCCGGTCAGGATCCGGTGGCATTCTGCGATCGATTCCTCGGCAAGATTGAGCACGTGCACGTCAAAGACGTCAGCGCGAGCATGGCGGAAGCGATGCGCGGTAAAGATACCGGCATTGCGATCAGTCATTGCGCGATCGGCGACGGCGTCAACGCCGACAACATCAAGCAGTGCTTGTCCAAGCTACACGCAAACGGTTTTGACGACGTGCTCAGCATGGAATGCGAAGGCCAAGGCGGACCGATGATTGAAAAATCACTCGCTTGGTTGCGCAACACCCTGACGGAATTAGGAATTCCGGAAGAGAGTTCGACAGAGCTCGCGATTAGTTCATAGGCACGGCGCAGATCTGGCCGGCCCGCAGGAACCACAACTCAAATCGCGGCGGCTCCTCATCGGGGAACATCAATTCAACGGCTTGGCAGTAAATCCGGCCTTGAGCTTGGTAGGCCTGCACCAACTGCGCTGCGTCCTTTACGTCACGAACATGGTCGGATTTAAAGTCTGCTACGACCAAATTATTGTCGGCCGGGTCGCGATAGAGCAGATCCAGCGTTCCAACGATGGTGCTGCCGTGCTCGTGAGCCGGCAATAACACCGGGATCTCGCGGCCAAGAATCTGTTGCCTGCGCTCAAACAACTCGTGAAGCAACCCGTTGTTATCCATTTGCTCGAGCACCTGGCGGGCTTGACCCGCAACCTCAGCAACTTGGTTGGGCGGAACCAAACCATTTGCGGTCTGCTCTAAGCGACCCAATTCCAATTCCAACGCCGTTTCGGCACTGAGTTCTAAATCGATCTGCTCCAAAACGCGGTGCACCGTGGTGCCGACCTCGCGCGCATAACGCTCGAAGCCATCCGGCGCCGCCAACCAATCGCCAACGCCGACGTCTACGCCTTCTCCTCCATGCAGCACCTCGCGCAACACCTCATGAGAAACCGCCCCACTTGCCGTCGAAGTCAGCGCTTGATTTTGTCGGCGCCGCGCCTGTTCGCGTTCGGCTTGTAACTGCTGCAAGTCGGCAACCATTTGCGCAAGGTTGCGCTCGCCTAAATCGACGCCGGATGCGGGCGCATCCGCAGACTCTGGAACCTGCGGATGCGGGAAAAACCAGCGAACTCCGTAACCATCTCGTAAATCAAACTCCTTGCCGACCTTCTTCTGATACGGTTCGAGCAATTCCGGCTGCCCGGGCCGGTGCTTCAACAATTCTTCTACATTTTTCGACAGACGCCAACTCTTCAGCGCGGTGGCCGGTGTGCGCTTGCCCGCCAGCACCAAACGGAATTGCGGCCGCGTCATTGCCACGTACATCAAGCGGACTTTTTCGGCGGCTTCTAATTGTGCACGGTGCAGGTGCACCCCAGCCCAACCTGGCGTGGACATGCCGAAGAGTTGGAATTCGCGACGGCCGTTGAACCAACCAATATCCAATTGGCGTTTCTGAGGTGCCGGTGGACCGGCGTGTAGGTTGACCAAGTACACGTGCGGGAAGGTCAAGCCCTTCGATTTATGCACGGTCATCACGCGAACCGCATCCATGCTTTGATCGCCCGGCGCGGCTTCGGATTCTTCCAAGCCTTCACTGACCGCGCGGCGCAACGACCGCAGCACGGATTGCGGACCGCCGTCGGCGTCTTGCATAGCCTCGGTGAGACGACGGAAAAACCGTTCTAAGTTTGCCAAGCGGTGGGCGCCAAGATGACGGCACGCCTCGGTGGATTCCAGCGGGAAGCGTCGGCGTAAATGGTGAATAAATTCATCGGCCGGAGCGACGTGGAATTGTTGGCGCAGCTCGGCAAGTGCGACAACCGAATCGTGAAGCAATTGCTGCCAACCTTCGATGCGCGGCATGCCGGGCACGTTCAGGCGTTCAACCTCGGTGGTCGCGGATTGAATGGCTTGATTGAGCGAAGCCAACAAGTCCTGTTGATACGGCCCCTGCAGGTTAGCCATCAGCCCCGGGAATTCAGCTTTCCACAGCGGCAACCAAGCGGCATCGGGCACGCCGATTACCGGGGAACGCAAGAATGTGATCAACGCCAACTGGTCGTTGGGGTCGACGATGCTGCGCACCATCGCCGCGGCGTCGATGATTTCGCGACGGCGGTAATAGTTGCGATCGCGCTCGACCCGGAACGGAATGCCCGCGTCGCGCATGCAACTCAAATAGGTCTCCATCGCCGCCGACGAACGCAACAGCACAGCAGCGTCACTCCACTTCATCGTGCCGGCGTCGTGACGCTGCTTCAAATCTTGCGCCAACGCTGCGGCTTCTAATTGGCGCGCTGCTTCGTGGCTGGTTTCCTCGCCCGCTTGATGTTCGTGCTGCCACGACACCCAATGCTCGACTACCGCTTCTCCGTTATTGACTATTTGCGCGTCGTAATTCTTGTGGTTCGGCGCCGGGTGAAGTTTCTGGAAACGTGGCTGCACCCCGGGAACCTCTTCCATGACTGGAGATACGCAGCGTTCCACTTCGTCGAGGATCGGCGGCACCGAACGAAAGTTAACCGTCAAGTCGAATTGCTCACCGCCGCCACCGAGTATCTGCTGCACAAAGTCGTGATAAGAACGCAAGTCGGCATTGCGCCAGCCATAAATTGATTGCTTGGGATCGCCGACCAAAAACAAATCGGGCGACGGCATGCCGGCGGCTTTGGGTTCGAGCACCAAATTGTGCAGCAAATCACATTGCAACGCATCGGTGTCTTGGAATTCGTCGACCATTAACTGGTCCATGCCAGCCGCCAATCGCTGACATAGCGCGGCGTCGTGAACCAGCAACTGATGGGCGTCGGCAAGTAGGTCGGAATAGGTTTGAACGCCGGCGGCGCGCATTTGCGCTTTAACCTCGCCGAGCAATTTCTTCAGCAGGCGCAGGCCAGCGGTCAGCGGCACCGGGTTGAGGTCGGACAACCATTTGCCCCAGACGCGCAACTCGGTAAAGGATTCTTGCAGCTGGGCTTTTTGCGCATCGGAGATGAACTTTAGCTCCGACGGCTTAAATTCACCCTTCACCCAATCTGCCAATTTCGCTTCGGTCAATCCTGTGCCCGGCTTTTCATCTTCAAACAACTCTTGCAGTTGTTGCGCCGATTCGACGCGCTTCAATTGAAAAACCAATCGTTCGCACTTTTCAGCAATGCGACGCATCACGTCGATGCGTCCGCCTTCCGTGCCGGCAAGGGCGTCGTAAAAGATTTGATTGACCGGCTCCAGCTTGTCCATCAAACTCGCGCACAATGCGTTCAGGATTTCGCTGGAGAATGCATCTTGCGGCAGGTCGTCGGCCGTAATCGCCTCGCGCACCAAACCCAATAACACTCGCGCAAGTGCACCGGCCCCGTGACCGTCACTTGCCAGCAGCACCGCGTCGGCGTCGGGGTTGGATCCATAGAGCTGCGGCAAACGCGTGCCGATGTACTCCAAAACCAACGACTCGGCCAGGGTGCCATCGGCGTCGATTTCGAAACGCGGATGCAACCCGGTGCGTAGCGCATGCTGACGCAATATGGTCGTGCAAAAACTGTGAATGGTTTGCACGCGCAGGCGATCAGCCGAGGACAACAATGCACGCGCACGTTCTTTGAGCTGAGTATCACCAAGCTCAAACTCGTCACGCGGCATCCAAACCGGCGTGTCGCCTTCGTACAAGCCACGCAAAGCCTGGGCAACGCGCACTTGCATTTCCACTGCGGCGGCATCGGTAAAAGTAATCGCCACCACGCCTTCGCTGACCGCCTCGGCAATCTCTTCCGAACGACGCTGACCGTCGTCGTACTTTTGCCAACCCGGGCCCATGCACCAATGCACCACCCGCGCCACCAACACCGCGGTCTTGCCGGTGCCGGCGCCGGCCTCCAACACCAGAGGCTTGCCGAACAAAGTGCGTCCGGCCTGGCGTGCGCCGGCGTCCTGCATGGCTTCACCCACGCTTGCTGGTTTCACCGCTTCGCTCATTGCTCCACCTCCTCCGCCCACGGCGCTTGCACGCCTAAATACCACAAGTCGCTGATCAATCGCTCGGCATCACTGATTTGGTCTTCGTGCAAAGTGCGCTGCTCGGCAATTGATTCCATCGCCGCTGACAGTCGCCGACGGTTTCCGGAATCGCGCAGCAAGCAAGCGTCGGCCACCTTGCAATACCCACACGCCGAGTTGCTGATGCCGCCGTCTTTGCCCGGACGATTCATTCGCGGCAAATTCATTCCATGTGCCAGCGCCCGATGCAAAATCCCACTGGTTTGTGAGAAAGCTTGCATGAAGTCACCATCTTCATGGTCCACCCTAAACTCAGCCATGCGATGCATTTTGGATTCGCCGACGTTTAGGAATAAATAGCGACCGCGTGCATCAAAACTTGAACTGGCGTAAGCGGTGACTTGCAGGCGCTTGCCTTCACTCAACTGCGAAAGATGGTGTTCGCGCTTTTTATCCTCCCTCACCACCTCGCGTAACGGCTTCGACGTTTTGTAATCGGTAAAAACCAATCCATCTTCACCCTGGTCGACGCGGTCGGCGCGAAAGTGGAGTTCAAAATCTTCGCCGTCACCGGCAACCATCGTCTTGCCTTGCCATTCACAACCGATCACATCAATTTGCGCGTCGTCATCCGGCCATTCCAAATCAACCGCGCGCTGTAAGAATGGCTCGGCTTGGAAGGCCAAGGCGTCAATCATTCCTTGCAATCGCATTTCTTCGGCCAATGCCACTTTCGTCGCCGATGCCTTCAACGCCGCCGACACCTGCGACGCATTTGGCCTGCCAACCGGCACAGCGACTTTGCCGTCCAACTTTCCGTCCGCACCTTGTTGAACCAAGCGATCAAGTGCATCGTGCACAACATTGCCGATCATCAACGCGTCGGTTCCCGGTAAATCGTGGATCGGGTCGTCAATGGGTTCGATGCGCAATCGTCGCTCCAGCAATGCGCGCCACGGGCAGGCCGCCACACTCTCTAAGGTGGTGACGAACATCGGATCGGGAACCGTAGCGGCGCCGGTGACTCCTAAGTAAGGCCCGATTTTGTTCTTCAGGTGGCGCTGCTGGCGATCGCCGAAGTCGGGTTCAATTTCATTCAGCACCCGCAATCGCGCGTTTGCCGCAACCGGCTGCAACTGACTCCAACCCGCACGATCGCCGTTGAGGGCCAGAAACTGCGACGCTTCGGATTCACACAGCGGCTGGCTGGCGTCGGCAAAGAGCTCGTTGCGCAACCGCGGAATGGCTTGCGCATCACTTTCTTTTTCACCGGCGCGATTCGCAAGCCAAATGCGTTGCAAAAACGATGACGGCGCGATTTCTTTGCCGTCGTCATCGGCGCGCAACCACGATAGCGTGAGCTTGGGTGCGGCGGAGCAGAGCTGAGCAAACAAGTAGCGCTCTTCATCATGCGAAGATTGAATCAGCGGCAAGTCGGGAATTGACGCCTGCAACAACGCGCGCTGACTATCCGGCAACACCGCATCATCACTGATGGCGCGCGGCATGACGTGGCGATTCAATCCAAGCACGAACAGCGCATCGAAGGTGCAACCGCGAGCTTGGGTGACATCCAGCACCGCAACTCCACCTCCGGTGAAGGTCGGTTTGGGAACACCAAAGTCTTTGCTCGCCTTAACAAGCAAAACTTTGAATTCATCGGCGCTGAAGTCGTCGTCCTCGGCGAGGCTGCCAATGGTGCGCAATAAATCATGCCAATCGCCAACTCCGGTTGATGTGGAAGTGTCGGTCCAATTGCCGACGCTCGAACTCCACCCAAACACTTGCTCCAAAACCAATCGAGCATAATCGGCGTGCTCAGCCAAAGTCGTGCGGCGCGGCCAATCGGCAATGCGCTGCAAGGTTTGCTGAACCAGATCAATATCACCCATTAGCTGCGTGAAGGTCAGCGCACGCGTTTGCGAACGGCGCGGTTGGCCCTCTTCTAATGGCTGATCGCTTTCGGACCGCGTACGCACCGGCAATCGGAATACGCCCGAGTCGCCGGTCAGTTCTTGCGCGTCCAACGCCGCGGCCTGTTCCAACCGCGCGACTCCCAAGGTGCGCATCGCAATGCGGAAGTCTTCCACTCGCGACTTTAAGCCCAGTCCTTGCTCGGATCGTGACAGCGCATCTAACCAGCGATCAACCTTGGCGGTCGGTCCGAGTTCCAACACCTCGAGCGCGGCGCGCATGCGGCGATGATCCGGGAAAAATCCGGGCGGCGGAGTCGGTGCACGGAAGGGAACAGCCAACGCTGGAAACCACTGACGTATCAAGCCCGCGTAGGCATCGTATTGGCGCACCACGACGCCGATTTTTTCCGGTTGGGTGCCGTCGGCAATCAACCTGCGGATGCGGTGGGCAACTTCGCGGACTTCATCGCTGCGGCCCGAAGTGTGAAAGAATTCGCGAGTAACGTTGGATTGGCTATCCGGAATATCCGCCAAGGTCTCGCCGCAAACGCGCTGAACAAAATTGCGCGCAAAACGAGCGCCGCGGTCTTCACCGCCGAATGCCGGGTCTTGGGGTAAGTCGACAACCAACTTCGCGCCGTGATTCCACAGCGCTTGCACCAAGCGACACGCCTGACCGGAAACGTCGGCGAATCCGTAAATCCAAACACTGCGCGCGTGAAGATGCGGTTCGACCAAAGGTGCGGCCGACTGCTGCCAATCACCCGGACGACGGCAACTGCGGTGCTGCATTTGCTGTTGAGTTTCGGCGGTGGCGCGCAGCAACTCCTGCGTTTGCGCGGAATGGCGCGCGTCGTCTATGGGCCGGAAATCGGCACTTAGTAAATCGCGAACGCTGGCTGCGACCAAGCCCAACCCGTCCACCAGCGGCTCGAAGGTCTGACGCAACCCAGGCTGCTGCTTAACCGCCCGCCGCCCCAAAATTTCAGACAGCAACGCACCGCCATCAATGGTGTGACCCGCCGCGCGATGCAAATTCAGCGCCACCGAATGCAGCGTTTGCACCTCGACGCCAAGCGTTGCGCCGGCAGCCGCCAGCCGCGTAACCACGCCCAACCGCAATTCCGACGACGGCACCACCACCAGCACCGGCCGCTGCAACAAAGTCGGATCGCCGACGGCAGCGCGCGCCTCGGCAACCACGTTCTCAATCAGCAGTTTTTCGGCCCGCTGCGGCCCCTGCGCGGTGTAAATACGCTCCACCTGTTCAGTATAGCAACGCTACGCATCGCGCTTCAGCCAACCGCCGACGGCATTTAACCCGCGCTGCCGCCGCGCTTCACACCTGCCAAAAATTCGCCGATGTCGCGATACAGCGGCGCCTCCAGCAGCAGCTCCTCGCCGCTTTCCGGGTGGTCGATTTCCAGCTTCCAGTTGTGCAACGCCTGGCGATCCATCTCGAGGAAATCGCGATCCAAATCGGTCATTTGCTTTTCGACCGAGCGCACAAAAACCTCGTCGCCGCCCATGTACAGCTTGTCGCCGACGATCGGGTGGCCGAGGTGTTCCATATGCACGCGCAACTGGTGGGTGCGACCGGTGTGCGGCTTCAGTTCGACCAAGGTGTAACCCGGTGCGCGATCCAGCACCTTCCATTCGGTCAAACTCGGCGAGCCCTCGCCGTCGGTGCGCACGCCCATGCGCAATCGCACCGTTGAATTCAGCGCGCGGCCGATGGGTTCGTCAATGGTGCCGCTCTCGCTGTCGACGTCACCGACGACTAAGGCTTGGTAGGTCTTCTTGATCGAGCGCGCCTCGAATTGCATGCCGACTTGAGTGCGCGAAAATTGCGTTTTTGCGGTCAGCAAAACGCCGCTGGTTTCGCGGTCAAGCCGATGGCACAAAGTCGGCATGTCTTCGGTCTCGCCCCAAACTGCTCGGTGGCGTTCGTGGATCAGGTGGATCAGCGAACCGGTCAAGTGGCCGTGCGACGGATGCACCGAAATGTGCGGTGGCTTGTTCACCGCCAGCAGCCACGGATCTTCGTACACCACTTCCAAGTCCGACGGATCCGGTCCAATCGGCGCGTCGGGCGGCGGCTTTGGGTTCGGTTGGCGCACCAAAACGTATTGCCCGGTGCGTAACTTCAAACTGTCGCGCAGCTGACCGATGGTTGCTTGCTGCGGATCCTTACCCGGCACGACTTGCACCGCGCCTTCTTCTGCGACCAAATCCTGAATGCCGCGGCGCGATCGCCAACTGATGCGCGTGTGCAAAAACTTATCCAGCCGCTTGCCGTGCTCGTCGGTGCCGACCTCGAAGGTCCACTCCTGAAAGTCCTGGCTCAGGTCGCGCTGCCCTCGGCGCTTTTTCCTTTTGCTACGACGCGGCATAGAGGCTGAAACTACTTGTCAGAAATGCACAAAGCTGGCCCCAGACCGCAGTCTGGGGGGCCAGCTTTAGGGAACTCGCGAGGAGCTCCAAAAACGAATCTCTAGAAGCGCGAGTTGCGGCGGATGCGCTCGGCGCGCTTGACGACGCGCTGACGCTCTTCCTTGGCCTCGGTGCGGGCCCAGGTGGGCTTGGTGAAGAAGGACTTCTCCTTCATCATTACAAAAATCCCGGCCTGGTTGCACTGGCGCTTGAAGCGGCGCAGGGCGGCGTCGAGGGACTCGTTCGAACGGACTTGGACCTTGATCAAGGTTGTTTCTGTGGGCAGATTTATGATGGATGCGGCCGCGCGATTCCTTGCCGCGCGGCGGACCCCGAAGGGCCCAACATTCTAGTGGAGAATTCCAGGATCGTCCAGACCGGCGGCTCGTCTTCAGGCAATAGTGGCGACGGCGACGGTCACACGCATCAAACGCTGGCCGGACAAGTGGTGTCTATTGTCTTCCGCGCCGAAGATAGCGGTTTTGGTGTGGTTGTGCTCGAAGTCGACAGCGGCGATGCCCCGCCCGACGACCTCGGCGAGCCATTTGGCGGCGGCGGCAACCCGTTGCCCGACACTACTGCGGTCGCCGGCGACCTTGGCGATGTCAACGAAGGCGACTTTTTGCGCCTGCATGGAGCGTGGAAAAAGCATCCGCGATTTGGGCGGCAATTTCAGGCCAGTTGGTCCGAGCAGACCACGCCCAATACGGTGGATGGGCTGCAAAAGTATTTGGCTAGTGATTCGTTTCCGGGCATTGGGCCGGACATGGCGCGGCGGCTGGTCGAGCACTTCGGCGATGATGCGTTGGATGCGATGGATATCGGCGCGGCGAAGTTGCAGGAGGTTGACGGAATTGGGCCGAAACGCGCCGCGACTTTGGCGGAAGCGTTTGAGATCGGTCGCGCGCGTCACCGGGTGATGGCCGAGTTGCGCGGGTTGGGTTTGAATGGTTCACAAGCCAATAAGCTTTATGAACGCTGGCAAGCGGCGGCGATTGAGCGGGTACGCGCCGATCCTTATGCGTTGATTGGTGAATTGCGCGGCATTGGTTTTGAGACTGCCGAACGCATGGCCGAGCAGCTGAGCATTCCGCGCGATTCGGTGGTGCGCGGTAAGGGTGTGGTGCAGCATCTGCTGAAGCAGGGCATGCGCGATGGCCATACTTGTTTGCCGGAGGCAGGGATTGATCAGCAGTTGTCCACGTTGGGTTTGTCGGAAGAGAATGCGACGGCGGCTTTGGTGGAGCTAATTCAAAAACGCAGTTTGGTTTGCACCGAGCATGACGGCCGTTGGTATGCGCATCCACTTGCCGATCAAGCCGAAGCGCAGATCGCGGCGACGGTGCGGCAGTTGAATTCGGGTGAGGTTGAACCGGCGGCGAATCCTGATCAGGTGATGGCGGCGATTCGTCGTGCCGAGCATCAGCCGGATGCTAGTCAGTTGCAAGCGGTGGAGATGGCGTTGCGCGAAGGGTTTTGTGTAATGACCGGCGGTCCGGGCACCGGCAAAACGACGACGCTGCGCTTGATCCTCGACATTTTGGAAGCCGCCGGAATTGGCCCGATCAAGTTGGCGTCGCCGACCGGACGTGCGGCGAAGCGGCTGCATGAGGCAACCGGTCGCCAGGCCGGCACGGTGCATCGTTTGTTGGGGTGGGATCCGATTCAGGCAGATTGGAAACATGATGATGAAAACCCGATCGACGCTGAGTATTTGATTGTCGATGAAGTGTCGATGTTGGATGTGTTCGTCGCGTCGGCGCTGATGCGCGCCGTGCCTGAAAATTGCCGCGTATTGTTGGTGGGCGACGCCGATCAACTGCCGTCGGTTTCGGCCGGCGCGGTGTTGCGTGATTTATTGCGCTGTCGCAACGTTGCGCAAACGCGCTTGCAATTGGTACACCGTCAAGGCGAAGGATCTGGGATCGACGACGCCGCGCACGCGATCTTGCACGGTGAAGCACCGACCACGTCGACCTCCCCCACCGGCGACTTCTTCACCACCTTCCCCGACAACGCCGACGCCGCCGCTGACTTGGTCGAGCGCATTGTGTGCGAGCGCATTCCGGAGAAGTACGGACTGAATCCGCGCACCGACATCTTGGTTTTATCGCCGATGTACCGCGGACCGCTAGGCGTGGATGCGCTCAACGAACGATTAGCTCGCCGCCTAAACCCCGATGGCGACGGCGCCGAATGGTCGCGCGGCTTACGCATCGGCGATCGTGCAATGATCGTACGAAATGATTATGAACGCAAAGTGTTCAACGGCGACACCGGCACGGTGACCCATATTTCAAATGATGAACTATTCCTCGAAGTCGATGGAACCGTTCACAGTTACGGTCGCGAAGAAATGCTGGATTTGATCCCGGCCTATTGCGTAACCGTTCACCGTTCGCAAGGCAGTGAAGCGCAAGCAGTAGTCATCGCCTTGGCGGGTTCGCACTACATGATGCTACGCCGCAACTTGCTTTACACAGCAGTCACGCGCGGCAAAAAACTCGTCACCGTCGTCACCGAACCGCAAGCTTTCCGCCGCGCAGTATCCAACGCCGAAGAAAGCAAGCGCTGGACTCAACTGCAACGGCGGATCGAGGAATAGGCGCCGACGTTTCCATCGGCACCCGAAAAAACTCTTACTTATTATTCCGTACCAACGGTGAATCCGTTTCCTTGCATGCCAACCATAACTCGCCGTTTGGTATCGAAACCGGCGATCACATCTGGAAGTACTTTGAGGCATGTAGGGGCAATGGCAGCCCGTCGGTAGTTGATGTCGGACACTTCTGAAACCAAAGCACCGCTATCACGAACCAGGAAAAGGCTAGGCGTCGTATTTCCTCCAGCGACATTTGCAGGTGTTGCCACGTACAGTTCGCCACCGGCGTAAAAGTCCAAGGGGCCGACCGCTTGAACCAGGCTGCCGTCGGTAGCATAAAGGTCGATTTCATGAATAGCGGCTACCACCAGACCAGTTCCAGAATCACTGATCGTCAGGTTCCACAAGCCATCCTCCAATCCGAGCCAAACGCTATAAGGGTTATCCGGATCAACTGCCAAGAAGCCTGTGTTTTCACACATAGAAGTCTTGGTTGAGAGTTGAGTCCACACTGAGCCATTGTGACCCCATAAACCGGTTGCAGGATGGTATAGGTAAGTCACATTGGCGGAATCATTCCAAGCTAAGCGCGTGCGCATTGGCGGCGCACCTGCATTCATCATTGGAATAGCCAGGGATTCATCGGACAAGCGCTGCCAAGAAGCTGTCGATTCTTTGAAAGCATATACGCCGGCCGCTGCGCCACTTCCGGCATGGGCAGCGGAAAGCGATGCCCGTAACTCAAAGCCCGAATCACCCATGCCGGAAACCATGTCATCGGGGATTAATTTGTAGGACTCCGGATAACCGTGAGCAGCAGTTGAAATGTCTAACCAGCTAGTTGGCACCGCTGTGTTGTTAAACAAGATCTCTCCGTCGTCGTCTGCCTCTTGATCGAACTGGGCTTGAAAAAGTCATTCGGGATGGTCAGGGTCAAAAGCATATGCATGCACCGCGCGGGAATTTGCAGCCATACGATCCCAGCTCAAGACGTCATCAGTGCCATTGGCACTGGAAACGCCGCCCCAATCCATAACACCCATCCACACTT
This sequence comes from uncultured Planctomycetales bacterium, assembly GCA_964344765.1. GTDB lineage: Bacteria > Planctomycetota > UBA1135 > UBA1135 > UBA1135 > JACNIZ01. Next base: position 9,973 of record CAYFOM010000028.1, on the reverse strand, counting down.
CGCCAGTGGGCGACACGCCAATGGTGGTTGCCACTGTGAGCTGAAGGTCGTTGACTATCAACTCCCAAGAGCTTGCCGCACCGGCAGCGGCAATTGCGCGGTAAACGCAGGAATTACCGGCGACTACCATGTAATCGTTCACTGGATTGTGCGCCAGCGCGGTTGCTCGAAACGATGAACGGCTAATTGCATTACGAGCATTGGAAGCCGGGATATTAAACCCGCTCAATGTGGTTTGTGAATCCGCGCGCCACCAATCGTTACTAGATCCCTCCGGCTTCCACGATGCGCAATCATCCAAGACTGCCGACTTCCAGGTCATTCCCGAGTTGGTTGTGAAAACTACATTGTCAAACATTGGATCGCCGCCATCATCAACGTCCGCCCAAGGCATTGTGCTGTAATCCACCGGTTGGGTGCAGCCCGCCCAAATTTGGGTGGTTCCACCTTTCCTTCGAGCTTCAATCGAGCACCACCACGGGTCGCCGACTTCACGCTTAAGAAGGAGGTCAGGATCGTTGCCCAGGACTCCATCCCAGCTCGCAATTCCGGAGCTACCGGCCGCAATGTAAACGTGTCCGTCAGCAAGTACGATTTCCTCGACGGTGTCAAGATCGCCTGGACCCGTGACTCCTGCAGATGGATCGGGGTCGACCCGTTCGCTAAGCATTACCGTGGGGAATGTTCCCCCGCCGGCGAAACTGAGCTCCACCATATGCAAACCTCGACGCAGAGTGCCGGCCAGCAACTGGAGGCCATCATAAGAAATGGCCATCGTTCGAATGTGGTATGGATAAATCCCTGGCTCCGATCCCCAGGCAATGGAATCCGGCATCAAAGCGATGGGCTCGGGTGCCCAAGTTACGATCGGCCCCGATGGATTCATTAAATCGTAACGACCCACATAGATTCCATTATTAAACGAGCCCGCGTAGATCAAATTGCGGTCTTCATCCAAGCAAAGCAAGTGACCAACGGAACGCGGAAGGTCCGTTCCAGGGGGAATTGCAAGATCGACGGGAAGGTCAATGGTAGATGTATTTCGTTTGCCCGAGAATCCAATGTGATCACCGACTAGGTGCCATTGGCTGCCGCCGTTTAAGGAAACAAAAACGCCGCCGCCTTCGCCGCGTTTGCCGGAAGCCATCCAAACTACATTCGGCATAGTTGGGCTGAACTTAACTGAGGCAATGCTCATTTGTTCATGGCCCTTCAAGCCGCCATTGCCGGGTTTCCAGTTAGTCCCGGCGTTCTCAGAAATGTGAATTCCGCTAACGTCACCGGAAACAATAACACGATCGATTGCATGCGGATCCCATGCAACGCACGTAGTTCCGCCGCCGCCGTGCAATCCACTGGCTTCGAAGTTAAGTTCGGTTTGAGGAGGAGGTGCAGCCAGTGCGACAAGGGACAACTGCGCTGCTTGAAGAGTTAACACGAGGGGTGTGAGCATGTAATACAGATACCGCGAATGCGGAATCTGTTTCGCATACAACGCTTTGATTCTAAATTTCTTTTCGCGAATTCAATGTCCGCTTATTGCCACTTAAATCAATTGAATATATCAACACACAAAGGCGATGAATCCGTATTCCGACATCGCCCTTAAAGTGTAAAAAAACTCGCGTCAAAGCTACAAACCCGGCGCCAAAGGAATGGAGCGGCGGTAGTAGAACGGTTGCTTGGACCGGAAGATGCGCGAGCGTTCGCGCAATTGATCCACGTAGGGTTGCGGCGCGCGTTGCTGAACGGCTTGCTGAATGGCTTTGCCGATTAGATCGACGGCTTGCATGTACTGCCCGTTGTTGGCGAAGCAAACCGCCATTGCGTCTTGCAGTGCGACTTGGAATTTGACTTGCTCGCTTTCCGGTACACCGCCAGCGGTTAAGTGATGCGGGGCGATGGTCCACAACTCTTTAATCTGCTCCAGCGCCTCGGCCGGTTTGCGCACATTGGAATCCGGACACGCTGCCAAAGTCCAAATCCGCGCCAGGTCCATGCCTAAGAACGGCGACCCCAACGGCCAACGGTAAAGATCGCGCATGCGCTTGCTGCCCGGGCCGTCGTAGAACTTGTACGACTTCGAGTAGTAATCCAACGCGCGCGCGTAGTTCTCCTGATAGGTGTACTTATTGCCTTCGGTGTTGCACGCGTGCAACCAGTTCTCGACCATCTTCGCGACCATCGGACTGTTGGTCAGCTTCTTCTCGAGATAGATGCGCTGGTATTCATCGTTCAGGATCGTGTTGATCGCAAACTCGTAATACTCGGCCGCCTTGCCGGCATGATCGCGACCTCGCGCCATCATGATGTTGCCGTACAGCATGTTGAAGTCGATGCGGTTCGGCCAAACCTCGAGCGCTTCATCCATGTAATTTTGCGCCAGGTCCAGCTGCGCCGGATCTTTACTTGTGGAATACTTCATCAAGTAAATATTGGCGATGTTCATCAACAAGTGCGGATCGCGCTCGACTTCCAAACCGCGATTCATCACTTCCAGCGCTTCATCGGTTTTGCCTTGTTGATTTAATTCCACGCCGAGGTTTTCATACGCCATCCACGCGGTTGGGTTGTCGTCGATGGTGGTCCGCCACAGCGTTTCGACGTTTTGATACATCAAACCGTGTTTGTTACTGCTGATGACAAACAACGTCAGCACCACACCCAATGCCGCGCGTCCGGCCATTTGTGGAATGGGCAGCTTGACGAGGATGGCGCCGATCAGCGCGAACATCGCCCAGTTGGCGTGGTATTGGAAGTGGTCGGCTACGTGCGAGAAGCGCATCGGGTAAACCGGTACGAAACCCATGACCGGGAATAACGCGCCGCCAAAAATGAGAATGGCGACCAGCGGACCGCGGCCGAGTTTTTTGCTCTTCCACAGTAGGACTAGTGGTAGCGCGACCGCAGTGATCAGCGCGATCCACAGCATGATCGAACCCGGATCGATCTCCCACTTCGGGTAGAAGAACATCTGCTTGATCGGCGCGATGACGTGGATCAAGTACACCCAAACCACGCTACCGGCGGTGAGCAGTTTTTCGACGAAGGTGAGGTCGAAGAATCCTTCGGCACCGACTTGGGTGCGTTCGAGTTCGGCGGTGCGTAAGCCGAAGTAGAGGCCGGCGGCGAAGAATGGAATCAGGCCGGGAGTGAGTTTCCAAAGTTCGCGCGGGCGCTTCCACCAGATGATCAGGAACAGTGCCGGCGGGATGAATGCGATCACCGTTTTGCTGAACAGACCGGCGAACCAAAACAGCAGAGCTAGAGCGAAGCTGCCCCAGCCGAGGTTGGCCCAATAACTGCCGCTGAGTTTGGTGTCGGCGGCACCGGCGCCATTCAAACTACCGCCCGGCATATCGGTGGCACGTTCGCGCGGCGAGCCGTCGTCGTCTTCGCCGCCGATGCGGCAGTAGCGCAGGTACATCAACACCACGGCAAGTGCGAAGAGGCCCGACAACATGTTTTTGCGCTCGGTGACCCACGCCACCGATTCGACGTTGACCGGGTGCGCGGCCCAAAGTGCGGCGGCGAGCAGCGCGCCGGGGATGCGCAGTTTTTGCAGCACGCGCCAAAACAACAGCACGGTGATCGCGAAGATCAGCACGTTGTTGAAGTGGAAGATGAACGGATCCGGCGGGACCGGCTTCAGCTGATTGATGTCGGTCGGCTGCTCACCCGGTGCCAACGGCTCGCGCGCGGGAGGTGGGTTGAGGTGGTACTCCCAGCGGAAAGTGGTGTATACAAGCGGATAATATTGTGGATTCGCCGCCGGATCGGTCCACATGGCCTTGTAGCCCTCTTCTTGGCGAACCGTCGCGTTATTGATGACGTAATCGCCGTCATCCCAAATCCAACCGCCCTTGGCGAGCACGGTGCCGTAACTGGCAAAAGCCAGCAGCACCAGCAGCCCCGCCATCATCCAATTCCAGCGGGGCGCAGCAGAGGGAGTTCCGTCCGTCATGACGGCAAGGATACCCCTCTTTTCTTAGTCTCGCAGCGCTTCGGCCGCGGTTCGTCGCCTTACTCGGGCTGTGCCGAACGCAGCGCTTCGATCTCGTCGATGTGACGCGGAATCGACGACGAAAGCAACTCGTAACCGTCTTCGGTGATCACGACCACATCTTCGATGCGCACGCCCAGTCCTTCCTTAGGTAGATAGACGCCTGGTTCGACGGTGAACACCATGCCGGGCTCGAATTTTTTCATGTACGCGCCGACGTCGTGGGTCGCCATGCCCAACCAATGGGAGGTGCCGTGCCACATCATGCCGAGTCCGCGCTTGGTGATTTCCTTCTGCGCGGCGTTGTTGACCTGACTGAGCGTGGCGCCGGGTTTGCATGCGGCGAATGCTGCTTCTTGCGCGGCGTAAACGGCTTCGTAAACTTCGCGCTCGCGCTCGGTGAATTTGCCGCTGACCGGCCAGGTGCGCGAGATGTCGGCGACGTAGTGATTGAACTCGGCGCCATAATCGATCATGACCACGTCACTGGCTTCCAGCGCGCGCTTGTTTTCGGTGTAGTGCAAAATGCAAGCGTTCGGGCCGCTGCCGACGATGCTCATATAACCCGCGCCCATCGCGCCGTTGTGCAAGAAGGTACTGGTCATTTCGGCTGCCAGCTGCCATTCGTAGGTGCCGGGTTGTGCCATCTTCAGTGCGGCAATGTGCGCTTGACCACTGATTTCGCAAGCGCGGCGCATGGCCTGTTGCTCCTCCGGCGTTTTGACCAAACGCATGTTGTCGATCATCAGCGTGATGTCTTCGACGGCGACGTCGTAGCGTTCTTCCAGTTGCGCGGCGAATTGGCCACCGCGAGTCAGGCGCGTGTCGAAGGGGTCTTTGAGCTGCGCGGCTTTGGCGCTGGCGAGGTTATCGCGACTCATCATCCAGTTTTCCGCCGGTTGCTTTTGCACGTAGAAAGTCGAGTGCTTCTCGCCCAGCTTTTTGAGCAACGCCTCCAAGTTGCTCCACGGGCCGCCGCCGCGTTTAGAAATGGAAGTGCAAGTTTCAATGCCGGTCAGTTCTTTTGCCTCGCGCGAGTCAATGCGCTCGCCGTTCCACCGCTCCTCCATCGCCGAGACCTTGGGCACCAGCAGGTACTCCTTCCCGGTGCTCGGAATGCAGACGTAAACCGCATTGGGTGTGGTGATGCCGGTGAAGTACCAGAAGTTGTTGTCCTGGCGGAATTCGCGGTAATCGTTTTGCGTTCCAGCGCCACGCAGGATGATGACCGCGTCTTTGTCCTTAGCTTTGGCGGTGAAGGTATCCATCAAAGCCTGACGTCGTTCCGCGTGCCATTCTTTGGTGAACAGAGATTGACCGCGGCCGTCTTCGGCTTGTTGTTGGGCGGCGGGCGCTGCCGGGGATACGGCTGCCAAACCCAACGAAAAACTCACGGCCAAAGCGATGGCCACAGCGTGGAGGCGGGGGGAAGTCATCTGGTCGGATTCTACGAAACAGTGGAATTTTTATTTGGCAGATATATAGAAAAGCACGATCCTTAAACCGCTGGCCACACACGGGATTTCGTCTATGTTTGAGAGGACCTCCCTCTAGCCCCAACTCCCCTGCCCCAGTCCCCGACGATGAAGCCCTTCAAGCTTTGGCTGAGCTACGCGCTGGCCGTTTTTGCACTCACCCTTCCTGCGTTCGCGCAAACCACCTATTACGTCGATGCTGAATTGGGCAACAATAGCAATGACGGGACTGAATTGTCGCCGTGGAAGACGGTGGATTTTGCGTTGAATGGTCCGCATGCACCGCTGGCCCAGGGTTCGACGGTGTCGTTGATGGGCACGTCGGGCGTGACTTACAGCACCGACTCGGATGAAGTGTTTCCGTGGGTGCTGAACGGCGACATCAACTTGCGCAAGGGTCCGGACGGCGCCGGCAATCAAGTGATCGTCGATTCCGACGGCGAGATTTCGGTCGAATACGCGCCGGGTGTAGATGTGACATCCAGCACCATCCACGGATTAGTCTTCGCCAACGATTTCGGCAGCACCGCGATTTCGCTGGTCGCCGATGGCACCACGATCTTTGAACCGCGCGTGGTTCATTGCTTCATCGACCTCAAAGCACCGGGAAGCATCGGCATTGAACTTTCGACGTTGACCGGTGCGCATTCGGCGGCGCGCGTGGTCGATTGCGTGGTGTCGGCGCAAGAGGCGGGCATGCGCATTCAATGGGTGGACCCGGCGTCGGCAAATGACTACGTCGAGTCGTGCCAAATGATCGGCGACTACGCGATGATCTTGGATGGCGGCACTCCGGCTTCCGGAACTTCCATCGTCGAAAGCAATCACTTCAACGCGCGCATTGCCGGCGTTTGGTGTCATGAAACCGATCATGCGATTCAACTAGAGAACAACCAAATCCAAGGCTTTGGTGGAAATGCGACTGCAGGCATCCACTTCGAATATTCGCAGTGGCGCCCGAACACGACGGTGCTGAGCAATACGATGAATTTCTTCCACACCGGCATATACGTCGAAGTCACGGACCACCTGTATTTCAAGTTCAACATTGTCGAGCACTGCAACCACGGCATGGTCGTGAATTCGGCCGAGGATTTGGTGCTTTACGACAACACCTTCACCACGCTGTTTGGATTCACCGGCCACGGTTTGCATGTCAGCGAGCGCTGCCGGATGGAGAACAACAATTTCGATAACGAATGGCGCGCCATTCACATTGTCGACGACTACACCGGCGGTTTGGAAATCATCGACAACAACATCCGTAGCCAAGGTGACGGCATTCGTTTGGAAGGCACCCACAACGCGGTGATCGCTCGCAACGAAATTTACCAATGCATCGAAACGGCGATGTTCGTCAACCGTGCCGAGAACGTCGACATCCACAGCAACCGCGTGTTCGACAATTTCGGCGACGGAATTTACGCAGCCAACTTGCAGAATGGACGAATCCTCAACAATCACGTCGCCAATAATTATTCGGGCATGTACATCACCGCGCTGGCGATCGCGCCGCCGATGATTGTGCACAACACCGTTTGCTTCAACACCATCGATGGCCTGAACTGCGCCGACGTTTCGGTGTTTGCGCCGCCGTACATCGGCAATAATCTGCTGTGGGGCAATGGCGACGGTGTGCAAACGCTGGATTTGATCGGGCCCGAGGAAGGTCAGTACTGGAGCAACTTGATCGGCACCGGCGGAGTGATCAGCAATGGCAATATTTCCGCCGATCCGCTGCTCAGCACCGGCGGTGAGTTTTTCACGTTGACGGCCGGCAGTCCGTGCATCGATAGCGCCGGCATGTCGTGGGCGACCCTGTCCACCGATGCCATCGGCGGCGCGCGCGTGGTCGACGGCGACTGGAGTGGCAAAGCGCATCCGGATATGGGAGCAGTGGAATACTCCACAACGTACATCGAAACGGTTGCCGAGTCCTACGAACCAGGCGATTTGGTCACCGTTACCGGCCGCGGCCCGACGGGGATGACGATGGATTTCTACTACGCGCGCTCGATGGCCGCGCCGCCATTGAATCCGGTGCCGATGCACACGCATGAGCTGGGCACGGTTTTGCTCGACCCGGCGGCCATGCCGACGCTGACACCGTTCGATAGCGCAACTTTGAATAGTTGGGGCATGTGCACCGGACTGCTGCAGCTGCCGAGCGGCACTTACGCCTTGGGTGCGTTTGTTGCGATTCAGGCAGTTTGCCACGATGGATTAGGTGCCAGCCAAGTCACGAACGCGTGGCCGTTCCAGATTCGCTGGCTTGATTAGCGCGGTGGATGGGCCGCCGACCGCGGTAGCTGCACAATCGCGGGTGACGAATCCACTCCGACCTGAGACAATCCGGCCGACCACTCCCCCGTGGGCGTGGTCCCGCCGATTGCATCGATGTCCGAGTCCACCCCGCACCTGTATTTAGACCACGCCGCCACCGCCCCGGTGCTGCCGGAGGCCATGGAAGCTTTTTGTAAGGCCGCCGAGGAGGCGTATGCCAATCCCGGTTCGTTGCATGGATTGGGTGCGGTGGCTGCGCGAGTGCTGGATCGGTCACGGAAGAAGTTGATCAAGGCGCTGGGTGCGCGTAATTACCGGTTGATTTGGACCGGGACCGGCACCGAAGGCAATCACTTAGGCATCTTGGGCATGGCCGCGCGGGTGCGGAAGAGCTCGAAGCTGCGTGCAGCGGCGGAAGCGAATGAGTTTGGCATGCCGCGGGTGTTGGTCAGTGCGATTGAACATCCGTCGGCGATGCAAGCGGCGATGAGCTTGGGTGAGAAGGGGTTTCAGGTGGAGTTGATTCCTTCGGATGCCCAAGGTGTGATCCAGCCGGATGCGCTGCGTCCGTTGCTGGGTGAGGATGTAGCGTTGGTCGTGGTGCACTGGGCCAATAACGAGCTGGGGTCGCTTAGTCCGATCTCTGAATTGGTGGCTCTCACCCGCCAACTTGCTCCGCATGCGTCGTTCCACTGCGACGCGGTGCAAGCAGCCGGCAAGCGACCGGAATCTCTTTACTCGTTAGGTGCAGACACCATCTCGGTAGCTGCCCACAAAATGGGCGGAGTGCGTGGATGTGCGGCGTTGTTCCTCAAAGATGGCGTGCTGGACCCCATTCCCATGTTTGTGGGTGGTGGCCATGAATACGGTTTGCGTAGTGGGACTGAAAACGTCATGGGTGCAGCCGCTTTTGCCGCCGCTGCCGAGGTCCGAAGCAACCGCTTGAATGAAGACCCAGATCGCTACATGAAACGCCATACCTTGCTCCTCGAGCACCTGAGAAATTCGGTGCCTGACTTAGTCGTCGCCGGCCCAACCGATTCGCAATACATCATGGGCTCGATCCTCAGTGTTGCCATCCCCGGCACCCGTGCCGAAACGCTGCTTCATCAACTAGAGGCAAAAGGAATCAGCTGTGGGTCCGGGTCTGCATGCTCTGCTCACGGCCATACTGAATCCGCAATTTTGACTGCCATCGATTTCCCCAAAGAACTCCGCAATTCAGTCCTCCGTTTTTCTATTGATGGATTTGAAAAGCCCGGCGATCTCCAGCAACTGTACCTGCAAGACTTAAATGACATCGGCTCTCCATCTGACGGTTCTAGCCCATAGTCGGAAGGTGGCTTGCCACTAGCGGGGAGTAAGGCTGGCGGAACGCACCATTGGAATCCTAAACTCCAATGGATCGGAATTCCCTGCTACGAAATTCTCAGTGTGAAGTGGAACCCCACCAGATAGTACTGTTACTTGATACCGTCCTCCTTCTCGAAAAATGGACTGAGCCTGGGCAATTCCTCTCCTGTCAGTAACGTAAGTAATGGGGTAGGATTGATCTCCCCTGGAAATAATTTGAATTCCAAGGCCACACAATGGGAATCCAAGCCGATTTTTAATTTGGAAAGACATTGGAATGGCCCTGTGTAATATTACATCAACCTCCATTCTAGCATCCGAGCCGAGTTTGCCCAAATCTTGAAAATATGGCTCGAATCCATCCTTGAAAAAACAACAATATGCCTCTTTTTCACTGATGGCTGTTAGCTTGAGAGTGTACTCACCATTTTGCCCAGTAACCCCAAGACCCATTAGCATAGGCTCTCCTCCCGGACATCGCCGGAACACCATAGCAGTTGTCCCTCCCAATCCCAATCCATCGAAACCAAAGACAACGCCGGATAGCACTATTCCCAAAACCGTATCTTTCACAATTAACACCTTTCTATGTTCCTTGATGGTCAAGATAAGGACGGTGCGGCTGCAAATGTGTTACGCCATTTATTTATCCACCTAATACTCTTATTGGGAATAGTGGACTTGGACTTCAACTGTTTCACCTGGAACGTATTGGAATTGATCCGGAACGAACTGGACTCCAACCTTTCCAATTCGAATGGCCGAGATTCTAATTTTGTCAACCATTCCCGGAGGACCTATTTGAACCGATCAAGCAACATCTTTTCTGTAAAAAGCAGCAGACTCATCAAATGCCTTC
>CAYFOM010000027.1:0-59535 GCA_964344765.1 uncultured Planctomycetales bacterium | reverse complement strand
AAGAAACCTGCCAGGTGTGACTTTGAGGGGATTGCGGTTAACTGGGTAAAGTCAAAACCACATTCCGAAACCCGGATCTTCGTCGAATTCAACTTGGTCAATGATCTCCGCAGAGATGACCGGCTTAGTTTGAGAGACTGGATTCTCAGCTTCCTGAGCCAAAGAAACAGTGGATAAACCCAGCAGCGAGGCAATGAAAAATTGGGGGAAATGTGTCATCGATCCTTTTGTTCAACAATCAAATATTCGGAATGTGTATCGCCGATATTCACGACTTCGTGCCATTCCACGCCTTCGCTGTACCAGGTTGCGCCGTCATTGAGGTCGACTTCGCGCGTGCCGGAGGCGTCGGTAATTTGCATGCGGCCGCCCTTTAACACGTAGCCGAAGTGGCGGATGTGATAGTGACGTTCATGACCACCATCCGGCGGGAAGGTGCAGCGCAATACGCGTATCTCCTTATCCTCATATAACTTCTCGCATACCGGATTGCCTTTCCAACCGGCTTCCAGCGGGTCGGGAAGAGCGGAATCGGGAGCCTGGCAAGCGCCCAACGCCGCGATCCAAGTGAGCATGCAAACGCGCAACAACAGCATGGCAAGAACAAGGTTAACGTCGTGCAAATCGATCCTTGCTTTTTTGATACAAATCGGCGAGGGTGGATACACGGCTGCCAAGCTTGGTGGCCGTCGCCCCCGTTCCCCTTGGCTCTCCCCATGAAACTCGTAGTTACCACCCTCCTCACTGCGGCTGCGGTATGCCCTTCCGCCGCCATTGCGCAAACAGACCTTGGTCCGCTCAACCTTCCGGCCATGTCGGCACCGATGCCGCTGGCCGAAGATTTTGAAGCAGCAGCCGGCGTCATTCCGCCCTATATGGCTTTGACTGCCCTAGACGCGGCGTCCCTTACTCCCGATTCAGAAGCTTGGTGCAACATTGGGCAAGATGCAGCTTGCATTACTCCATATAGCGGCTCATTCAACTTAGAGATGGGCTTGACTCCAAGCTCGACCAACTATCACTACGTCCGCAACGCCATGGTTCTTGCGGTCGACGGGACTAACTATCCTGGCGGACGTGATTTGTCGTTCATGGGCATTCAGATGGGTGAAGAGGACCACCTTGTTGATGGTGTCTGGATTTCGGACGACGGCTCGAACTGGTACCAAGTTTGGGGACCATGGGGCACCTTTGCTTCCAATACATGGACCGATTCCGGCCTCATATCCTTGCTTGGAACTCCAGTGAACACTGCCGGTGTGTTTTACGTTGCGTTTCTTCAGGAAGACAACTTCCCCTATGACGACCTCGACGGTGCCGGCGTGGATGACATCTTGATTGAATCCGCTCCGCCGCAACTCTCGGTCGATCAACTCCATGCTGGTCAGTATTCCACCCTTTTCGTGAGCTCTGGCCTTGCCGACCGTCCATGTAAATTCCTGTCTTCCATCAGCGGCCCCGGGCCGACGCTATTGGGCGGTAACTTGTACGTAGATTTGGATCGTCCGATCTATGAACTCGCCGACATTAGAACCGACGCAATCGGAGACGCCGTTCTGTCAACAATTGTTCCGCCTGGAATGGCCGGTACTCAAGTTTGGCTGCAAGCAGTGGTCTTTGACGTCGGTGCCGCTTACGCCAGTACGCTGGTAACCGACACCATTCAATAAAGCGCCCCCTGGAGGACACCTCCGACCTCCGCATCCTGGTCTACCCGCGGGTAGACCGGGATTTTTTTATTGCAGGCGTTGGTGGGCTGAATCAGCGATCCATGGATTCCAAGATTGCATAGTCGCTTTCTTGGATGTCTTGGAAGGCGTCTTTGTTGGTGATGCCTCGCCAGCGTAGGTGGATAAGGATTTGACCGCAGATTCCGCCTAGGGTGTTGCCGGGACCGGTGGCAATTAAGCGGTCGGGCGCGTGTTCGCACAGCGCGACTTCGACGGAACGGGTGAAATCGTAAGTGCCGGTGATTTGGGCGCCGAAGGTGTAATTGCGCAGTTCTTTGGTATCTGCCCCCCATGGCGTATGGCGGCGGGCTAGGCCATCGATGAGTTCGATCTCGGGTTGCTCGAAGTACAAGTCGCGTGCAAATCCGCGCGCGGCTTTGGCGGTTTGCTCGACAAGCGGTGTGTGGTATGGGCCGTGTTGCGCCAGGCGTAGCGGATAGGTAATCCGCCCTTGTTGCACCGGTTCCAGCGCTTTCGATGCCGCCGCCAAGCCTTCGCGGGTGCCAGCCAACACCGCTTGGCCGCCGAGGTGAATGGAATGGAATAACCGATCAGGATTGGCTGCTACCAAAGCTTCTACCGTGGCTTCGCGTTCGGGCATGCGCTGCCAATCATCGTCCACCAGCGGATAAACCAATTGCCCACCCACCGCGCCGTGCTCCTCTTGCAGCATCGACATCTTCTGCACTAATCGAAAGCCGTCTTCGAAGCTCAAGGAGCCGCCGGTGGCAAGCGCGGTATACCAACCCATCGAATTGCCGACGATGGCGGCGACGTCGTGCTGTTCACGAACTTTGGCGACGTCGAGCATGGTGCGCAGATAGATCAACGGCGACACGTGTGCCGGACGTAGATGCCGCGCGGGGCTGAAGCGTTCGGCGCCGTCGAGCTCCAGCAGCGAATCTAAACCGAGTTCGGCGCGCAGGTTTTCAGCGGCGATGACCCAGCGGTGTTTGGGATCCAACTGGCCCATGGTGCGCTCGGTGTAAGAACCGCGACCGGGCAAAACCAGTACGACGCGACTCATTTGCACACCTCCTGGGCGGCTTCGAGGATTTGTTGATCGTCGACTAGAAGCAAGTTGGCGGCATCTGCCAGGGGTATATAGCCGTCTTTACCGCGGATGGATTTCATGCGGCCGGTGAATCCGCGTTCGGCGAGGTCGGCGATTAACGCATCGGCGACGCCGGCTCCGGTGGCGCGGCATTCGTCGACGATGAGGACGCGGCCGCATTGCTGGGCGTGTTCCCAGGTCGCTTCATGCGGAAGCGGGTTCAACCAACGCAAATCGATCACACGAGCGCGTTTGCCGGTGGTTTGTTCCAGCTGCCGCGCGGCGCGCAACGATAAACGCAATCCATTGGCGTAAGACACTATCAGCAAATCGTTGGCGTCGGCATGATGCACGCCGACCTCACCGGGCAACAGTGCAGCGTCTTTGCTTCCATCAGGCGTTGGGTAGTCGCTGAGCCATTTTCCATCGCCGTCCTGATAAAGATCGCGCTCGTGATACAGCGCGATGGGTTCTAAAAACACAACTACTCGTCCGCTCTTAGCCGCCATCGCCATCGCCCCGCGTAACATGCGCGCGGCGTCGTCTCCACGAGATGGGCAGGCAACGGCTAAGCCCGGGATTTCGCGCAGCGCGCCGATCGAATTGTCGTTGTGGAAGTGACCGCCGAAGCCCTTTTGGTATCCCAAACCGGCGATGCGCACGACCATTGGATTTTGGAAGGCGCCGTTCGAGAAGTACGACAACGAGCAAGCCTCGCCGCGCAATTGATCGATGGCGTTGTGCAAATACGCGAGGTATTGAATCTCGGGCACCGGAAGTAAGCCAGCCTGCGCGCAGCCTTGAGCAACGCCAAGGATGGTGGTTTCGTCGAGCAATGTGTCGAAACACCGCGCTTGACCGAAGCGTTCCAGCAAGCGCTGCGTCACCCCATAAACCCCGCCCTTTTTGCCGACGTCTTCGCCGAACAAAACCATTTGCGGGTGGCGCATCATTTCGTCGTGCAGCGCTTGATTGATGCGCGCGGCCATCGTGCGGCGTGTATCCGAGGTCTCTTCTTCGGGAAGTCGCTTGCCGAAGACCTCGCGGCGTTTGACTTCATCAATGGTATCGGTTGCTGCAATCCGCCAAGTCTTCGGCGCTTCCGGCGCCAGTGGCTTCAACACATCATCGGCGTCAGTCAGCTTGGGACGTAAAACCGCTTCCTTCATCGCACCGCGAACTCGAGCGCGAGTCGCCGCGACGATCTGCCGAAGTTGATCGGGCGTTGCCGCACCAATCTCAGTCAGTCGACGCGCCGCTGCCATAATCGGACAGCATGATTCCGATTCTTCGATGTCTTTCAACGAGCGATAAGCCGTCTCCACATCACTGCCGGCATGCCCCCACAAGCGCACCGTTTGCAAGCGCAGAAAAACCGGCTCGCGCTGTTGGCGGCAAGTGCGAATCGCCAGCTCAACCGTGTCCCAAACTTCGTCGATTTCGCCGACGGCATCAAAGAAATTCAAATGGCGACGGCCCCGCCAAGTTTCTTGCACCCATCGCGACGGCGTTTCGACGCTGATGCCGCGTTGATTGTCTTCGCATACAAACAGCACCGGCATCGGATTGCCGCGGCGCACGCCGTAGCGCGCCGAATTGATTCCGGATAACGCGGTGGCGTGGTTCGACGACGCATCGCCGAAGCTGCACATGACCACCGAATCCTGCGGCAAATCCCCGAGCAGCGGCATGCCGGCGCGCAATTCCAAGCGCCGCGCACGGCCGATCGCGAAAGCCATGCCCACCGCTTTGGGCAGGTGGCTGGCAATGGTCGACGTCTGCGGCGGGATCCATGCTTCGCGGCTGCCCCACACTTTGTGACGTCCGCCGCTGGCCGGATCTTCGGCCGAGGCAGTCAGCGAAAGCAGCACGTCCCAGCTCGGTGTGCTGCCGGGAATTTGGCGCAGGCGCGAAGAAAACAACGCCCCGGACCTGTAATGCAGCAAGCACGGGTCGGTAGGCCTGAGCAGAGCGCCCAAAGTCGCGTTGGCTTCGTGTCCGGCCGACGAGATGGTGTAAAAGCCTTCGCCGCGATCTTTCAACTCGCGCGCGGCTATGTCGAGGGTGCGAGATAGCACCATGTCTTCGAACAAATCGCGCGCTTTGGCGGCGGTCAGCGTGCTTCCCGGCCGCAACGGTTCGCTGGCCGGCCGCAGCTGGGCCGCCTCGGGCAACTCGGCCAGCAGGCGGTCGAGGTTTTGTTCAACAATCTTGACGCGTTCCGCACTCATCTTGGTGGAGGGATGTGGGAAGACGGCGTACCGTCGAGGTTCAGGATAATCTCGCGGTGTTCCCACGCCGTCGAGTCACCGCCACGACCACCTCAACCAGATTCGCAAACCCCAACAATGAAGTCGTTCCTTCCATTCGCCACTCGAATCCTGGCCCTACTTTTGGCGTGGTGCTTGATGAGTTCCGCCGCCGCGCAGCAGGACGACCGCACTCTCCGCGTATTCATTTTCGCCGGGCAGTCGAACATGGAGGGCGCCGACTCGAAGGCCAAAGATATCGAACGTTTCGCGCCGTTTCGCGGTTTGGATGAACCACAGAAAGATGTGAAGTTCACGTACTGCCTGGGCCGCGAAAACAAAACCAAATCCGACGGCTGGGTGGCGCTGCAACCAGTCAAAGGAATGGTCGGACCGGAATTGAGTTTTGCTCGTGAGATCAAGCGTCATACGAAAGCACCGATTGCCATCATTAAGGTCGCGGCGGGCGGAACTCATTTGGCTGGCGATTGGAACCCGGACGAACCGCGCGGCTTCAAGATGTATCCGTTGGCTTTGGATTGGGTGCGGACGGCGTTGGCGGATTTGGATAAGCGACGGATTAAGTACCGCATCGAGGGATTCGTTTGGCACCAAGGCGAAAACGATATGTTCGAGGACGGCGCGATGCCTGCTTATGGCGCAAATCTGAAAAACTTCTTGGCGCGTTGGCGCAAGGATTTAAATCAACCCGACCTGCGCTTTTACATCGGCGAGCTTTGCACCAAGACTATTTGGGGGATGGATCTGCGGCCGCGCATGTACGCGATCAGCCTAGGTCAGCGCGAAGTGACCGACGCCGACCCGCTTGCTGATTTTGTGCCGACTTCGCATGTGGGCGTGGAGATCGGCGGTGGCGTCGGGCTGCACTATCACTATGGAACGCTGGGGCAGTTAGAGCATGGGGTGAATCATGCGCATGCTTATTTGAGGAATGTTGGTGTGGAGTTGGATACGCCGAGGCGGTTGAAGAAGTGGCCTTATGAAGCCGGCAGCAAGGTCAAATTGTTTGTTTTGGCCGGCCATCGCAACATGGAAGGCGAACGCGCGTTTGTGCAGGACTTGAAAGCACTGAGGTTGAATGCGTTGCGCAAGGACAATCCCAAAATTGCTTACAAATACAGCATAGGCGGCGGTTACAAGACGTCGGACGGCTGGGAGCCGCTGGGGCCGGCCGGTTATTACGACACTTTTGGACCGGAGCTGAGTTTTGGCCAGCGTTTGCTGAAGAAGAAAGTTGGCAATGTGGCGATTGCAAAGTTCACGCATAGCGGCACGCAGTTAATCGATTGGACGCCTGAAGGCAGCGACGCCAAATCGCGCAATATTTATGCGAAGTTCGTTGCTTTTGTACAGGAATCGGTGACAGAGCTTGAGAATAAAGGTCATGAGGTCGAGTTAGTCGGTGTGTTTTATCACTTGGCGGAAAACGATATGTCCATGCATTCTTATCGCAAAAAAGCGATCGAGCGATTGGCGTCGTTTGTTGCGCAAAGTCGAGTGGACTTGAACGCGCCGGAGTTGAAGTGGCATATCAGTCAACAACCGCCGACCGATGATGAGAAGGTCAACTCCATCGATGTTGTCAAACCGCTGATCGAGTTGGCCGAAGCCGACGCCAACCTGATTCACATCCCAGCATTCGACCTGCCGGGGCGCGAACAAAAGTTAGTGATCACGACCAAAGGCATCGTCGAGCTCGGCAAATTGCTTGCCGACAGTTATTTCAAAACTGCGCGGCGTTAATTCGCAGCTTTGGCCTCGCGTATGGATCGAACGCTGGTGAGGAAGGCGCTCAGTCCGTGGGTGACTACGACTAATGCCGGTTCGGTCGGGTGCACCGCCATGTTTTGGAACGGCGCAGTCGGCAGTTTGGCGCTGAGGGCGTTCCAACTAGCGCCATCGTCCAATGACGCGTAAACGCCTAAATCGGTGCCTAAGTAAAGGATTCCTTCCACTTTTGGATCTTCGACGATGACGTTGACCGGCTCCATCGGTAGGTTGCCGGCGATGGAGGTCCACGACTTGCCGAAGTCATCGGATTTATATACGTAGGATTGGCGATCACCGATTTTTCCAGCGGAC
This sequence comes from uncultured Planctomycetales bacterium, assembly GCA_964344765.1. Lineage (GTDB taxonomy): Bacteria > Planctomycetota > UBA1135 > UBA1135 > UBA1135 > JACNIZ01. The sequence goes on along the minus strand of CAYFOM010000027.1, from coordinate 52,399 downwards.
AAACACACGTAAACGCGGTCGGCGTTGTGGCGGGAAGTCAGTACGCAACTGATTGGTTTTTCCGCCATGCCTTCGCCGGCGGCGGTCCAAGTATCGCCGCCGTCGGCAGTCAGAAATACTCGCGCGAGGCCGGCACCGCTGACCAGGCGTTTGCCGTCAATTGCCGATTCACTGAGCGTTGAAATCGGACCGCGCCCCAACGCCAAGTCGTCGCTCATTCGCTCCCAACTGTCGCCGCGGTTGTCGGATCGCATGACGAATTGGGTCGCGCAATAAAGCACGCCCTCTTCATGCACCGACGGGAACAACGGAGTGTTCCAAGCAAACTTGAACTTGGCTTCGCCCTTCTTCGGCCGCGGCGTGATGACCTTGCCTGAACTCAAACCCCATCGCGGCGGCGCGCCCGGCTTCTTGCGCCGCATGTCGCCATTTTGATGTTCGTAATATTCGGTGCCGTCGCCGCTCGGGTCAGGGAAGGTGGCAAAGCCGTCGCCGCCATCCCATGGATCGAGGAACACGTAACGCCAACCATCTGACTTTTCATCCACCAGCTTGGACCGCGACGAAACCGTCAACGAAGCGTTGTCTTGGGTGCCGCCCCAAATGTTGAAGGGCTTGGCGTCGTCGAGATAAACGGTATAGAACTCGGCGATCGGCAAGTTGTTCAGGTGCAACCACGATTGCGCGCGATCCATCGATACGTACAAACCGCCGTCGGTGCCCAATAGAACGCGGTCGGGATTTTCTGGATCAATCCACAGATCATGCATATCTAGGTGCATGCCTTTACCGGGATGCTCCAACAACCGGAAGACTTTTTCGCCGCCGCGTTCAAACGTTTTGCCACCATCCTGCGATCGCATCAACCGCAAACCGCAAATGTAAACCTCATCCTCACGGTCGGGCGACACCATTACGTCGCAAAAATCCCAGCCGATATAAGTGTCAATGTATTCCTCACAAGTCCGCTGCCAACTGTCGCCGCCATCATCGGATCGATACAACACACCGCCAACGTCATAACGCCCGTTCCCCGGCGGCGAGTGATCGACCATCAACGCATAAAGCACATTTTCCTTCGACGCCGCCGCCGCAATCGCCACGCGGCCGACCTCTTTCCCTTGCAGCAATCCGCCCTCTAAACGCTGCCAGTTTTCACCACCGTCGTCGCTGCGAAACACGCCCCCATTCCCCCGCCGCAATCGATCCCAACCAGCCGCCCACAAGCGTTGCGGGTTAAACGGATCCATGACCAAATCAATGATGGCAACTTGCTTACCGGCGAAGAAACTTTGCTGCCAACTTTCGCCGCCGTCTTCACTTTTATAAACGCCACGCTCACCGCCGCTGCCGCGGTGACGACCAATGGCGCCGACGTAGATCACGTCGGGATCCTCCGGGTGCACGATCACTTTGGAAATCCGCGCACTGTCATGCAAACCCATGTTGCGCCAAGTTTCCCCGCCGTCGGTGGAACGAAAAACGCCAGTGCCTTCATAGGACATGCCGCCCAAATGCGCCTCGCCAGTGCCCACCCAAACAGTGTCGGCGTCATTGGGGTCAACGGTTACGTCGCCGACCGCAAAAGTGGATTCGTTGGCGAATACGTGGGTCCAACTCAAACCGCCGTTGACCGATTTCCACACTCCACCTGATCCGGCGGCGGCGTAAATGATGCTGGGTTGCCCTGCCGGCGAATCGATGCCCTCAACTCTGCCACCACAATTTTTGGGTCCAAGCGCGCGCCAACCTAAATCGGCGAATGGCGATTCGGCCTCCATCTGCAAATGCTGCTGCCAAGCCTGCAGTCTTGCCTCGCCACGGCTCAACGACTCCTGAGCCCAAGCCGACGAAGTACCGACAAGCACAATGCAGAAGCTCGTTGCAGCGATCAAGTTCATGGTTCGATCCTAACGAAGCCCAGCGCCAGTCCAAGAAAACCCGGGGCCTGTGGTAGTTTGTGGCCACCGTCGATCCGCACGGCCACCTAGCCCCATCCCGTTTTGCGCTTCCTCCATCTGCTCCTCTTGACCTCACTGCTCTGTTGCACCGGTGCGCCGGCGTTGCAGCACCCGCAAAACACCGAACTCAACTGGTATCTCACCGAAGAGGATCGCTACGACGACAGCTTTCCCACGCCGGCATCGGTGCTCGGATGGGAGGTCGGCACTTGGCACGTGCGCCACGACCAACTGGTGCAGTGGTACCAAACGGTCGCCGCCAAGTCGCCGCGGGTGATGCTGGAAACCTACGGCTACACCCACGAACAACGGCCGCTGCTTTTGGCGACGATTTCCTCGCCGGCCAATCTAGCGCGCATTGATGAAATCCGCGCGGCACACGTCGAAGCGGTGCTAAACGGCGACGAAGATCACGACGGGCCCGAGGTGGTTTGGATGGGATATTCGGTGCACGGCAACGAAGCCAGTGGCAGTAACGCGGCATTGCTGTTGGCGTATCACTTGGCTGCGGCGCAAGGCAAAAAGATCGACGCCTATTTAGACGACACCATTGTGCTGGTCGATCCATGCCTAAACCCCGACGGCCTTGCCCGTTTTGCCCAATGGGCGAACATGCACCGCGGCCAGCAGCTGGTCGGCGATCCGCGCCACCGCGAACACACCGAAGTGTGGCCCGGCGGACGCACCAATCATTATTGGTTCGACCTCAACCGCGACTGGTTGCTGCTCACCCACCCCGAATCGCAAGCGCGATTGGCGAAGTTTCATGCGTGGATGCCGCAAGTGCTCACCGACTTCCACGAGATGGGCACCGACGCGACCTTCTTCTTTCAGCCTGGAATTCCGTCGCGGCAAAACCCGCTGACGCCGGCGCGCAATTTGGAGTTGACGCGCGAAATTGCGACTTATCACACCGCTGCGTTGGACAAGATCGGCAGCCTTTATTACACCGAAGAAAGCTTCGATGATTTTTACTACGGCAAGGGTTCGACTTATCCGGACTTGCACGGCGCGATCGGCATTTTGTTCGAGCAAGCCAGTTCGCGCGGCCAAATGCAGGAGAATAGTTTTGGCGGCGTGACCTTTCCGTTTGCAATTCGCAATCAGCTGACGGTGAGTTTGTCGACCTTGCAGGCGGTGGATCAAATGCGCGGCAAACTGGCGTCGTACCAGCGCGATTTTTTCCGCAGCGCGATGGATGAGGCGAAGAGCCATGACGTCGCTGCCTATGTGGTGAGTTCCAGTCGCGACAAAACGCGCTTGCATCAGTTCGCGCGGATTTTGCAGCAGCACAACATCCGTGTGCATCGCCTGGCTGGCGATTACGCGCACCAAACTGATGGGCAGTTCACCGCAAGCGATTCGCTGATCGTTCCGTTAGCGCAACCGCAATACCGCCTGATTCGCGCGCTGTTTGAAATGCGCACTTCGTGGGACGACAACACTTTCTACGACGTATCGAGTTGGACTTTGCCTTTGGCCTTCAACCTGCCGTCTGCAGCCATCCACCGCGACTCATTCCAAACGGAATTGCTCGGCGAAGCTTGGCCCCAACAAGCAACTGCCGCCAAACCCGTTCCACAGACCGACGCCACCGTGGCATGGATTTTTGAATGGCATGACTACGCTGCGCCTAAGGCACTGCAAATCCTGCTGCAAGGCGGCGTGCGCGCGCGAGTTTCGACCAAGCCGTTTGATTGCGAAACCAGCGAAGGAACTCGATCGTTTGCGCTCGGTTCGATTGTGATCGCGGCTGGGATTCAGGAGCTTGAAACTGAGCAGTTGCAAAAGCTGTTACAACAAGCGGCGGACGTCGGCGTGAGCATTCATGCGGCGACTCGTGGACTGACTCCGGCTGGCGTGGATTTAGGCAGCGGTAGTTTTAAAGCACTGGATGCGCCGAATCCGGTCATGTTGGTTGGCTCCGGGGTTTCGTCGTACGAAGCCGGCGAGGTTTGGCACTTGCTGGATCAGCGCTTTGGTTTGCCGGTGACGCTGGCGGAGAAGCGTCGGATGGATCGCTTGGACTGGACGCGCTACACCCACTTACTGCTGGTCAACGGCGCCGCCAGCGGCTTCGGCGACAAGGAGCGCGAAGCCATTCAAAAATGGGTGCGCGACGGCGGCGTTTTGGTGGCGAGCAAGAGTTCGGCGATGTGGGCGGCGCAGAATTTGTTGCCGACTGCCCCGCCGGAAGAAGAGGAAGAAAAAGAAGAAGAGGGTGAGAAGGATGAGATGTGGATGCCGGCTTATGCCGACTACGAAAAGCTCAATGCGGTGGATCTCATCTCGGGCACCATCTTCCAAACGCGGCTCGACCTCACCCACCCGATGTGCTTCGGTTTCACCCGCGATCACCTGCCGGTGTTCCGCAATTCCAGCGCGGTGCTGCCGATGGGCGTCGACCCGTTTGCTGCGCCGGTGCGCTACACCAAGGAGCCGTTGCTGAGCGGATATGCGTCGGCCAAACGCGTGGAGGAAATCCGCACCACCCCAGCGGTGCGCGCCGAACGCGTCGGCCGCGGCACGGTGATTTGCTTGGTCGACAATCCGAACTTCCGCGGCGTTTGGTACGGCACCAACAAGTTGTACGCCAACGCGATTTACTTCGGCGGCGCGATCAAGCGCACCGGGCCGATTGAAGGGTTGGAAGAAACGCTGAAAACTTACGAGCTGGAAAAGCCGCGCAATCCTTAGCGGTCCGGTGAAGTCGTGAGGCTAGTGCTGATTGAGCCACAAAAAGCGCACGTCACCGACGATGTACTTGCCTAGGTGGGCCGTGTTCGCAGTTTCGGTGCGCCACGCCACGTAAGCGACTTGATGGTCGCGCGTTTCCCATTCTTCGTAAATCCACACCTTGCCGCCGTCGATCTCGTTGGTCCAAACGTGCGCGTCCAAGCAGCCGTCGAAGGCGCGCGTATCGACGAGGATCTTGTTTAATTCATCAATAAACTCTCCGCGCGTGTCGGGATTCACAGGGAATTCGACCAGGATTTTGTGCGGGGATTGATGCGGGGCACTGGCGCAAGAAACCAGAGCGAAGGCGAGACAAAGCATGCAGAGGGCGGCGCGCATGGCTAGATTCTACTGTTCCGATTCCAGTGCCTGGTGCAGCCATGAAACTACCTTCCAACCTTGCTCACGCCACTTGGTTTTTGACTTTGGGTTTGGCTGCTTGCACGCAGCCGCAGGTGGCCGAAACGGCGGTGCCTTACCAAGCGGAACCGCTCGAGATCGTGGTTGATGGCAGCAGTGATTGGTTGATCGTGATTCCTGATGAACCGACTGTGCAGGAAAAGCAAGCGGCGCAATTGTTCGCGCAGTTGTTCCAACAAGCCACTGCGGTCGAATTGCCGGTGGTCAGAGAAAATTCAACCTTCGGCGGCCGACGCATTCTGTTTGGACAATCGCAATTCGGAAACGCTTTGTGCAAGGAGTTGGGAATCGATTCGAGCACGCTGGGCGAAGATGGATTCACCATTCAAGCCGGTCACGGCAACATTGCGTTTCAATCCGGCCCAGCCGACGGCACCCCGACCACGCCGATGGGCTTGCAATACGCCGTCTGCCACTTCATGGAATCGCAACTCGGCGCTCGCTTTTGGGCACCCGGAGTTTTGGAAATCCCGCATCACGATCACGTCGGCATTGCGGGTGACTTTTCGCTGACGCAAATTCCGCCGGTCTGGTTTAGGCAGGTGAATTATGGGCCAGCCAATGACTTGGCCTATCTGCGTTGGCACAAGTTGGATCGCGTGCAGAAGGAAATCGGCAAGCTGTGGGCGCCGCGCTGGGTGCATTCGGCGTTTCACCATCTCGGCCCGAAGGAATATTTTGAGCAGCATCCGGAATACTTCGCGCTGGTCGGCAATACGCGCACGCCGAGTCAGCTGTGCATGAGTCATCCGCAGGTGCTGGAAATCGTTGCCGCTAGTTTCGAGCGCGAGCTGGCCGCGAACCCCGGAGTGCGTTACATCTCGTTTAGTCAGGAAGACAATTACGACGCTTGCGCATGCCGTGATTGCGCCGAAATTGATGAGCGTGAAGGCACGCAAATGGGTTCGCTGTTGACCTTCTTCAATGCGTTGGCGGATCGTTTTCCGAGTCAGGTGATTTCGACTTTGGCTTATCAATATTCGCGCCAGCCGCCGCGCACCATCCGGCCGCGCGCAAATGTGTCGATCATGTTGTGCACCATTGAGGAGGATCGCGCGCGACCGATTCCCGCCAATCCGAATAGCAGCTTTCCTGCCCATTTCGCCGGTTGGAGGGAGCTGACCGACGACATTTTCCTGTGGGATTACGAAGTGCAGTTCGCCAGCCCGGTTGCGCCGTTCCCGAATTTGCGCACGCTTTCACCCAACGTGCGATGGTTCGCTGATACCGGAGTGCGTCATCTGTTTTTGCAAGGGAATGGATTGCGCACTGAGTTTGCGGAGCTGCGCTGTTACTTGCTGGCCAAGTTGGCGTGGGATCCGACCGTCGATACCGAGGCGTTGATGGATGAGTTTTTGGTGGGCTTTTACGGACCGGCGGCGGAGCATTTGCGCGCATACATCGACCTGCTTCACGACGAGGTTGAGAAATCCGGCGAAGAGTTGGTGCTGTATGGAAATCCAGCTTTGGCCAAAGATTCGTGGTTGCGACCGGCGGTGATGACCCAAGCCAGAGCATATTTCGACGCCGCCGAAGCTGCTGTAGTGGATCACGCCGATTTCGCATTGCGCGTGCGCACTGCACGCTTGCCGTTGATGTATGCCGAGCTGGAAATTGCAAAGCGACGCGGTGCGAATCCCGGCGGGATTTGGAATTTGGTCGACGTCGGTGGACTCTTTGGTGCAGCGGCCGGCCAACAGAAGCTTCTGCCGCGAACCAGGATTAGCGAAGTTCTGGAGGCGTTTTTGAACGGTTGCGAAGACGTCGGCATTCGTAAGTTGCGCGAATATGATTTGACGTTGTCGACTTACCAAAAGGACTGGCAACGATTGCTGGATCCGGAACTGCCAAACCATTTGGCGTTCGACGCAGAGGTGCAAGTCACACCACCCGCCAATCCTCAATACGCCGATGGAAACGCCGCCCACTTGGTGGACGGACTTCCCGGTGGCCGCCCCGGCAGTGCGCCAGTGACGCGCGCTTACGGCGAAAACTGGGTGGGCTGGATGGGCACCGATGCCACGATTACGGTGACCCCGAACAAGAATCTGGATTCGGCCAAATGTTTATCTTTCCAGGCGTTGCAAGAGCCCAAGTCTTGGATTTGGCTGCCAGATTCCATTCGCGTGGAAGTCTGCACCCTTGACGGCCAATGGCGTGAAATTGCCACGCTGCAACACACCGTCGGCGATCGCGAAAACCTAGCGCATCCATTCGAGGTGGCGCTGCCAACCGATCATTCCTGGACCGCAATTCGTCTGCACGTTGAAGCGACAAAAACTTGCCCTGACTGGCATTTAGGCGCCGGCTTGGAGTCGTGGTTCTTTTTTGACGAGCTGCGCATCGACTAAGCCGCAGCTTCAAGCATTGCGCTTAGCCGGCGTAGCGTTCGGCGAGCGCCGCGCAGGCTTTAGCCCTACTTTCGTGACCCCACTCTTTGTAGAGCTCAGCGGCGGAGTGCAGCAAGTCAATCAGCAGTTCCATCGACAAGCCTTCGGATGCTGCGGCCAGTTTTTCCGGCGACGCGTTCGCCATTTGCAATTCGCCCAACAGGACCGCGCGTTCGAGAAGATCCCGGGCGTCGTCATGACCGACTTCGGCGTGCGCGGCGCGAGCATAGCGCAATACCTCCATTCGCCCCGAGAGTTCGTTTAGATCAAGCGGTTTGGGGGCGGCTTCTTTTTCTTGCTGCTGATGCTCTCGAACTTGCTTGGCGTAATACTCAGCCAGCTCATTGCACGCCGCGGCACGCTTTTCCACGCCCCACTCGGCATAGCAAGCCGACGCCTTTTGCAACAGCTCAATGGTCATTCCCATCGACAAGCCTTGCACCGCGCGCTCGAGCTTTTCACCCTCCACTCCTTCGCGTTGCAATTCGGCGACGTGCAGCGTGCGCTCCATAAGGTCGGCCCACTCCTTCTTTTCGATTTCGCGGAAGGCGGCCAAGGCGTAGCGCAAAATTTCCATGCGCCGCTCAAGTATCTCGAGTCCACCTTTTTCATGCGCACCTCGCTGGAGGTAATAGTCGGCCAGGCTCTTGCACGCCGCCGCGCGTTCGCCGTGACCCCATTCGCGATACTGGCGCGAAGCCCAATGCAACTGCTCGATCAACCTGCTCATGCTAGGCAGTTTCTGCGCGGCTTCCTTCAGTTGATCTTCCGACGCACCCGACAAGGCCAACTCGCCAAAGTGAATCGCGTGCTCCAACGACTTCACATTGCGCTCATCTCCCTTTTCAGCAAACGCGGCGCGGGCATGGCGAATGATGGCCAACCGCGTGGCTAGCGATTCAAAATTCGCCGCCGCGGCTTCGCTTTCTTCGGCTCGCAGTTGACGTTGTTGCCATTGCTTGAGGTAAACCTCGGCCAACTCGGTTAATGCCTGGGCTGGCTCAGTCTTACCCCATTCCTTATAAAGATCGGCCGCTCCCATCAACGCTTCCGCCAACTGCGCGCGATTCGGCGCCGCTTCACGAATGCGCTGCGCTTCTTCATCCCGACGTCCGGCAATCGCCAGTTCGCGTGCGTGCATCGCGCGCTCAACAATTTCGGCCGCCGCGTGATCGCCGACCTCCATGTACGCTTCCACTGCGGCACGCATCACCCGCAGCCGACGACGCACGGTTCGAATTTCATCACTCTCCTGACGTCCCCCACGCTGCGCAGATTCTTCAAGCTCGGCAATGCGAACTTCGAGCTGCTGGATCACAATTTCCAACCTTTCGATTTGCTGCAACAGCGCAGCTTCCCGGTCGGATGGCGTGCCCTGTTGTTGGGCGACCGCAAAGGGTGCAATCATCAGGCTGCTCGCCAGGATTGCAAAGGTGCAAATGAGGGCTTTCATGTCGGCTCCGTTTCAGATGGGCGGCAAATCCATCCTATCAGTCGTCCGGCAGCCTGCTAGCATGGCCAAATGAAGCAGCTACTCGGAATCGTAACTCTGGTCTATATTGCCCTTTGCAGCCCGTCGGCGGCGCAGGAGACGGATTCGGTGCGCTGGCTGGACAGCTTGCCGCAGGCCACCAAACTGGCGACGGCGACCGGCAAGCCGATTTTCATCGTCTTTCGCTGAGAGGAATGAAAGGACTGTACGTCCTTCGACGGGCAGGTTGTCCGTCCTCCGTTTGCAATGAGGCAGGTATATGCGCAGTTTGTTTGCGTGCGCGTGACCGATATGCGCGGCGTGGATTTGTCGCGCTATGTTTTTGATTTTGACCTGACCTTCGCCGCGCTGACCATGCACGCAGATGGCACGATTTACCATCGCTACGGAAGCCGCGATTACCGCTCCGCCGACGTCTGGCAGTCGCTGCCGTCGTTGCAATTTATGCTGCAGGAATCATTGCGTGCACATGGCAATCGTGAAGCTTCGAAGAAAGCCGAAGCATCGGGCGCGTCGTTTGGTTGGGTGAAAGCCAAAGAGGGTCGCGCCGTGGTGATGGAAAAAATTCCTTCTTATCAAAAACGCGATCAAGGGAAGTGCATTCACTGCCATTCGGTGCATCCGGCCTTTTATGAAGAGGCGGTGGCGGCGCGTAAGTGGAAGCCGGAGCAGAAATGGGTTTATCCGGATCCGGAACGCATCGGCATTGATTTGGATCGTGATCAGCAGCGCTTGATAACGCGGGTACAAAAGGAATCGATCGCCGATCAAGCAGGCATCAAACGCGGCGATCAAATCTTGCGGTTGAATGATGTAGCGATTGCGTCGGCAGCCGACGTAATGTTTGCACTGGATGGATTGCCAGGCAAGAAGACCAAATCCACTATCCGCATCTTGCGCAAAGATCAAGCCATCGATCTCGAACTCAAGCTTCCTAACGATTGGAAGGTCGGCACGCCGCGCACCTTCGCATGGCGACCGTTTAAATGGGGCCTCACCCCCGCCCCAGGATTTGGCGGCCCGCAACTCAAGCCCGACGAACTCAAACAACTCGGATTGCCAGCCGACGCATTTGCCTTCCGCGTGCAATACCTGGTGACCTGGAACGAAAACCGCCGCTTCGGCCAAGCCGCCGCCAAAGCCGGCGTGCGAAACGGCGATATTGTGCTGAGCCTAAACGGCAAAACCGATTTCGATTCCGTCGAACATTTCCACTCGTGGTGGCGCCTGACCCGCAAGGTTGGCGAAACCGTGAAGGTCGAAATTCTTCGCAACCATCAGCGCAAAACCTTGCACCTAAAAGTGTTGAAGTGAGCTCGAACTCGGCTGGGGACGGCTGGAATTTTTGCTAGGGTGGAGAGTGAACTGCGGTGGGCTCAATCCGCCGCTTCGCTCCTTGCAACCCGATCCCCAAAATGAGAAATCTCTACCTATTTGCCGCGGCGCTGACGTGTTTGGCCGCCCCGGGTGTTGCCCAACAAAGCCATGAGACCGCTGCGGACACCGACTATGTGCTGCCGCAGGAGGACGTCCAGCATTCGCTGGCTTTTGGCTGGAGCAGCATGACGGAAAATTTCTGGCACCGATCGCGCCCTGGAGGGGTGTTTGTCGGCACCAATTTTTACCTGATTGGCGGCGAGCTGGATCGCAACGTGCATGGCGTGCGGCGAGCGAAGACCGTCGAGATCTTTGATGGCACGATGGGAACGTGGAGTACGTCGCTGGTGGAAATGACTACCGGCGTCAGCAACATCATGGGTTCGGTCGCGGCAGTTGGTGACCGCATTTATGTTTTTGGCGGGTACGACGGTAATAGCATTCGCACCGACAAGATTCAGGTGTATGACATTTCGTCGGATCAATGGGCGGTGCACCCGACGCCGATGCCCGAGGCGCTTTATGGTTGCTTGGCCATCACCATTGGCGGCGGCAACATTTTTGTATGCGGCGGATCCACTGCGAATGGCGCGACTGGCGACGCGTTCATTTTCGATCCGGTCACTGGTCAGATCATGAATGTTTCGCCGATGCCTGTTCCGCGTTATCACCTCACCGGTGACAACGCCGGAACGACGATTTATGTAGTCGCTGGTTATGGAACTGGAACCTCGCTGGCTTCGTATGACGTCAGCACCGACACTTGGACGACGTTGCCGGACCTTCCAAACGACCGCGCAGGTTGCGGCGTGATGGCGGTTGCCAATTACCTGATCATGTATGGCGGTGATTGGGCGAACTATCGCAACGACGTCGACGTCTACGATTCGCTGACCGGTGCTTACGATCCAAACGTAGCGGCTTGGCTTGGCACCATGCCTCAGGGCAAGCGCGCCTTTGCTTACGACGATTACCAAGTTCCGGGTACGCGTGCGCTGGTTGCGTTTAATGGTTGGGCGGCGGCTTGGCTCGGCGATTGCGCCGTGCTGTTCTAGTCGCTAGGCTGGAGTGGTTCGCACTTATCGCGAGCCACTCCTCTCCTCTAGCAACCTCCCATGTCTTGCAACCTGTCCTTGCGGATAATCTCCGCACTTACTCTCTCTTTTCTTTCCACTTCGGTCTGCTTGGCCCAACATACCGGGCGCATTAGCGTCAACGCCAACGGCGGGCAAGCGAATTCGACCAGTTGGGCGCCGTCCGTTTCGGAAAACGGGCTTTACGTGGCGTTTCATTCGTCGGCGAATAACTTGGTTCTGAACGACACCAATGGTCGGACGGATGTGTTTCTGAAGAACACGCAAACCGGCGAGGTGACGCGCATCAGCGTCGATGCCAATGGATTGGAAAGTAATGGCAATAGCTCCAATCCGTCGATCACGCCAGACGGTCGCTATGTGGTGTATGAAAGTTCGGCGACCAATATCGTTCCCGGCGACACCGACTCGGTGATCGATATTTACCGGTATGACCGGTTCACCGGCAGCACGTGGATTGCGAGCGTTTCTTCAAATGGAAGCGGTGGCAACGCTCATAGTTTTAGCCCGACCGTTTCCGATAACGGCGTGCGCGTGGCGTTTATGTCGTTGGCGACAAATTTAGTTGGCGGCGACACCAATGGTGCGAAAGATGTTTTTGTCCACGACTTCCGCCTCGGCACCACCGAGCGCGCAAGCATCGATACAGCGGGTATGCAGGGAAATGATGACAGCCAGCACCCCTCCATTTCTGCAAACGGTGATTATGTTGCGTTTGAGTCCTTTGCCACCAATTTGGTGAACGGCGATTTCAATGGCGCGACCGATTGTTTCGTTCGCGACTTCTCTCTGGATATCACCGTGCGGGAAAGCACCGGAAGTTTGGATGAAGAAGGCAATCACCATAGTCGAAACCCGGTGATTTCAGCGGACGGCCGCTACATGGCGTTTGAGTCCCACTGCAGCAACTTTTTCCCGAATGACAGCGTGACCTTGGATATCTTCGTCAAGGATCGATGGACCGGTTTGTTGGAACGCGCCAGCCAAAGTTCGGATGGAACGCGGACCAACGATGACTGCTACGACGCCGAGTTGTCCAACGACGGTCGATACGTCGTGTGGTGGAGTTTGGCGACGTCTTTAATCCCAAATGACTTCAACAGCAAGCGCGACGTTTTTGTCCGCGACCGCACCACCGGTGTGACCGAACGCGTCAGTGTTTGGTCGCACGGCGCCGAATGCACTACCGGTTATTGCGTCGATCCGGATATTTCACCGGACGGTCAATTCGCTGCGTTCCGCACCGATGGCGTCGTCACCTCGGGCGACACCAATGGTTTTGATGACTTGTTCCTCCACGACCGCTGGAGTGGCGACGGCACCAACTCGATTTACCTGCAAGCGCCCTCCACCGCATCGGTCGGCTCAACCATCGACTTCAACTGGCAGACCACCCGCGGTGGCTCGAGTTATTGGTTGGCGTATTCGCTATCGAACAGCGGATCCGTGGCCTTCGGTCATACATTTGATCTGGGACCATCCAACTCCATCCTCATCAGCGGCGTGAATGCAATGAATGGCGTCGACGGTTACACCACCGCCCCCATCAATTCCAACGCCGCCGGATACACGGTTTATTTTGAAGCCGTCGCGATGGATTCAGCCGGCGTTTTGTACGACAGCAATGTGCGTGCAGTGACGATTAACTGATCAACTGCGTCTTTGCACGCCGGCATTCACGTCGGCGTGCCAGAGTTTTAGCTCTTGGAGCAATTCTTGAACTAATTCGGGATGGTCCTCGGAGAGGTTTTGTTTCTCACCGAGGTCTGCGGATAAATTGAACAGGGATGGATTGGCGAAATTGGTGTTGGTGACCAACTTGAATTCGCCTTTTCGAATCGCCAGGCGATTCCCATGAGCCCAAAACATGCTCCGCTGAGGCAGCTTGGCTTGCTCAACTAGATGCGGAAGCAAATTGATTCCGTCCAACTGGATGTCGTCCGGCAAATTGGCACCGCCAATCGCAGCCAAGGTTGGCAGTAGGTCAGCCCCCATTGCAGTTAAATCACTGATTTGGCCGGCTTGAAACTTACCCGGCCAATTGGCGATTGCCGGCACACGGTGTCCGCCTTCCCAGATTTGACCTTTCTTGCCGCGCAAGGGCCCCGCCGATCCAATCGAACTCGGGCCGTTATCCGAAAAGAAAAAGATGAATGTGTTTTCACTCTGCCCGGCATGCTGAATGGCTTGACGAACTCGACCAATGTTTTCATCCAGCACCTCGATCATCTCTTTATAAGTCTCGAAAGAAACCGGATCCTTACTTCTCCCCTTACCTAACGTGTACCTCGGAGGATCCTTCCGGCCTTGGAAGGGATAGTGCGGCGCTTCATGCGCGAGGAAAAGAAAGAATGGTTTGTCGCTGTTGCGCTGAATGAATTCCAAGCCGTGGTCGGCAATTAGATCCGTTGAATAACCGACTTCAGGAACCAACTGATCCTGCTTCCACCAATCTTCAACACCGGTTTGATCGAGGTGCGCGTGGTAATCGATATTGCCGCTGACATATCCCACAAATTCATCAAACCCCTGATGAATCGGATTGAATTTCGGCTGATAACCCAAATGCCATTTGCCGAAAATCCCAGTTGCATACCCTGCCGACTTCATCACCTCAGCAATTGTGGTTTCCCTCAAATCCAACCCGGTATGCCGATGCCCGGCCGCCGTCACCACACCATGAATCCCACTGCGCTGCTGATAGCGCCCCGTCATCAACGCCGCCCGCGTCGGACTGCAGACGGCACCGTTTGAGTGGAAGTCGGTAAAACGAATCCCACCCGCCGCCAAGGCATCAAGATTTGGTGTGAGGAACCGCTCGCTGCCATAACAGCCGACGTCGCCGTAACCGTAGTCATCCGCCAGAATGATGATGATGTTTGGTTTTAGCTCCAAAGGCGCATCAGTAGATGATTCCGCCTGGCACCCAACCAACGCCCCGCAGCACGCAGCAATCCAAGGAAGGCGCAGCAATCTCATTTCGCGAACAACTCGGCGTCGATGTTGCGGAATGCTTTGAATTCCAAAACATTGCCGGACGGATCACTGAAGAACATTGTTCCCTGCTCCCCCACTTCGCCTTTGAACCGCACATAGGGTTCAATAATAAATTCATCGACGAATTCACGCGCGCGCTCCGCGAGTGCATGCCAATCGTCAAACTCCAGCACCACGCCAAAGTGCGGCACCGGCACGCCATGGCCGTCGACATGATTTGCCGCGTTTGGAATCTTGCCGTCCTTGCCCAAGGTCGAATTGAGATGCGCGACCACCTGATGGCCGAACAAATTGAAGTCCACCCATTCCTCCGAACTGCGGCCCTCCGGGCAACCCAACTTGGACCCATAAAAATCGCGCGCCTCAGCAAGGTCACGAACTTGGATAGCAAGATGAAACGGGGTGAGCGACATGAGGTTTGAGGGTTCGACGGCCCAAAGTTGACGAGTGGCTTGGGTTGGGTTCGCCTATGCTACATGCTGCATTAACAACTCCACCTAGCACTACCCCCTACCCCTTATGAATCAGCGAGCACTCCGGCGATTCAGCTTCGGCCCCTTCGCACTATTGGCGGGCATCCTTTTTTATTTCATTGGTGGAGATTTCAACGAGATCGGCAACGCGGCATTGCAATGGCATGAAGTGCAGGGCCAAATCCAGAAGGTTGGGGTCGAAAGAGAACTCAACATAGGGCGCGGTGCCAAATTCGATCGCTACGACTACAAACCAACGGTGGAGTTCCGCTTTTCCGTGGAAGGCGCGGAGTACGTCGGAACGAAACTTTCCCTGCCCAAGGGCATCTCGTTCGACGACAAAGAGGAGGCCGAAGCCTTTGGCCAAAAGCTGCTCAGCGACCCCGTCCGCACCATTTATTTCGACCCCAACGACCCGACTCAATCCACTCTATTCCGCGGCGGATTCAATGAAGGAGACAACGTCAAACAACTCGGGATCGGCCTCGCCATCCTCGGCGCGCTACTCACCCTGATTGTTTTCCCCGCCTTTATTTATGGGGCACTGCTTTCCTCAAAGGACAGGCGCAGGAAAGGCTAGGGCTCGAACCTTTCCCCGGTCGAAACTGTGAACTATTTCGACCCTGAGTCATGCACCTAATCCCTATCGCCCTCATTTTCGCCGCAGCTCCACTTGCAAGCGCATCCGCACAAGAGTTGCAGACTTCGCCAACCGTCGGCCATTGGAAGTTTGAAGAAGCAGCTGCGGGCACAGTAGCCACCGGAGCACTTTCTATTCTGGATTCTTCCGCCAACGGCCTCCACGGAACCCCTCACGGCGGCCCAGTCTACGCCCATACCGACGCCCCGATTGGTGACACCGCGTTGCAGTTCAACGGCTCAAATCAGTGGATCGCAATCGCCGACCACCCACTCTTTGAAATCACCGAAAGCTTGACCATTGAAGCCTATGTGGAATTGAGCCGATTCCCTACCACTCAACCCCCAGGAGTCATCCTTTGGCGTGGCGACCGACGGTCGTTTTTAGACCCCTATTCGCTTGAAGTCGAAGCCCAAGGGCAAATCACCTTCTACGTTCAGGATGAAACCGGTGCGATGTCCAAGCTGACGTCCGATCGGGTGTTGAATTTGGGCGAAATGGTTCATGTTGCCGCTACTTTCGACCACACCATCGGCCTTCAGTCCATCTACCTCAATGGGGCTCACCTATGCTCCAAATACACCAATATTCGACCCTTCGCCACCCTTACCGGTCCCGAACCAGGTGTCGGAATTGGCTCCTTGTCTCAGCACGCCAATTTCCTCTTCCCCGGAAAGATTGACGAGGTCAGGCTTTCGAACACCGACCTCTCTCCGTCCGAATTCCTGCCGCCTTTGCTCTCTTTAACCGGCGACGTCGAGCAAATTTCGCTGGCGGTCGGAGGGGAACAACGCCTGACTTTGAATGCTCCATCCAGGTACGCCAATAGCGGCTATTTCATGCTGGGCAGCTTTTCCGGCACTGAACCAGGTCTACCCCTGGGAGGACTCACCCTCCCCCTCAACGCAGACCGTTATTTAAGGCATACCTTTTATCAGCCTTCTGAATCCTTGATGAATCATCCTTTGGGGTTATTGGACGCCAACGGCGAGGCCGAAGTTGTGCTCAACATACCTCCTGGGCGAGCTTGGCTTGCCGGGTTAAAACTGAATCATGCCTTCGTTCTTTTGGGCAGGGAGTTCGTCAGCAATCCTGTGCCGTTAACGCTGATTCCCTAACCTCCGAGACCGAATCGGAAGCTAAAATAAGCGACCGTGCAAAGCCCACAGGGCCACAAAAAATGTCCACCAAAATAGACCTGTCCGAACTCAGCCTGATGGATGCGCTTGACCTTTCGATTTTGATCGAAGAGGAAGCGCGGGTGCGTTACACCATGTTTGCCAAGCAGTTGGGTCGCACCGGCAGCGGCCACGACGCCGGCTCGTTTTTTGAGTTCATGGCTGAAAACGAGGTCAAGCACGGCACTGAATTGGTCGCCCGGCGCAAGAAGCTGTTTGGTGAGACTCCGATGCGGCTGGGCTTGACCGATATTTTCGACGTCGAGGCACCGGAAATGGGTGCGCCGCGTCAGGGGATGTCGGTAGTGCAAGCATTTGAGCTGGGGCTCGCCGCTGAAAAGAAGGCGTATGACTTTTTTGATTCGGCACTTCCGGGAATCTCCGACGAGGACGTCAAAGCTTTGTTCACCGAACTGCGCGACGAAGAAGCCGAGCACCTCAAAATGCTCGAGGTCGAACTCGCCAAGCTGCCGGAAAGCGCGAAGATCGCCAACGAGCCGGATCCGGAAGACGCTCCCTATCTGTAGGGAGTGTTTGTCGGGTACGATGGTCGGCGATGAAACTTTTCAATTGGTTGTTCGGAGACAACCCCTACCGTCGGCCGCCGTGGATGAAACTCGTGGCCCGGGCTGTTGCGAGTTACGACATGTGGGCCGAGTCTCCGCAGGCCACCGAAGTGGCGGAAGCGACGGAGACATCGTTGAAGCTTTATCAGGACGCGACTCGGTTAGAGGCACGGAAGACCCATTTGGCGGAAGCGCGTCAGCACTTGGATGAGCTGCTGGCGATGATGGAGGAATACCCGTACCACAACAACCGGGTGCTGGCGGACTTGGTGCGGCGGGTGGAACTCTGTGAGGACGAGCTGGAATCCGCCATTCGCACCAGTGCCAGTGGATGTTGAGGTAGCGTAGCGGGCATAAACAAGCCTAAAGACTAGACTGAGGGGCCGCGCTTGCATGATAGGTGATAATCGATTATAAGGTATCACATGAGCGAACGCTCCAAGCAGGCACAGATCATCCACCAATTACTGGCGGATGCCGCGGGCCCCATGTCCGCCAACGAAATTTGGATGGCCACCCAGCGGAATGGCATCGGAATCGCCACCGTTTACCGCGCCCTCAAGCGCGGAGTGAAGTCCGGCGAGCTGCGCGAGACCAATCTCCCCGGCGGCCAAACCCGATACGAGCCGGCAAACCTCGCCCATCACCACCATTTCCTTTGCTCAGACTGCGATCGCGCCATCGACCTCAGCGGTTGCGTGCCTGGGCTTGACTCCATCCTGCCGCCGGGCTTCACGATGACTGAGCACGAAATCTTGCTGTTCGGTCAGTGCGCCACCTGCAGCGCCGCCTAACCCACGACCGCCCTCGATCCACCACCACTTCGATCCCACCACGTCATGATCGAAATCGACAACGTCGTCATGGAATACCCGGGCCACCGCGCCCTGGATGGCCTCAACCTGTCGGTGCCTGCCGGCTGCGTTTACGGATTGCTCGGCCCCAACGGCGCCGGCAAATCCACCACCATCAACCTGGTCACCGGGCTGCTCAAGCCGACCTCCGGCAGCATTCGCGTCGGTGGAATTGACGCGGTCGCCGACCCCAAAGGCGCACGAAACATTCTGGCTTATGTGTCCGAATCCGTTGCGCTTTACCCCCACCTAAGTGGTCGGGAAAACCTACAACTCTTTTCGCAACTAGCCGGCCGACGCCTGGACGAAAGCGAAAGCACAGCTTGCTTGGACCGCGCCGGTCTGCAAGCTGACGCGCATCACCGACGAGTATCAACTTACTCGAAGGGAATGCGTCAAAAAGTGGGACCCGCCATCGCGCTCGCGAAAGATGCGCAGGCAGTCGTCCTGGACGAACCTTCATCAGGCCTTGACCCTAGCGCAAGCCATGATTTGGCCGAACGCGTGCGTGAACTCGCTAGTTGCGGACTGGCGGTTCTGATGGCGACCCACGACCTTTTCCGCGCCCGCGATACTTGCGATACCGTCGGGCTGTTAGTGCATGGATCTCTGCGTGCCGAATGGAACGCAAACGAGGTCCAAGATCGCGATCTAGAAGCCGCTTACTTGGATCTAGTCAGCGATTCCAACCCTGAAAAAATCGCAACCCCGTCGACATGATCGGCACGCTCTTTCGTAACGAATGGCGAGCCGTTCTGCGCGACGGCAGAGGCATGCTTGTGCTGGTTCTTGGCGCTCTACTCGCGTTGGGAGCTGCATGGATTTCCAACTCGACGTATGAACGTCAGGAGCTAGCACAGTTTTCTGCCACCCACGCCGCCCGCAGCGCATGGGATCAACGCGAGGGCGATAGCCCTCACTCGCGAGCGCACTACGGCGATTACGTGTTCCGTCCCAATGGCCCGCTGGGCAATTTGGATTCGGGTTTGCAAGCGGTAACTGGGCGGGTGATTTACACCGAGGCCCACCGTCAAAACACGGCAATGCATAAACCGCAGCAAGAAGCGGCAAGCTTGCTGCGCTACGACCGACTTGAACCGGCTACCGTGCTCCAGCTGTTAGCTCCGCTGGTTCTGGTGCTGGTTGGTTTCGGCGTAGTTTCGTCCGAGCGTGAGAGTGGGCGTCTACGACTGCTATGGATTCAAGGTGTGCGACCGCTACCCCTTCTGGTTGCAAAATCCTTGGCCTTGTGGTCGCTAGGCGCCCTACTCTGTTTGCTCGTCGTCGCCACCCAATTCATCTTTGCCGACGACTTGGATTGGGGACGAACGCTTTCGTTTTTCGCTCTGCACTTGGCCATGCTTTGGGTCGTGGCCACCGTGGTGGCGGTTGTTTCCGCGCGTACGAAGCGTCCTGGTACTTCAGCCGCGGTGCTGCTCAGCCTTTGGGTGCTCGCCGGCATTTTGATGCCTCGACTCGCGGCGATGACCGCCTCCGCATTGGATCCGTTGCCGGGGCGTGATGCGTTCCAAGCGGCGATGACCGAAGATCGCGAGCAAGGAATGGATGGTCATAATCCGCGTGATGAGCGACGTCAGGAACTTGAGAAGCAGGTGCTTGCTGAGTATGGCGTGGAATCGCGTAATGAACTTCCAGTCAACTTAGGCGGCTTGATCATGCAGGCCGACGAGGAGTACGGCGCGCAGGTTTGGGATAAGCACTTTGGTGAATTGGAAGAACACTTAATGCGGCAAGATCGTTTTGCCGGAGTGTTCTCGTTGGTGAATCCTTTGCAGGCGACCGATCGCTTGTCGATGGAAATTGCCGGCACGGGTTTGGCGAGTCACTTGGACTTCTTGCGCCAAACCGAAAGCTACCGGCGCGAGTTGGTGCGCAAGTTGAATGAAGAAGATGCGCATGGCGTGGCTCGCAATGAGGAAGGCCGACTGACTCGCACGACCAAGCAGGATTTCTACACCGGCTTCGAGGCGTTTGACTATCAACCATTAAGCCTGAGTGAATTGCTGCGTGGCCGAAGCATGGAAATCGTTTCGCTATTGGCTTGGCTGATTGGCGCCACGGTATTCCTCGCCCTAACCGCCCGCCGCTTCGATCGCAGGGGGATCCTATGATTCGCATCGCCTTAGGTTTGGAGCTGCGAAATTTGCTCCGCTCGCCGTTGCGCTTGCTGGTCCTTGCGTTAATCCTTGGCGCCGGCGCCTTCGTCGTCGTGCAAGGCCAGCAAGACGTCGACCGTTGGCGGGAAGCTATTGCAAGTGGTCAGGTGGCGCAGGAGGAGTCTTTGTCCGAAGCCCGCGGCTACTTTGAGGCCGGTGAAAAGGGTCCGGCGGATCGTAGTTGGATCGATCTTAGTCAACCGCGTTGGCAGGACTATTACGCCGCGACGCGAATTGCGCGCACACCTGCCCCACTTGCCGGCATTGCCTTTGCTTCGGCCGAGTCCGGCGCGGTGACGGTGCGGATTAATAAATGGACTGATCCGTTACTTGCCGAAGGCAATCGAATTGAAAACCCGGCGCTTGCCGTGACGGGCGGATTGGATTTGGTTGCCGTGCTGGCGCTGCTGTTGCCGTTGTTGATTTTGTCTTTGGGTATCGAGATTGGCGGCTACGAGCGCGCGACCGGGGTCATGCCGTTGGTGCGCATGCAATCGGGTCATGATCGCAGTTGGATTTGGGCTCGTTGCATAGCAGTGGGCGCGATTACAGCTGCCGCTGGATTGCTGTTGGTATTGTTTGCAGCGATTTGGGCAGTTGCTGACTTGGGCAGTGTGATGTCGCTGGCGTTGATGGTGCTTGCCTACGTTGGCTTTTGGACCGCACTGCTTGGCGCGGTTGCCATCTTGGCGCGCAACCCTTCGCAAAGCGCGGTCGCGCTTGGAACCGGATGGATTCTGTTATGCGTTCTGGTTCCCTCCCTGGGTACGGAAAGGTCCGCAGCTCTGGCGGCTGATGACTTCGCACTTGATCTCACTGTTCAAGCACGCGACGCCGGCGCTGCGACTTCCGACTTGAGCGAAGACGAGCTTTATCAAGCCGTGTTTGCACGATTCCCCGGGCTTGAGAATCAGGCACCCGAGCCGCGAAGCTCTGGTGTTCGAGCAGCCTCCGACGGCATGCGCGTCGTCAGTTTGGAAGATCGAATCCGCAATCGTGAAGAGCGTGGGAAAGCGCATCGCGACCTGGTTTCGGTAATGAGCTTGGCGTCGCCGACTCTTGCTTTTAGCCAAGCATTAGAAAACCTCGCCGGCCGGGGCCCCGCCGCTGCCCAAGTTTTTCGAACCGCTGTTGCCGACGCAATTGCAGAGCGCATCGAGCGCACCATTGCCGCGGCTTGGAGTGGCGAGGCGATGGACTTGGATGACTTTGAAGACTTGGTTTCTGCATCGCCCACTCGCGTTCAACCGCCGGCAACATCCTGGTTCGCCGGTTTGCTGACACTAGTTGTTTGGGCGGTCGCCTTAGTCGGCGGTGCAACCTTCTTTGCTCGTCGTTTGGGACGTTAATCGATGAAAGCTACGCAAACCACTATGCACGAGGGGTTGGATCGTGCAGGAATCATCGCCTCGGTTGGATGCGCGATTCATTGCTTGATCGCTCCATTTGTGGTGATGTTTTCTCCGGTGATTGGAGGTTGGTGGGCGAGTCCCACCGTTCATTTGATGATTGCGTTGTTGGTCCTGCCGGTTGCCGCGCTTGCGATGGCAAAAGGCTTCCAACTCCACCAGCGCACCGGGGTGGTCGTTTTAGGTTTGGTTGGTGTCGGTCTGGTTCTAATAGGGACGGGGTTCCCGTGGTTGGAACCGTTATGGGCCGGCGAGGGAGCCAACGCCTTGGCGATCGCCCCACTTTCTGATGAGGCCGCTTGCTCGGATTGCTGCCCTACCGTTGAAGTAGATGCCGAAACCGGCGGCTGGGATTGGAAGTTCCCACCAGCAAGCGTGCTGACGATGTTCGGCGGCTTTGCACTGGTGACCGCTCACTGGGCAAACTTGCGTTTTTGCAAGAACTGCAAGCGTTGCTCGGAGACTAGGGAGAGCGTGGGTCCGTTTTGCTCGAATGATCAGTAGGCTAATTGGCTTCACTGAAACCAGTGAGTACTCGCGCTGCGTTTTCGCCGAGTTCGTTTATGGCGTAGCCGCCTTCGAGGACGATCACTGTTGGTAGGTTTAGCTTTTGAATGTGCGCGCCGAGGCGTTGAAAGTCGTCGGCGGTGAGGTGGAAGCTTGAAAGTGGATCGCCGGCGAAGGTGTCTAAGCCAAGAGGGACGACGAGGGCGTCGGGTGCGAATGCAGCGATGCGTGCGGTGGCTTGGTCGAAGGCGTCGAACCAACTGGTAGCGTCGGTTCCAGGAGCAAGGGGGAAATTTGCATTGAAGCCGATGCCTTCTCCACGTCCGGTTTCGTCGGCGTGGCCGAGGTAAAATGGAAATTCGTGGCGAGGGTCGGCGTGAATGCTAAGGGTTAGGATGTCGGCGCGTTCTTCAAACAAGCTTTGTGTGCCGTTGCCGTGGTGATAGTCGACATCCAAGATCGCTACCCGTTCAGTTCCCCCATCTTGCAATGCGGTTGCGGCGAGCGCGGAAAAGTTGAGGAAGCTATAGCCGCCCATGAAGTCACGTCCGGCGTGATGTCCGGGCGGACGAGTCGCGCTGAAGACTGCGCGTTCACCGTTGATGACAAAGCTGGCGGCGGTGACTGCGGCATCGGCGGCGGCTCGAACTGCGCGCCATGTGCCTTCAGCCAGCGGTGTGCCATTGTCCATCGAATAAAAACCGAGCTTGGCGATGAAGTCGGCCGGTTCGAAATCGGAACGCAAACTGCGGATCGGCCAAACGGATGGAAATGGTTGTAGATCGGCGTTTGCAGGATCGAGCGCAACCCACTCATCCCAAGCTCCTTCAAGAAACTTCAAGTAGCGCGAATCATGCACCCGCGCGAGCACCGGCCCGGCGTCAATCGTCGGCGCACGCAACTCATGACCGTGGGCAATCAACGCGTCGCGCAAAACGTCACCACGAGCAACAGCTTCAAAGCTCGGTACCCGCTCACCGCGGAAGATTTCGTGCTTCGGATTGTGGTGCTGATGCTCCTCGGTGAAGATTGTGATCATGGTTTTGGCAAGTATCGTTCCCCCTTATTTACCGGACACCGCAGAATAAATCATCCATAAAACTCTCGAAGCGGGCTTCTAACGGCAACGAAACAGAAATCGTGCCGTGTAAGGAACAACACTCCCCGAGTGTTAGATTGCTAGTAGCACAGAGAATGGGGGCAGGCCAACCTTTGTTACTCGAGAATTGGCGGTCAAGAGGAGCAAAGTCGCTCTAGCTCGGTGGCCCAATGACATTCCCCGACGATGGCAACCTGCCGACCATCTTTCTTAAGCTGCATCGCCTTTTCAATTTTTCGACCATGGGATGTTTGGATCCAATCTCGACTGCCAAATGATCCGATGACCAGATAGTCCAGCGTTGCAATCACGCTGCGTTTACAAACTCCGCCATGACTGACAATCAATGCTTCGCACGCTTTGCGAGGCCCCATCGCGAATTTCCCGGTTAGGACGAAAGACTTCCCCGAAAACTGAACCGGAGGCGGTGGGGAATCAAGCGGAAGCTCGGTCGAACTTGATTCGCCTCCAATCAAACCCGCCTCGCCGCCAACTAGTTGTTTCAACAACTGGGCGAGATCTCTCCTCTCATCAACGTCTACTCGACCATCTTCAAATATGTGGGTAAGGCGGTCAGCCAATGCCTTACCAGGGAAAGTTGCAAGTACATCAGGGTGACACCGAATCCACGTATTCAAATGATTTGCTTCAGCTTCGCAAACCTTGCCATCGGCTAAAACCCCTTTGACTAATCCGAGCATTTCCATAAGGTCTCGGTCTTCTCGTCGACCAGCATTTATGCTCGAGGGAATAACTTCACGTGAATTATCAACTACCATGATCAAATTCTACTTTATCGGTGAGGCTGTGTATCCACATTGGGGGCAAGTACTGTCGCCTTCTTTTGCACGCTGGACCTCGTCGACGAATCCCGCCCCCAAAATTCCAGTAGGCAATGCGAACATGCCTACCCCTAAGACCGCAATGATTGCGCCAAATACTTTCCCGGCGATTGTAATTGGGTAAACATCACCATATCCGACGGTGGTTAGAGTTGCAATCGCCCACCACATGGTGGCAGGTATGCTCGAGAATTTATCCGGCTGCGCCTGGTTCTCGCAGAAGTACAGAACGCTGGATGCAATGATAAGCAACAACCCCATAATGGCCGTCGTCAACACAAGTTCTTCCTTTTTGCCCGCGACAACCCTTTTGATAAGGCTGAATGATGAGTAATACCGGCCCACCTTTAAAACTCTGAAGATCCTCATCAGTCTTAGCGCTCTTAAGGATCTTAAATCCACACCCAACATCGGAAGAAAAAATGGAAGAATTGCGAGTAGGTCAATCAGGACCATGCCCTTTAGTGCATATCGAACTCGACCTGAAATCGATTTCCAATGCTTCGGATCCTCCACGCATGCCCAAAGCCGGGCAACGTATTCGAGAGAAAACACTGCAACGGACGTGAGCTCAAATAGAAAAAACAGCCTTTCAGCCCGCTGCTGAATCCCGGAAACGGACTCCAGGATAACTACCATGACATTGAGTGCAATCAGGATCAATATTGCCCGATCGAATCTCCCGCTAACCCTGTCACCGGGCCTAGCGACCTCAACGATATCCCAAACACGTGAGCGAATTGTCATGCGTGTATTCTAGATGCAAGCAAAAGAGACCGCCGGATTGGACCGACGATCTGAAAAAGTGTCCCCTCGCTAGGGATAAATACTTTTCAAGTCGATCAAGCCCACTTCACTCCGAAGTCTTCAATATGCGTGAGTAAGTCTTGGCTGGAAACCGTATTCATCAAAACCAGATCTACTTTTTGAGCAATAGGGAGTTCGTCCAACAACCCAGCGAACTTTGCGTGATCGTCCAAGGTCAAAGCCGTCCCGAACAAAGCGATATCGATATCGGATGATGGCGAATGAGTGCCCATTGCTCGCGATCCAAAAAGTACGACCTTTGTTACTCGGGGATTGGCGGTCAAGATCGCCAAGATCTGTTCCTTCGCCTCGGGCTTTAGGCCGTCATTCATTGGTCGGAACGCTTGGCCTTTAAAAACTCATTCACCCGCTGAAGGACAGGTTGAAATTCTTCTTTAATTAGCCGAACTGCCTCAACCGCCATTGATTCTTCATAGGTGTGGGTGAGCAGATTTCGCTTTTGCAGCGCATCCAATAGAGCTTCAGTGTCCGCTTCGCTCAGCCATTCGGCGGCGAAGGCCTGACGAAGTACTTCGCGTGGTGTGTTGGCACTGAGGCCACCGAAGTAGAGAAGATCCTTGAGCGACTTCCAGCTCAGCTCGAAGGTGAACTCAAACATCTGCACCAGTCCTGCTCTTTCCAAATCGGAATATTCAGACTGTTGGCACGCAGAAGTGAGTCTAGCCAGCGCTTTCACGAAATTATCGTGGCGTTGCTTCCAGCGGATGCCGTCGGAGTTGCTCATCTCTTCCTTTGCACACTATCCACATCCAAAAGAAGGATCAAGGACGGAAAGCCGAATGAAAAAAGACCGCCGGATTGCTCCGACGGTCTTTGTGTTTGGCTCCTCGAACAGGACTCGAACCTGTGGCCCGCTGATTAACAGTCAGCTGCTCTACCAACTGAGCTATCGAGGATTGGGCCGGAAAGTATACCCCGCTTTTGCGGGGGTGCAAATGGGGATTTTGGGGTTTCCGGGATTTTGGTGGCTGGGGCGGGGGCTAGAATTTTGGGGATGAGCGCGGGGAGTCCTTGGGTGGTGCTGGTGGAGCCGCAAAACCCGGCCAACATTGGGTTTGTGGCCAGGGCGGTGGAGAATTTTGGCGCTGCCGGGTGGACTCAGATTGGCGGGCCGGACTGGCGCGGGACTGACGCCGAGAGAACTGGGGCTCCGGCTCGTGGGCAGTTGGATCGGTTGCAGCTGGCGGAAAGCTGGGAAGACGGGGTGGCGGAGCTCACCCATCTGATTGCATTTACCGCTCGGTCGGGTAAGCACCGTGAAGTTCGGCGGCTGCAAGATCTGGCGGCGATTCGAGATCAATGGGGCATGGATGCCCGCGTGGGGCTGGTTTTTGGGCGTGAGGATCGTGGATTGGAAGCTGAGGAAGTGGATCGCTGCACCGTTTGCGTGACCATTCCGACGGCACCGGCACCGCCGACTTCGATCCCATCGACGGAGGCTGAATCGCAGGGCCTGGCTTCACTGAACTTGTCCCACGCGGTCGCCGTCGGCTTGTACGAGTGGAATCGCAATTTGGAAATCACCTCCCCCATCGAATCACCGGCTTGGGCGAGCACCGACGCACGTCGGCGGGTGCTGGATAAGTTGGCGGATGAACTCGACGCGGTGGACTTTCCATCGGCGAACACCGAGCTGGAAGATTTGCTGCGGCGATTGGAGGGGGTTCCTGTCGAGACGCGCGATTTGCGCGTTTTGGAACGCATGCTTCGCCACGCTCGGCATCGGCGCGAGAACTAACGCGCTTGCACGACGGATCGACGGGTTGGTTAGTACTTGAGGTAGTCCCAACCAAACACCAAGTAGCCGCCCATGAATCCGGTGGCGCTGATCATCACCGCGGCCGCACCCAACCACAATCGGAAACGATTGCGACGCGCATTTGCGTCGGCCGGCACGGATCGCGCGGCGTTTAGCGAACACAGAATTGCCGCGCCGGCGAGTCCTCCATGCAGCCAGAGTTCATCTGAGGTGTGGGTGAACTCGGTGAGCATGTAACCCAACGCCGCCGACACCGCCGACAGCAGCGCGCCGAATCGCAGGCAGAATCGTTGCGCATGGATCCAGCCTTCGCGACGGCGGAACATGATCATCATTTCCAGCAGCGCCGCCGACAGCACCAACGCGATCGGGAAGTGCACGATTGCCGGATGTTGGCGGCCGATGAAACGGCGCATGCGTTCGGGTTCGGTGAGTCCGGGTGGCGGCAACTGTTCGGTTTCCATGGGATTGCCCTCGGCGTCGACTTGCCCGGCTCCGGTTCCACCGGCCGATCCATCGCTACCAGACGAAGTATTGCCGCCGGACGAACCATTGCCGCCGGCTTCGGAATCCGGCAACTCAGTCGGCGCCCCGGCCTCAATCCAACTTTGATAAACCGCCAATTCCGCCGGTGTAAGCGGCGCGACATCCGCATCCTTTGGCGGCATGTCGCCGTCGATCAGCATCAAATACAAATCCGAATCATCGGGTTTCCCCGGCGACACCCATTCCTCGACCGTCGCCGCCAAATCCAACCCATCAGGGTAAGCCCGTTTGGCTTTGCGCTTGTCCGAATCCGGCCCATGACAATCCAAGCACTTCGCGCGCTGAATCGCCAGCACTTGCTCGGCCAAACTTGCCACGACTTCATGCTCGACCTCTTGCTCCGCATCCTGCTCGGTCGACGGATCCGCCGACGGCAGCAACTGCACTTGCGGCCCGGTCAGCCAACCGCAGATCAACAACAGGACGGCGTTACTCATCACTCGCTTGCACCACACCATACTTGCTGTGGCCCTGTTCGCGGTAAGCATTCAACAAAGCCTGCAGCTCCGCCACCTTCTCCGGATGATCGGCGAACAAGTTGTTCCGCTCGGTCGGATCGTCGGCCAAGTTGTACAGCTGTCCGGTCGGTCCACCTTCCTTAGCCTCGACGGTTTTCGGATGGCTAAACCCACCCGACCCCAGCACCTCGATCAACTTCCAATTGCCGGAACGAATCGCGAAGTGACCATTCAACGAATGATGAATGATGTCGCGCCGCAGCTTCAACTGACTTGCCGGTGCCGTCGGCCCGTTCGGCGCCAACCCGGCAATCGCCACACTATCCTCCCCCGCATCGGCCGGCAGCAGCTGCCCGGTAATGTGAGCAAAGGTCGCCATCAAATCGGTCAAACCAACCAACGCAGCCGACTCGGCGCCGGCCTGCAACTGCCCCGGCCAACGCACCACAAACGGCACGCGATGACCGCCTTCCCAAATATCAGCCTTCTGCCCGCGGCGCTGCCCATTCGCGCGGTGACCAAACTTGGCGATGTCTTCCGGAGTCCAATGCGCACCGTTATCCGACGTGAAAATCACGATGGTGTTGTCGGCGAAACCCTCGGCCCTCAACGTCTGCAACACGCGCCCGACTCCATCGTCCACCATCGCCGCGAAGTCGCCGTAAATCCCAGCCCCACTGCGACCCTTAAAAGATGACGACGGCAACCACGGCGTATGCGGCGCCGGCAACGCCAAGTACATGAAAAACGGCTTCGCCTGACCGCTCACTTGCTCCAAACCGCGAACCATCTCGCCGCGCTCCTTTAAAAACTCCTCAGCGCGCTCAATCACCCGCGGCAACACCTGATCATGCCGAAAACCGGGCGCCATCGGCCCCTTTCGCCAAAATCCACCGCCGCCGTTGCGCGCCATGCGACTACCCAAAACCTCTTCCGTCGCCGGCGCCTCCAATCCGCGATCCTTCACCCAAACATAAGGCGCCATATCCAACGACGCCGGAATACCGAAGTACGAATCAAATCCATGCTCCAGCGGCCCGGGCACCAGCGGCTTCGACCAATCGACTTTCTCACCACTACCCAAACCCAAGTGCCACTTGCCAATGCCCTCGGTGTGATAACCCGCCTGCTGCAACAACTCGGGCATCGTTAAGCGCGCTTCGTCAATCAGGTTGGTATCCTCGCCGAACAACACGCCCGACTTGATCCGAGTGCGCCAACAATACCGCCCGGTCAAAATCCCATACCGAGTCGGCGTGCAAACCGCCGACGGCGTGTGCACATCGGTAAATCGCACCCCCTCGGCCGCCAGCGCATCCAAGAACGGCGTCGGCACTTTTGACTGAGGGTTGTAGCAACCTAGGTCGCCGACTCCCATATCATCGGCGAGGATGACGACGATGTTCGGCAACGTTTGCCTGGGTGGCTCCGGCGTGGTGCACGCGCCGGCGGCAAGGAAAGCCCAGCCGAGCAACAGCGCTAACGTAAGTTGTGAAGGTGCAACTCGCATCGTCGCGCATCATAACCAGCCGCGAGTTTCGCCCGATTCTCGGTTGGGCCAATGAAAGGGGCCACCTTACAATTGCCTTGAATTGCAACCGCAGTTTGTTTTCACTGGTGAAAATCATGAGCAACCGCTCCCGCGCCATCCTGTCGCCCTGGCTGACCGCCGGGCTCGCCGCCTGCGTGATCGGGTGGCTGCCGCTGCCGGGCTGCGCCAAAGCTCCGGACATCGTGCCCGATATCGTGCCGGACATCCCGATTCCGGGTTTGGGCGGCAGCGAGCCGGAGGAATTCGACTACTTTTGGGATGACCAGGCGGATCGCACCTGGATTGGGCCTGAGTTTTGGGCCAATCGGCTGCAGGACTGGCGGCTGCAGGGCGGACGGTTGGAGTGCGTCAGCGGCCGGTTGCCGTACCGCACGCTGCACCTTCTGAGTCACCGCATGGATGAGGTCGACGGCAGTTTGCGCACCGCGGTGGATTTGGGTTTGACCGGCACGCCGGGCGAAAAGCCGGTGGAAGCGGGCTTTTTGATTGGGGCTGGCGCGTCTGATTTGGATTACCGCGCGGCCTCGTTGGTGCAATCGGCGCCCGGACCGGATGGCGGTTTTTTGGCCGGCGTTGGCGCGGATGGGCGTTTGTTTGTGCGTCAGTTTGTGAAGAATCCGACGTTGGATGTGGTCAGCGACGCGGCGATCGATGACTTGGGCGCGGTTCAGTTGCTGTTGACCATCGAGCCGATGCCCGAGGTCGAAGACGAACCGGAGGTCGGTGAAAACGCGCCGCCGAATGAGGCGACTTCGACCGAGGACGAGGCTGAAGTAGATGAGGTCGAGGAAGAGAAAGCACCCACCGTTCGCGTAGTGCTGCAAGCCTATTCCACCGCCATGACCATTCCGGTTGAGGAAGTGGACGAAAACAACGAAGCCGTCGACGTCGACGCGCCGGCGGATGGTTCGGATGAAACCGATGCGGTGAAGCTCTTCCCTGCTCGACCCATTCCGCTGGCCGAAGTTGTGGTGGAAGGACTACCGGCCGAGCATTTAATCGGCAACTTGGCGTTGTTCGCCAGTCAGCAAGGCGGTGTGGAAGGAGAAGCACCGCCGCGTATTTGGTTCGATGATTGGCGCGGCAACGGCACCAAGTTCAACGAATACGACGAGCACCTGTTCGGCCCGGTGCTTTGCGCGCAACACACTTTGTCGCGCAACGTGTTGAAGATGACCGCGCAGTTGCCGCCATTGAGTGCTGAAGAATTGGGCCCGGTGCGCTTGCAGGTGAAGCAAGATGCGCAATGGGTAGACGTCGCCGTGGCCGAGATCATTCAGCCGGGTTGGACCGCGACCTTCCGCGTTGGCGATTGGCCCAGCGAGTATGAGATGGACTATCGCATCGAATTTGATTTCGATGGCGAAGCCACTCATTACGAAGGCACTATTCGACGCGATCCGGTTGAGCAAAATGAGATCGTGCTGGCGGGTTTCACCGGCAATCACAACGTGCGCCATGGCTTCGGCCGCGCCGGTTTTCCGTACAACCACAACGCGATGTGGTTCCCGCATCAAGATCTGCTTGAGCGGGTGCGCAAGCATAAGCCGGACGTGCTGTTCTTCAGCGGCGATCAAATTTACGAGGGCGCCAGCCCGACATACGCCGACCGCAAGCAGCCGTTTTTGGACTACGCCTATAAGTGGTACCTATGGTGCTGGGCGTTTGGGCCGATGGCGCGCGACATTCCGTGCGTGACCATCCCCGATGATCACGATGTTTTCCAAGGCAACCTGTGGGGTCAGGGCGGACGTCCGGCTGAGCGCGATCACAACGGCGGTTATGTGATGCCGTCGGAATTTGTGCGCATGGTCGAGCGCACCCAGACCAGTCACTTGCCCGATCCGTGGTCGGTGGCGCCGTTGGAGCAGGGCATTACCACTTATTACACCGACATGGTTTATGGCCGTGTGAGTTTTGCGGTGCTGGAAGATCGCAAGTTTAAGTCGGGGCCGAAGGGTTTGGTGAACCATGACAGCAAGCGTCCGGATCACATTATTGATCCGGCGGTGGATCCGAAGTCGGTCGACGTGGAAGGCGCGGTGTTGCTGGGTGATGAGCAGCTGAAGTTTTTGACTCACTGGGTCAATGATTGGCGCGGCGCCGATTTGAAGGCGGCGTTGTCGCAAACCATCTTTGCGGCGATGGCGACCCACCACGGCGGCAACTTGGATCGCATTTTGATGGACATGGATTCCAATGGTTGGCCGCAATCCGGACGTAATGAAGTGTTGGAAATTTTGCGTCGCGGCACTGTGTTAATGGTCGGTGGCGATCAACACTTGGCGACCGTGGTGCACCACGGAATCAAAGATTGGGACGACGCCGGTTTTTCGTTCTGCGTGCCGTCGATCGCTAACTTTTACCCGCGTGCATGGCGTCCGGAAGATGCGCCGGCCATTCCGTTGCAGGATCCGGAAGCGCAGCCGTTCACCGGCAGTTATCGCGATGGCTTTGGCAATTACGTGACTGTGTATGCGCACACCAATCCGGACTACCCGTCCGAACATGCTCCGGCCGCGCTGCATGACAAAATGCCGGGTTACGGCATCGTGCGCTTCAACAAATCCGACCGCAACATGGTGCTGGAGTGCTGGCCGCGTTACGCGATGCCGGGTGATGACGAACCCTATCCGGGCTGGCCGTTTGTGGTCGAGCAAATGGATAACTTAGGCCGCCAACCGTCAGCGTGGCTGCCGACGTTGCGCGTTTCCGGCATGCGCGATCCGGTGGTGCAGGTGATTGATGAATTCGAAAACGAAATCGTCTACACGCTGCGCATGAAGGGTCAGACCTTCCAACCGCCGGTTTTTGAAGAAGGCAAGTACACGCTGCGAATCGGCGATTTGGAAACCGACCGCAAAGAAGTGTTGCGCGGCGTGCGCGCGACGAAGACGAATGAGAAGTTTTTGTTTGTAGACTTGTAGTCCATGCCAAATTTCCGCTCCGCTGTCCTCTCGCTTTGCCTCCTGGTTGGAGGATGTGCATCATCAACCTACGAGCAGAGGATGGAAACGGTCATCCCCGTTTTCGACCAGCAAATTGACCGCGCGGCGGATGAGCTTGAAGCTTTGAAGGCCGACTACCGCAAGTCCAAGCTTTCGCCGGATGCCATCGAGCTTTTAGACGTAATCGCGGTCAAGATTTCATCGGACCTATTCGATACGCGACTCCAACTTGCCGAAGCTCATGCTGAGCTCAATTCCGATAAATTAGATCAAGCATCGGACGCAATCCTTCAGCTCTACAACGACATTTCCGAACTGCGCGATCATTATCTCATCGTTGCAGGCTGAACATGGACCGTGAGCTCGGGCGAGGTCAATTCATCGCTCTCAGGTGCTATTTCTATTTTGACAGCGCAGTCACTTAGGATCATGAGATCAGATCTGTTGTCAACTTTGCGCACCTCAGCGTACTGTTTTCCATCCTGACGATTAATGACGTGTGTAAGCAGGGCAACGATTGCATCCAACGTCGTACCATCCGGAATCCCCATGTAAACCTTGTGGACTTGACCCCAGGCTGTATGAACCTCGAGTTCCAAATCCCATGTTTGCTCCGCCCTTTGCAGCGGATGGTTGATATTGAAACTAACCTCCGATGCTAGCCCTGGGCCAAACAACGTCCGATGGCTAGCGCACTCTGAATGATGAATTATGGCTAGCGCCCCGCCAGACTGAAATTCATCAATGGGCCGAGCCGCTAATTCAACTTTGCAATCGTGAAGCTGAATTCGATTCGGTTTCTGCTTAAACTCTTGAACACTAGTCAAGGATTCATCGCCACATTGATTATTGATTAGACTGCTAATGACCATAGCCATGGCGCTTTCACTTGTATACTTAGGGATATTAAAGTCAATGAGCATGATTTCGCTTCCGTCCGCTCGCGTAAGTTTCCCGTAAAGCGTCCACGCTCGATCAATCACATCACCCTCCGGGCAAATGGCGTCAAAACTGAGGGCGGAATATGGCTGGAGTTCCGAGGCTTCCTTCTGTGGTGCCTGCATCGACTTGCCACTCCCCTGTAAAAAGTTCACGGTCAAAGTGTAGGAGGGTCCATTTGTCCCTAATCGTTGGACCAGCAATTCGATTATTTCGCCATCGCCAGCCAAATAGTCTGGACCGTCTGGACACGACAACGGACGCGTGCACTCCTCTTCAGCTGAAACGTTGATGCAATCGCTCAGCATATGGGAAATCGTGTTTTCGTGAGTTCCGTTGGGTATCCCGATACTGAACTCAGCAACCCTACCACTGGCGGCTCGATACTTCCCCTCAACTTGCCAATTGGAATGGACCAAGTCATGCGGCCCCGAAGCATCGAAATACAAAATGCCGGCTTCCTGATTGCCGCTAATCAACGGCAGACTGCAGGAAGCCAGAACTAGGGTCGAAAGTAAAAATACCGGTGTGAGCTTTATCAAGGTTAAGGAGTAATGGTCAATGGAACCGCGATGGAGCTATACGCGACTCGATTGATATTACCGCCTGAACCCTTCAGGTAAACCACACTTGCGGTGTAAATCGTCATGCCGACGATTCCCGCCATCTCACCCGGCGCCGGGGTCATCGTGACCTGGCCTTGACCGAGGTGATTGATCATGCCGACGCCGTTATTCACGTACGGCGGATACTGCTCGGCGTGCGTCATCTGGAAAACGCTGTCGTAGACCAGCGGCACCAATACTCCACCGGCGTCGGTCACGCCCAGACTCAGCGACGCAACAAAGTGCCACCACCAACCGTTGTAGGTCGGCGGGAACTGGATGTCGTAAGTCAACGTGCCACCAGCCGATCCGGAGATCGTATTGGACGACGCCACCATTCCCGGCTGCAGTTCGCCATCGAGAATTTGCACATACCCATTGCCCGGCGCCGCCGGCCCGCGCTGCGCTGCCGAAACCAAAATGGTGTCGTAACCGTCGCGATCGTTGTCGCCGAGATTGACGATGTCACTGGCCAGTTGATCACCATTTCCGCCGTAAACTGCCGGCGACCATTGGAAGTAATCCGATGTCAAGATGGTGTAATCGCCATGTTGATCGATCAGATTGTTATTCGGGTCGCAGGTCGACGAGCCGGCCATCAATTCGGTCAAACCATCGCCGCTTAAGTCCCCTACTGCTTCCAACGAGTTGGTCATCCACGAATCATTCGGCGCCACCCAAATTTTGGCAGTCACATCCAACGGACCGTAAAAGGCATACACTTCGCCGCGCCCGCGGTTGTACAGCACTGCGTAATCGTTGTAACCATCGGCGTTCCAGTCGCCGATTGCGCAAACATCGGTCGCGTCGCCCGGAGCATGACGAATCATCATTCCGGTCACCCCATTAAAAGTCATCGCGCCGCGTGGCGAATCGACACCAACAAAATCGTTAAAGCCGTCACCCGTGAAGTCACCGACGTTGGCGATGCGATCACCATAGGCGGTGCCGGAAATGTCGCCGAAGGTGGTCATCAAACTTCCGTCGATGCCCGAGTACATGCGCATGGATCCTTCACCGCCGGCGACCCAATCGTTGACGCCGTCGTTATTGAAATCACCCGCGTTGACCAAATCGGTGCCGAAGTCTTTGCCGTTGCCGAGCACGGTGTAAATCAGCGAACCATCGGCGCCGGAATAAGCGTCGACGCGATCGTTTAACGTGTCGCCGACCAGGACATCACCGACGCCGTCGCCGTTTAAGTCACCGGGCAATCCAACCGAGCCGCGCTCCAAACCATTGCCGGCAGGAATGGTGAGCAGCAACGCATTGGACTGACCATCGAACACGCGCGCGACCGATCCGGAGGCGTCGGCACTGAGCACTGCGTAGTCGTTCGAGCCGTCACCGCTGACGTCTTCGCCAACCGCCATCCGCGTGCCGAATCCGGTTTCGGTGCCGGGGGAATTCAGGGTGGATTGCAACTCAAGATCGCCGAAGCCGCCGATGGTTTGAGCGAGTGCGGAACCGGCCATAACGGGCACGGTCATCAGGGGGAGAAGTTGTTTCATGTGGAGGGTTTAGGGGCTAGTGGGGTACCTCCAGCATAGGATGCAACGCGCGCCATTTGGCCGAATTAATCAAGCAATCAATAGGAGTTCGCAAACCGCATTCGCGACAAGAAATATCGTCTCATGCGATAGCTTTCGCAGGCCGTCCACTTGCGGTTAAAGTCTGGGTGAAATGGATCGCAACCTCCTGCTGACCGGCTTTCTGCTGATCGCCGGATTGATCGTCGGCGTCTGGTATGGCCCGAGCTTGCTGATGGAAACTGCGGCGGTTCAATCGTGGCAACCGACGCCCGCGACGCTGCTTGATGCACGCGTGAGTCAAGAGTCCAGCGGCACCGGTACCTCGCGCAGCAACAGTTATGTGATCGACCTTCGCTATAGCTATGTGATTGACGGGCAGGAATTTATCGGCACTCGCTATCAAGCCGCGCACGCGCTGACCTTACCGAACCCTACCGACGCCCAGCTCAAAGTCGATCAGCTGATGGCCAACCCGCAGATCCAAATCCTCGTCAACCCCAGCGCCCCCGCCGAGTCGGTGATGGATGCAGGCGGCGTCGGCTATGCCTGGATGATCACGCTGTTCGGTTTGGCGATGGCGCTGTCCGGTGCATTTGTCTATTTCACGCGCGTGCGAGTGTCCTAAAGAAGTGGGTCCGATCCCCTGACCTCCGCCCCTCGCAGCTGTGAACCACAAACTTTTCCGCATCGCCGCCGCCCTGCTCGGAATTGCCGTCGCCCTTGGTGCATTCGGCGCGCATGGATTGAAAGACATGGTCGAAGCCGATCGCATCGACATTTGGGAAAAGGCGGTGCGCTACCAAATGCTGCACGCAACTGCGTTGATGGTGATGGCGGTTGCAGCCGCACATCTCAGCGCCAAAACCGTGCAACGCGCGGCAGTTTTATTCCAGGTTGGAATCCTGCTGTTCAGCGGTTCGCTGTACTTGTTGGTGCTGCTGGATGTTTCGGCATTGGGCGCCGTCACTCCGTTCGGCGGCTTGGCGATGATCGCCGGTTGGGTGGTTTTGGCGCTGTCGCGACCCGCCGCCCATTCCTAAGGTGCTGGTGCTGTCGCGGCCGGCCGACAATTCCTAAATCAGGGGCGAAATCCGGCGGCTGCTAAACTCGCCGGATGAAGTTTCGCCTGCTGATTTCCGCGCTGCTTTCTTTGGGCTTGCTTGGTGCGGTCCAAGAAAAGCAATCGGCCCAAACCGCAGTTGAGCCCATTACCGTGATCTTGGTTCGGCACGCCGAAAAAGAGGCGGACCCGGAGAACCCGCGCGATCCGTTGTTGTCGGAAGTGGGATCAAAACGAGCTGAGTCACTGGCTGAACTGCTCGGCCACGCCGACGTCAGTCATTTATTCAGTTCCGAGTTTCAGCGCACCAAGTTGACCCTCGCACCTTTGGCGGCCAAACACAAACTGATGGCGCAAGTGATTCCTGCGGGAGATGGCGCAAAGCAAATCGCGGAACTGAAGGAACTCGCGCCGGGGTCCGTCGCCGTGGTGGCCGGTCATTCCAATACGGTGCCGGCGCTGGTTGCCGGGTTGGGCGGTCAAGCCAAGAATTTGGTCGACCACCCTCGTTACGGCAAGATGCTGAAGGATTCGGAATATGGACGGGTGTTTGTGGTCACCCTTCCCGGCGTGAAGGGATCGAAGCCTTCGACGATTGAGCTGCGGTATTGATCCGGCAAAAACGTCGTGGTTCAGCCGTCAAGAACGGCCTGGACGCCAGTTTGGATTTGCTCGATGAGATCCTCGTCCATGAAGGAATAGTCATCGGGAATATCGAGCACATGAATGCGCGCGTATTGCGCGGCGTCGCGGAATTTTTGTTTGAGGCGGCGTTTGTGCTCGTCTTCCATCACGAAGATGTGGTCGGCCCACTCGAGGTCGCGTTCGCTGACTCGACGCACCGCGCTAGAGCTTAGGCCAGCCGACCGCGCGTGAATTCCTGGTGTATTTGCGTAAATGCGCTCGGCGGTCGGACTACGCCACTGATTCATGCTGCAGAGGAAGAGGATGTTCATCGGCGTTGGACTAAAAAAGTGACTTAGCGATAACGATACTCTTCAAACTGAACAGGCTTGTCGGTAAAGCGAGGATCACCGGTTGACTCGAGATAAGCAATCAACTTGGCGGTCAACTTTTTGACGGTTTCCGCGTGCTGCGGATCTTGTGCGAGGTTGTAAATTTGGTCCGGGTCGTTTTTGCAATGGTAAAGCTCAACCGCCGGTCGCTTGGCGAAGCAAAGTTGATACCACTTGCTATCCGGTTGAGTCATGATTGCGGTTTTTGTTGGTCCGCGATCACAATCGGAAAACGAACCCATCGGGTGGGTGGATCCTTCCGGCACGCCCACCGGCCAACGATCGGGTTTTAAGTTGAGGATCAGCAACCACTGCTCGGTGCGAATGGCGCGGGCAGGATAACCATAGTTCGACGGCTTGGCTTGGGCCGAAGTGTGACGTTCACGACCGTAGATGACAAAGTCACGCTTGACGCCAACGCGGCCTTGCTGATTGGAAGTGAGAATCGGCATCAATGACCTCCCGGTCATCTCGGATGGAATTGGGACGCCGGCCGCTTGCAAAAATGTCGGAGCGAGATCAGTCAGGGAAACAAAGTCACTGACTGCTTGCTGCTTTGCAACTCGCTTCCCCCATCGAACCGCTAATGGCACGCGCGAACCCCAGTCATACAAATTCGCCTTGCAACGCGGAAACGGCATGCCATGATCGCCGGTCATCACAATGATCGTGTTTTCCAATTCACCGGCTTTCTCCAGCAAGCGCATTGCCTCGGCCACGTCGCGATCCCAACGCTGCACTTCGAAGTAATAGTCGGCGATGTCGCTACGAATTTGTTCGGTATTCGGATAAAAACTCGGCACCTGAACCAAGTCGACGTCAATCCCCGCCTCCGCACCGCTGCCCTTTTTGTAGCCGCGGTGCGGATCACTGGTTCCAAACCAAAAACAAAACGGTTTGCTCCGATCGCGATTCTTAAGGAAGTCCGGCAACTTGCTGCCCGGTCCACACGGATGCTCGGTGTAGCCACCCTTCTTGTAATCCCCCGGCCCCCACGCCTTGCGCCAATGACCGATCTCATACCCAGCATCGCGCAGCAAGAACATAAAGTTGGGATAGTCGACGTCCAGCGTGCTCCACAAACTGGCCCCCTGCTCAAGCCGGTAGAACTGCTGGCCGGTAATCAACGCGTTGCGACTCGGCGTGCACGACGGACTCGACACAAACGCACGCGTAAACAAAACCCCCTCCTCGGCAATGCGATCAAACGCCGGCGTTTGCACCACTTCATCACCGTAAACCCCAGCGTGCGGCCAGCCCCAGTCGTCGGCGACGCACAGGAGGATGTTGGGTCGGGGCAGAATTGAATCTTGTGCAATCTGAGATGCAGGTTCCGACTGCGGAAAGATCTGCAGGCTGAGCAGGAGCGCGGTGCTGAGCATGGAAGTTAAGTCTAACTCTTATTCATCTCAACTCTTGCAGCTTCCTGAATCGACATCATCAATAGTACGTTTGCAATCAATTGCACGTAGAAGCCGTAGCTCAAATCCCAATCAAATGCCATGACCGGGCAGGCGACCATGTACATAAGAAAAGCGAATACACAGAATAGTCGGCAAATAGACCGCCTCCAAACACCGGCTGGCTTGGATAGGTCTCCAAGAATTAAAGTCACTGAAATCCCAACCAGCAAGACAATAAAGACGTGCGCTTCTGGGTGTTCAAATCCCCAGCGGTAACTAGCCGATTCGTGGTGGGTTTGTCCATAATCAAATGGAAGCACATACGTCAACGCCGCCAGTCCGCCGGCAATGAAGGCGAGGGCTTTGGATTTATGCATAAGCAATGGGATGGGTGACGGCATGGGACGCCGTCATTGCTAGTCCCATGCTACATCCACATTGTCGGAAATGACGCCTTTGAAAAACGAGCCGCAGCGCACAAAACCGGAGCGGCGGAGGCCGTCGGGGCAGTCGACGATTACGTGGTAGACGTCTTGGCCTTTGGAGGTGGTCCAGAAGAACGGGCCGCGGCGGAAGAAGCGGCGTTCTTTGGAGACTAGGGTCAAGCCGCTTTCGGCCGCCCATTGCTCGATGAGGTCGGTGGAGCGGCGGAAAATCATCGTCATCACCATGGCTGGGATCATGACGAGCAGGCCGCCGACGACGAGGAATTGGAGGAGTGTCATTTCCAGATATTTCGGAAAGGACGGGTGGCGATTGCTGAAATGCGAGCGTCTCTAAACCGAATGTCGGCCGGCTAGATTCCGATGGTGAAGGATTCGGATCCGGATGACATCAAGCCCCACGAACCGAAGGGGTTCATGACGACGGCGGCGAGATGGATTTGTAGTCCGATTGCGGAAGTCGGCAGTTGGTTGGGCGCGACTTGTATTTGAATGGTTGCGTGCGCGTCGGCATCTAAGGTGCCGGTTGCGTTGGTGAAAATGCTCGGCGGGAAGGCGGCGTTGGTGGACCGCGTTAATAGTGCACCGGCGGAAAGCGGAACCGAAACGCCGAAGACTTGGCTGGGGCCGGTGCCGGTTTCGGAAAGTAGTAGATGGTGGTCGTGGCCGGCGAAGTCTTTGGAGACTTCGAAGTCCAAATCGAGGTGTCCGCCGGCGGATTGAGAGAGGGTTGATTGACTCAGTTCTAATCCAGTGGTGTAGGAATCGGCGCGACTGGAATAGATCTCGACGGAAATTGGATCGCTGAATCCGCGGCGAAGGATGAGATCCAACTCACCATCTTGATCCAGGTCGTCATGAACTCCGATGATTTCCACATCGGTTCGTTGCAGCTTGAATTGCAGAGTGGCGTCGCCGGCGGTCGGGTTCAAAATCGAAACCTTAGTCGGCAGACCGGCAGTGATTTCGACCAATTCATTCTGACCATCGGCATTGAAATCCAACGCATGCCATTCCATGTTTGCCGCCGAAGTCTTCGTCCAAATGCGTTGACCGCTATCGCCACGCACCGCAATGGTGTTGTCGGCGTATTCGGTCGTCGGCAACGTCGTGCTCCAAAACGCGGTTCCCGAGCTGCCGTCAACGAGTTCAACTCCGCCGGTCCCTACCGAATAAAAATCGATCACGCCGTCACCGTTGACATCGGACATTTCAACGGTGCGACCCAAACTGTGCTGCTCGCCACTTCCATCCAGCAACCACAAAATGTCGCCGGTTAACCCGTTCATCGCCATCATCGTGCCGGCGTGGTCGATGCCACCGGCCGATGTTTGTGTGCCATCGCCGAGCACTGGGTCGGGGAATCCGTCGCCGTTGAGATCGGCTTGATACAGCTCGGGGTCGAGAAAAATACCGTAGCTGAAAGTGGCGAAAGCGTTGGCGGTCGACCATATAGGTGTGGCGTTAGATCCATCGAGGCAGGTCAGCCAATTGGGAGTGACTAGGTATAGGTCCGGTACCCCATCGCCCTGCACATCCGGCGCCAAGTGTAATCCGTATTCGGCTTGCGGATCGTGCTGCCAAATCATTTGACCGGTCGCGCCATCGACCGCCGTGATCGGCCGACGAAATTCTTCATTGAGGACGTCGGCAATTCCGTCGCCATTCAGATCGACCAACTTCACGTGGTCGCCAATTTTTAGATCCACCAAATTGCCGACGTAAGTCCATAGCGGAAGGCCGGTGCCGCCTTGGATTGCATCGAGTCGACCGCATTTATGATGAGTCGCCGACGAGTAAGCCGGCGATCGCAGCAGCAAATCCGCGACTCCATCTTGATCGAGGTCGATGGTGTCGGCATGGGATCCGCTGAATGAAATGTGCGAAGACTCGTACCACTCGACGCCGCTAGCACCATCGAACACTTTGACGTATCCGTAGGCCGGATATTTGCACAACAAGTCGCGCACGCCATCACCGGTGACATCGCCGATCGATTCCACCGCATTCAAGAATGGCGCCTGCTCCGCCCGCAGCAATGGCTTGTACCACCCACCGACCGGATCGCCAGACTGCGCAGCGGCGCTCCCAGCTGCCAAAATCGGCACCCAAAGCCAAGCCGGGATGGCGGGAGGTAATTTCATTGCCCCCACGATACCAGCAATTACTTTATGTAGGTCTCCAGCTAGAGGTGGGTCGATCAAAGGAGCCAATTTCGACGCTGCTCATTCGGTGACCTCGAACAGCTCTGAGCGGAATTCGCATAGCTCATTCGCGTCGTACAACCAAACATAGTTGACGTGACCATGCACGTAATATTCGCCCGGCTCTAAATCTGTTTTTCGAAAATCAACCAGAGCTTGGCTAGTGCCACCGGCAGCGATTTCTGGCAGGGAAAGATTAAGCCGACGGACAAACCTGCCATCTTTCTTTGCCAAAACAGCAACTAGCATCCCGTGATGAAAAGCGCCCTCTCCGGTATTGGCAATATCCACGTTCAGCACGGGGCCATCGCCTGGGTTGGGGAAGCTTACTTGAGTTACTTCCGGGATCCCAAATCCCCCGATCATGAAGGGGTAGCAATGTTGCGGCAGCGGGCCGGCGGGGTCCAGGCTTCCGCTATGCAAACAGTAGGCGCCATCCGGCAAGTCGATCTCGGTCGTGAACCTTGTTCCGGCCGAACTTGACTGCACTTTAAGGGCTTTGCTGAATGGCTCGAAACCCTGGTTAAATCTCCGTGCGGGAATCCATAAATTAACCTGCCGAGGCGTCATCATTCTCTTACCCGGAACGTCGACGGAATCCTCTCGGCAATAGTAAAGCCGGGTGATGGATAACTCCTGGTTTGCGTTAATGGAATTAGGAATAATGAACTCTGGATTGGCGGTGTTACTGGTCGGCCAGTAATAAGGGTAAAAGCCAACTTTTGATCTTTGATTCGTGCTAATCAAGGTCGGGTAGCAGGCTCGCAGAATGAGCTCTTCATTCTTTGGCTTCGACAGCAAATGGGCGGCGTTCCGCAAGACCAGAGTATTCGGGTCTTCGATCTTGCTGGGCGGCTGGAGCTCGGATGGAGAGTGGTCCACTGGAGCAGTTGAGCAAGCACCGAGGAGTAAAGAGCAAGCTAGGACTGAGTGTTTGAGAAATGGGAAGATCATGGGGATTCGAGTAGCGGTCCAACGCAGGAATGCAGAGTAGTCCCCAACCCATATAGCGCTAATGGACGACTTTGAAAGAAAAAAACCGCGCGCATGCCGGCCGAGGATGCACGACGAGCTTTTCCTTATTGCCCTCACTGACGACGCGCCCGCAATCCAAGTTTCGCCACTCCGGTGAACAAAGGCTTCTTTCGCCGGCCGCCGACTCTTGCGACGTCAGCGAAGTGTGTTTCGACATTCTCAATTAGTGGGCTTGCCAGACATGGCCGCCCGAGGGGCATAAACAAAATGCAGGAGTAAGCCCCTCTGGTTCACAAAAGCTACATTGAGGCCGGTTCCATAGATTTGTCAGGAACGGATTGACCACTAAACCGCTAGTGTCTCACTTTCCTGCATTTTTGAGACACAAAGCCAATTGCCACGAATCCATTCGCACCTACGCCCTTTGTGCCCCGCAATTCGACCACTGAACTGAGATTCTATTCTCGCCGACGAGTTCCAATAGCTAGCTCAGGATCACCATTTGGAGAAGTGGGGCGATTAACGGAGCCACTTCAAATCTGGATTCCGTCAATTATCCCCGTTTGCCAGCGATTGCTCTCCCAGCTATCCAACGTTTGCCACCTTGCGACTACCAGGCCCAGCAAGCGAGCTACGGCCGCCTGATATTGGAGTGATGTTTATCTGCGTGCTGATTCTTTCTTTAAGTGCGGATACATGGGAGATGATTCCGATCAGCTTGCCGTCCTGCTGCAGGCCGGACAATGTTTCCAGAGCTGTCTCCAGTGCTTCTTCATCCAAGGTGCCGAAACCTTCATCGAGAAATAGGGAATCCACCCGTACTTTCCGGCTGGCCATTTTCGACAAACCCAATGCCAGCGTCAGGCTGACGATAAAGCTCTCACCGCCGGACAGGTTCTTGGTCGACCGGATTTCACCGGCCTGATAATTATCGACGACATTCAGCTGCAGCGGCTGCTGTTCATCCCGGATCAGAAGATAGCGATCGGTCATTTTTTCCAGCTGTCGGTTAGCATGGGAAACCATCAACTCAAAGGTCAGTCCCTGCGCAAAGTTTCGGTACTTTTTGCCGTCGGCTGAACCGATGAGGCCGTGCAGCTTCTCCCAGCGATGGCACTCCTTCTTCTGAGCCTCGATTGCGGACTGCTTCTCCTTTATCCGCTCTTTGGCTGCCATATTTTCATTCAGCTTGTGCTTAAGACCGGCAATGGCATCGCGAAGTGTTTTCAAGGACTCTTCAAACTCGTTGAACTGCGGCTGCAATTCCTCAAGCGTCTTGTCTGTAACCCTTTTGGCGATCTCCGTGGCCAGACGTGTCTCCCGGTCTTTCTGTTTAGCTTTGAGCTCTGTTCCCGCATCATCGAGCTCCTTGGCTCGAGAAGATAAAGATTCCCGATCTCCCTGTGACAGTCTGGCTTC
This sequence comes from uncultured Planctomycetales bacterium, assembly GCA_964344765.1. Classification (GTDB taxonomy): domain Bacteria; phylum Planctomycetota; class UBA1135; order UBA1135; family UBA1135; genus JACNIZ01. The sequence goes on along the minus strand of CAYFOM010000027.1, from coordinate 8,500 downwards.
AAGGAAGGTTTTCTCATCGGCAAAGCCTGCCGGAACCAAAATGGCTGAAAAGTCGGTATCCGCTTTTTTGAGTTTAGGTGTTCTTTGCTCGATGCGCTTCCTCAGGGAGTCAATTTGGGTCTTGGCCGTTGCCAGTTTCTGCTGCAGCTCGGTGCTCAGGTCTCTGGCTTCCTTCTCGGCCTTTTCGGCATCGGCAATGGCTTCGTTCAGTCGGCCTTCTTCATCATCCGGCTTTTTATCGCCATACAATTGTTTCCTCTCTTCTGTTCCGTCGACCAGTTCCTTTCTGAGCCGTTCCAGAGTTTCCTGTTTTTCAGCCAGAGCTTTGACCCGCGTATCAATCACCGCACCAAGACGCTTCACCTCACTGTCGATAGCGGCAATCTGTTTTTCGATGTTGGTCTTTTGATTTCCCTGCCCCTGCCATGCCTTCAGTCGCAACCTGAGGGATTGGAGCAGTGACTCGACCTCTGTCTCCGGTATATCAGTAATGCCAAGTGGCTTAAGTTTCCCGGAAACGGCCAGCTTGAGTACATCAAAGCCGGTCCGAAGTTTCGTGAGGGCATCCATCAATTCAGCGAGCGTTTTTTCAGCGGCCTTCTTGTCATTGGTCGCTTCGGTTTCCAGCTTCTCGCTGTCATTCAGGTTTCTACGGGCAGTGGTTTCCGCCTGTTCCAGCTTTTTGATGGCGGCTTCCTGTTCGTCTGCCTTGTCGATCAACTTGGTCAGCGACTCTATCTTTTGTTCGATCTCATCGGGAATCGGAACGTTGCCCTCGGCAAAGGGATGACCGTTTGAGCCGCAGAGTGGGCAGGGCTTGCCATCTTCCAGCTTGGCCCGGTGGTCTTCAAGCTCCTCGATTTTCCTGATGAATGCCATTTCACGAAGAAGGGTTTCCTTCTCGGTACGATATTCCCGAAGCAGCTTGTTACCCAGCAATTGGCTCAGAGCCTCCTTGCCTTGCTGAAGATCTTTAGTAGCTGACTCCAGTCCCTGTTTTTTGAGCCTACCTTGCTTGGTTACTGCCTCCAGTTTCTTTGCGGCATCTGTTACTGCCCTATCGGCTTTTTTTAGTGCGGTTTCTTTCTGCGTGATCTCCTGTTGTTTGATGAGGAGGTTGCTGAACTGTTCTTCAACTCCGGCGAGGCCACTGACCAGCCATTCATCCCGCGCATTCTCTTTGAGGTACACCTCTGCCGCCTCCAAAGTCTTCTCTGCGGCAGTCCATTTTTCCTGCTCCTTCCCCCGAGCCTGCTTGTCGGTCTCAATCTTTCCGGCTTCCTTGGTGCAGGCATCAGCGCCTTTTGTTACAGCCTTTGTCTGTTCGTCAATTTTTTGATCAAGTGACCGGACCTTCTGGATCAACGGTGCTGCTGTTTTCTGCCCTTCTTTGGCTGTTAGGGTGAGCCGTTCAGCAGCCTTGAGAATCTCTGTTTGTGTGTTTGCAGATGATTCAAGCTCAGGAAGTGCGGCTTCATCTGTTTTCAAGGAGATCTGATCGTCGGCTTGCTGCTTACGGAGGGCTGTGAGTGTTGCGTATGTTCCATCTAGTGATGCTGCCTTGATCGCCTGTTCAAGTTGGGTCCGTTCCGGCTTGAACGCCTCGGTATCGGTCTTCAGTTTGGCAGCTTCATCCGAAAGGCTGAGGATATCCTTATTCAGATCTTCAATGGTAGTCAGCCATGTAATGGCTTGGCCTGTTTCGGTTGATTTGCCGGCAAGACCAGTCTCCTGCTTCTGCTTGGCCGCAAGGTCATCCTGAATTTCCTTTTCCTGTTCCGGCCCTAGAATCACGATGCCGGAGGTTTCGGCATTCAGGATATTCAGCTTTTCCCGCTCATCACGCTGGCGCTCATGAACACGCCGTGAGATTTCCGAGTAAATCTCGGTGCCGGTGATCTGCTCGAGTATTTTGGACTTCTGCTCGACGTCAGCCTTGAGGAAGGTATCGAATCCGCCCTGTGCCAACAGTATGGAGCGGGTGAAACGGTCGAAGTCCATTCCGGTTTTTTCCTCAATGACCACACCCACAAGGCTTTTCTTGGTTTCGATAGGCTTGCCTGTAGTGTCGTCTGCAATCTGGTGTTCCTGATCCTGCAGGTTGCCTTCAGCCTTTTTTCGTGCCCGGCGCTGTTCCCAGTGGCAACGGAAACGGCCAGCCTGGGATTCAAAAAGTACCTCGGCGTAGCATTCACCGGTCTGGCGGGACATGATCTCATTCCCGCTTTTAGTGATTTTCCCAAGGCGTGGCGTAGCTCCATAGAGGGCCAGACAGATGGCATCCAGAATTGTGGACTTGCCCGCACCGGTCGGACCGGTCAGAGCAAAGATGCCGTTGGAGACATATTCTGGATTGGTGAAGTCTATGACCCATTCACCATAGAGGGAGTTGAGGTTTTTAAATCTGAGTTCAAGTATCTTCATAATCAGCCTCTCTATTCCGCGTTGACGTCCTCTTCGTGAAGAGACTTGATTATTTCATTATAGGAAATCGTTAGTTCTCCCCGGTCTTCGTCCGGCACCTCAAAAGCATCCAGACAGCGGGTAAAAACATCTCCGGCATCCAGATCATCGAGGGTTTCATCTTCCGCGACGGCACTGATCACCTGGTCCATGACGCGCCGGTTTTTAATCCGTCTGATTTCCATGGCAGAGTCAGCCATGGTTTCATCGAGCATCTCGCGCAGGTTGCCGATGATATCGCTGCCCGTGTATTCAATCTCAAGCCATGCAGCGCTTTCTTCCTTTTTGAGTTCCTCCAGCTTGGCATGGATGTCATCCAGCGACCCGACAATGCGTACTAGCTTCTGAAAACAGGGTACTGGGAGTTCTTGGATAGTTGGAGTGGCGCTATTGAACTCTATTAGCACGACCTTTTTTTCCTGAGTCGCTTCGCCAAAGCCCATCGGAATTAGTGACCCACTATAGCGAATGTGCTCTGCGCCGCCGACCACCTGAGGAACATGCAAATGCCCGAGGGCCAAATAATCAATTACCGCAGGGAATACATCTCCACCGACATGCGCCAACGATCCCACATAAAGCTCTCGGACACCATCACCGTCCACCGTCTTGCCACCCGCAGTGAAGAGGTGGCCCATGGCAACAATTGGAATGCCATCATGCCCTGCACTTTTGAATTCATCTCGTTTCTGCTCAGCAATGGCGCAGACCTCTGCGTAATGGTTTCTCAACCCTTCAACGAGCTTTGCGTTTTTATCGTCAATGGTCTCCCCGGGCACGACAGTGCGGATATCCGTATCGCGTAAATATGGCACAGCGCAGACAATGGCCTCTGGCTTATTATCCGCGTAAAGAACAAAGACTTCATCCTCCAAGGCCTCCGTCAATGAGCCCACGACATATACATTTAGCGCACGGAGAAGCTCTTTCGGGGCATTTAGAAACGACGGCGAATCATGGTTCCCTGCGACGATTACAACATGACGGCAGCAGGATGCAGCCACCCGGCAGAGGAAGCGATAGTAGAGCCCCTGCGCCCGGTTGCTGGGTGTGCTGGTATCAAACACATCACCGGCAACCAGGAGAGCATCGACCTTTTCATTTTCAATGGTTTGCGCCAGCCAATCCAGAAACGCATTGAACTCCTCATAGCGCTTCCGCCCATAAAGGGAGCGGCCTAAATGCCAGTCTGATGTGTGGAGGATTCGCATTGAGCCTACTGTAAAGCAGAAGTTAGTCGATTAACGGAGCCAATAGTGCCGCCATAAAAAGCGGTTGCGCCCCCAAGGCAAGCCAGGGAGGCGCAGAGCCTGCGGATCTGAGTCCTTGGTGAAAAAAGGCACGAACTCTGATCAGTTACACTTGAACCCACTATACTCGTACCGCGATAGAGGTCAACCTTTTCCGGCCTCCTCGTCCCTGGGTTATGAACGACTTTGTTTTAGGACTGGATCTCGGCCCAAACTCCATTGGTTGGGCGCTACTCAACGCGGAATTCAAAACTTCAGACGGCCACGAATCGTATGAAGTCACAGGATTCGTAGACACTTCAGAAGCGGGGCATCCGCCAATGGGTGTGCGCGTGTTCGAGGCTGGATTGCATAATTTCGGAACTGCTAAAGAAGAATCTCTTTGCCAATCACGAAGAACAGCGCGTTCTATGCGAAAAAACCATGCCAGAAGGAATGCGCGAAGGAAGGCTCTTAAGCGCCAACTGGTAAGGGCGGGGCTACTTCCTCAAAGCACGGCCGAGCAAGAGGAGGTTTTCCGCAATGACCCTTACGCAATCAGGGCCATAGGGCTTCGAAAACAACTTAAGGCATATGACCTGGGGAGAGCTCTTTTCCATCTTGGCCAGCGACGAGGCTTCAAAAGCAACCGCAAAACTGGCCAGTCCAACGAAGAAAAGGGCATGTTAAAGGAAATTGGTGAACTTCATCAAGCCATCAAGGAATCAGGGTGTGAAACCCTAGGTGAATACTTCCATCAAATCGGAACTGACGCGCAGGGAACTTCCAAGCCTTTAGAGAGTGGAGACATTCGAATACGTGCCCGCCATACACGCCGGGATATGTACGAGTACGAATTCGACCTACTTGTTGCCAAGCAGGCACCATTTCATGGCTCCGCCTTGACAGAGGAAAACGTAAAGAAATTCCGCCATCTCATTTTCTTTCAGCATTCCTTTGAAGTGACTGAGGAGAGGAGGAAGGCCGCCCCATCGCGGGCCAATCTTCATCGGGCACCATCAGTCAAAAGCTGCCCATTAGTTCCGTCAGAAAAACGATGTCCGAAGGACGATTGGTACGCCCAACAATTCAGAATTTTTAAGGAAGTCAATAACCTTCGAGTTAATGAACACTTTGCCTCGAAAGACCGGGATCTTACCGGTGCAGAGCGCGACGCAGTCCTAGAAAAACTGGTCACCAGCAAGCAAGCAAGCTTCGATAGCCTGCGCAAAGCAATCAGCCGATATGGTGCAGATCCCTATTCGATTTTCAATTTAGAGCGCGGCGGAAGAAGCAAACTCCTGGGGAACTCAGTTGAGGCCGCCTTTAAATCGGCATTTGGAGCCGCAATGTGGCGCGCAGTTGGGGATGACCAAAAGTACGAACTCCGAGAAGCGTTGCTTCAAACAGAAGATCCAGATCGGTTTAAGGAGCAGCTAAAGGCCGCCGGCGTTGTGGATGACAAAGCTGAAAAACTTGCCAACTGGGTTCCTTCCGATGGCTACTTAGCCTATTCACGAGAGGCAATTAAGCGCTTGCTTCCACATCTCCAAGAGGGCCTTCAGGAAAGCAAAGCAGTTGAACTTGAGTTCCCGGATCAGGCTATACCGGAAAGATTTGACCTGCTGCCCTCTTTGGTCGACAAGCGCTTGCCTGAATCAATTCGCGAGATAACTAATCCTATTGTTCGCCGAGCCCTTGCTGAAGTCCGCAAGGTGATTAACGCTCTAGTTCGGGAGCACGGTTTACCCCGGAAAGTCGTAGTGGAACTTGCCCGAGAAATGAAACAAGGGCCAAAGCAGCGAGCGGAAGCATCCAAGCGAAACCGATTGCAACAGAACCGCAGGGAAGATGCGAAAGAACAGGTTTTTGCCTTAATGGGAAACCCGCATAGCAGGAAAGACATCGAGCGGTTCTTACTTTGGAAGGATCAGGATGGCATTTGCTTGTTTACCGGTAAACCCATTCCTCAAACTGAGATTTTTGCTGGCGAGTGGGAAGTTGATCACATCATTCCAAGGTGGCGGTCACTTGATGATTCATACCTCAACAAGGTCTTGGTACAGCGGCAAGCAAATGCCGAAAAAGGAAATCGCACACCCGCCGAGTGGCTTGGCCCCAATAGCGACGCCCACCGCCAATTACTGCAGCGCGCGTCAAACGCATTTGCTGGCAAAAGGGAACTAGCCGGGAAGTACGCCCGGTTGCGGTTGGAAGAATTCGACGCAAGCGGCTTTGCCGCTCGTCAGCTCAATGACACCCGCTTTATTTCAAAGGCAGTCTGCTCCTACTTATCTCTTCTCTATGACGTCGATCAACGCGTTGGAGAAAAGACGATTATGGCCACCAGAGGTGGATTAACGGCGGAGCTCCGGAGGCAATGGGGACTAAACGATGCACTATCGCCCCTCCTAGACAAAACTGGCAAGCCCGTCCTTGATGCGACCCCAGGCCCAGATGGCGAAAAACGCAAGTCTAGAGCGGATCATAGACATCACGCAATCGACGCGGTGACTGTGGCAGCTGCCTCTCGATCTGCGCTCAAACGCTATCAAGATTTTTGGAAATCGCGCTCCATGCACGAGCCCGACTCACCCGCATTCGCTCCACCCTGGATGACCTTTCGCGAGGATGTGATGCGAATTTCCGATGAGATTAACGTTTCTCATAGACCGTGTCGCCGAGTGCGGGGTGCATTGCATGAGGAAACAATGTACGGGGAAAGCAAATTGTCCACGGATGGCGAAAGCAAGGCATTTGTTACCAGGAAGCCTCTGGCGTCCCTGACGGCAAAAATGGTAGAACAGATTCGCGACCCAGCCATCCAAGCGATTGTAAAAGGTCGTTTGATTGAACGCGGCTGGGTTCCTGGCGGTAAAAGCCTTCCAAAAGATTGGGCCGAGCCGACGCTTACCACTAAATCCGGAGTCCCCATTCGCAAAGTTCGGATTGCAACGCGCAAAGAGTCACCAACTTCTATTCGGAACGGATTTGTTGTACTAGGGAACAACCACCATTTGACGATTTGGAAGGATGAGAAAAAACGGCCACTCTGTCAGGTAGTCTCTGTGATGATGGCCACTAAGCGTGCTAGGGATAATCGTGGGATGGCAATTTTCAGGACCTCGGACCAAGGCCTTGAATTCCAACTTTCTTTATCGAGAAAGGAGTCCGTTCTCCTTACTATGCCGAGCAGTGAAAAACCTCGTTTGGCGGTTTTACAAAAAATGTCCGGCACTTCAAATCCAGGCTCAAAGTTTGATATTTTCTTTAGAGATTCGAGGGATTCACGAATGGCTACCGAAGCCAATAAGTCGCCACTGGCAAGGATAAGCTCAGCTAAAGCCTTATCCGTTTTCTCAATTCGAAAGGTGGCTGTCGATCCAATTGGGCGGATTTCGGCCGCCAACGACTAAAGGAAATTAGCCCAATAATCCGATCATGCGATGGCTCTTTTAGACCATCCATGAAACGCACAATTTCTATCTCAACAACCGGGATATCTCTCTCGGTTCATAATTCGCAGTTAGTCGTTCGCAATGACGGGACGACCATTTCAACTATTCCGCTAGAGGATATCGGGCTTGTATCCCTTGAGGCACCAGGGATCCGGCTGTCGTCGGGTGCCTTGCTCGGCATTACGGAGGCAGGCGCCGTCGTCATGGCTTGCAATGAGCAACACCTGCCGGCCTCCATTTGCATTCCAGTGGCTGCAAATAGTCTTCATGCAGAAAAGGTGCGACACCAGTGCAGTGCTTCGGAGCCTATGCGTAAAAATATCTGGAAGAAAATTGTTGTTTCAAAGATTCGCAATCAGCGAGATTTCCTTAATAATGAAATTGCCACCCGGCGCTTGGATGTAATAGCCAATAAAGTGAAAAGTGGAGATCCTTCCAACTGCGAGGCTCAGGCCGCAAAAACCTATTGGAGATCATGTTTTCCAGAAGCCGCGGACAAGTTTAGGCGGGATAAGAATGGGGAATTTCCAAACTCTCTTTTGAACTATGGCTATGCTGTTTTGCGCGCTGCGACCGCTCGCGCATTGTGCTGTGCGGGCCTCCATCCCGGTATCGGTGTCCACCATCACAACCGGTACAGTGGGTTCCCGCTAGCCGATGATCTTATGGAGCCGTATCGCCCTTGGGTAGATGAGATTGCCCGTGAGGAAATGGCATCCGGCAAGAGCTCTCTAGGTAAAGCCGAGAAGGCCGCAGCACTCCGAGTGCTCACACGGACTGTTGGGACTTCCTCAGGCTTGAAACCATTAATGAGTGCCTTGGAATGGTCGGCGGCAACTCTTGCCAAAGCATTTCACGAATTTGGAGCGGGAAATCTAGGAGCACCCCAAGCAACAACTTTATTGGAACTTCCGCATAAACCTGAGGGTTCAACATGCGCCTGAGCGCTTACAGAGCTATGTGGCTAATGGTCCTCTTTGATTTACCCGTCAAATCAAAACCGCAGCGGAAGCGCGCCACACTCTTTCGCAAAATCCTATTGCAGGACGGCTTTCACATGATTCAATATTCCGTGTATAGTCGCCCATGTCCATCCGAAGAAAATGCAACTGTACACCGAAAACGAATTCGAGCGGCAATCCCAGCAGAAGGGCTGGTTCGGATCCTTACGTTTACTGATAAACAGTTTGCCAGGATGGATTGCTTTCAGGGCGCAATACCGGTACCCACTGAAGGGAAACCAGAGCAACTGGACCTTTTCTAATAAGAAAATGCGATGCAAGCCCTTTCTCAGAAGAATCTTACATCGCATCTAGTGTAACTGATCAAAGCCCGTGGCCAATCTTCAAC
>CAYFOM010000026.1:0-61730 GCA_964344765.1 uncultured Planctomycetales bacterium | reverse complement strand
GAAACCTGCCAGGTGTGACTTTGAGGGGATTGCGGTTAACTGGGTAAAGTCAGCGTTCTTGCGCCGCTTGAAAGTGCGACAAGTAATAGAACGCTTGGCTGGCACGCACACGCTCCAAAGCCTGACGGTATTTGGGTGCGGCGATCACGCTCAGCAGGCCAATGATGCTGATGACGATGACCATCTCGATCATCGTGAAACCGCGACTGCGGCTTACCGAGCGTGAATTCCTAGTGTGCGTACAGATCATGACCTTGGGTTTTCCCAAGATCTATCGACCATTTGGCCGCAAAAACAGTAGCTATTTCACCGGGATCAGCGAAGCGTTGACGGTACTGCGAGTGGCGTCAAAGCCGTCCTGATTCCACACAATGCGGTAGTGGCCAAAGCCGCTGGACTTACCTTGGCGGATCAGCTTCAGCTGCCAGTTGGTTTGCCAGTCGGTTGAAGTAAAGCGCGACCAACGGAAGTGCTTCGGTTTTGGAACTTTGATATCCAAATGGTTCAACTTCTTGGCGTACTTGCCTTTCCAAGCATTGTGACGCTCCTGCGCACCTTCGATGTGCGCCATAAAAGTGAACGCTTCAGCGGCTTTGGAACGTTCCACCACGGTGCGGTACTTAGGAACGCCAACCATGGCCAAAACACCGAGGATGACCACAACAATGGCCAACTCCGTAAGCGAGAAACCGCTAGATGCGGTGATGGGTTTTCTGAGGGGTTTCATGCCACCTGTATCGGCAGGAATGAAAAAAAACCTGATCTGACGACCAGGTTCCCGAGTAAGCAAATGCGCCTGCGACATCTCCCCATGCCGCAGGCGCGATTCCCCTTAACTCAAATTTCTCTACTCCCTAGAGGACAGGAAGCAAATCCGTATGGATTGAGCTGCGATATCTCTGGAAGCCATCTTGGTTCCAGGTCACGGTATAAGCGCCAAAACCGCTGGAGGCACCTTGACGCGTCAACTTAAGTTCCCACTGGGTTTGCCAGTTATAGGAGGTGAAACCACCAACTCTGAAGTGCTTCGGAGCTGGAACGGCGGTATCGAGTTGACTCAAGTATTTGGCATAGCTGCCGGTGCGTGCGTTGTGCCGCTCTTGAGCACCCTCGATCTGGGCGAGGTAAGTGAAAGCCTCTGCTGCTTTGGCGCGCTCCACAACCTTCTGGTAGCGAGGCACACCCATCATGGCCAAGACGCCAAGGATGACCACAACGATGGTCAGCTCGACCAAAGAGAAGCCGCCCTTCGTGGCAGGTGTGTTTTTGAAAGTTTTCATCGACGTAGTGGTTCGAAGGTTAGTGAGTCCCCGGGAGGATGAGGCCCTGCCCGTAACCATCCTTCGACTAAAGAAAAGTATCAACTTGAGACATTTCACCAATAAACGCCTCAAGATCAAACGAAAAAAGCGTCCGCAAGCATAAGCCCGCGGACGCCGAGTGAAGAGAGACCTGAGTTACAGGACCGGCAGCAGATCGGTGTGGATCGAGCTGCGCGCGCGCTGGAAACCATCCTGGTTATAGGTGACCGAATAGGCACCGAAACCGGAGGAGGCACCACGACGAGTCAGGCGCATTTCCCACTGGGTTTGCCAGTTATAGGAAGTGAAGTTATGCACGCTGAAGTGCTTAGGTGCCGGAATGGCGGTATCGAGCTGGCTCAGATAGCGAGCATATTCGCCGGTGCGGGCGTTGTGGCGCTCTTGGGCACCCTCGATTTGAGCAAGGTAAGTGAAGGCTTCTGCAGCCTTGGCGCGCTCAACAACCTTTTGGTAGCGAGGCACACCCATCATGGCCAAGACACCAAGGATGACAACAACGATAGTCAATTCGACTAGAGAGAAGCCGCCCTTGTTGGCCGGAGTTTTGGTGAAAGTTTTCATCTAAATGTGGTTCGATGTGAATGAGTCCCAAGGGGGGATATTGAGGCTCCCCGCTGTGGAAAATAGATCGACATTTACCCGTTATCATCTTGAGGCAATAACAAACTTATTTGTCTCAAAATGAAAGAAAAAGCGCCCGCGGATAATCCCGCGGGCGCCAAGTGGAAATGCGTTCGTCTTAAATTAGAGTACCGGCAACAGATCGGTGTGGATCGAGCTGCGGGCACGCTGGAAACCATCTTGGTTCCAAGTGACGGTGTAAGCACCGAAACCAGAGGAAGCACCACGACGGGTCAGGCGCATTTCCCACTGGGTCTGCCAGTTGTAAGAAGTAAAGCCGCCAACGCTGAAGTGGTTGGGGTTCTTCATCGAGATGTCCAGCTTGGAAAGCGTAGTTGCATACTGGCCGGTGCGAGCGTTGTGACGCTCTTGCGCACCTTCGATCTGTGCCAAGTAGGTGAAGGCTTCTGCAGCCTTGGCGCGCTCAACTACCTTCTGGTAGCGCGGCACACCCATCATGGCAAGGACGCCGAGGATGACAACAACGATGGTCAGTTCGACCAGCGAGAAGCCGCCTTTACCGGCTTTTACGTTGTTGAAGGTTTTCATTTTTGTGGTTCGATTGATTGGTTAGCCCCTTTGGGGCTGGGGGGTTTATTGCAATGTTGTTTGCAACGTTCCCCCCTTCGACAATCGCTTCACCTTGCCTTTAGGGCATTTATGAAAATTTCGCTAAATCCCCTCGCTACCAATTGAAGTAGTACTTCATGCGGTGATAGTGCCAGTTCAGGATCGCGTCCATCCACCAGTCATCGCCACGGTTGTAGTCGGAACGATCCATTTCGAAGAAGTCTTCGTTCCACTCATCCTGGGTACGGTTATCGCCTTTGAAGATGCGGTCGCCGATCTGACCAAGCCACAAGAACAGATCCAAGTGCGGATCATCGCCCTTCTTGTAGTCGAGGATGTTGGCGTCGAAGATGCGATCGACGTATTCGTCGTAGCTCATCGGCGTGTTCGGACCCCAATCAATGCGGCCCGTCGGCTGCGGCGTCGGCGGGCTAGGTGGAACGCCGTTGCCTGGCGTTTGGGCGCCACCGCGGCCGCCTGGGGCAATGGCAGCCGGGATCGAAGAACGTGCCTGGTCGTAACCGTCTTGGTTGAAGCAAACCGAATAATTGCCGTTTCCGCCGGAGGGTCCGGTGCGGAAGATTCGCAACTGCCAATGAGTTTCCCACTTAAAGCTGGTCAGCGTGCCCATGCGAAAGTGCTTGGGGAAATCCAATTCCACGTCCAGCTTGGAAATGCTGTTGGCATAAGTGCCGGTGCGCGCGTTGTATCGCTCTTGCGCGGCTTGGATTTGCGCCAGATAGATGAAAGCTTCTTCCGCTTTGGCGCTTTCAACGATGGTCTGGTACTTCGGGACTCCGATTAGGGCGAGCACGCCGAGAATGACCACAACAATGGCAAGTTCGGTGAGAGAAAAACCGGAATTGGATTTACGAGGGATGAGGGTTTTCATGGTGAATCAGGCACATGGTTCGCCATGTGCGATTGGCAGGACAGAGTTAACAATTCACTATCGGCAAAAAGGGCTTAAGTTCGTGAATCACAAATTTTCCCGCTCTTCGAAGAACTAGTAAAGGCCTACAATTCCCAGTCCGGGCATTGCATATATGCGGTTTCAATATTTATTCGCCAGCTATGGCTCAACTTTGAGCGAAATTTGCAATTTGCTACCTACAATCGACACATGCCCCTCCCCACCACGAGTTGCCTGGCGGCAGCAATCCCCCTTCTTGCCGCCCTTTCCCCCGCTCAAGTTGATCCGGTAGCCATAGGTCGTATTTACGGTGATGAATTTTGGACCCTTGACCAAGCTCACGTAGTCGGCGAAATCGACGCCAACTCCGGCATCGATCTACTCATTACCTGCGGCGGAAACAAAATCCTCGGCTACCGCGGCGAGGCTCGGTTGGTCGACGCGGCCACACAATCCACCTTCCGCACCCACCTCGGCGATACTCCCGATGACGCATTCGGGTTCCGAGCTACCGCTTTAGGCGATGTCAACCTAGATGGGGTTGGCGATTACGCGATCTCTGCCCCAGGTCATCGGTTTGCCTCCGGCCACCGTGGCTATGTTCGCGTTTTTGATGGCGCTACAGGCAATGCAATCGCTGACTTGCGCGACAGCCAACGTCAAATTTTCGGCTTAGCGATTTTGGGCGGCCACGATTTAACCGGGGATGGCTTCCCGGATCTGGCGGTTTTGACCGGTCGGACTTCGTCGATTTACGTTTACGACGGCATGAACCTGGCAAATGGTGTTGCCCCGGCCATTCACTACACCGAAGTCCGCTACACCGAGGAAATGGACTTGGAGCATGAACTCCATGCAATGAGCGACCTTGACGGCGACGGCATTTCGGAAGTGGTGCACTGCACTCCGATCAGCGGTGACATTCACGGCAGCTTTTCCGGCAATCGCATTTTCACCGAAGGTTCGGAAGGATTTGCCGACATGGGAGACGTCGATGGCGATGGCATTCCTGACTTCGCCTTTGGAACTTCCATTCCCGCAGATGGCGGCGGTGGTGGTGAGGATGAAGAAGAGGACGACGGTGGAATTACGGTTTGGTCGGGCGATTTAACCGTGCCGACGCAGCTGTATTACGTGCCCAGCAATCTGTTTGGCAACGTTTTCATCGGCATGGGTCAGGAGCTGGCGTCGATGAACGATTTGGATGGGGACGGCGTCATGGAATTGGTAGCTGCCGGTTGCGGCTACAACCCATCGGCGGAAACTTCGAATCTATGGCTAATCTCCGGGGCCACCGGCGAAGTCTTGCTTGAAACAGCCCACTACCCGTTCTTCAGCAGTGGGGTGCCGACGAATGGCGGCCCGAATCCACACATGGGTAACTACCTGCAAGCGGCCGACGTAACCGGTGACGGCTTGCACGAGGTATTGGTTGGGGCTCCCCACACTCACAACAATCCTGGGGGTGGCGCGGACTTGTTGCGGTGGACCGGATGCGTGTTGGCGCTTTCGATCGCGCCGGGTGATCCGGGCGGCGGCGAGTAAACGCGCTTAATCGCGCGCTTGCGCTACAAGCGTCTAGTCGCGCGCTTGCGCGCGCTCGGCCGCCAACGCCACCAAGTGTTCTTTGGCGTCGCTGGTTGGGTAGTCGCCGCTGAAGCAGCCGGAGCAGAAACCTTCTAGATCAGGATTGCCCACATTGGCGGCCTGCACCATGCGGTCCAACTCGAGGTATGCCAAGTAATCGGCCCCAATTCCCTCGCGCACTTCATCCACCGACTTATCGCGCGCGATGAAGTCCTTTTCGGTCGCCATGTCGATGCCATACGGGCATGGCGCGATTAATGGCGGCGAGGTCGCGGCGAAGTAAACGTTGCGCGCACCGGCAGCACGAGCCGTTTCGATAATGCGCCGCGACGTGTTGCCGCGCACAATCGAATCATCGACCAGCAGCACATCCTTACCATCAAACTCGAGCGGAATCGGGTTCAGCTTGCGGCGAATGGACTGCGTGCGCGCTTCCTGGTTCGGCATGATGAAAGTGCGTCCGACGTAACGGTTCTTGATGAACCCCTCGCGGTACGGCTTATCCAAAGCCCGTGCCATGCTCAACGCCGCATCACGCGCACTATCCGGAATGGGAATCACCACATCCGGCTCCGGCGCGCCGATGTCACGCCACTGCTGCGCCAACGCCTCGCCGAAACGGCGCCGCGTTTTGTAAACGCTGATCTCGTCCAAGAACGAGTCGGGTCGGGCAAAGTAAACCAGCTCGAAAATGCACGGCCGGTGCGGTTTCTCTTCGACCTGAATCCAAATCGGGTCATGCCCCGGCTCAATGATGATCGCTTCGCCGTTGCGCAGATCGCGCACGCGCTGGAAGCCAAGTACATCCAATGCCACCGATTCGCTGGCGATTGCCCATTCCGTGCCCTGGTCGGTTTCGCGCTTGCCAACAATGCATGGCTTGATCCCCGAAGGATCGCGGAATCCAAACAGCACGCCCTCGGACAAAATGCCGGCCACCGAATAAGCGCCCTTGGCGACGGCAAAAGCCCGCTGCACCGCCAAGCGAATGCGTTCTTCGCGAACCACGCCCTGGTCAACGTCCTTCAAGCCGCTGGCGAAGGCGTAGAGAATGGCTTCTACATCACAAGACGATTCCAATGTGATGTTCGACGCCGGGTATTCCCGCGACTTCAAATCCATCCAGTTGGTCAGGTTGCCGTTGTGCACCATGCCGACCCCAAACGGGAAGTTGATGTAAAACGGCTGCGCGTCTTCCTCAGTGCCCATGCCCACGGTCGGGTAGCGCACGTGAGCGATGGCTAAGTTGCCCTTCAACCGCGTCATGTCGCGGGTGCGGAAGATGTCGCGCACCATGCCGTTCTGCTTGCGCAGATGGAACATGCCGTCGTAGCTCAGAATGCCTGCCGCATCCTGGCCGCGGTGCTGAAGCGCAATGAGGCCCTCGTAAAGTTCAGGGGCGACGTGAGTTCCGGACGCGCCGGCGATGCCGATGAAACCGCACATTGTTCGGTGGCTGGAGGGATGCGCCCTCTCAAGGTGGAGCGGGTGGAACGCGGAGCACGGGTGGGCTTGGTGCGCCGCGAAGGCGCATTCTATCCGCCGATTCCGCCGCTGTTGCTCGCGGTTGGCAAAAGGTCTAGCAAGCGCCGGACCGCTTGGGCGGGATCCGTGACCTCGAGTTCCATCAACCAATCACGACCCAGGTCGTCGCGCTGGTACAGCGGGTCGTAATGGCGCTCGAGCAGGGTCGCCGCTGCCCGCCGCCATTGACCGCCGCGAATTTGCTCGCTCAATTCGGCGACTACCCTATGGCCGAGTTTCCTTTCCAACGCTTGAAGGCTGGCTAATGTTTGCCTGCGGTGGTCGTCGGTCGCCAGATATTCGGCACCGAGCAGTTCAATGCGGTATTCGGTCGAAGCGGTTAGGTGCACTTGCGGCGAAGATTCCATCGCGGCAAATACCGCAGCAGGGATCTCGGCGTCGCCAACCTTGCGGCTTTCGCCCTCGACGAAAACGGGTTGCTGCGGATGAGAATGTCCGGTTGCCGCCTGGTCCGCAAGCCGCAGCTCGACCAGCCGCTGCCAAAGCAATGATTCAAACATCGGTTGGGAAACCGGCTTCAACCCCACCGCCCCCAATACCGACGAGCGGTGAGCGGCAAGTCCTTCTAAGTCCAGCGTGGACCGCGACCGCTGAGCCTCGATGCGGCGCAAAAGATCGGTTTTGCCGACGCCGGTGGGACCGCGCAACACAATAAAGTTCAGCTCATCGGGTTGCAGCCGCTGGAGTTGCGCCATCACCCACTGGCGATAGGCCTTGTATCCACCATCCAAGATGCCGGCTTCTTGCCCCAACATGCGCACCAGCAACGCCACCGACTGGGATCGCATGCCGCCGCGCCAGCAATGGAAAACCAATGGGCCGACGGCCGCACTCGGTTCGAGCTCGGTTGACGACATCGCCAGCTTCTGCGCCAGGTCGTGGAACTGCTGTTTCCAATCGTTGCCATGCACAGGCTTGCCCAAAATGCGTTCGAGCATCTCGCCCATGCGCGATTCAACGATGTCCAGCCCCTCGGCGTAAGCGCGCTGCGGTGATTCGCGTTTATACAACGTGCCGACGATCGCGCGCTGTTCATCATCGAGCAGCGGCACGTTGACGGCACCGGGCAGGTGGTCCCGCTGGTATTCGGCCGGACTGCGCAAGTCAATCACGCGTGAATTTCCGGCCAAAACCTGCGGAACGGAGTAGGTGGGCAAGCGCATGACTGCCCCGCGATTCTATGATCAGCGTCCCCATTCGTTGCGACATGAACCATCCCTCTGCCATTGCTTCTCCCAAGCTCGTTCAACTGATCCAAGACGGCATCGCCGAAGACCTGATGCACGGTCAGCCCCACCCGTTGTGGGCGCGGCTGCGCGAGGTCGGCACCGAGTTGTGGTTGGACACCGGTGACATGGACGAAGCGGCGCGTTTGTGGTCGCAGGAATTCACTGCGCTGACCACCAACAACTCGCTGCTGAATAAGGAAATCCAGAAGGGCATTTATGACCAGTGGATTCCGTCGGCGGCTGCGGCGGTGCGGGCGGATAACCCGGATATCTCGGATCATGATTTGATTCTCGAGATCGCGTTTGCGTTGAACGCACGCCACGGTTTGCGCTTGGTGGAGAAGTTCGGCGCTTATGTTTCGGTAGAGCTACACACCGATCTGGCCTACGACGTCGAGCGGTCGCTGGCTTACGGTCGTCGTTACGCGGCGATTTGCAACAAGTTCATCGTCAAGGTGCCGCTGACCCCCGAAGGTTTGGTGGTTGCGCGCAACTTGGAAGAAGAAGGCATTCCGGTCAACTTCACGTTGGGCTTTAGCGCGCGCGAGAACTACTTGATCACTTGTGCTGCGCGACCGAGTTGGTGCAATGTGTTCTTGGGTCGTTTGGGTGCTTACGCATCCGGCGAAGGTTTAGGCGACGGCACTTGGGTTGGCGAGCGCGCACACATGGCATCGCAAGCTGCGGTGCGCGAACTGCGCGCTAAGATTGGCGCGCCGACTCGCCAAATTGCCGCGTCGATGCGCAGTGGCGAGCAAGCCGGCACCTTGGCCGGTACCGACGTTTACACCATGCCGATTGCGGTGGCCGAAGGCTTCCAAGAAATGAACCCGGCGCCGGGCGATGTGATCGACGTCACCGATGCCGATTATCAGCCCACTTGGAATGACGGCGTAGATCCACAAGCCGAAGGCATGAATGACCTTTGGGATATCTCGCCGGCGTTTGCTGCAGCATGCGATGCCATCGCCAAAATTCCCGTCGCCGACCTCACCGCCGACGCCATTCGCGATGCCATCACCAGCACCGGTGATTCTGCAGTCTTCCCGGAATTGAATGACTCCCAATTGGCAACGCTAATCGCCGAGGGCAAAGCGCCGAAGCGCGCCACCTGGGCAACCGATTTCGCCAACGGCACCTTCGGCTTGGATGGTTTGTTTACGCTGGCCGGTCTGCACGCCTTTGCACAAGACCAAGCGGCCTTGGACGACCGCATTCGCGAACAGCTTTAAGCCAAGCCGCTTCACGCAGCGTTGCGGGTTGGAGCCTAAGCCGCCGGCTTAAAAACGTCCGCCGTCGCGCGGGCCACGTCGGCGGCCATCGCCACGTTGCGGGTGCTCGCGACCATCGCCGCGCGCTTCGCCTCGTTTCGGCCGACCCAATCCAGCCTCGCCATCCTTAGGCGGCGGACCTTCGCCACGGCGACCACGGGGACCGCGTCTTTCGCCACGCTTTGGCCGATACTTGCGCATGTGCTCCATGAATTCCTTCGGCGGCAATGCGGTAATGCGTTTGCGTTCGGCGTCATCGATGCCCAATTCCTTCCACTTATTGCCTTGGGCGAAGTGATCCAACACCCGCCACTTGTGGAAGCGCATCATTTCCTGCTCAACCTCTTCGGGCGGCAAGGTGCGATAGAACTCGGCGGCCTTCGGGCCTAACCAACCCTCATGCACCGCGCGATCCACTTCGCGTTGCAAACGATGGAGGCGCATTTCCTCCATTTGCTTTTTGGAACCCTGCAATCGCTCTTCCAGCGGCAAGTTACCCAAGTCACCTTCCGGCGGCGGCCCCGGCGGATGACCTTCGGCGGCGGCACGATCCTTCATCCGCTTGCGCAGCATGCGATGAATTTTGCGATTGCGCTCTTCCTCGCCCATCGCCGCTAACTTTTCGCGCTCCTCCGCAGGCAATTCGAGCATCATCTGCTCGGTTTCGCGCTTCAGCATTTCCAAACGACGATCCAACTCGGCTTTGGAGTCCGGCGACATATCGCGATAGCGCTTCCACCGCGCTTTGGCTTCTTCGCGCTCTTCGGGACTCATTTGATCCCACCAACGACGCGGGTCGCCGTTTTTGGGTCCGCGGCCCGATTCGCCATAACGACCGGGACGACGTCCGCGATCGCGTGCTTTTTCATCGGGCTCTTGCTGTTCAGCCTTGGGCTTGTCCTTTTTGCCAGCCTTGCGCTTGCCATCCGCCGGTTCCTGGGCCTTAGGTTTTTGTGCAGTAACTTCCTGCACGGCTGGCTCCTTCGAAGGTGGATCTTGTGCAGCCGGTTCCTCCGACTGCATCACCGGAGCGAATCCCAACAAGCCAACCAAAAGCGAGCTCAGAAACATCACTCCTCCTCGCCGTTGTCCGGTTCTTCCAGCAACTCATCCAACCATTCCGAGTCGGTTTCAGTCAGCTGGCGGAAACTCATTTCCAAATCTTCGTCGGACATCAACTCCCACGAATCGAGCAGCTCGCGCATTTCGTAGATTTCTTCGATCTCCGGATCGGTTTCGGCGGTTTGGCCGCCCTTGCCAATATCCAACACGCCATAGTCCGGACCCTGCCCCGCCCCCATCATGAATCCGATGCTCACCAGCAACGCGGCGGCGGCCATCGTCAATATGGGTTTGGCAAAGCGATGAATCTTCGTTTCATGACGTTCGACTTCATCTGATGCGGTGTCTTTCGTTTGCAGTCGTTGCTGCAAGCGGTCGGCAAAACCCGACGGCACCGATTCTCCAGGATGCCGATCGAGCAGATCGTCCAACCAATCGTTAGTCTTGTTCGGCATCTTTATAGGGCTGTAAGAGGGAGCGCATTTTTTCTCGTGCGCGGTGGAGCAGGGATTTGGCTGCCTTAGGGCTGATTTGTAGGACTTCGCCGATCTCAACCAGATCCATGCCGTCGTAATGTTGTAACACCAACGCGGCACGCTGGTTCTCGGGCAATTCGGTCAACGCATTGCCGATCAGCGCGGCCCAATCTTGATCGTGGCTCGAGGCTTCCGGCGCCTCGGATTTGGGGTCGGGCAGGGTTAACGGCGTTCCGTCTTCGGCCCGTGGCAAGCTAGAAGTCGGCTTGCGTTTGTCGTCGCGCACTCGGTTGAGTGCGAGGTTATAGGTGATTCGATAAAGGAAGGTGGAAAGCTTGCCGCTGGGCTGATACCGCTCGCGCGCTCGGTAGAGGCGCACAAATGCTTCCTGGGCAAGGTCTTCGATCAACGCGTGCGGCCCGAGCAGGCGCCGGAACATGTTGAAGACCACCCCTTGGTACTCCTGCACGATGTGGTTGAAGGCGCGTTCGTCGCCCTGCTGGAAGGCCAGCATCCATTGCACGCCGCGATCTTCGTGGGTGGGTTCGCTCACTAAGTGCAGCTCAGGGGGACGACGACCAAAGCGTGGCGACGACCCGCCGGTGGATGCGGTCGCGCGTGACGGCCCCGAATTGTCGGGAGTCGATGCTGGAGGAGGGGTTGTCGCCAATTAGGTAATAGTGGTCGGCCGGCAAAGCGGTCGATGGAGATTGAGCCAAACCCCAGTTCTGGGTGTGGGTTGCGGGCGAAACCGCGGGTCCGCCGGCGGCGGTGCCGTCGCCGGGCAGTTTGGATTCGGTGGTGTGCGCGTCGATTTTGGCTTGGCCGGGTAATCCAGCCACTCGTTTGATCAGCGGTTGATCTGGTTGAATCGGGGACTGAGCGAGGGGCGGCGGCAGAAAAACCACAGCATCGCCTTGTTTTGGCGCACCCCATTGCGGCAGGGTCAGGACGATGTCGCCGGGTTGGTAGGTGGGCAGCATGGAATCGCCTTCGACGCGCATCGGCTGGAAGAAAAAAGCCGTCGTCGCGATCAAGCACGCAGCCAAGACTGCTTTTTTCATCACACCTGCTCCAACAATGCGGCCGAGGTGACCAGGAAAATGATGACGGCCGAAAGGTCGGACACGGCGATCATCAGCGGGCCGGCCACCACCGCCGGATCGCGGCCGATGGCTTCGGTGCCCATCGCAATTCCGCTCGCGACGGTGGTTGCCCAGGTCATTGCCAGCATTAGCGATAGACCAATAGCGCCGGCAACGGCAAAAGGCGCGGTGATGGCGGCGGCGATCAGCGCGACCACCGCGCAAATCAGCCCCAACATTGCGCCGGCGCGGACTTCACTCCAGAAAACCCGCAGTCGTTTGCCTTCGACGATTTGGCCGACGGCAAAACCGCGCACCAACACCGCCGAAGTCTGCATGCCGACGGTACCGGCAAGCGCCAAAACCATCGGAATGAAGGTAAACACGCCGCCGCCATTGCCCTCTTCCGCGCCATCGCCGCCGACGTGGGTGGCTTGTGCCAAGCCCGGAGCGAATTCCTCCATTGCCCACGACATGATCAAACCGGCGATCACCGGAATGGTCAGCATCGGGCCACGCTTGACCACCTTATGCCAGGTGGTTTCCGATGCATCGGACTCGGGGCCGGCACCTGCCAGCAGCAACGCGTCTTCCGAACCCTCGCCTTCGAGGACTTCCAACGCATCGTCGGAGGTGACAATACCAACCACTACCCCTCGTGGGTCCACCACCGGAATGCTCGACAAGTTGTAGTGCAGCAGGCGGTGGGCGACGTCTTCTTGGTCCTCATCGACTTTGGCGAGGATGACATCGGGGATCATGATGTCGCCGATCTGCTCGTGAATTCCAGCTTCCAGCAACTCTCGCGAACTGATCACACCTTGCAGGATTTCGCGATCGTCGGTGACGTAAATTGCGTGAATGGTTTCGGCGTCGTCTTCGTCGCGTTTGATCCGCTTCAGCAAATCGCCGACGCGTTCATCTTCGCTAACGGTGATGAACTCGGTGGTCATCAAACCACCGGCGGTGTCGGGCGCGTATTCGCCTAGGTGGCGCAGGTCGCTGGCGTCTTCCGGCTCGACGAAACACAGCACCTTTTGACGCAACTCTTCCGGCACCAATTCCAGAATGTCAGTGCCGTCGTCCGCCGGAATGTGTTCGAGCAGTTTGGCCAATTCTTCGGGCTCGACACCTTCGATCAGTACCCCGGTCAAGCGCGGCTCGGCCTCGGCGAGGACTTCGGCGCGAGTTTGCTCGGGGAAGCAGTCGAAAAGCTGTTTGGCTTGATCCTTTTCCAGGTCAAACCACAGCACATCGGCGATGTCGGCCGGGTGGTGGGCGTCTTCGGGGGCAAACGGCGCGCCCGCAGGTTGTTCCAAATGCTGGGTCAGTGCTTGGAAAACCTGTTGCCGGATCTCGCGCCGTCGGTTATTGGCCATGCCGTATATGTTAACGAAGCAAATCCTGCCCGGTAGGACGGCGAACATTTGCGTTCGTGCGGCACACGCGAAAATAAAATAGCGGGGTGGAACCGAACGAACTGATCTACAACTGGGAAGAGCACGGCCCGCGCCACCTGCCATTTCCGCGCAAGCCGGTACAGCTTGACGACGAAACCCTGCGCGACGGCTTGCAGTGCCCGTCGGTAACCGATCCGCCGCTGGACAAGAAGATTGAACTTGTTCATCTGATGGACAAGCTGGGGATTGACACCGCTGACATTGGCCTTCCCGGCGCCGGTCCGAACGCGCGCGAGCACATCATGGCTTTGGCCAAAGAAATGCTGCCGCTGGCGATCACGCCGAACGTCGCTTGCCGCACGATGGTCGGCGACATTGAGCCGGTTGTGGAAATGGTGCAAAAGCTTGGCGCGCCGATTGAGGTTTGCGCGTTCATTGGTTCCAGCCCGATTCGCGCATACGCCGAAGATTGGGATCTGAAACAGATGGAGAAGATCGTTGCCGACGCGGTGGGCTTCGGCACGCGCAATGGTCTGCCGGTTACTTTTGTGACCGAAGATACGATTCGTTCCACGCCCGAAACTTTGCGGCGTTTGTTCACCGTTGCGTTGGAGCAAGGCGCGACGCGTTTGTGCTTGTGCGATACCGTCGGCAGTGGAACGCCGGCCGAGGTGCGTAACTTGGTGAAGTGGACGCGTCAGTTTTTGGTGGATCATGGTGCCGAACATGTCGGCATTGATTGGCATGGTCACCGCGACCGTGGTTTGGGTTTGATCAATACTTTGTCGGCGATTGCCCAAGGCGCCGACCGTGCACATGGTTGCGCTATGGGCATTGGTGAACGGGCCGGCAACACCGAAATGGATTTGTTGTTGGTGAACTTGAAGATCACCGGTTGGATCAAGCGCGACTTGACTGCGTTGGGTGAATACATGCGCGTGGCGTCCGAGGCTGTTGGCCGTCCGTTGCGCGGTGAGTACCCGGTGTTCGGCGACGATGCTTTTGAAACCGGCACCGGTGTACATGCCGCTGCTGTGATCAAGGCTTATCGTAAGGGCGACAACTGGTTGGCCGACCGCGTTTACTCCGGCGTACCTGCCGGTGACTTTGGTTTGGAACAACGCATTTCGGTTGGCCCAATGAGTGGCAAGTCGAATGTGATTTGGAAACTCGAGCGCTTGGGAATCGACCCCACCGAAGACGCCATCGGCGCAGTGCTTTCCGCAGCCAAAGGCTCGAAGCGTTTGCTGAGCGACGACGAAGTCCGCCAAGCGGCGACCGCTACTGCAAATCAGTAGCAGTCGAGTGGCGGCCAATTACTGCAGCAACTGAGCGGTAGATGCTTCGCAGGTGTCGACCGATACCGCTTGCATCCAAACCAAACCGCAATAAGCGTCGGGCAGCACCACCGGCAGGATGGTGTTGCCGTTCGGACCGGCTTGCCTGTTGGCGAACACTTGCACCGTGTTCGGATCCAAACCGATTTGGATACCTTTGCAAGGGTTGGTCGGGTTGTTGAAATTGCCCGCGCCCAGGGCTGCGGCAAAAACCACTGCCCCGTTGGCTGGACCTCCTTGTGTTGCCACGGTGAGACCTTCGTCTGCGCAGTGGCCAAACTGCAGCATTTCAAAGCCGTTGGCGGAGTTACTTTCCAGCGGAGTCGGCGTGGCGATTTGGAATTCGCCTAAACCATCCAGCTGACGCGCCCATGCTTCGTCGTCGCCGAGCAAGGTGTAAACGGTGGAGTCGATCAACGTGTTGTAGTCGGCATCGGTACTCCACAAGTACACGCCTTCGCTTTCGGTCGACAACTTAAAGTCGGCGTGCATTGGGCCGTCGCTGAGGTCGTTGTCACACCAAACCATTAGGTAGTCGCGCGCTTGCAAGACTGTTCCAGCCGGTAAGCTCCAAACACCGCGGTTGCCGGCTTGGTCGCTAAGGTACATGCCGGATAAGTCGACCGGTTGATCGCCGTAGTTGTAAAGCTCGAGCCAATCTTCAGCTTGACCCATTTCGTCGACCGGGCCATTGATGTTTTTGGCGACCAGTTCGTTAATGCGCACAGTCGGCGGCGTTGGTGGAACCGGGTATTTATCGGCGATGGCTTCGACGCGTTTGCGCATGAATGGTTTCATACCCCAAGTTGCCGGAATAGTTAGTGCTTCATACTTGGCCGGACGATCAAAGGCGCGGTCAAAGTCATTGGCGTTATAGCCATTGTCCATCGTGCCGCCGGAGAAGGTTCCTTGGAAGGCATAGGGTTGGATCAACGCTTTGATGGAGTCCAACTTGGCAATCGACTTGCTCGGGTGAATGATGTCGAAGGCAACTTCGCGTGCGTAACGCTGCAACTGTTCGTCGTAGCGCGGGATGTCGAGGATGCGATTGATCAATGGCGGCTGGCCGTTGCCGCCCATGCCAAATCCGTTTTTACCCCATCCGTTGTAAGGACGGGTGGCAAAGTTGGTGCTGAAGTTTCCGATTACCGGGAACAACCAATAATCCATTCCGAAACTGTGATCTAAACCCCACGGGATGTATTCCATCTTGCCGGTATCGGTGTTGTGGTAGAGGTAGAAATTATTTCCTCCCAACCAAAGGCCATCCCACTGACCAATCACCATGTCGACGGCCATCGCACGCAAAAACCCATCGACGTTTATCTTGTCGGCAATGTTTGCTTCGAAGTCAGTGTCGCTGGCGTTCTTCACAAAGTCGATGAAGTCGGCTAAGGGTTGGTAATCACCGCCTTGCAATTTTTCTTCGTAAGCATCCATTGCAGCATAGGTCGCGGCATCTCCGGGCGATTTCCAAACTAAGTTCGCCGGATCACTCTTGTGACGGCATTTGTAAAGCACACCGAGTTCATTACCAAACCATGCTTCGACAAAGTCGTCATCCACTTGCTCGAAGTTCGCGTACAAACCTTGGACTTGGGTGCCGTCGTTGATGGTCAACCAAACATAGTTGGTGCGCGCCGCGGGAACGCCCATCGAACGGAAGGTATGAAAGGCCATCGTCGATCGGCTTTGCGCCGGGTCGGGTGCGTCGCCGCCCATGTTCATTTTTTGAACGCCATGCACTTTGCGCCCGGCAACGAACTCACCAAAGTCCAACTTCCACGGATTCTTTTTCGCTTCACGCGCACTGTTGCCGCGCGGACGAATGCCGACGTTGAGGTGAGTTTCATCCATCACCGAATTCAACAAGCGCACATCGCAGCTGCGATATTCCAAAGTCTGGCGGTTATCGAGCAGCCACTGCAGATCGGCCGGATCCATCGTGATCTCAACCGTCATCACCTCGTCGGCGCGGAAGATGTATTCGCCGGCTTCGGCGTAGCTGCCGTCGTCTAACGGCAGAGGGTATTGAGCAGTTGCAGGTGCCGAAGCGGCAGCGGCAAGAATGGCGGTTAGGCAGAGGCGGGAGATCGTCATGGAATCCAGTTGGATGAACCATGAATCTTATCCCATTTTTCACGGAAACATCGCCGGAATCGCCATCTTCAAAAAACGCAAAATACCCGGCCGTGATTCAAAATGTAACCATGCTTGGCCAACCGTATGCAAGCGGCGATGGCCGGCCATGTACATCGGCTTCGGCCATGGTCGGAACGGCGCCCACAAAACTGTTTTTTGCACGTTGTCCAACAGCAGCGCATTGTGAACCTCGCCACAACCGGACTGAATGTCGCGATCGCTATGCCCGGGATACGCACCCCAGCTCGCTTGGCCCAATCCAAAAATCGCCCCGCCCCACGCATTGACGCCGACGCCGCCGTAGCGAAGTTCGCGAACCGCATTGCGCATGATTTCGCGGTCGGTGTGATCCGGTGCAAGCACCACGCACGACAATGAGCCATTGACGTGTTCATTCACCAACGGAACCACGCGCTTCAAAAACTCGTCGGGATGTTTGGCGGCAATGCTGGACTCGGCGATCACGCCGCAGAAAGACTCCACTTTGCACGCGTATTCTTGTTTGATTAGCGGTACGTCGGGGATCAACATCCACTCGCCGTAAGTCTCGGCTTGTGGATAGTGATCGGCGAAAGATTGCCAGCGCTGGTCGGCGCCTGGGTACCAGCGCTTGCGTTGCGGCAACTCCTTCAACGCCGCGCGCAATTGCGTCATAAATTCATTGCGCTGACGCCAGTGACGCGCGGTAATGACCAACTTCGGCGCGTTGCAATTGAACGAAGTATTGTGCGCCAACATACCGGCAAGATGCCGCGCTTGAAACTTCACATCGGCGCGCGACCACGAACCGGGCACGACGATGACCGGGGTGACCGCGCCCAGTTCTGCTGTCACCGGCTTATCGAGTATTTTGCGATTGGCGCGTTTGGCAGCTTCGGGATCGTCGCCCCAAACGATGGCGTCGTAAGTTTGCTCGCTGCCGGTCAAGTGCACGTGACTGACTTGCGGGTGGTGCATCAACTTTGACGCTTCGTCCACGTCGCAATTCACAAATTGAACCAAGTTGCGCTCCACCAATGGTTGCAGCGCGCGCGAAAGCGGTGCTTGCAGGTAGCTGTTCACCGGGTTCAGCTTGACCACCGAGGCAAAGTTGTGCTTCAGCAATAGATAAAGTGCATCAAGCGGTGGGATCGAGTGGATATTCCCTGCACCCAATATCGCAGCCACGCCACCCGGCCCCAAAGACCGTGGCTCGGTTACTGCTCGCTGGCTCCATTCGGCATCGCGTTGAATATGCAGCGAGGCGCGATGACCGGGCAAGAAGTTGGCATCCAAAAACGAAGATGGAAACACTCGCTTGCCGCCATCCGGCCAATCCGCCAACTTACCCACTGGGTGTTTGCCTTCTAAGGTTTCCGCGTAAAGCCGAAGATGGCGCATCAATATCGCCGGGCCCGACGTCCACTCTTCCCCCGAAAGTGGGCTGTGGAAATCCACTCCCTTGCCTTCGCAACTGGCACGCACCCACTCTTCACTAGCCGCCAAAACCGTTGGCATGCATGCACGCATTAACTTTGCGCGTTCGCCGGCGCTTAAGCCCTGCCACTGTTCGGCGGCCTCGGCAGCGCGGTCCACAAGCTGCTGCATGCACGGTTGGTCCATCACCCTATTGTGCCGCGGCGCAGGCGGTCATTGTTACCATCGCCCCGTGCGATTCGCGGCCCCCATCCTTCTGTTGCTTGCCCTCGGTGTAGCCTGTGCGCCCGAGCCGACGGCCAACAACCAAAGCGCCGCAAAACCCAACCCTTCCGACGACGCGGCAAAGCCCAACATTCTCATCTTTATTGCCGACGACCTCGGCATGGCCGACCTTTCCTATTTGGGCGGGCAACCACAAACCCCGGTCATCGATCAACTCGCCGCCGACGGAATCCGTTTCAATAATTTCCATGCCTTCCCGGTTTGCACACCGTCGCGCGCAGCGTTGTTCACCGGACGCTCGCCGTTGCGTTATGGCTTAGCTTGGTCGCCGTTGCCGCCGTGGAGCGAACGCGGCTTGCCGGAATCGGAAACCACCCTGGCCGAGGCATTGGCCACCGCCGGGTATCAAACCGCGCTAATCGGTAAATGGCATTTGGGCCACACCGTCCCCGAGCACCACCCCCATCGACACGGCTTTGATTACTTTTATGGCTGCTTGAACGGGTCGGTGGATTACTGGAACCGCAAACCCCGCCGCGGCGGCATGGATTGGCAGCGCGATGGCGAAGCGGTTGCAGTGGATGGTTACACCACCCATTTAATCGCCGACGATGCCGTCCGCTTGATCCAGGAGCATGATTTCTCCCAGCCGCTATTCCTGACCGTTAGCTTTACCGCTCCACATCAACCGCTGCAGGCTCCGGACTCAGCGCTCGAGGCGTATGCATCCATCGAAAATTCGGACCGGCAGACCTTTTGCGCAATGGTCAGCGAAATGGATCGCGCAATCGGCCAAATACAAACTGCGCTGCAGGCTCGTGGTCAGGATCAACGAAGCGTGATCTTGTTCCTTGGTGATAACGGCGGTGCCCGCGACTCGGGGGGCAACAATCAGCCTTATCGAGGTGGCAAAAGCACTGTGTTTGAGGGCGGTATTAAAACGCCCGCCGTGTTGCATGCGCCGGGTCGTTGGGCCCAGCAGGAACTAGATGATTTCACATCGGTTTTTGATTTGGCTCCCACTCTTGCGCAGTTGGCAAATGCCGAACTCAATCCCATTGTTGATGGGGTGAACTTAGCACCTGTTTTGCAAAGCCCTGGAGCCCGCCAACCCACGGCGCGCACCACGAACTTGGATTCCAGCCGTGGGTCCACCGTTTTT
The DNA here is from genome assembly GCA_964344765.1 of uncultured Planctomycetales bacterium. Lineage (GTDB taxonomy): Bacteria > Planctomycetota > UBA1135 > UBA1135 > UBA1135 > JACNIZ01. The sequence continues at coordinate 42,367 of CAYFOM010000026.1, read as the reverse complement.
GTCGCAGTAAACGACACACGCGCCCAACTCGCATTGTTCGCCGATGGCTTCAAGTACATCCGCCGGGTATCGCACGCCGACGGCGAGATTAAGGAGTGGCTTTACCACATTGCGGATGATCCGTCCGAAAAGAAGAACTTGCTGAAGGAGCAGGCCGATCGCGTCGACGCGATGAGAACCCAGCTTGCGGAATGGCTTTCGTTAGATGACAGCGGCGCCACTCTCAATCAAATTCCGCCGGCAAAAGAAGAAGAGCCCACCAATTGGCAGGCTCCTGAAGATTGGACGCGGCAATAAGCGCGGGACTTAGATTACTGTCCCCGCTCGCTTATAGCTCTTGGTCACTTTGCCGTCCGGACCTAGACGATAAATCTCGCGTTGCCGCAGCGGCTTATGACAGCGCTGCGCATGCTCCTTATCGCTGGTCCACGACGGACGAGTGGCGCGCTCCTTCGGCTCGATGCCGGAGAGATCAAAGACGTTTACTTTGTGCCACTGGTCCTTGGGGTAGACGCGCTGTTTCCAAGGCGTGCTACTGGACTTTTTTTTTGAGGCACCCTCCTGCATGAGCAGTTCGGCCTCAGCGGCGGTCAGTTCCACCTTGCGGTCGGCCACCATTCCAAATGCCTCGTTGAATTCCTCCTCGAGCATGATGGTGTGGTGCAGGTAAAGGTGGTGATCCGGCCCGAACTCTTCACGTTCGAGATTCAGCGTACCAGGGATGTTGTGGTCCGTCGGGTTCATGCCGCAGCTGGCAGCGGCGAAGGGCAAAAGCAAGATGGCTAAGTAGCGGACAGGTTTCATCGCAGAAGGTATTAGTAGCAGACGGCACTGAGTTTACATGTGTTTCGGACAACTCGGGCGGTTTACCTTAGAACACCGCTGATCGCAGCCGAGTATCGATCGATTTTCTTTTGAAGATTCCCAATCACCCCGGTGTTGCCCTCATATTCCGCCTTCATTTCCTCGAGGCCTTTGATGATGGGTTCCAGCGTCGCCAACAACTCTTCTTTTTCACGGCGTAAGCGCAGCGGGTCGCCACCTTCGTTTTCGTGCCACTCGTAAAGCTTGACCGCCTTGTCCCAGGCGGCGTCGCCCTTGGCTTCGGACTCCTGCCAGCGCGGATCCAAGGTCCAGCGCAAGTGCTCCGGGACCATCGGTCCGGATTCCACTTCTTCGGCCGCCTCGAACGGCGCGCTGTCGACGTACTCCGGAACCGGCTTCGGCTTCTCCCGCTCCTCCTTCTGTTCGAGGTAGCGGTTGGCAGCAAAAAACGCCGCTCCGGCGAGCACTAATATCACGACTAAAAAACGCATCTTATTTGAGTCCCAGTTGTTGCAGGAATTGAATGCTGGCCGGTGCCAGCTCATGGAAACGGTGGCTGTCGCGGCTCAGCTCCAAACATGCCGGCACCGCAGAAGGCAGTTCGTTGAGAGCATCGATCACTGGTTGCCAGTCGACCTCGCCCTCGCCCAAGGCCAAATGATCATGAACGCCGATTCGCATATCGTCAACGTGCACATTGACGATGTGCGCAGCATGGCGGCGAACGATGTGCTCGACCGGGAGTTCATTGCTGACCAGCAAGTGGCCCAAGTCCAAGGTCATCTGCACCGGAATTCCGCTCAGTTCGCGAAAGTATTGCCAAGCGGAAACACTGTCGATCCAGTGGCCTGGCTCCGGTTCCATGCCCAACGCAACCCCGGCTTTCTGCGCCGGCTCCACTAACTCGGCCATGGCTCGCTCCAGGCGTTGCGCCGCCCCGCGGTCATCCTGGCCTTCGGGAACCGCACCACTCCAAAACGACAGCACCGGCGACCCTAACTCCTGACACCATTGCAGCATTTGCTTCAGGTAGTCCAATCGAACCCGCCAGCCCTCACCCGGCTCCAGCAAATTCGGCCGATGCTTGCGCCGCGCATCCAACACGTAACGCGCACCGGTTTCGACGACCACTTGCAAGCCCAACTGTTCGCAGCGCCGCCCTACCTGGCGCACTTGTTCCAGAGTCGTCGTCGCCGGATCCAAGCAGCCAACATCCGGAGTAATCGCAACCGCTTGGTAGCCCAGCTCCGCCAACCAAGGAAGCACCTCGTCAAGCCGGTGGCTGGTAAAGCCGTTGGAGTTGTACCCGAGTCGAACCACTACTTCGCGTGTCGCGGCGACTTGCGCTCAAAATACTTGAGCCACTTATCGATGGCATCCTGCGCCATCGCGTCGTCGGGGTAATCCTTTTTCAGGTCCTCAAGAATGCGAATGGCTTTCACCACCTTGTCGCCCGCTTCGGAAATCTGACTGCCGAAGTAAAACGGATCGCCGCCCACCTCTTCATTCCATTTAATCGCGTCTTCGGCCTGTTGAATTCCTTCTTTGCCCAGCTTGATGCCTTTATCCCAACGCGGATCCTTCTTCCACGCCGGCGTAGACGAAACCGGTTCAGCCGGAGGCGGAGTCGTCGTGCCCGTCGATTCCTCGGCCGCCGGACGCAGCTCTCCCTCGCTGGGTTCGCCGTCGTTGGCCGCGGCTTTGCCCGAAAACTCAACAAATAGCCACACGGTGAACACCACTGCCGCGCACAAGCTGCCGGCGACGGTGCCGCTGTCGATCAATTTGGGCTTCTCTTTCTTCTTCTTGCGGGCCATGGGTTCCCCTCTATCTATATCAGCATAGCCGCGTAACCGCCGGCTTGGACGCCATCCGGCTCCACGCGCAGCTCGGCTTTGCACTCCAGCGACGCCTGTTTAACCAAGCGCGCCGCCATTTCTTCGTTTTCCTCCGGCTCGATCGAGCAGGTGGTCCATAAAACCGACGGACGTTTTGCCCCGAATTCGCCCTCCGCCGACGCCTGTAAATACTGTTTCTGCACAGCTTTGCGAATCAGGTTTTGAGTCGTAGTCGCGCGGTGCAATTCATCCTTGTGGTAGCGCGCCCGCGCCTCAAGACGCTTATTCAACACTCCGGTGTTGGTGCAGGGCACATCGAGCACAATCAAATCGAACCGGCCATCGGGCATGCCGGAGCCGTCGTTGTTGAGCAGGTGAGTTTGGATTTTATGACCAAGACGCTCAGCTTCGGGCTGTAGACGCGCCAAACGCGTTTCCGACACATCGCAGGCGACGATCTCGGCTTTGCCACCACTGATTTCGGCGGCGGCGAAGGACTTACCGCCTGGTGCGGCGCATAAATCCAGAATGCGCATGCCTTCTTTGGGTTCGCCCAACTCCAAACAGCGCAACGAGGTCAGGTCTTGCACCGACCACCAGCCCTCGGCGTAACCAGGCAGCGATGCAATGTCGCGGCCCGGTTTGTCCAAGCGCAAAACGCGCGGGTGTTCATGATTCGTCACCTGCACACCGGCCTCTTGCAATGCGACGCGCACCTGCTCCTTTTCGGCGCGCAACAAATTCACTCGCAGCCATACCGGAGGCAATTGGTTCAACGCCTTCATCCGCCGAACCGCAGCTTCTTCACCGATGTCGGCGAACCACTTGCGCACCAATTGCTGCGGAAACGACAAGCGCTCGGCCCACGAGTCGACGGCGTACTTATCGGCATCGCTGAAGATGGCTTTGTCGAACATCCACGAGCGCCGCCCAACCGTCAGACGTTTACGCGCCGGCTCGTCGCTAAAGGATTCTTCCAACTTGGCTTTGCGCTGAAGAGAGCGCAGAACTGCGTTGGCAAAGCCAATTTTGTCGCGCAGCAACGGCCGCGCCGATTGGATGGTGGCGTGAATGGCCGCGTGGGCAGGAATGTTCGACAAGTAGAAAAGTTGGAACGCACCCAAGCGCAAAGTCCAGCGCACTGCTTCATCGCCGACGCGCCCCTTGCAATAAGGAGAGTAGATCGCATCCAACGTATGGCTGTGACGCAACACACCGGCCAACAGTTGGCGCGCCAACCCCACCTCCTTCGCCGGCAAACCAGTGCGTCGCACCGCCTCGCCAAAAGCGCGAGTAGGAAAATCCGGCGCCCGCATTAGCAGGTCGAGCACCAAACCGCGAGCATCGGGTTCGCGACTCATGTCAGTTTCTCCCCTATCTGGAGAGGGCGGCCGCGCAAAAAGTCGGCCGCCGCCAACGCCGCTTTGCCGGCACGCTGCAATTCGTCGATGCGAAACACGCCTTCGCCGCAGCGCACAAAAATCCCGCCATCTAAACGCAGGATTTCGCCGTCGCCCGAACCATCTTGGCCGGCCTCGACGGAATGCTCGCCGCCACCATTCCCAGCAGAAGAGTCGCCTTCCGGCCGAAACGAACTGGCTTCTCCACGAAGGATGCGCACCGCATCGCCATTCGGCAATTGCGCCTGTGCCCACGGCCACCCAGCCATCGCCCGAACCAGGCGATCGATTTGCGTCGAAGTTTGCTGCCACGAAATCCTCCCATCAAGAGGACGGATTCGCTTGCAAAAGGTAACAGCATTCTCGTCTTGAGCTTCACCGGCGGGCAGCGGGCCGTCGCCGACTTGGTCGAGGAAATCGGCCAACAACTCGGCGCCCAATCGCTTCAGCCGATCGAACAACTCAAAGGCGCGCTCGTCCGGCGACAGCACCACCGAGCGCTCGGCCAAAACCGCGCCGGCATCCAACGCCGCCACCATTTTTTGCACACAAACACCCGATTCCTGGTCGCCTGCCAAAATCGCCGCCTGCACCGGGCTCGCCCCCCGCCAGCGCGGCAGCAGCGAACCATGCACATTGATGCAGCCAAACTTCGGCGTCGCCAACAACTCGTCGCTGAGAATCTGGCCATAGCTGACCACCACGCCCAAATCAGGTTCCAGCGCCCGCAGCTGATCCAAAAACTCACCATTGCGAGCACTGGCAGGTCGCAACACCGGAACGTCGGCCTGTTCGGCGGCGACGACCAGTGGATTGACCACCTCTTTGCGACCACGTCCGGCACGACGCGGCGGCGCCGTAACCAGCGCCACGGGTTTGGGGTCGCGTTCCAGCAAAGCGCCAAACGAGTCTTCCGCGAAGGGCGGGGAACCGAAGAAGACGATGCGCAAAGCTTTGCTTGGAACGCCCCTATAGCACTCTGCGATTTACAGGTGCGGCGACACTAAGCCGCGCAGGTCGTCCACCGACATCATGCCGGTGTGACGTCCGACTTCCTGGCCACCTTTGAAGACCAAGAACGTCGGGATCGCCATCACGCCCAAGCTGGACGGAGTGTTTGGCGAGTCTTGAGTGTTGTGCTTCACCACCTTGATTTCGGTGGCGAGTTCATCGGCGATGGCGTCGACGGCCGGCGACATTGCGCGGCACGGACCACACCAAGGAGCCCAGAAATCCACCAAGACAGGCTTATCGGATTCCAAGACTTCGGCTTGGAAGGTGGTGTCAGTTACTTCTAAGGCGTTAGACATGCTCGGACTATTCCGTTGTGTGGGGCGCGCGGCGTTTGCCGCCAGCTAATTTTAGGACAAGGGGAGCTCGTTATGGAGTAACTCGTCCACTTCTGGCTCAGAACTTTCTTGGTCTTCGTCGAACTGCTCGTCAATGCTGTCGAGGTTGAAGAAGCCGGTGGTTTCCAGGCGCTTGACGTGGATGTCGTCGTAAAAATCGCGCTGCTTCAAATCCACCTGTTGCTGCTTGGCGAGTTCGAGCAGAGCGACGAAATAATAAGCCGCGTCGGTGCGGCCGTGGTTGCCGTCTTTCAGCAAGGTCAGCAACGAGGTCTTGGTGACGAACTGCAGTTTCTCCCACACCTCTTGTACGTAAGCGCGCAGCGGCCGGCCGGCCGGGCGCACCGAGTGCGGCTTCATGAAGCCGGTTTCTTCCTCGAGGCGGTTGATGATTTTGAGCAGGTCCCAGATCGACAAGTCGCCGACGTCCCACTCTTCTTCCTCTTCGTCCTCGTCGGCGTCGATCTTGCCCAACCACTTGCCGCCGGCCGGAAGTAGCTGCTGACGTGCGTGCCAGCGCTCGGCCAGTTGATCGGAAGCTTGGCGCAGCTCTTTGTAAGCGAGTAGCTGCTGAACCAGTTCTTCGCTCGGGTCGAACGGATCCTCGTCGATGTCGACCTCTTCGGTCGGCAGCAACGACTTGGATTTGATCGCCAGCAGCGTCGCGGCGATGACTAAGTAGTCGGCCGCTTCGTCGATCTGCACCGCCGGTAGGTGGCGAATGTACTGGCAGTAGGCATCGCAAACCTTCGCCAAGCTGACGACGTGAATCTCGAGCTCTTTTTCGCGGACCAGTTGCAGTAGCAGATCCAACGGACCGCGGAAGACGCGATCCAAGTGCACAGTGAAGTCGTCTTCGTCACCGTCGGCTTGCACTTCGCCGGCTTCCGCCTCCTTGACCGGCGCATCGGCGTCGGCCTGCCCTTTGGCTTTTGCGTCGGCCTTCGCCCCTACCACTGGCCGCGACGGCGGCAGTTCTTCGGGGTGGACAGGTTCGATCATCGCAGGGTGGCGGCGGAGCTGGACTTAGGGCGCGGCGCGGAGGCCGTTAATGCAACATACTAAACTAAAAAGCCCCACCATTTCTCGTGGATATAGCTGCCTAGGCCAAACAGTTCGCCGAAGGCTTCCAGGGTCGGGAAAACGGTGGCGGCGAAGTACTTACTGAACAAGTGGGTTTGCAAAACCGAGCGGTCCAGGATCAGCAAACCAAGGATCAGAATGAATCCGAATGCTTCCAACTGCAGATACTTAGCGCGGATGTCTCCTTTAAGGAAGAACTGCATGACCTTCGAGCCATCCAACGGCGGCAGCGGGATCATGTTGAAGGCCGCCAGCATGAAGTTGAAGAAGGCGGACAGCCACAGGATGGAGCAGCCGCTTGAGGTCGACGTCCAGATTCCGAAGTGCAAAAACGCCGCCAGCAAACCGAGCAGGCCGATGCCGATCAAGATGTTGGATACCGGGCCGGCCGCCGCGACCAAAGCAACGTCGCGTTTCAGATTGCGCAGGTTGAATGGATTGAACGGCACTGGTTTGGCGCCACCGAAAATCACTGGGCTGCCGGACAAAGCCAGCAACGCCGGCAAAATCACCGTCATGAACGGATCGATATGCAGCAACGGATTCAGATTGATCCGACCCAGCCGATGAGCGGTGTCGTCGCCCAGCTTGTATGCGGTCCAGGCGTGAGCCACCTCGTGGGTGGTGATCGACATGATGATGATGCCGATGACAGCTAGTGTGGTGGGTTCCATCCGTTCCGCGCATTCTCGCCGTGCGGCGACTTTCCTACAATAAGGAGCGGCGCATTCCGTGCTCCGTGAGTGGTAGTCATGGCTTTTGACCCCGAATACGCGCTCCGCCGCGGCCTGCAAGTTCTTCAGCTTGAGGCCGACGCGCTTTCCGCCCTGCAAGCGAGCCTCGCCGACGGCTTGGGCACCGGCTTTTTGCAAGCTTGTGAAATGCTGCTGCAATGTCGCGGACGCGCCGTTGTTACCGGCATGGGCAAGGCCGGCCTGATTGGCCAGAAGATTTCGGCGACGCTGGCTTCGACCGGCACGCCCAGCCTGTTTTTGCACCCGGCCGAGGCGCTGCATGGCGACTTGGGGCGGCTGCGGCCAGAGGATGTGGTGCTGGCGCTTTCCAAGAGCGGCGGCACGCGTGAGTTGGTCGCTTTGTTAGGTCCGGTGAAAGCGATCGGCGCACGCATCATTGCCATCTGTGAATCCGAGGATTCACCACTTGGACAAAAGGCAGACCTTGTTTTAGAGCTTGGCGAGGGCCCCGAAGCCTGCCCGCTGGGCTTGGCGCCCACGGTCAGCACCACCGTGATGCTCGCCCTGGGCGATGCGTTGGCAATGGCGGTGCTGGAAGGTCGCGACTTCACTCGCGAGGAGTTCGCCCGCTTCCATCCGGCCGGCTCGTTGGGTAAACAGCTGATGCTGGTGTCCGAAATCATGCGCGACGGCGACGAGGTGCCGCTGCTCGCCGACGACGCCGATTTGAATCAGGCTTTGGCGGTGATGTCGCAGACGCCCGGGCGCCCGGGAGCCGCCATCGTGATCGACGCAAATGGTTTGCTCAAAGGCATTTTCACTGACGGTGATCTGCGGCGATTGGCCGAATCCGGCAAGTTCGACCTAAGCAGCCCAATCGCCGAGCACATGGTCGCCAACCCGCGCCGCTTGCAGCATGATGAGCTGGTCGGCGAGGTGCTGCGCCGCTTTAAGGACACCCATGTGGACCAAATGCCGGTGGTCGATGACGACGACCGCGTGGTTGGCCTAGTCGACGTTCAGGACCTGCTGGAGGTGCGGCTATGAGCACTTGCCCGCCTGACCTTCCGGCCGAAATCCGGGCAGCTGCGGCCGGAATCCGTCTGCTGCTTTCCGATGTGGACGGCTGTTGGACCGACGGTACAATCGCTTTTGATCGCGCCGGGAATGAATCGGTAAGCTTTTACGCTCACGATGGTTACGGCGTCAAGCAAGCGCAAAAAGCGGGCATTGAAGTAGTCGTGATCAGCGGCCGTAACAACCCCGCGGTGGTGGCGCGCGCCAAGCAGTTGGGCGTCGAGGAAATCCACGTCGGCATCAGCGACAAAACCGAATTGGCGCGCAGTTTGGTCGAGGCGCGCGGCTTAAAAAAGGACCAGGTAGCCGCCCTAGGCGATGACCTGCCGGATCATCCGCTGTTCGACGCCGCAGCGCTGAGCTTCGCTCCTCCACAAGCGACGCCGGACATCTTGAAGCGCGCCGATTACGTCACCCAGGCCAATGCTGGACGCGGCGCTTTGCGCGAAGTTTGCGACATCCTAGTCGCGGCTCGCGACGACTCCGGTCCGAGGGCCGGAACTCGATGAATTTTAAGCGCTTAGGCAATTTCGGCATTGCCTTCACGGTGGCGTTGCTGGCGCTAAATCTGTACCTAAACCGCAGCCCAAACCTCAGCCCGCTGGGCACCGGGCCGGCCGGATTCCCGTGGCCCACCGACGGATTGGGGCGCGTCACCGTCGGCATGGAGGGCAGCTTCCGCATCGAACTGGAAGAACGCATTCCCACCGCTGAAGGTAGCCAGCGTGTGCCGAAAATGACGGCCGTCGGCATCGATCCGGGGCCCGAATCCGACGGCATGAGCTTCCGCCAAGCTCTGGTCACCAGCTTGGCCATCGACGACGAGTCGCCGCAAATCATCGCCCGCGCGCCGCGAGCTTGGGCCGCCATCCTCAGCGACGCCGACGGCACCCGTTTCGACCGCACCCAACCGTGGCGCATGGATCAACCCATCGTGCGCTTCCCCGGACTCGCCGGCGACAACGAATTTGTGCTCACCGCCGACATGGCGCTGTTGGATCCGGTCACCAACGAAGTGCACTGCCCCGGCGCTTTCACGCTGACGTCGACTGGTATGGAATGGAACGGCACCGGTTTGCGTTTAGACCCGGCAACCGGAGTGATCCACTTCGGCGAAAAATCAGGCGACATGGATTGGACTATCGCCGGCAAAGATGTGCAGTACCGCGGCCACACCGACGGCGGCGGCAGCTTCATACCGCTGAGTGAAAACCACTACGAATTGCAGCTGCACAGCATCGACAGTTGCTGGATGAACATCCCGCTGGCCGGCGACGCGATGGGTCGTCTGGAAACCCAAGGCTTGCGCGTCACGTTGGAAGATCAAGGCGGTAATTGGATGCCGCAAACCTTAGCCGGCGATGGCCAAACTTATTGGACCAGTCCCGAGCACACCTTCACCGGCGGCACCGTCGACGGCACTTGGAATGAGCAACAACAACTGACCGGTTTGCTGGTTGACGGTCCACTTGTTGGTCAAACCTTCGGCGATGGCGGTGGTTGGCTAACTGCGGTTGGCGGCGCATGGATTGATCAACTTGACCCGCGCGTGCAGTTGTGGGATCGCGTCACTGTAGATCGCTTGGAAGGTCAGGTACAAAGTCAGCGCGTAGAGATTGGACCGAACAACCAACTCATTGCCGAAGGCGATCCGTTTTTGCTTTCCCAACATGGCATGTTGTTCGCCGACCGCCTCACCAACTCGGAAGACGGACGCGATCTGTTGGCGTCGTCGGTGTTGGCCTATCCGGCAAGTGCGCAAATCGACACGATGCGTTCGCCATCGGTGGTGCTCAGTGAAGACGGCAAGATTCATAGCCCCACTGGCTTTGAAATGGACGGTGTGCGCGGTGGTCATGATTGGCAGTTGCGCGGTAACGAACTGCACGCCACCAATGGCGAGGTTCCGATTCTTGCGCAAGCCTTCGGCGCGGTGGAGTGGAAGGTGGATAACGGGCGCATCCTCGGCGATCGCGTCGAAATTTTGGATAACGGTCAAATCACCGCGCGTGGCAATCCGATGCTTGCTGCGTTCCCGGTGGAAGGCGGCAGTGCCATCGGTTCGGCCGAGTCATGTTTTCTTTCCGATGAAAAGCTTTGCTTAACCGGCAGTCCAAATGTGGATTACCCCGCGGTTGCGTTGGGCTTAGCCGGCAGTCGCTGTTTGGTCGCCGCCGATTTGGTATACCGCCACGACGACGGCCGCTGGAGTTTCCTCGGCAACGTCGTCTTCTCGGGTTCATGCTCCGGCACCGCGCAGAAGATGTACGTGCACGCAGACGGCAGCATGGAAATCCATCGCTCGCATCACGACAAAGCCTTCAACGCAAAACTACGCAACGGCCAAAGCGTAATTGCCAAAGCTGGATGGATGAAGCTCCATGCCGATGGCTTGCTAGAGCTCAAAGAAAACCTCGATATGACTTTGGTCACCATCGACGGTCAAACGCGGCGCTTGCAAGGTCACTTCGGTGAAATGTCGCCCGACCGCGGCTGGGTCACCGGCCGTGCACAACTTTGGGCCGACGGCATTCACGCCAAAGCCAATCGCCTGTGGTGGGACACCGATGAGTTCGGCAAAACCATGCTGCATTTGGAAGGTCACGCCAGCTTCGCCCATGAGCAAGCAACCGGCAACGCCCACCGCATCGACCTCGACCCGGATACGCAAGAAATCGAATTGCATCGCAGTGCGCGGCGCAAGGCACGATTGGATACCACTGATGGTCGCATAGTCCAAGCCGACTGGATTCGCTTGGATCCGTTGCGCATGCTTATATCCTCTCGCCACGGGACCGTGACTAAGGTGCCCCCAATCCAATAATGCTTCCCTGCTTCGCGCTGACCGCCGCCTTGCCATTGCTGTGCATTCCGCAGCAATCCGAGGAGCCGGCCGTGCAACAACAAGCGCCGCCAACGGTTCAGGATCAGGTGCAGTACGAATCGGTTTTATCGGAAATTGATGGCAGTCAAATCCTGTACCACTTCGAACAGGTCGACGTCATCAGTGCCGGCAAAAAAGTGCGCGCCGATCGCGCGATGATTCGCTTGGATCGTGAGAAGTACGACCAAGCGGTATCCGGTTCATTGTTGTTGGGCGACTTGGCCACCGACTTGATCGGCCTGCCCGGCAAGCCGGTGAAGGATGCGCTGATCTTGGAGATTCGTTTGGAAGGCGGCGTCGAAATTGACACCGGCTTCACCATTATTGAATGTGATTGGCTCAGCCATAGTCCGCCGCGCGGCGTCGCCACTCTTTATCAAGCGCAAATCACCGTGCCCGCCGAGCGCAGTCCGAACTTGTGGCCGTGGCGCATGCAAGCAAAGTATTTGCAGGAGTTTCCCGATGGGACTTTGCGCGCCAAGCTCGCACGGCTGACCGCGTGTCATTTAAAAGATCCTGTTTATTCGATGGCGATCAAAGAGTTGACCGGCACGCCCGATGGCCGCGGTGAATACAACTGGAAGCCGACGACCCCTTGGTTGGAAATTGGTTCGCGCCGCTTTTTGCCGATGCCGGCTTTCCAATTCAACAGCGGTGAAGATCCAAACGCCGGTTTTGGTTTGCGCAGTTTGCGCTTTTCATCGGGCAAGCAACTCGGCACTGCGGTGGAAGTCGGCTTTGCTTCCAGCTCGACAATCGGCAACGGCAAACTGAATTGGCGCTTGCTGCCGATGTTCTCCACCCGCCGCGGCTTCCCGATGCGCACGCGCGGCGAATACGAAAGCGATTTCTGGGATAGCAACTGGGACTTGTTCGTCCTCAACGACAAGGCCGACGACGTGCACAGCTTGCGCCGCTTTGTTCATCGCGATCAAGACTTGCGCTGGCGCGTGCGTTGGAACAACCGCCTGCACTTGGAGAATGATTGGAAGCTGGATTTGGATTTGGCCTTGACCAGCGATCCGTTGGTCGACCCCGAATTCTTCCGCCCCGATTGGGTCGCCGAAGACGACGCGCTCAGCGAAATCTATCTGCGCCGAAACGTCGATCATTCACACTTTTCGGTGCGCGCCACTTATCGCATCGACGACGCCGGCTTCACGCCACTGGGAGGCTACGGCGAACACGGTGATCCGATTGCCCAGCAACTCGACCTGTTGCCGCGCGCGCGTTACGACCACTTTTCACATTCCATCGCAAATTTGCCCACCGGACCCTTCGGCGGTTACGACGGCTTAAGTTCGCTGAACTTTGCTTGGGGCATGGACGTCGGTCGTTTTCAATTGCGCAGCTTGGATATCGACGCGCCGCCGGATCGCCCGAACTACACACCGTTAGACGATGAGATCCGCGATCGTGCCAGACTGTGGACCGAGTTCGCCGTACCGATGAGTTTGGGCGGCGTTTCGATACGCCCCGGCATTCGTGCCGACGCTGGTGCGGTGCGTAATGCGTCGAGCGGTGGCGGCAACGACGAGCAAGGTTCCATCGAAAGTTTTTTGGAAACCAGCATGGTGTTTGAAGGTCGCTTCAGCGATGGATGGCTGCACCGCATCCGACCGATGATTCGCTTGCGCAACTTGCAAGTCTTCGATCGCCCCGACGCCAACTGGTTTGCTTTCGATCAGTTCGACACGCGCCGCTCCGGTCAAGCTGCCGAAATCTCGCTGCGCCAACTTTGGTACGGACGCCATCCTTCGCGGCCGTGGTTGGATTTGGATCTGCTCGCCGCCTACTACCCGGACGACAGCGAGCCTTTGCACGACGATTTATTCCCGTCGCCGCGCGACGGTCAGCCGCTGCAGAATTGGGGGCCGGGTGAATTGCGTTTGGTGTGGGATCCAGGCGTCGAGCGCGGTTTGTTGCGCGGCGTGCGCACCACCACTCACTTGCGCTACCGCTTCGACACCGATCACCTGGAAGAGCACTTTTCCCAGCTCAGCATCGCGCCCAACCCAAACTGGCGCTTAGCTTTGGTACAGCGTCATTGGGACCCGCAAGAACTGCCCGGTTTCGCCTTCCGCAATACCACGGTGCAGGCCCGTTGGCGCATCAACCCGACTTTTGAATTCAACGTTGGGCGCACTTTCCAGAGCTCCGGCAACTCGACGACCAGCTCGCGCATGGGCATGACCTACTACGGACACGGTTTTGCCTTCGAGTTTTACTCGGCGCGCAACGACTCGACCGGCGAGCAGCGTTTCGGCGTCAACTTGCTGCCGTGTTTCTTGACTCAACCCTTCTGGGAAGAGGCGGTGGTGGCGGACCAAAGCGTCAGAAGGAATTAGAATATGGCCGTCATGCCACTCGCATTCATCGGTGGAACCGAGATCTTCTGGGTCATCCTACTTGGGCTCATGCTGTTCGGCGGCAAGCTGCCCGAGGTGGCCAAGGAGATGGGCAAAATGTTCTTCAAGGCGCGGCGTTCGATCAACGAAATCCGCCGCGAGTCCGGCATTGAAGACGCCATCCGCGACATCGAGCGCGAGAGTTCGGCGGTGACCAAAGGTGCTTCTGACATCAGCCGCCAGATTCAGAAGGCGGCCGATATTCCGGATTGGCGCCAGACGGTGGATCATTCTGCCGGGCCCGGCTCCAGTGAACCGGAGTCCGATGCCAAGCTGGAGGCCGAGTCGCAGTCGACCCCGCAGTCGGAACAAGTTCAGGAGCCGCAGTCTGAAGCTGCGCCGGAGGCGAAGCCCAAAACCGAGGAAAACGGCGGTTCTGAGGCAGAAACGAAGAGTGACTCTTGATAGCCGGGACTTAATTCTCAACAATTGCCGGGGAAAACCTCTGGTTTTGGCTAAGTTGTTTTAAATTCAGCAGTTATTGCCGTTTTTCGGGTTTTTCTTCGGCTTTTCAGGTAGATATCCACGGGTTTTCCACAATGCTTCAACCCAGCAATCCCGGAAATGAGCACGGCCGGGTCCGACTGTCCATCTGCGGCAAAATGATGCTCTCCATGGCCAGCCGACATGCCCCGGTAGACCCCGGCACAACCCAAATGACTTTTCCATTGGCCAAGCCGGCGGTGGCTCGGGATTGGATGCAAGCGGCACCGATTTCCTCGTAGGAAAGAGCGCGAAACAGTTCGCCGAAACCTGCTAGTGGCTTTTCGAAAAGAGGCTCCACCGCTTCGGGGGTCACGTCGCGAGGGGTCACGCCGGTACCACCGGTGACGATGATTGAATCGGTGTCGTCGCCGGTCAGGAGTTTGCGCACGGCAACTTGGATCTTTTCGATCTCATCGACGACGATGATCCGCCGACTGCAGCTATGACCAGCATCTTCCATCATCTGCTGGAGCTGCGCGCCGGACTTGTCGGTCTCGAGCGTTCGCGTATCGGAAACCGTGACCACGGCTATGCGTTGCGGCTTGAACTCAATCTCGGTGCGATCGTGGGCGTGGGCCTGGCTCATTGCCCCATAGATTAGGGCCGCGATTAGATTTCAAAACTCTGATTCATCTGCGGCATTTCTACGTGCGCAAATCCGCGTTGACGGAATTCATCGGCCAAAGCGCTGCGCTGATCATCCTCACCGTGAACCAAGAACAAAGCTTCGGCCTGATGCGCATGCGGCGATAACGCGGCGAGCAAATCGCGTCGGTCGGCGTGGGCGGAGAAGCCGGTCATGACTTCGACGCGAGCGTTCACCGGAACGCTTTCGCCGAGGATGCGCACTTCTTCGGCACCTTCCAAAATTCGTCGGCCCAAGGTTCCTTGTGCTTGGTAGCCAACAATGAGTAATTCACAATTGGGCCGCGGTAGGGCGTGAATCAAATGATGAAGAATTCGACCTTGCTCCATCATGCCTGAAGCCGAAATCACAATGATCGGATCCTTTCGCCGATTCAACGCTTTGCTTTCATCGGCAGACTCGACAAAGTTAACGCCGGGCAACAATGCAAATTCGTCACCGCCATTTCCATTCAATGCATCTAAGGCAGATTGGTTGAAGTAGTCGCGATGCTTACGCGCAATCACCGTCGCTTCGGTGGCAAGTGGGCTGTCGACGAATACCGGAACGGTTGGGGCTTCGTTGTTCTTAAAGATTTGCCCGAGGTGGAACAGCAAGTCTTGGGTTCGACCCACCGCGAATGCCGGGATCAACAACTTGCCGGTTCCACGTTCGGCCAAACGCCGAACTGCGGCAGCTAAGCCGTTGCGCATTCCCAAAAACGGCGGGTGAATCCGATCACCATAGGTGCTTTCGGAAATGTAAATGTCGGCGGGTTGAATGGCATCGGGCGCGCGCAACAATGGCGCACCGGATCGACCGTAGTCGCCGGTGAAAACCAATCGCCGTGTTTGAGACCCCTCGGTGATTTCCGCTTCGACCCAAGCGGATCCCAAAATGTGACCCGCATCATGCAAACAAAAACGCATGCCGTCGACAACCTCAAACCATTCGCCGTAGCGATGTGGACGGAAACGTTTCATCGCTTCGTCTACATCTTCTTTTAAATACAACGGCGCAATCGGTCGCGGGATTCGACCGACGTCCATCTCCGATGAATAATCAATCGTTTCATGCACTTCGCGCAAACGCCGTCGTGCCAACTTGCGTTTGCGCGCGTGTTCCTTCATGCGTTTTTTGGTCAGGAACAGCGCATCGCGCAAAAGAATATGCGCGCAATCGCGTAGCAAAATTCGACACAGGTCCATCGTGCCGTGCGTGGCGTGGATCTTCCCAGAAAACCCACCGTCCACTAATAGCGGTAACTTCCCGGAGTGATCAATATGTGCATGCGACTGCACAACAGCATCGATGCGACAAGGATCAAAGCCAAAAGTCAAATTGAGTTTGCGCGCTTCTTTGCGTCGTCCTTGAAACATTCCGCAATCTAATAAAACGCTTTTTCCATTGGCGCGAATCAGGTGACAAGATCCGGTTACACCTCCTGCTGCGCCATGGAAACTCAGTTCCATCTTTGCTCCTCGGCAATGCGCTGAACGTTTTTGAAATGAGTCTTTGCAACATGATCCAGCTTCTCGGGACCATGAATGCGTAAAAACTTGCGCATCGCTTTTGGCACCGGCGCGCCGCTTCCCAACGGCAACGAAACCGCCCAATGGTCGGACAGCTCCTGCATCATCGTTAAGAAGCTATCTCGTGCCAAAATCGATGCCGCCGCCACCGACGGAAACTTTTCCGCCTTGGGAACCTCGACCACTTTGATTCCCGGCAGCTCGTTTTTCAACTTATGCGTGACCGGGTGTGCCGATGAAAAACGGTCGACAATAGAAACACGCAAGCCGGTTTTACCGTAGAGATCGGTCTGCACTTTGGCGTGCATCAACGTCAGCAATCGATTGACGTTTTCGCCGCATTCAAAACGTCGGCGGTTGTATTGCTCCGGCGAAAGAATGACTTCGGAATAAGCGAAGTTGTCGCGAATCCACGGCGCCAAAGTGCGCACGCGATCATCGGTCAACACCTTTGAGTCGCCGACTCCGGCATTGGCGATTGTTAATAAATCGGTTTCGTTTAGCGCAACCGCACTAACGACTAACCCGCCGAAACTATCTCCCTTGCCGGCTTCGTCGCTACCGATGGCAGATTGATCTTCGCTTGGCGCCAAACCGTTTCCGGCTCCGTTTGTGCCATTGGATTTTTTGGGCGCTTCTTTTTTGCCGTTACTTTTCTTGACGACTTCTGCAGCATTACCCAAATATTGAACCGCCCACATATCGGGCGCAGCGCCCTGCACCACCAACTTCCCGCTGTTGTAAAGGCTGACCACAACTCCCTCGCCACGCGCTTGGAATTTGGCGTGGGCAAGCTCTTTGAACTGGTACCCACCCCGCGTCAGCTTGTCGGCAAGTTGACGTGCTTTTTGCGGATCGAAGCGAAAGACTTTGGTTTGCTGGCTCATAGCAATTGCTGCGCTTGGCGATGCGCGTCCTCGAAACGTTTCATCAACTCCTGTTGGCATTGCGCCATGAGTTCATCGTCTTTTAACGCCTCACGTGGCACAAACATTGGCTCGGAAAAACCGATGCAGACTTTGCTGAATGGCTTGGGCAAAATCATTCGGTCCCATGAACCCGCCCGCCAAATGTTGCTACCGGCAAAACCAAATGCAAGGATCGGTCGACCAAGCGACGCAGCCAAAAACAAGGTGCCGGGTGCAATGCTATGCGCCGGACCGCGCGGTCCATCTGGAGTGATCACCAACGTCACCGACTCCCGCCCCACCTTCAGCATTTCACGCAACGCTTTGGTGCCGCCTTGGCTCGACGATCCGCGCACCGTGCGAAATCCCAAACGCTCCATGATCTTGGCAATCATTTGGCCGTCGCGGTGCAGGCTAACCAGCGCCACGTAGCCGCGCTTTTTATGCAGCACCGTTCCAGTCGGAATGCTTTCATGCCAAGTGGCAATGACCGGATGCTGATCTTTGTCGCCGCGCGCCTCTAAATGCTCGGTGCCGAAGCGCTTTTTGCGCCAGGTTGCGGCAAGCGATCGGAATAAAACGGGACCAAGCGCCGCTGCCACACGATTGAGGAAGCGCCGCTTGGTCAATTTCCAGTTGGATGCGGATTCAGTCACTGCCGATTGACGGCCATTCTAGCCACCCGACTTAGCAGGCCGCTGAGAAAGTCACGGCGGCCTGCTCGACCAAATCCAACCCAAGAGGGCACGGAGCCAGAGCCGACTAATTCAGTGTGATGTCGTCGCCCTGGCCGCCGTTATCGACGCCGTCCGGCCCGATGGAGTACAAGGTGAAGCCGCCGTCCACGAGGTTGTAAACGAAGGCGTTGCCCCAGCCGTCTTTGCAAATTCCGTCTTCCGGGCAATCCAGGTAGTACTGGCCTTCCGGACCAGTGCCGGTTAGGTCGTCCAAGGATCCGGGCAGTGCCTTGTCGTTCATCATTTCGAACAGCAGGATCGCCGTTTGCAGGCGAGCCAGCTCGTAATGAGTGGCAGCTACGGGCTCGGTCGGACGCTCGCTTGGAGCGACCAATGCGGTCGGCGCTTCAAAGTCTTCAAAGTTCGGCTCGGGGCGAGCTGCCACGAAGTAAGCGGCGGCGCCCGCACCTACCGGGACGCAATATCCGGCCAAAGCCAAGACGTCGGCAAAGCCAACGCTGCCCTTGGAGTAGGAGCGCATGCCGGTTTCATCCATCCAAGTCAGGGTTTCCGACGGACCGAGGTGCGCATTGATGACGTCACCCGACGGGATCTTGGTCAAGTCCAGGTCGAAGGGTAGGTCCTGACCTTCCAACATCATTTGGCCCATGCCGGCAAAGCCTTGCAGCATGGTCATGCCTTGCTTGACGCCCGGGCGCGGGTCGCTCCAAGCGGCACTCATCGTGCCGGCCGGGATGCGATCGATGAAATCCTTGGCTTCCGGGTTTTCCAGAATGTTCTGATCTTGAGCAGTCATGCCGGAACGAATTACCGAACGCACGTTGGCGCGCTGCATGCTGAAGATCAACCATCCATCCGGGCTCACGGCAAGCGAGGGCTCGATGGCGCCGAGGAACATCGACAACTGCTGCATTTCCGGCGGCAACATGTCGGTGCGGACGCGCAAGTAATAGATAGGAATGGTTTCGCCGGGGTTGCTGCGCTGGCTTTCACGCTTGGCACGAATCGCCACCGGCAAATCCGGAATCGAATCCAACGCCTTGGCTACAGCCTTGACCAACGGAGTTGCAGCAGCTTGTACCGCAGCGGGGTCCTTCAATTCCATCGCCGAGATCATGCCAACATTGGGAACGTTGTAGGTAAAGGCGCGAGTGCCGAAGCCCTGCATCGCCTTGTCCAGCAGCGGGCGATTTTCGCCATAGATCCACGAATGGCTGACCGGCTCGGCTTCCGCCCAAATTGCCAGCGGTTGCGCCATGATTTCCTGCTCCATCATTTCATCCACTGCCCCCATCAAGCGGGTGAAACCTTCGCCGCCGCCAAAGCTGGCCAAGCTGAAGCTATCGGCGTTGTGCGGAATGTATTGGATCAGACTGCGGTCGATTTCGTCGGCAGCGTATGCCCAGCCGGCTTCTTTACCACCGAAGTCAATAAAAGCAGTGCCAACACTACTTCCGTTTTCCCAACCGGCGGCGAAGTTGATGCCTTCGGCGTTGCCAACGGCTTCTTCGGCGAAGGAAATCATTGCATGGGCAATTGAGCCCACACCCATTTCAGCTTCCGGACCGGCTTCGTTGATGCCTAGCACCAAGAAGTTCTTCTGCATCTCTAGCGCTGCTTGTGGGTTGTAGAAACCCGAGCAAACCATTCCAGGCGTGCGCACTTCTTTTTGGCCGCGGATAAAGCGCACCGACTGCGACAAGCTGGTGCCTGTTTGGGCATTCATGTTGCCGATCAGGCGCAACTGATCCCCTACCAGGGTCATTTCGATATGCGGTGCTTCGGGCGGCGTGTTGAAAAGAATGGTGGCCTTGCCTTCGGACTCGGTCACGGTTGCCGCGCCTTCTGCCTGAAGCATGCCGGAAAGCATGCCAACTGCTTGCGCGCCGTAGCCATCGGCGAAGTTCATTTCAAAGCCGAAGAACACCGACGGCTGGTCAGCCGTTTCGCCGGCGTTGATGGCCACACCCATCGACATGGAGCGGTATGCGTCCCAATCCAAGAATTGAACCGGCATACCTTGTTCGGCTGCCATGGCCAGACCTTGATCCCACTGCTGCATTCCCATGCCGACCATGCCGCCGATGAAGTCTTGGACCTTCGCATCGTTGAAGATCCGACCCATCGCGCCTTGCTCAAGGCCGTTGCGCAATCCTGGAATGTCGTGGATTTCAAAATAGAAAAGCGAATCTTCAGGGAGAAGATCCGCCAGTGAGGATTCGCTTTGGGCCTGCGCGGGTAGACAGGGGGCTACCAGCACAAAGGCAATTAGGGCAGTGAGGTTTTTCATCTTCCGAATCAGCTGGGGAGTTGGGGCGGGCATTTTAGTATCGCCCCGTGGATGGACAGCGGTTTCAGGCTCAATGGAGCCGGCATTGCTTACGGAAAAACACCGTGGAATGTTGCAAATCATTAGGGAATGAAGAAGGAAGCTAGTCAGATTGACGGAATGGGGCCATAATCTTGGGCCCGACGCGTCTACCCCGTCTTTCCCGACGCACGTTGGGGTGAACCGCATTTGCTGAAATGACTGAGCATCAAGACGAAACCCCTGGCTGGCTTCAAGAGAACAGCCGGTTTCTCATCATTCTGGCCATCGTCCTTTTGGGCGGTGGAGCCGTGAATTGGTATATGCCACGGGCCCAGGAGAAAAGCCGCCGCGAGGCTTGGGAGCTTTACAACCAATTTGAGGTTGCCTTGGCCGAGGCCGACGGCAGTTCGGCGATGTTGACTGCTCTTCTGCCCGTAGAAGGGAATTCCAATTCCTATCCATGGGCACTGGTTCGCGCCGCATCTTGGGCCGCAGAGCGCAAGGACAAGGAAGCCCTCGAAGCCATTCAGGCGAAATTGGCATCCGTAGAGCCTGGCTCCTCCATGACGATGGTGCTCGAAGACGGACAACCTGTCCCGTTGCTGACCTCCATGCAGCAACGCATTGCTGGATTGGGCGAATTGGCAGAGTTGGAACCGGTGCAATCGGAGCCAACCGGGCCAGAGATCGAATTTACCCTAACTGGCGCCAATGGAGAAAGTTACATCATTTCATATAAATTGTATGCCGAGCAGGCTCCAAATGCTGTAGCCCACTTGCTGGCAAAGGTTAACGATGGTTCATTTGGAAACGCATCCATCACTCCGTCGCCACAAGGCGGCTTCCAACTGGATGGCCTAGCGGCCGATGGCGACTCCCCCATTCCGGTCGAACGCGCATGGGGCTGCTTCCACCAGTCCGGCACTCTTTGCACCGTGCTTGAAGGCGGTGGAGAACCCGGTCAGCAAAGCGCGGCCAAACTGCAGTTCCTGGGGAATGACCTCTACGGTCAAGATGGCGTGACCACCGTTATTGGCATGGTCTCCGCCGGCGAGGACGTTCTTGCCACGCTCGCAGAACTTGAGCGGTCCGAGGACGCACCGAACCAATACGCCGCTGACTTCAAGATCAGCGCCAAAGTAAAGGAGTAGCGGTAGCCCGTCGGCGCAAACGAAATAGGGGAGCCAATCGGCTCCCCTATTTTTTTGCCCACTAGCGGCGCGATTTGAGCTGGATTAGCCCTCCAGCAACTCCTGGCTCTCTGTGCGAGTCACCAGCAGCCCCGAAATGGCGTCCAACTGCTCCAAATCCTGGAATTGGATGACCACCCTGCCCCCTGCGCGACGCTTCAGGGCGATATCTACCTTAAGGCCCAGCTCTCTGGACATACGCTCTTGCAGATCTTGTACCCAGGCAGGTTTCATTGGCCTTGCCTGGTGTCGGGCTTGGATTCCGCCCTTCGCGGCCTTTTTACAAGCCGCCTCAGTGGCTCGAACGGACATTCCATCGTCCAAAATGGCGTCGTAGACGGCTTTTTGGCTGGGAGTGCCGTTTAGGCGGAGCAGCGCTCGACCGTGGCCGGCGCTAATTGTTTCACGTGAAACAGACTCTCGAATGAAGTCGGGAAGGTCCAGTAGGCGCACCAAATTGGCGACGGTGGATCGCTCGTAGCCCAAACGCTCCGCCACGTCCTCTTGGGACAGCCCGTGGCCATCGATAAGCTGCCTACACGCGGTTGCGCGCTCGATGGGATCCAGATCTTCGCGTTGAATGTTCTCGATCAGAGCCAGCTCTAGCCGTTCGGCCTCGGAACGGATCGCTCCACGCACAAACACCGGAACCTTCTTGAATCCAGCCATTTGCGATGCACGCCATCGACGCTCACCGGCCAGAATTTCATACTGGTTCGGGCCCGCCTGGGTGACCACTATGGGTTGCATCATGCCGTGCCGACGCAAAGACTCGGCCAGCGACCCTAGACCGCGTTCGGTATCCTGCCGGGGCTGCTGGGTATTGGCGATCAGCTGGTCTATACTGACCCACAGCGGGCCACCGGAATCCGCAGTTTCCGTGGCATGAGTATTGGAGAGCAGGGATCCTAATCCCTTTCCTAGCTTTCTTGATGCTGCCATTGGGGTGTACTTGGGTTCCGCTACAGCCTAAACAAAGGTAGTTGCAAGGCCAACCCAAACTCATGCGCAAAATTGGAATCCTAGGCGACCTCCACAGCAATTTTTCTGCTTTGGACGCAGTTTCGGCACTTTTGGACCTAGAGGAGTGCGATGCGCTTTATTGCGTAGGGGATATCGTTGGCTATGGCGCGCGGCCGAATGAGGTCATCGACTTTTTGATCGACAACAATGTCAAGGCGGTGGCCGGAAACCATGATTGGGCCCTTTTGGGCAGGATCCCGGACGACTCATTCAATCCGTATGCCCGCGCCGCCCTAGATTGGACCAAAAAGAGGCTGACACCTAGGGCAAAAGAATACTTAGAGGAACTTCCGTTACGCATTGATGAGGAAGCTTTTACGCTATTTCACGGCACGCTTCCTCACCCCGAAGAGTTCAATTACCTGCAGTCCTTCCCGTCTGCACTTGCCACTTTGGCCGAGTTTGAATCGCCCATTGGTTTTTGTGGCCACACCCATGTGCCGATGAACTTTATCCAGACCGAGGGGCGTAGTGAGCTGGATTGGCACTTCCTGGCCGATTGGTATCTAGAAGACAATCAGCGCGCCATCGTCAACGTTGGCAGCCCGGGTCAGCCGCGGGACGAAATCCCAACCGCACCGGCTTTGGTTTACAACCTGCACGAAGGCCGGGTTCAATTGTTGCGCACGCCTTACAACATTGCCGCCGAGCAAAAGTTAATCCGCAAGGCGGGCCTACCTCCGATTCTCGGAGATCGCTTGCAGCACGGTATTTAGGGGCGAAGGTAACCCAGCTCCGGCGGGAATCCCTCGAAGCCTTCTTCGCCTAGCCGGTTCTCGAACAACAGTTCCAGATCGCGCAGCGCTTTGGGGTCGCCGGTGAACTGGTATTCGCGCTCCTCAGGGTAGGTGCCGGCCAACACCAGCATTTGCATCATCGACGCAGCCGAACATGTCTGACCGGCAACCATCATGTCCACGGGGGTTTCGTTCTTCTGAACGATGCCCACAATCAGCGACAAGGGGCGCGCGTGCATGGTCAAGTCATCGGGCAGCCGCAGCTGCACCGACTTCTTAATCGCCAGCTGGTCCAACAGCTCCTCTGCGATTGGAACCGCTCGTTGCAAACACTCGTAAGCGACTGCCACACCAGAGTTAATGATCAATCCCAAGAGATCCTCCTGACTGACCAATGACTCGAACAAACGGCGCGATTCGCCATTACGCTCGTAAATGTCATGGCGTTCATAGAGGTGGGTGAGCGCGGTGACCATCTCCAGCAAGGCGTAAACCTCGCTGATGGTGTCGCGCAACGTCAGCAAACCGGGGTTATCCGTTTCTTCCTCGGTGCCGGCTACCCAGGTGTCGTAAGTGCTCCGCAGGTTATGAACCCTTGCCTCAAACCGGCGGGCGATGACCTCGGTGCAATAGTTGGCCATAAACGCTTGCCGCTCGGGCAGTCCGTTAACCGGTTTTGTGGCCTCGGAAGACCATCCGCGGGCCAAAACCAGGAGACGGTTGGCGCAGCGCACGCCGTTGGGTTGGGTGCCGTCGGTGTGGGCGGGGCTGCGGTCCTCGAGACGATCGTTGGGAAGATGAATGAGGCCGGGACCTGCCTTAATGGACTCGACGCGCAATGCCCCGTTCGGCCAATCCAATTTTGCCTTAACCCATTCCGCCGAAAGACCTTGCAGCACACTGAACAAAATCTCTCCGAGCGCCATTGCCGACTGAGTCACGCGTGGCTCTAGGCTCTTTTCCGCCCATTCGCGTTGGCCGTTGTCATAGGCGCTGAGGTTGCCATGAAGGTGAACCAAGCTGGACATTCCATGCGCCAACCAGCGCACGCAGGCCACAACTTCACGAACTCGGAAAAAAGTGCGATTCTTTCTCGCCCCAAAGCCGTCTAAGTACGACTCGACCTCGGTTGCTGACCGATAAAGGTGCACCAGCTGACGTTGCGTCCACTGCTCAATCGAGGATTCCAACAGCCCGTTGCAGACCCTCGCAAGCTCCTTGCCTTGTGAAGAAAGCTGGGGGCGAAAATCCGCCTCGGAAACAATGGATTTCTGCGGCCGCTGCTCCGACCAGGGGGAGTGTGTCATTCGATCCACTCATCTAACTTAACATCCGCCCGCTTCCTTCGATATCTGCCGCCAAATCATTAGGTTCAGGGGGCTTAGCTATTTGACCGACATAAATAAGGTCCTTGTCCACAACCCAATTCGTCCATGGCCTCCGACAATTGTCTAGAAACCTATCTGCGCGAGATAGACCAAGTGCCCCTTCTCACTGCTGAAGAAGAGGTTGCACTGGGTCGACGTATCCAAAAAGGCGATGCCGATGCGCGAGAGCACATGATTCGGGCGAATTTGCGCCTGGTCGTAAGCGTCGCCAAACGATTTCGCAATCGAGGCCTGACTCTGCCCGACTTGATCGCCGAGGGCAACATCGGCCTGCTGAAGGCTACCGAGAAGTTTGATCCGGAAGCGGGTTTTCGTTTCTCGACTTATGCAACTTGGTGGATTCAGCAAACCATTCGCCGCGGACTGATCAACACGGTGAAGACTGTGCGCATTCCTTCCTATATGGTCGAGATTCTGACCAAGTGGGGGCGCGCTGCAACAGCACTTGGACAAAGCCTTGGACGACCGGCGACCACCGATGAAATTGCGAAACACCTGCAGCTGTCTGCAAAGAACCGCAAGGTCATCGAGCAGACTTTGAATACCAACTCGGGCAAGGTTGAGTTGGCGGAGGAGTTGTTGCAGAACTTGGCCGAGGACGAATACAAGAGCAACCAGCACATGCTGGCGCCGGACGAAATCGTGTTGCGCAGCGACGCGTTGCAAACGGTAAGCGACATCTTGGACCTGATCGATCCGACCGAAGCGCAGGTACTGAAGATGCGTTACGGCATCAACCAAGGGTCGCCGTCGACGTTGGAAGCCATCGCTAAAAAGCTAAACATCTCGCGCGAACGCGTCCGTCAAATGGAGCGCACCACATTGCGTAAACTACACGCATACGTGGTCGAGGGTGTACCGCCGGAAGAGATTTTGCCGGCCGATGCTGCGCGCCGGATTCGCAAGTCGCAATCCCCGAAGTCCACGTCCAACAAGGGCAAGGACAATGGGGACTCGTCGCGCAAAGCTCAGTGATCAAAGCCTAGGGCTTTATGTGCATTTGCCGTTCTGCACTTCTAAGTGCAGATATTGCGACTTTAATTCCTATGCATGGAGCGGCCAAAGCTTAGACGCATACGTCGAAGCTTTGTTGCTTGAAGCCGAACGCCGTGCTGCCGATTTAAAACCACAGACGGTTTTCTTTGGCGGGGGAACGCCGTCGTTGTTGCCGGCTGATTTATTAAGCAAACTCTTCGACGAGCTCGATGCCATTTGCGGCTTTCGCACTTCATCGCACGAGACCTCGATGGAAGCGAATCCCGAGTCATTGGATCGCGAACGCGCGATGGCGATGTTTAATGGCGGAGTCAATCGTCTGTCGGTGGGCATTCAATCCCTGCAAAGCGATGTGCTGCAAGCCTACGACCGAGTGCACAGTCCCGAGCAAGCGCGCCAGGCTTTGCAACTCGCCGGTGAAATCTTTCCCAGCTTTAACGCTGACCTCATTTTTGCCTTTCCCGGTCAACAAACGGAAGTGTGGCAACAAGATCTAGTGGAGGTTTTGTCGTTTCAACCACAACACATCTCTTGCTACGAGTTGAGTTATGAACCGGGTACTGCACTGACGCGGTTACGCGACGTCGGTCGTTGGCAGGCCGAGGATCCGGATCACTGTGAACACTTGTTCCAACTCACCGGCGAAATTTGCGCCGACGCCGGCCTCCAACGCTATGAGATTTCGAACTTTTGCCGCGACAATCACGAGTGTTTGCACAACCTCAGTGCCTGGCGTTCATACGACTTTGTCGGTATCGGCGCCGGTGCGGCAAGTTCGTTGGCGGGGGAGCGGCGCTGCAATTGGGCGCGACCCGAGCAATATCAGGAGGCGGTGTTCCACGGCGACGATCCGATCGAGCGCATCGACCGACCCGACGCCAACACGCGGTTGTTTGAACACATGTT
Organism: uncultured Planctomycetales bacterium; assembly: GCA_964344765.1. GTDB lineage: Bacteria > Planctomycetota > UBA1135 > UBA1135 > UBA1135 > JACNIZ01. The sequence continues at coordinate 16,008 of CAYFOM010000026.1, read as the reverse complement.
GATGGGATTGCGCCTGGTCGAGCTTGGCGTCAGCCGCAGCCGCGCGCAAAAACAGACCGGACTTGATCCATGGCTGCATTTTCAGCCGCAACTTCGCGAACTCCGCGAGCAGGGCTTGCTCGACGCCGACGACCATTCCGACCACATTTGCACCACTGCGCGCGGCGCTTTGCTGCTGGATCACATCCTGATGCAAATCCTGCCCGGCACGCAGGTATAATTTTTTCACCGTTTGACGCCCCATGACCGGCCGCCGCAAACATCCGATTGTCCGAACCTTCATCCGCGGATTGGGATTGCTCCTGCCGTTGGCGCTGACCGTCGGGCTGTTGATTTGGATTTGGAATCAACTTTCGGAGAAGGTCATCGGTCACGTCAGCGCCGGGGTGGTGCGCGTGGTCGAATGGATGCGCCTGGAGCCGCTAAGCGAAACCACTGTTTTTGTGGTGTCGGTGGCGTTCATCATCATCACCATTCTGCTGATTGGTTTATGGTTCTCCGGCTTCGTCGGGCGGCGAATTTATCGCGCCTTTGAGCGCACGCTGGAAAAGCTGCCGATCGTCAAGGCGATTTATCCGCACATCAAACAAATCACCGAGTTCTTCTTTGGTGAGAATAAGCAGATTGAATTTCAGGGTGTGGTCGCGGTGCAATACCCGCGCATCGGGATTTATTCGATTGGTTTTTTAACCGGCAGTTCATCCAAAGCGATTAATGACGCGGAAGGCGGCGAGCTCCTCTCGGTTTTCATTCCTTCGTCACCGATGCCGGTGACCGGCTACACCATTTTTGTTCCCAAGGATCAAATGGTGCACCTAGATCTCACCGTCGACGAAGCGCTGCGCACGGTGATCTCGGGCGGCTTGCTGCTGCCGTCTAAAGAACAAGCGCTGAAACACCGCATCGACGCGGATCAAGATAGCGAAGACTGATGAAGAATTTCGCCACTCGCCTTTGCCGGGCGGTCGATCAAAAAAACAATCCGGTCATGGTGGGCTTGGACCCGCGGCCGGATCATTTCCCCGAGCCGTTCCGCACACGCGCGCAACAAAGTGTGGGCGAAGCAGCTGCGGCAATGGTGGAGTACCACCGCGAGTTGTTGCAAGTGTTGGCACCAAAGGTTCCGGTGATTAAACCGCAGGCTGCTTTCTTTGAAGCACTAGGCGCCGACGGCTATCGCGCGATGCTCGACGCCGTTGCTTATGCCAAAGAACTAGGCATGATGGTGGTGCTCGATGCCAAACGCGGCGACATCGGTTCGACGTCGACGGCTTATGCCGAAGCCTATTTTTCCGGCGCCGCTTGCCCGCCGGCGGATGCGTTGACGATTAACCCTTACTTGGGTGAAGATGCTTGCCAACCGTTCTTGGAAGTGGCCAAACAATACGGTTCCGGTTTGTTCATCTTGGTGAAGACGTCAAATCCCGGTGCAGGTTTGTTCCAAGATCATGGCACGCCGTCACTGGCTGATCGCGTCGCCGAGGCGGTGCATCGCTGGGGGCAGGATCAATTGAATGATGAAGGTACTTGGTCGTCGGTCGGTGCCGTCGTTGGTGCAACGCGGCCGGATGAGTTGGAGCACTTCCGTAAGTTGATGCCGAACACGCCGATCTTGCTGCCGGGCTTCGGCTTTCAAGGAGGCTCGGCGGAAGGACTGCAAGCTGCTTTTGATCGCAACGGTCACGGCGGCATTGTGAATAACAGCCGCGGCATTTTGTGGGCGCATGAACGCGATGACTTGCAGCACCTTGCGAATTGGCAGGATCGCGTCGACGCGGCGGTGGATGAGATGATCGACGCGCTGTCGTTATGCCGCAGCTCGGCTTAAAGATTGAGGCTGCATTCGCCGGAGGTTCGCTTCGGAATTGGAATCAGCTTTTGTGGTTGCTGCAATGCGCGCGCGAACGCGGGGAAGGTTGGCAACCGGTCGTTGATGTCGTGGATCCGGTTGAGGATGAGCTCAACTTTCTGGACAGCAAAGGTCACTGCTTCTCCATTCCGATTCCACATGCCGGGCTGGACAGCGAAGAGCATCGCGAAGCGTTAATCCAAGCAATCATAGGCCGATTGCCGGGCGGTGCGTTGGTGGAACCGACTTTGCGGCAAATGATGCCGCAAGTGGGCGAAGATGTGGTCGCGGCTTCACGGCGTTGGTGGCATGCCGAGCTTGGAATCGCCTCAATCCGTGGCTCCAATTCGGACCTTTCTGACGAGGAGAACGAAGTCCATTGGTTGAATCCGTCGTCCATGCCCGAACTCGTTTGGGTGGGTCCGCGCCAACAGCGAGCGATGACTGAATTGCGCATCGAAGCTGCCGACGCCATCGGTGGAGAAGACCACCTGAAGGAGCTGTTACTTCACCGAAAACCCAGCGATATCCCGTTGCTCATTCAAGAGTTAGATCAATCCATTCAGGCCGGAATGACGCCGTTGCGCAAGTCGGTTCAGGAAGAGGCGCCGACCCTATACGGCAGTTTTGCCCGCCTCAAGCGCGCCACTCACCGGGCGATGAAGGAATTCCAAAAAAGCAGCGAGCGCCACTTCCGCAACAACAAAGGCATCCGCGGCAACCGATTGCGCCTACTTGGCCAAGCGCTGCGTCCACAGGGTGCTCAGCAACAAGATGGTTTAAGCCTGATCAGTGCCATGGCCTTGTTCCACCTACAGCCAGCACGGGTCGTGGAACAGTTTGATTTGTTCCACGGCGCGAAGGAACAAGACACAGTTCTAGTAAATTGCGAAACTGGGATTCGGTCACTGATCTCGTTATCCTGTTGACGTGCAGGTCATCTCCGTGATCAACCAAAAGGGAGGCGTCGGAAAGACTACCTCCGTTTCCAACCTGGGCGCAGCGCTCGCTTTGCAGGGCTATCGCGTGCTGCTGGTCGACCTCGATCCGCAGGCGCACTTATCCATCGCCTTCGACCGCATGCCTGACCCGGGCGACCCGTCGGTGTACACGCTGCTCAGCAATCGCCACTCCATTGCCGACGTCGCCCAGCCGACCAACATCGACAACCTATACATCGCGCCGACCAACTTGGACCTGACCGGTGCCGAGCAGGAGTTCGCAAACGAAATTGGTCGCGAGACTTTGTTGCGCGAAGAGCTGCAGAAGTACGCGCGCAGTGACAACCCACCCGACGTGGTGTTGCTGGATTGCCCGCCGGCGTTAGGACTGCTTTCATTGAACGCGTTATGCGCTTCGGATTACGTCATCATTCCAGTGCAGGCCGAGTTCTTTGCGCTGCAAGGGATGGCGCAATTGCAACACGTGTTGGAACAAGTGCAGCGCCGCATGAACCCGAGCTTGGGTTTGATCGGAATTTTGGTCGGCATGTACAGCAAGCAGCGCAACTTGTCGCGCGAGGTTGTGCAAGAACTGCGCAATCACTTTGGCGAGATCGTGTTTGAAAATCATGTGCGCGTCAACGTGCGCTTGGCCGAAGCGCCAAGTCATGGCATGACCATTTACGAATACGATCCGCGCAGCGCCGGTGCCGAAGACTTCCGCAACATTGCCGAAGAGTTGGCGCAGCGTTTAGGTTTAGAGAAGCCCGTTGAGTTGGTGCCGCCGCAACCCGCGGCCACGCATCAAATGCCGACCATGGAATGAGCGAACGCGTTTATTTGGACGCAAATGCCGGATTGCCGGTCCGTGCCGAGGTTTTAGAAGAGTACCTACGCATTGAACGCGAGTGCTCGGCGAACCCGGCGTCGTTGCACCGTTCGGGGCGGCGTGCGCAAGGTGAGTTGGAAAATGCGCGCGGCCGAGTTGCCGCATGCATAGGCCGCGCCGATTCGGAAATCGTTTTTACCAGCGGCGCAACCGAAGCCTGCAACCTTGCTTTGTTTGGCGTCGTGCACGCAACCGAACAACTGCTCGGCCGCAAGTTGAACTTAATGACCAGCAAAGCCGAGCATCCGGCGGTGTTGGGTCCGCTGCGTTTACTGCAACAACAAGGTCATCACCTGGAATGGTTGCCGATTGATGATCATGCCCAAGCATGTTTACAAGACTTGTGCGATGACGAACCGCCCGACTTGGTTGCGTTGCAATGGGCCAACAATGAAACCGGCGTGGTGCAGCCGGTGCAACAACTCGCCGATTTACTCACCGACAACACCGCTTGGTTTTGCGATGCGGTGCAAGGCGTAGGCAAGTTGCCGTGGTCGTCGGCTCTCAACCATGCCGACGCTTTGGTTTTATCCGGCCACAAATTCGGCGCGCCCAAAGGTGTGGGGGTGTTGGCGCTTGGCGATCGCGTGATGTACGAAGCCCACATGGTCGGCGGCGGCCACCAACGCGGACGGCGCCCGGGCACCGAGAGTCCTGCATTGGCAGGGGCGTTCGCTATGGCCATGGAATTGGCGATGGCCGAACAAGCCGAGAATGACCGCCTTTGGTCCGAGTCTCGCCAGGTCTTCCTGGACTGTTTGCTCCAGCAACTTCCGTCGTTGCGCTGCAACCATCCCGAAGTGGGTGGGCTGAGCAATACGCTGAACCTAACTTTCGCCGATATCGACGGCCGCCTTCTGCTGCCGACTTTGGACGCCGAAGGTTTGGAGGTATCGGCCGGCTCGGCGTGCTCGTCCGGATCGCCTACACCATCCACGGTATTGCTGGCAGCCGGATTACCACAAGTCCTTGCTACTGCCTCAATTCGAGTCACTTTCCCCCCAAAAATGACGATTTCCACAGTGGAAAACGCCGCTCGCCGGCTCGCTGCTGCCGCGGCAAGGCTGTACGATGTTGCAAAACGCTAACGTAGGCAGCGTAAAGATTTAGAGAAACTAACAAAAAGAAATATGGGAATCGAAGGGAGACAGGTATTCTGTAGCCCCACAAGAGGGAAGGCCTAAGCCCTTATCCCTCATAAACTTACAACTTTTCCCCCCGATTAGCCTCAAGTGCCCTTGAACTCAATCTCCCCGGAGTTGACATCCCTTTGGGATCAAGCGTTGAAGCACTTGGAGTCCAACTTGGACGCGACATCGGTCGATGCATGGCTCCGCGGAGCCAAATTGATTAGCCTGCAAACTGACTTTGCAGTGCTCGCAGCACCCTCCAAACTGCATGCGGACACCATTCGGCAACGGTTTATTCGCCCCATCGCCGAAGCCTTCGGAGTACCCGAAGTCCGCGTAGAAGTCCACGAGCTCGACCATAAGCCGCCATCCTTAGACGAACTGGTCGCGGAGCTGGCCCCAACGAAGTTGGCCGACCCGCCCAAACCGGCTCGTCGCACGTCGGACGCACTCCAACAGCAACTCAACAACGTCGCCTTTAAACGAGTCGACGATGATTCCTCCAAACTCATTCTCAAACCCGACTACACCTTTGAGCAATTTGTAGTTGGACCGTGCAATCGTTTTGCACACGCAGCTTGCCGTGGCGTTGCCGATCGGCCGGCGCAAAATTTCAATCCGTTGTTCCTCCATGGTTCGGTAGGACTAGGCAAAACCCACCTGATGCAGGCGGTTTGCCATCACCTGCTGGACAAGACTCCGGATTTGAAAATCGTCTTCCTCTCGTGCGAGGAGTTCATCAACCACTTCATCAGTGCGTTGCAGCAGGGTGACGTCGAAAAGTTCCGCAACCGCTATCGCAAAGCGGATGTGCTGATCATCGACGACATTCAAATGCTGGCCAACAAGGACCGCACGCAAGAAGAATTCTTCCACACCTTCAACACGTTGCACAATGCGCACAAGCAAATTGTGCTGTCCAGTGATGCGCCGCCAGAGGACATCCCCGATTTGCAGGAACGGCTGGTAAGTCGCTTTAAATGGGGGTTAGTCGCCGAAATTGAGCCGCCGTGTTTTGAAACGCGGGTCGCGATTTTGCACTCCAAGGCTGCGCGTTTGGGCTTGAAGTTGCCCGACAACGTGTCGAAGTTCATTGCCGAGAACGTCGAAAGCAACGTACGAGAATTGGAAGGCAGCCTGACTCGCATTCAGGCAATGGCATCGTTGACCAACCGGCCAATTGATCTTGGCTTGGCGCACGAAATCATGGGTCCGGACCTGCGCGCGCGCAATCGTCCGATTCACATGGACCACATTCTGTCGGTGATCACGTCGCACTACGGCGTCAAGCTGGCCGAACTGCAGTCCAAACGACGCACCCAGTCGGTCGTGTTCCCACGTCAAGTAGCGATGTTTCTAGCCCGCTCTCTGACCAGTTTGTCGCTGGAGGAGGTAGGTGGATACTTCGGCGGTAAGGACCACTCCACGGTGCTCTATTCGGTCGAGAAGATCGAAGCACGCCGTCGGGTCGACGCCGAGTTCACCGCCCTGCTGGGCGAGCTGGAACGTGGTGTAAAAACCGAGTCGAATTGCCACGGCTAAGCCGCATGAAACCCCAGTGACGCTACCTCACAGGCCTCATCCGGCCGGCAAAAATGCCAAAGCCGCACCCGTTTTCTGGGTGCGGCTTTTTGCTTTTGTGCTGGAAAACCTGTGGAAAACACCGGCAAAATTGGTGGATCAAGCGGGCACTTTTTGCACGCTTCCCACAGCCCCAAACGCCGCCCCAGCGACCTGTGGAAAACCCACCAAGTTCTCCACAAGTTGTCCTCGGCTCCTCCGCAGGGGCCGAACACTTCCCCCAAGGAATTCGGACTTATTAATCCGTTTTCTAGAAAAGACTTACGTCGTCATACCCAGGGTTTCTCCACACTCAGGAGGGCCCTATACTGTTACGACTGACTTAATTAATAGATCCTCAATTAGGAGGATGTCCGCATGAAGTTCCTGATCGACCGCCTCGCCTTCCGTGACGCCCTCCAACGGGTTGAAATGGGTATCGACCGAAAGCCCACTCGACCTGTACTCGGAGGAGTATTTATCGAGGCGGACAATGATTCGGTGGTGCTGATGACCAGCGATTTGGACATCGCAGTGCGCTACCGCGTCGAGCAAGTCCAGGTGGATCAGCCCGGCTGGGCGGTGATCCCCGGCCGCGAGCTGGTCGACGTGGTCAAGGACATCGAGTCCGAGACCGTGACCGTGTGCCTGAAGGGCAACGACCAGTGCGAGCTGATCGCCGGCGAAGACGTCTGCGATCTGGTGACGATGGAAAGCGGTTTGGATCCGGCTGCTACGCCGGAGGCATTCCCGGCCATCCCGACGCTGGACGGCGACGCCGACCTGACCGTCGACAAGGAGGCATTTCTGCTGATGGTCAGTTCCACGCGTTTCGCCACCGCGCGGGTGCAGGACAATCGCTTCGCCACCGAAGGCGTGTTGCTGGAAGCTGAAGACGGCGAAGTCACGTTGGTCGGAACCGATGGTCGCCGCATGGCGCGCATCAAGCGGCCGGCGCTGACCCACCAAGCCGATCGCCATCGCTCGGTGTTGTTGCCGAAGGTACTCGATCAAATTCTTCGTCACGGTCAGGACGAAGGCGGTGAAGAGCTGTCGGTTTACTTCTTGAACAACCTGGTCGGCTTCCGCGTCGGCAACCTCGAGTCGTTCGGTCGCGTATTGGATCGCGAGTACCCGAACTATGGCAACGTGATTCCGGCCGACGGCAAGCACGTGATTCGAGCTCACCGTGAATCGTTGTCGAAGAAGCTGCGCCTGGTCAGTCACCTGACGCAAGATTCGGCGGCGGTGGTGCGCCTACAGGTCAGCGCCGATCAACTCGGCGTGTTGGCCGAGCACGAAGGTCGCGGCCGCGCATCGGCGAACTTGGAAGTCGATTACGTCGGCGAAGGTTTGACCGCGGCTTTCAACCCGGCGTTTTTGCTCGAGGGTTTGAAGTCGGCGCATAGCGATCAAATTGAATTGCAAATGGACGACGCCAACCGTCCAGCCAAGTTCATTCTCGGCGACGATTTTGATTACGTGGTCATGCCGCTGAGCACGGCCGGCTAAAGCACCGTCGGCGTTAACAGTACGAATGAATCCCAAACGGACCCCGACCCGGAATGTGGACCCTGCGCCCATTTCAGAAATTGTTTCGCGCGTCATGCAGAAACAAGGTTGGTCGCGTACGTCCGAACATCGCGCTGTTTTTGACGCTTGGCATCAAGTGGTCCCTAAGACCATCGGCAAACGCACGCGGCCGGTTTCCTTTCGCGGCGGCAAGTTAATTGTGGTGGTGGAGTCGGCGCCGCTGATGCAGGAGCTTTATTGCTTCCGTCAGTCCGAGTTCTTGACTCTGCTCAATCAATACTTGGCAAACCACAGCGACCACGCGGTGGTCGAGCGCATCGAGTTCAGGCGTTCCTGAGCAACGACGGCGAAGCGCGCGCGTTTCGTTCATCAGTCATGAGTGAAGAAAAGAAAAAGCAAGATTACGATTCCGGCTCAATTCAGTTCCTGAAGGACCTGGAGGGAGTGCGCAAACGTCCGGCGATGTACATCGGCGATACGGCGTTTGCCGGCATGCACCACTTGCTGTGGGAAATCGTCGACAACTCGGTGGACGAAGCGTTGGCCGGGCATTGCGATACCGTCACCGTGACGTTGAACGATGATGGTTCGGCAACGGTCGAAGATAACGGTCGTGGTATTCCGGTGGACATTCACCCGGAAGAGAACATGCCGGCGGTTGAGCTGGTCATGACCAAACTGCACGCCGGCGGTAAGTTCGATGGCAAAGCTTATGCGGTGTCGGGTGGTTTGCACGGCGTCGGTATTTCGGTGGTGAACGCGCTAACCGAATGGACCGAGGTCGACGTTTTTAAAGACGGCAGAATTCACAACATTAGTTTTTCGCGTGGACTGACTAAGTCCAAGCTCGAAGAACGCGGTGATACCGACAAGAAGGGAACGCGTGTTTCCTTCCGCCCCGACCGCCAGATTTTCTCGCACGATGGTTTTGATTACGAGACCGTGCAGAACCGTTTGCGCGAGATGGCGTACCTGATGGGTACTTCCAACTTGAAGATTGTGTTGGAAGATGCGCGCAGCGGCCAGAAGGATGAGTTTCATTACCCGGATGGTTTGACCGCGTACGTGCGCGATTTAACCGAAGGTAAAGAAGCGATCACTGACATCGTCCACTTTGTCAAAGAGGTTGAATACCAGGACAAGGAATACGGTGTTGAGGTTGCGCTGCGTTACACCAACGATTGGCACGAAGGTGTTTACAGCTTTGCCAACAACATTCGCACTTCCGCCGGTGGTACTCACTTGTCGGGTTTCCGTTCGGCGCTGACGCGTTCATTGAACGGTTATCTCCGTCAAGCAGAGCTGCTGAAGAAGGGCGAGCCGCCGGCCGGTGATGACTACAAAGCCGGTTTGTTTGCCATCGTTTCGATCAAGATTCCTGATCCGCAGTTTGAAGGTCAGACCAAAGGCAAGCTGGGTTCGCGCGAAGCATCGTCGGTGGTTGAATCGGTAGTCAACGAGTGCTTCGGCACTTACTTGGAAGAAAACCCGTCGATGGCGAAGAACATCATTCGCAAAGCTTTGCTTGCGCGTGATGCTCGGGAAGCCGCCCGTAAGCAACGCGACTTAGTGCGCCGTAAGGGTGCGCTGAGCTCAGGTTCGTTGCCGGGTAAGTTGGCCGACTGCCAACTCAAAGACACGGAAATCACCGAACTGTACGTGGTGGAAGGTGACTCGGCGGGTGGTTCGGCGAAGACCGGACGCGACCGCCGCTTCCAAGCGATTCTGCCTTTGAAGGGTAAAATTCTGAACGTCGAAAAGAACTCGGCGAACCGAATCATTGCCAACCAAGAATTGCAGACGATGATTCAAGCTATCGGTGCCGGCGTATCGGAAGACTTCGACGTTGAGAAAGTTCGCTACGGCAAGATCATCATCATGACTGACGCCGATGTAGATGGTTCGCACATCCGCACGTTGATTCTGACTTTCTTGTTCCGTCAGATGAAGCCGTTGATTGAAACCGGTCGTGTTTATGTTGCATGCCCGCCGTTGTATCGCTTGCAGAAGAAGGGGCAGAAGTCTTACGACTACATTCACAACGATGAGTCGCTGACCAAGTCCATCTTTGCCGCAGGATTGAGCGGTGCGAAGATGCGTTTTCGTCACTCCGCAAACAAAGAAGTCATCGAGTTGGAAGGAACCGAACTCAGCGGCTTGATCGATAAGTTGATGATCATGTCGCGCAGTCTTGCTGCCTTCCGTGGTGACCGTCGCGGAATTAGTGCTGCTGATTACGTTGCCTCCTTCGATGCCGAACGCGGCTTGCCGAACTACATGGTTTCCGAAGTCGGCGTCGAAAGAAATGTGAATCATTTCTTCTGGGACAAGGATGCACGCGATGCATTCGTCGCCGAAAAGCCGGAAGACAAAGTCTGGGCCGGACGCGACTCCAAGTGCCCACGTGAATCGGCCAGCTACTTGTCGTTCAAGTTCCGCGATCGCGACGACGTGCAAGAAGCCATCGAAAGCGTCATCGCTTATGGCTTGCCGGTGATCGATCAAACACCTGGCGGCGGCGCATTGATTGAATGCGGCAAGTTCTCCAAGGCCGTACCTGCGATAGTCGACTTGATCAGCGCGCTACGCGAAGCCGGTCAATCGCAAGTCGAAGTGCAGCGCTACAAAGGTCTAGGTGAAATGAACCCGGACCAGTTGTGGGAATCCACCATGGACCCGGAAACGCGTTTGCTCAAGCGCATCGTGCTCGACGACGCAGTAGCCGCCGACCAAATTTTCTCGATGCTGATGGGCGACGAAACCGAACCGCGCCGTAACTACATCGAAGAACACGCGCATGAGATTCAGGAACTGGACATCTAGCAGGACTCTAGGTCGGATGTGTCCTGACAAGTTCCAGTCGGGACCAAAATAACATCGGAATCGAGCTCTTTGATTGCCGTAATGTTGCCGTTTCGGTCCGAGGTCACCTGATATTTGACCAGGGTGTATTTGACGTACCTTGTTCTAATATGAACGGCTCCCTTTTCATTTGGGCGGTCCTTTCCAGGGAGTTCGTCCTTGAGAGAAGTGGTCTTTTTGATTTTTGTGGTTTTTCCACCACCGACTTCCACGTTGATCCCAGCTGATTTGAACAGCTTAGAAGTTTTGACATTTAACCTACCATCGAGGGTGGTTTCAGTTTCGATTGACCCCGTGGTTGTAGCGTTTCCTGAGGCAATTCCTGAGCAGGTATCTGGGTAGCTAATGGATGACAAAGATCCATTAATAAACAATTGATTGTCTGGATCCGGCTTAGCAACACAATCTAGTTCTTCTGCCTCGGTAACTGTCCAATAAGTAGAAGTGCCGCTAGCCCAAACGCTAGCCCAATACCAAAGCGTACCGGGGTCGTTTCTCTTCCCAATTTGAAAGGAATAGCTCAACCTCGCAGCCCGGCACCCATCGCAAGAGGACTCCTTGTGGGTTTTGAAGTTAAAGTTAGTTGCTCGACGAAATGGATACATTTTTCCGCCAAAGTAAACCTCGACTTTGAGATCAGCGTCTTCATGTCCTTGGCCAACTTCCCAGTACCCCTCGGATTCGGAAGGACCTTGGAAGAAAACCATGCCGGCGCTATCCGTGACTAAGTATTCACCAGTTTTGGGTAGATATACCGAAGCTCCTTGAATTGGTGTCTTGTCTTGGTCTACGACAAACAGATTAAGATCAACGCGTTCATTTTGGGGATTAGCAAACGATATTGAAGCCGCAAGGAAAATTGACTCAAGAATCATAGACCGAGTATATCGGGGGGGGGGGGGAGCTTCTAAGAAATTCACCAAGTAATGGTGTAAGGCGCCGCGTAAGCGTCGGCGGTGTGTTCGCGGACCGGCCAATTACGACGCACGGCTTCTCGTAGCGAAGGGAATTCGAATAGACGGATGTTCTTTCCTTCAATGCTGCGGATGGTTCCCATCGAGTACTTGACGAAGTGTTCGCCGTCGTAATTGGGGAAGTGCGAGGGGTATTCGGCGGCGATGTAGCGACCGAAGTGATCGCCGTGTAAGCGCAATTGTTTGGCGATCGAACGAGCACGCAGGGGTGCAACCAACTCGCGGTGCAAATCCGATCCATCCGGTTTGAATCCGGCGGCGAGCATGACGTCGGCGAAGGGCAGGGTGGATTCGCCGCGGGCTTTGGCGTCTTTGCACATTTGATGTAAGTGCTCCAAGCCATTGCGTTCGATGATGCGGTAAATCATCACCGTTCCCATGCGCTGCAATCCGGCGCGCACGTCCGAGAATTCGGCGATGCTGTTCTGCGCCAAGTAAAAACGCAGGTCATCCAAATCCCATGGCGGGTCGGGCGCAGTTCCTTTTTCACCTAACCAGCGCATCTTCACTTCGCCGTTTTCCTGGCGCACCGAGTTATTAAAGAAGATGCCGCATTGGGTATGGCCGAACATCGCTGCCGCACCCATATAAACCTGCAACTCGCGCACCGGTGCCAACTCGGGGTCTTCTTGCGAACCCACCCATTCGCACAAACCCTCTTCCAGCATGCCGCCCAAAGTATCCCACTCGGGACCGAGCAGCGCATGAGTCAGTTCGTGCGCGAGCACCCACTCCAACTTGTGCGTATCCGGAACTTGAATCAGCCAGGCGTCGCCGTTCACCGAGTAGGTCACGCCGCCCATCGGATGGCCGATGGCAAACGGATCGGGAATGTCGTCCTCGTGCATCAGCCAGATATCCAGCTGATCGTCGTGCTTGGCGCCGGGCAGCCGACTCTGGATGGTGCGCGCCATGCGCATCCACGAATCCACCAAGTGGCTGGCACGCTCCGGGCTGTGGGCGTACGCGGTGCCCATCGGCGTATCCACCGAAAACTGCGGTGTGCCGGGAACCAAGTTGGCACAGGAAGCCAACAGGGTGAGGAAAACGAGGAGTAGATTTCGCACGATTGGGCTACTCCTACTCTATCGGGTGTATGAGTAGATTTCCTGTTCTAGTCCCTGATGCGCGGCGAGCGCTCGGTTGTGGTGCCTACGACGCAATTTGGTAGGTCAGGAACGACCCCACCCAAGCGACGACAAACATATACACCGTGGTAAACACCGGCCATTTCCAGCTGCCGGTCTCGCGCTTGATCACCGCCAGCGTCGACACGCATAGCAGCGCAAATACAAAGAAGACCAATAGCGATAGCCCAGTGGCCAAGCTCACCAACGGTTCTCCAGTCACAGGATCCGCCGACGTAATCAACTCAGCCATGCCGTCGACGTTTTCTGAATCGCCGTTGAAAGCGTAAACCTGCGCCATCGTCGAGATCATCAATTCGCGCGCGGCGAAAGAACCGACCAGGCCGATGTTCAGCCGCCAGTCGAAACCTAGCGGCTCGGTGACCGGTTCCAGCACTCGGCCGATGTCGGCGGCGTAGCTTTGCTCGACTTGGAATCGTCCAGCGGCCGAGTCGTCCATACCGGCAGGAACGTCAACCTGCGGAAAGTTCAGTAAGAACCACAGCACGATCGAGCCGAGGAAGATGATCTTGCCGGCGCTGGTCAGGAACAACTTCAGCCGTCGCCAAACCTGAACGGCCAAACTGCTCAAGCGCGGGAAGCGGTAAGGCGGCAGTTCCATGTAAAACGGCAAGCTGGCGCCGCGCAACATGCCGCGTTTAAAGATGGCGGCAAAAAACAGCGCGGTTGCGCCGCCTAATAGATAGAGGCCCATCAAGGTCAGACCTTGCATGGTGATGGGTCCAATCACCGGAGTGGCGGGCACAAAGGCGGTGATCAACACCGCATAAACCGGTAGCCGCGCCGAGCATGTAGCAAAGGGCGCGACCAAAATCGTCGCCAGTCGATCCTTCGGCGAAGGAATGGATCGCGTCGCCATAATGCCGGGCACCGAGCAGGCGTAGGAGCTGAGCAGCGAAATAAAACATCTGCCCTCTAAGCCGATCCAACCCATCATTCGATCGACGACAAAGGCTGCGCGCGCCATATAACCGGACGCCTCGAAGAATAGAATCATCGCGAACAACAGCGCGATTTGCGGCACGAACACAACCACCGCGCCTACTCCGCGCACCACACCGTTGGCGAGTAGGTTGGAGAGCAAGCTGTCCGGATACTCAAGCAGAATCCAGTCAGCCAGCGAATCCAGCGAGCCGGCGAAAAAGTCCATCGCCGGGCCGGCCCAAGTGAAGATCGCTTGGAAGAAGAAGGTGATGAAAGCAAGGAAAACGAAGCCGCCCAGCACCGGATGCAGCAACACCTTGTCCATGCGCCGGGTCAGTGTGCTTTCTTGAACCGGGTGGCGGGTGATCTTCTCCAGAACCTGATCGGCCCACTGAAAACGCGATTCCGGATCGGGCGCCGGCAGGTTGATCGCCGGCCGCCAGTCTTCGGGCTTGGCCAGGTGATCGCGCAGATCATCCACACCCAAACCACGGTTGCCGACCACACCAATGACGTGCACGCCGAGTTCACGCTGCAACGCAAACAAATCGATGTCGCCGCCGCGCGCTTTGAGTTCGTCGATCATCGTCAAACACAGCAAGGTCGGCCGACCCAACTGCATGACCTCGGCGATCATCGGCAGCGAGCGCTGCAGAGTGGTTGCATCTGCAACGATGACGACGCCATCCGGCTCCGGCTCGCCTTCCAATTCACCTTTCAACACCCGAACCGCAATCGCCTCATCTTCCGAAATCGCGTGCAGGCTATAAGTTCCGGGCAGATCGGTGAGAATGATGTCGGTATCGTCGACAGTCAGCCTGCCGCGACGACGGTCGACAGTTACCCCCGGATAGTTGCCGGTTTTGGCGCGCAGCCCGGTCAGCGCGTTGAAAAGAGTGGTTTTGCCGGCGTTTGGGCTGCCGACTAACGCAATTTCCAGGCGCTTGCTCATGAGGGTTCGGCCGGTGTTTCGACCAGGATCAGCTTGGCTTCAGCCGGCCGCAGGCACAATTGGTAGCCGCGTAAATCCACCACCATCGGGCCGCCGAACGGTGCCTGGCGCACAAATGAAACTTCGGTGCCGGGCGTAAACCCTAGTTCTCGTAAGCGCATAGCGACGCCGCCCTCGCCCGGCACGCCACGCACGCGGCCCATGCCAATCTTCGGCAGATCGGCCAAGGTAAGCGGGTGAGAGAGGGGCAGCATCATGGCTTATTGAGACACGCTTTCAACAAGCGCGCCTTACTATAAGCCTTCTGCTATTTCTTGCCAGGGCCCTTTTTCATAACCCAAGCTTTCCAATGCGCCTCGAACTGTTCCGGCGTGGCCTGGAACGACGCCTCCATAGCTTTGCCGGTGTTCTCCCAAATCACCTGCTCATAGGGTGCGTCGCCGCGCCAACTGAGCGGCTTTTTCATCTCGTCGAGGAACTTGCGCCGCATCTCCGGCTTTTGGTCCAACAAGTACTGGCCCCAGGACCACATCATCATGTAGTCGACGATATCGATTTCCTTGGAGTCCCAACTCAGCACCATGCACTCTGGGAAGGAGCGGTACAAATCCCACTTCACATGAGCATGCACTCGCGCTTGCCAGCGCCACCAACCATCGAAGGTCACGTGACCTTTAATGTTGCCGTACAAATCCATGCGGTCCGAAATCTCGCGCTGGCGCACCGAAGAAACAGCCTGGGTGTACCACCAAGGCAGCTGATAGGGCCGCCCATAAGCGTGAAGGAAGGACTCGTACAAACCCGAAGCAAACGATGAGTAATAGTCAGTGTCGACGCGGTCCCCTTCGGCAAAACTTTCAAAGGACATACCGAAAAAGAAGGCATCGTTTTCCTTGAAGTGGTGATGAGTGGCAATGCGCGCCGACTGCCCGGTGTAGTTCCCGGAATAACGCGCCAACGTGTCTTCTTTCTCAACCAGCAGCACCAAAAATTTATGACGCCGCCCAATCCACTTACCGCCCAGCTCCGCTTCGCATTTATCCGGGTCGATGTCGAAGTCCTTCAGGAATCGTTGGTACTCCTCCTCGGCGCGCTGCGCGGTCAAATGCACACGCAACCACGGATCTAACTTCTTCACCTTCTTCGGCACTTTGCTGAGCTTTTTCCGCAGTCGCGAAATCTCTTTGCCGAAGCGCGCTGACTTTACCCAGTTAACCGCAATCCCCTCAAAGTCACACCTGGCAGG
>CAYFOM010000025.1:0-62077 GCA_964344765.1 uncultured Planctomycetales bacterium | reverse complement strand
CGGATATCAATGCCGACGGGACTGCAGATCTCTTGCTTGGCATGCCCAATCGAAACGCAAACGATGGCGCCATTCAGTGCTTAAATGGTTCGGACGGGTCACTACTCTGGCATGTTGACGGCCCATCTGGAATGGGTGAGGGCTTAGGTGCTCGATTATGGACGGGGGACTACATCGGGTCAGGAGGAACCGAAGTACTCGTCGAATCTGCGATCGAATCCCATACTTATCCATGGATCCAGCATAAGGGTTGGCGTTTATTGAATAGTGCTGACGGAACGACTCACTGGGCTCTGCCGATTGAGGATGGTTTTGGTTACGCACCAGAGGTACTTCCTGTCGATCTTGACTATGACGGCCAATCTGAATTTTTAATCTCGAGTCCAACTTGGTCAGCCCCACCGGGCAACAACAAGCGTGACGCAGGAGTGGTTTATTTGATCCAAACCTCTGGAGCGATCCTTTGGCGCAAGGAGGGTCCGCGCTACTCCTATCAGTATGGAGAAACAGTACTCATCGGAAACTTAGATGGTATCGGCCCGGAAGAGATTGTCGTTCGAGCTATGCTGAGCGGCGAGGTATACAACGACGAAGCAGGGTCTATTGAAGCCCTTGACGGAATGACCGGTACATCGCTTTGGTCAAGGCATGGTCAAAAGTCTCATGAACTATATGGCATAAACCCCGCTTTGGCTGAGTTAAAGAATGACGGTAGCGTGGACTTCATCTTTTTCAATCCTAATGCGAGAGGATGGCGCGGACCCTTCCAAGGGATGTTCTATTGCCTCGATGGCGAAAGCGGAGAGGAGATTTTCATTCGCGAAGGTCCGAAGCAAACATCCCATTTTCCAAGTGGCTGGGGCCTTGGCGAAGACTGCGATGGGGACGGTGTAAATGACCTGGTTATTCTGGGCAATGAAAGTCTGCAGCGAATAACCGGATCCGGAAACTATCAAGAGTTCTTGTCCACAAGCGAAAATCAAATTTCGATTTCTGCTGGCGGCGAAGTGGATCTTAATCTAGATTTCACAGCTGCAGCCCCTTGGTACGAATACTTGATTCTTGCCTCGGCACATGGCCCTGGATTGAATTACGAATTCGGTTTCCCTGTACCCTTGACCCTAGATCATTGGGTTTTCATATCAGCAGATAAGAAACTACCTAAAGCCACGTTTCAGGGCTTTCATGGCGTTTTAGATAAGAAGGGAAAAGCAAAGGCCAAGTTGGTGTTCCTTCCAAATCAGATTCCACCTTCGCTCCTGGGCAACTCTGCAACATTTGCAGCCTTAGCCAAGATCCCCTGGAAACGATGGAAGCATTGTTCCGTTCCCAAGTCCGTGAAAATTACGCTCTAGCCATATGCTCCTTTCGCTCATTGCTCTCAGTTTCCCACAGGAAGCTCCAATTGAATTTGGGTGGCACAAGCCCACTTGGGATTATGCGATCCCCAGTAACTTGAGGCACCGCGCATTTAGCTTGCCGGACTTAAGGGGTGATGGAGTCGCAGAAGTCTTGGCAACGTTCGACAAAGATGGGATAGATCACATTCATATATTGAATGGAGCCACTGGCCAAATTTGGGCGTCAGTCTCCAACGTCGGACCAGATTACTCACAGGAGTACTTCTTCCATGACCTAGATGGCGATGGTCTTCAGGAGTTTATCGTGAGTAACTATGTGGTCTTCAATTACGCGGGCACAGTAAAAGCCGTGCACGGGGGCGACGGCGCTCTAATGTGGGAACACTACGGTCGAGAGTTAAGCGGTGATTTGGGCAAGGAAATCTACTTTCAGGATATAGATGGCGATGGTTTGAGCGAGGTACTCCTCGGCACGAAGGACAAGGGAAAGTTGTTCGCTCTTGATGGAATAAGTGGCCTGCCCAAATGGAGCATACTCGGAAACCCTCATCGATTCTTTGTCCAGGCGCCAGATTTAGATGGAGATGGAATAACGGATCTTGTTGTTGGCGGTCAAGGTCACGTTACAGCGTTTAGCGCTCAAACCGGTCATCTGCTATGGAATACTCGACCCCACCTGCTGACGGATCCTAAGAGTTGGCTCCACGCCTACGGTGATGTCAACGGTGACGGTGTAGCAGATGTTTTCCTTTCCAATCCCGACCAGGACCATTCTGGGCCTAAGGGAGGTGCGATCGAAGTTCGTGATGGGACCAGTGGCGAGTTGATTTGGTCCACCTCTGGAGTCACCGGGGATCAACTTGGTAGCAGTTTGCATGTCGAGGATTGGACAAATGACGGTGTTCCAGATTTGTTCACGACCTCTGGAAAGTATTCCGTGCTCTTCGATGGCAGTGATGGCAGTGAATTGTGGAGCAAACGTTTGCCACTCAGCACTTCCGACCGGTTCAAGCACGAAATCCACGATGTAACGGGTGACGGCAACCCGGACATTGTGGTTCAGTATGAAAGGCGTGCTAAGGACACGGTCACTCTTGCGGCTTGGCATACTCAAACCGGAGCGGCAATGTGGGAGCATGTGGGCCCATATGCAGATTTGCGATCCAGTGACCTTTTTCTCATAGACTTAGACGCAAATGGCCAATCCGAAATCATGGTCATTCATCCCAATTCGGATCATCTCAATTACTTGGGTGGCTTCGTTAATGCGCATGACGGATCCAACGGACAGCTCCTTTGGGCAAAAGAAGGTTTAATGTACGAGCGAATTGGCTACGTCTATTACCTCGCCGAAATCGATAATCTGCCCGGGGTTGACATAGTGCTGTGCACGGCCGATGGAGATTTGCCGCGAAGTCGATTTGCTCTCAACGGTGCAACCGGCGCCGAAATTTGGCGGCAAGAATACGCGATGTCCAGTTACACGCTAGCCGGCTGGGCATTCGCCGATATAGATGGTGACCAGGTTCGCGATATTGTTGAGTTTCAGGAAGACTACAACTGGGGAATCCTTCCCCCTCGAGTGCAATTAATCAACGCCTTAACCGGAGAAAGCCATGGCGTAATGGAGGCTGAGCCCAGCCGCTGGATTGAGGTATTTGATGGCTTGGGTGATTCCGATGGCGACGGAGCTGAGGAGATCGTTCTCTACATAGAAGACAAGTTCTACGATGGAAAACTCTTTTGCTACTCGACCTCAACGCTGGGATGGACTAGTGGAGTAACAACTTCGACCGATGCCCTTTCAGCCTCTGCAGGCGGTCAAATCGACATTGAACTGGATCTACCGTCCGCGCAAAGTGGGTGGGATTATCAGATGCTTCTTTCCAATGAGGGACAGGGTCCGACGACTATAGATGGGTTGGTCGTTCCGTTAAGCCGCAGCTATCTATTGTCAACGACCTACCTAGGCATCTACCCCGGTGCGATGTTTCAGGATCAAATCGGAACCCTAAATTCTGATGGTGACGCCACGATCTACCTCACCGCCCTGCCCCATGAAGTGCCAGCTAGCCTAGTCGGCAATTCCGTTTACGTAGCAGTTCTCACCGGTGCTCCCGGTGCGGACTGGGAGTTCAGCTCGGGATCTTCCGAAATCGAAATCGTGCCCTAACGCGTCGGCATGCAACTCGGGCCAATCGGTTCGAACTGCTTATAAGTCAGCAGGAACTCCTGGTGGCCCAATTGCTCGCTCTTGGTCGGATGACCCTGAGCAGTCTGCATGACGAGTTGCTTTAGATCGGCGGAGACGTCGTCCAACGTGACATCCCCATCGAGAATGGCGCCGGCGTTTAGGTCCATGTCGTCGGCCATGCGCTCGTAGGTTTGCGGGTTGCCGCAGACTTTGATGATCGGCGACACGGCGCTGCCAACCACCGAACCGCGGCCGGTGGTGAAGACGATGATGTGGCATCCACACGCAATCAATTCACCGATCTCACCTACATCCGAAATGTTCGGAAAGCCGAAACGCACTTCGCCGTCGGGGATGACGTCGAGCAAGTACAAACCACCTTTGGCAGGAACATCGCCCGGCTTGATCAAGCCATGAATGGGACCGAAGCCGCTCTTGGCATAAGCGCCCATCGACTTTTCTTCCTGCGTGGTCAACTCACCCTCGGCATTGCCACTGGCAAAACTACCGTGACCAAGTACGTCGTAATAATGGCGCGCTTTATCCACTGCTTGGATGATTTCCTCACCCAACTCCGGCGTCACCGAGCGCTTGGCCATGTCGTGTTCGCAACCAATCAACTCGCCGGTTTCCTCGAACATGCAAACCGCACCTTGCGGCACCAACTCATCAAACACCTGACCGATCGCCGGGTTTGCAGTTACGCCGCTAGTCGCATCCGAACCGCCGCAAATGGTGCCAATCACCAATTCGCCGACGTCCATCGGCACGCGCTCTTGCTGATCCAATTCAGCGCGCATGTCGGCAACGATCTCACGACCGCGAGTCACCGTCGACATCGTGCCGCCGTCTTCTTGAATGATTAACAATTCCACCCGACGACCACTCTCACGAATGGCGGCAGCCAATTTTTCACGCGCAAAACTCTCACAACCCAAACTCACCAGTACCACACTACCCACATTCGGGTGGGTGCAAATCTGCTCAAGCACGCGATGCGCATAAGCGTTGGGATAACAACCTGGGAAACCTATCAAGTGCACGCCATGTTCGCGCAACGGCATCGTGATCTCGCGTGCAACGTGATGCGCGCACTCGACCAAATACACAACTGCAACAACGTTGCGAATGCCCTTGCGGCCATCCTTGCGCAGGAATCCAGTGAGTTCAGTCATCAAGTTATTGCCCAGATGGTTGGCTAATCAAATCGCCGCGGTCATAGGTGGGGATGTAATCGCTTTGCAAATTATGCGTATGGATATATTCACCCAAAGCAACGCTCGCCTTCAGCGTTCCAATCGGCTTGCCGAACTTAATCACTTTGTTGCCGGCGGCCAGCGCTTCCAAAGCCAACTTGCCGCCCAACTCCACATCGGTGGCCAGCGTGAAGCTAGTGCCATTGCAACGAATGACGGAACCGGCGCTCAACTTATGCGTCGCAACGCAAATGTTGTCGTCGGGATGGATTTTGAGCACGTCCAGGTGGTGGGGCATCAGGAGCTAATTTGGAGGCCGTAAATGCGTTGGGCGTTGCCGCTGAAGAAAGCGTCTTGGGTGGATTGGGATTGCGAACTCATCAGCTCGCGTGCCCAGCCGACCCATTGAGACAGGTCGACGTTTGCCAGCAGGCTGACCGGCCAGTCGCCGCCAAACATCAAGCGCTCGGATCCGAAATGGGCGGCGACGTGGTCCAGTACAAACTGGAGTTGCGCCATCGGGTCGACGTCGGGTTGGAGGTGATTGACCAGGCCGGACACCTTACAGGCTACATGAGGAAGCTCGGCAAGGCGAGCGATGTATTCCTGCCACGCCGCCAGCGCGTGCGGATCGGCCAGCGGCGGATTGCCGCAGTGATCGAGGATGAATTGGGTGCGCGGGGCCTCGAGGGCGAGATCGATGGCCAGGCGTAGCTGGTCGGGGCGCACGCAAAAGTCGAAGGTCAGGTTGCGATCGGCGAGCTGGGCGACGTGGCGGCGGAAGACGTCGTGCTGGCTGATCGAATCATCCACAACGTGCAATACACGTCGAATTCCTACTAACTTAGGATGATCGATGCGGTCGAGGTGATCGTTGAAATCGCTGGATTCCGGCCGCCCCGATGCGATGACACCGAGCAACTCGGTGGACGGGTCGTCGGCTAGTTCGCAGAAATGCGCCGCCTCTTTTTGCTGATCGCTTTCGGCGACGTCGACCTCCATGAACACCGTCGAGCGAATTCCGGTGCCGTCGGCGCGGCGTCGATATTCAGCCAAATCCAGCGTTTGCTTCAACTGCGGCGCGTCGTCCAGCCACGGGTAGTTCAGGCGGTCGGGCTCGATCAGGTGTTGATGGGTGTCGATCATCGGCGGATGGGTTCAGCGCAAAAGCGGGGGCGGATCGTGGTCTAGAAACCGGGCATCACGCAGACGCCGCCGTCAATCGGGTAAGCCGCGCCGGTCAAGAACGAAGCATCGTCACTACATAGGTAGTGCGCTAAAGCCGCGACTTCTTCCGGTTTGCCCATGCGTCCAACTGGCTGGTATTCGCTCAGCGCTTTGAACATTTCATCTTTGTTGTCGGGGTAGTTGTCTTGCAGATAACCATCCACAAACGGCGTGTGAATGCGCGCCGGGCACATGCAGTTGCAACGCACTCCTTTTTCGGCGTAATCCATCGCCACCGAATAAGTCATCGTCAACACCGCGCCCTTACTCGCCGAATAAGCAAAGCGATCTTTCAAACCGATCAAGCTGGCAATCGACGCCAAGTTCAGCAACACGCCGCCGCCTTGCTTGGCCATGCGCGGAGCCGCCGCACGCAATCCATTGGCAACGCCGGCAATGTTGACCTTGCAAACACGGTCCAATTCTTCCGGACTGGTTTGCTCGACGGTTCCGACACTAGCAATGCCGGCGTTGTTCACCATGATGTCGATCTTGCCGCGGCGCTCTTGCAATTCAGCATAAGCCGCGTCGACGGCACCGGCATCGGTGACATCCACCGCGTAAATTTCAGCACCGCCATGAGCCGGTGATCCATTTGCCGACGCCGCGTGTTCTTTTGCAGCGGCGTCAATTTGCGCTAGCGTGTCGGCGGCGCCGTCGGCGTTTAATTCCCAAATGGCAACGTGTGCGCCGGCCGCTGCAAAGCGCTTGGCAATCGCTTGGCCGATGCCGCTTCCGGCGCCGGTGACGATTGCTGTTTTTCCTGACAGGTCGAAGAATGAGGTCATGATTTGGAGGTGGTTAGAAGGCTGCGTCTACGGTGCAAGCGCGATCAAGATGGGTGTAGCCGCCATCGACGTAAATGATTTGGCCGGTGGTGTGGCTGCTGCGCGACGATGCCAAAAACACGGTCATCTCGGCAATTTCTTCGCAGGTAGTCATGCGCCTACCGAGCGGAATCTTTTTACCAATCGCGGCACGCGCTTCGGCGACGTTGTCGGCAACTTGGCTGAGCCAGCGTTCGTACAACGGCGTCCAAACATCGGCGGGAATCACCGTGTTGACTCGAATTCCGTCGTCGGCGAGTTCAATTGCCCAATCGCGCGTCAGCGAATTCATGCCGCCTTTGCTTGCCGCGTAACCACTGGTTCCGCCTTGGCCGGTTTCGGCAACTTTAGAACCGATGTTGACCACGCATCCTTTGCTGGCACGCAAATGCGGCAGCGCCGAATGAGTGCAGCTGTAAACCTGCACTAAGTTTTTCTCCAGCGAAGCGCGGAAGGCATCTAAACCGCCGTCCAAACTTATGCTGTCGTTGACGCCGGCATTGTTAATCAAAACGTCGAGCTTGCCGTAACGATTCACCGTTTCGGCGACGGCTTGCTGCACTTGCAGTTCGTCGGTGAGTTCCACCAACACAAAATCGGCGCGCTGGCCGGCGGCGGCGATGTGGTCGAGCACATGCTGCGCTTTTTCCAAGCTGCGGCCGGCGATCACCGCGATCGCTCCTTCGGCGGCGAAGGTCTTAGTGATCGATTCACCAATCCCGCTGGCACCGCCGGTGATCAGCACAACTTTATCTTTGAGATGAAGGTCCATGAGTTAAGTGCGGTGGCAGGTGTGGGAAGCTTCGGCGGAGGCGGGCGCCGGCAGCAGCGCCATTCCGGCGCCAGGTTGATGTGGCGTGAGGTAAACCCCATTTTCCACGCGCGCCGGGTTGGCGAAGTGGGCGGAAAGATGGGGGATGTGTTCCAACATCGTCGCCGGCAATCCCAGCGCGATGTGGTTGAACAGCACCAAGTGCTGATGAAGCTGACCCATGTCGCCGACGTGCGGCACCACCTCTAATTCGGCGATGCGGGCCATCATGCTGATCAGCAGAAATTCACTTACTCCGGCCACACGCATGGCGTCGACTTGCACAATGTCGACGGCACCAGCTTGCATGAAGTTTTTGAACAAAACCCGATTGCTGATGTGTTCGCCAACCGCCATTTTGCAGCCGTGCTCATGAGCAATCGCGGTCAAGCGTTGATGGCCGAACACGTCATCCGGTTGAGTGGGTTCTTCAATCCAATAAACACCCAGCTTCGCTAATTCGGTGCACGCTTCCACCGCCTGCGGCCAGCGCCATTGCTGATTGGCATCCACCATCACGCGGACGTCGTCCGGAACGGCGTCCATCACCATTTTCACGCGGCGCAAATCGCGTTGTAAATCCGGCGACCCAACCTTCAGCTTCATCGCCCGGAATCCGGCGCTCACCGCGGCGGCGGCGTTGGCAGCGAGTTGATCATCCGGATATGCGAACCAGCCCACCGATGTGTCGTATCCGGGATATCCGCTTTGCAGAATTCCGCTGCGCGATTCGCGACTTCCGCGGTGATCAGCGAGCAGTTGTGCCGCGTCTTCGCGACTGCACATATCTTCGACCCAACTGAAGTCGATGAGATTCAAAATTGCTTCATCATTCAAACTGAGAAGCAATTGCCACAGCGGTTGCTGACGCGAGCTCGCCGCAAATCAGCTGCGTCACCGCATAGGAATAATCCGGATTGCCATGCACCGCATCGGTGCCGCTCCCCGCCGCCAGCGGAAAGCGGCGATCCAAGGTGCGAACGGCGCGAATCTGCGGCATAAAAGCTTCGGCTACGGCAGATGCATCAACTGCTCCAGCCCCATCCACTGCGAACCTTCAGGCGTGCCCGGCAAGCGGCGCTGGCAGTTATCGGTAATCGGCCACCACTTATCGCGCGTGGTCGGGTCGTCGGCGATGCTCGCCATGTCGCCTTCAAAATCAGTGCCGATGTACTTGAAGGTGCTGAACAAATACTTGGTGCCGTCGAGTTCGGCCAAGTAAATGCGGTAGTCGCGAATGTTGGCTTTGTGAATCGCAGCCAGAACCTCGGGCCAGACTTCGGCGTGCAGTTCGCGGTAGAGCTTTTCTTTCTCGGGGATCAACTCAATCGCCGATGCGTAGTACTCGACGCCTGGCACAGCGGAGCCATCGGGATTGGTCGGGCCAAAGACGGGGTCGGCGTAGGTCATAGAGTTTTGGCATGAACCCAGCAATGCCGCGCAGGTCAGGGCTAGCAGGAAATTTTTCATCATTTGCAGGGCGGAGGAAGTGAGGGGTGATGAACCAGTGGTTAGTGGAATTGGGTGTAAAGCCAAACCATTGTGGCGACGAGGATGCCGGCGAGCAGCCGCGGATCGCCGAGCTTGGAGCGACCGGGTAGCGTCAGCGGCGACCATGGCTTGTCCCAAACTAATTCGCGGCGTTCGTCGTGCGGATCGGGCAGCAGTTTGCTGGTGACGACTTGGATGACGATGCAGATCGACATCAGAATGAACGCCATCGTCATGAAGCCGCCGGGTGCTTGGTGTACGAGCTCATCCGGGTACAGCGACGGCGGCTTCAGCGTTTTCCACGCGAACACGATTGCGCCCAATGTCGAGCCGCTGACCAACGTGACCGCCGCGCCGCGCGAACTTGCGCCTTTCCAGAAAACGCCGAGCACAAACACACAGGTAATCGGCGGTGCGATGTGCGCGATGATGTCGTTCAGCGCTTCGAATAGGCTTGAGTACGAATTGATCGCCGGTACCAGCAATACGGCGATAACCAGTGCGATGACTGCCGATACGCGACCGGTGTTGACCAACTTGTGATCATTCATGTCCGGCTTAAAGCGTTTGACTAGGTCGTAACTGACCAGCGTCGAAATCGAGTTCAACGCGCCGGACACGGTACTCATCAACGCCGCCATCAGCGCGGCCACGATCACGCCGCGCATGCCGATCGGCAACAACTCGGTGATCATCACGCCGTAAACGCCTTTGGAATTCAGATTGCCGTCTTCATCCAGTGGCAGCGCGCTGAGGTCCATCGCGCCGTCTTTGAACAGCGCCCAAGTCATCAGGCCGGGCAGAACAAACAAGAACACCGGCAGAATTTTGATGAAGCCGGCGAACAGCGGGCCTTGGCGGGCGTGGAATTCGTCTTTCGCGCCGAGTACGCGCTGCACGATGGTTTGGTCGGCACACCAATACCAGATGCCGATGACCGGATAGCCGAGCATCAGTGCGAACCAAGGCAAGCCGCCGTCGGTGCCGCCTTCCGGGTCGTAGGGGCGCAGCATCGACAAGCGGTTTTCTTCGCCATGACCGGCGAGTATGTTTTTCATGTACTGCCACGCGCCGACATCACCGCTTCCATTTGCGGCATCGGCAACAGCACCGGCAGCAGCGGACGATGCTTCACCCAATTGTGTCCAGGCAAAGTAAGTAATCGTCGCCGCGCCGATCAACAGCACCACCGTTTGAATGGACTCGGTAATCACCACCGCCAACAAACCGCCGATGACGGTGTACAAACCAGTCAACGTGCACAGCACCACAATGCTCCAAATCATGTCGATGCCCAACATGGTTTCGAGAATGATGCCGCCGGTTAGCAACGCAAACGCAATGTGAATGGTGATCGCCGACACAATCGAAATCAGCGCCAGCCAATCGCGGCACATGCGGTTGTAGCGCTTTTCCAAAAAATCGGGCAGCGTCGAAATTCCGGAGCGAATGTAAAACGGCGCAAAAATCAGACCGAGCAGCACCAAAGTGAACGCGGCAAACCATTCATAGTTACCGTTCAGCAAGCCGCTATCAAAACCACTTTGCGCCAAGCTGACCAGGTGAACCGTCGAAATGTTGGTCGCGAACAACGCCAGGCCGATGGTCCCCCAACTCAGCGATTTACCGGCGAGGAAGTATTCACTAGCCTCACCTTGGCGGCGCTTGTGATGCAGTGCGGCGAACAAACCAATCGCGACGATGCCGACCAAATAAATCACCGCCACGGCGATGTCGACGTTGCCGAGTTGCAGTTTTGTCATCTCGACCGTTTCCAGGTGACTTTCCTGGGCGCCGGCTGACGTCAGCAGGCTTAAGGTCGCTAGGGGGATCGCGGCGGCAAGACGGAGGAGCATCTCCAGCCATGTTAGCGGGGTTTGCGATTTTTTCCGTGGTGATGTTCGAGCTTCACATGTAAAACGGAGGGCATGCAAAACACCGTCCGCATTGCATTTGCCGCAGTTTTGCTGATGGCATGCCACGCGCCGAATTATTCCGTGACTGAACTGCCGGAGGCGGCTGCCGAGGCCGGCGGCGGCCATCACGAGGATCGTCACTACGAGGCGCCGACCGATCCGCTGGTGTTGGCGAAGTTGGAGCAATGGCAGGATTTGAAGTTCGGCCTGCTGATGCACTGGGGCGCGTACAGCCAGTGGGGCATTGTTGAATCGTGGTCGTTATGCGGTGAGGACGAGGGTTGGTGCAAGCGCGCGATTGATGATTACGCTGAGTACCGTCGCCAGTACGAAAACCTGTCGACCACTTTCAACCCGATCAACTTCGCACCGGAGAAGTGGGCGGGGGCAGCCAAGCGCGCCGGCATGAAGTACGTGGTGTTCACTACCAAGCATCATGATGGCTTTTGCATGTTCGACACCCAGCTGACCGATTACAAAATCACCGGCTCGAAGTCGATGTTCCGCGATCACCCGCGCGCCAACCTCACCGCCGAAATATTCGACGCCTTCCGCGATCAGGGTTTATGGGCGGGCGCGTATTTTTCCAAGCCTGATTGGAATGTGGATTCTTACTGGTGGCGGCGTTTCCCCAATTGGGATCGCGGCCCGAATTACGACGTCGAGCGCTACCTGGAGCGCTGGCAGAGTTTTGTCGAATTCACACACGGGCAGATTGAGGAGTTAATGACTCAATACGGCAAGGTTGACATTTTGTGGTTGGATGGCGGTTGGGTGAAGCAGATGGACGAGGAACGCTTGACCGAGTTGCGCGCCGATCCGAAGTACAAATTCCGCAATTTGCAGAATCAGGATATTCAAATGGACCAGATGGTGGCGATGGCGCGCAAGCATCAACCGGGGTTGATCGTCGTCGATCGCGCGGTGGCCGGGCCGCATCAAAATTATTTGACG
Organism: uncultured Planctomycetales bacterium; assembly: GCA_964344765.1. GTDB lineage: Bacteria > Planctomycetota > UBA1135 > UBA1135 > UBA1135 > JACNIZ01. The sequence goes on along the minus strand of CAYFOM010000025.1, from coordinate 50,100 downwards.
CCGGAGAATCGGGTGCCGGAGAAAGAGCTGCCATTCCCGTGGGAGAGTTGCATTATTTCCGGCGGCGGCTGGAGCCACACGCCGAACGCGAAGTACATGAGCACGCACGATGCAGTGCATATGCTGGTCGACATCGTCGCCAAGGGCGGCAACTTGCTGCTCAACGTCGCGCCGGGGCCGGATGGAACTTGGCAGCCGGGTGCTTATGAGTTGCTGGATGGGATTGGTAAATGGATGGATGTGAACTCCGAAGCCATTTACGGTTCGCGCGCGCGGGCGCCGTATAAGCAAGACAATGTTGCCGTCGTCAATGGCGCTAGCGGCGATGTCTTTGCCTTCATCCTCGCCGACGAATCGCAAAGCGCACCGCCGGCCAAGGTGTTCGTGCCTGGCGTGAAACCTGCGGCCGATGCGGTGATCACAATGTTGGGCGTGGAAATTACTGTGCAGAACAAAGCGCTGGCATTGAATTGGAAGCAAGTTGGTGACGGCATCGAAGTCGAGATCAATGAAATGATTCGCAAGCATCCGCACTGCCAAGACGTGTGGACCTTGCGTATTCCGCAGGCGCGGTGAGAATGGTTGGTGGGTATGAAACTCGCCAAGTTGCTCTTCGCTTTGGTTCTTGCGGCCACGCCTTGCATGGCCCAAAGTGCCGACGCAGACGAAACCGCCACTTATGCATTACTGTTGGGGTCGTCGCCGGAGCGGATGTATCACTCCAACTTGCGCAAGCAGCTGCCGGGTTTGCATCCCAGGGCGAAGTGGGTCAAAGCGGTTTGTGAAACCACGTTGCTGGATGCTTATTACCGGGATCGCGTCAAACCAAGTCATTTAAATGTTTGGCTGAAGCGCATCAGCAATCGGCAGTGGACGCATGTATTGATCCAAGTTCCGGCGGTTGACATCAATCCGTGGTTGCCGGAAATGGCGTTCGAGGGATTGCGGTTAACGGTGCAACGGATTTTGGAACGAAGTCCGTCGGCGCAGATTTGGATCATGGGCCCCGGCACGCCGTCGCGCACCCAGGCTGAAAAAGTTGTGCGCGCAGACTTGCGCCGAATTGCGGCGGGGTTGTCGGTGGGGTTCTTCAGTAAAACCGCGGGGGAGTATCAGTTTGAACGCAGTCCGAAGGTCGAAGGGGATTACGTCGGCTATGTGACGCCGTTGAATTTGCGCGGCACCATCGCTGGATTGGCGTTTGGCACCAGCACGATGAGGCGGTCGGTCGGCAAGAAACTACCTGGAGTTTTTGAGCGCGACTCGCGACGAGATTTGGATTGGCATACCGTCGACGGTTCGATGACCGATGGGTTAGACGACAAGCGCTTGCGTGAAAGGTTGAAGAAGTCCAAAGCCGATTTTTGCTGGGCGCAAGACAAGGGCGAAGATTTTGAAAAGACGTTGAAGCGTTTTCGGCGCGAACTGAAACAAGATGCGCCGATTATTCACTTCCTGCGCTATCACGATTTATCGACCATTGAAAATGTCAGGCGCATCGGCCCGATGATGGAAATGGAAGGTCAGATCGCGAAGCAGTTGGAGAGTAAAGCCATTCCGTTGCGCGCCGCGTGGGGACGGATGTGGGAGCGCTATCCCAATGTGGCGATCATGGAAAGAGATCTCAAGCACGCCACTGATGCGGGCATGAGATTGATCACCGCGCTGACTTATGCCATCGTCACCGGCGAAGATCCCAGCAACATCATGACCGGTGCGCCGGCTGCGATCGCCGCCGAAGTGGTTTATGAACTCGGCAATCTGCGTTTGTCCCCCGGCGGTTTTGCTGCGCCACCCATGACGTGGCATGCAAGTTATGAAACCGCGTTGCAATGGGCCAGGGATTTGGATCAACCGATCTTGCTGGTTGCCGGCGACGGCAAAAAGTTCAGCCAACTGACCGAGGAACTGATCGGCAGCGAAGCTAATCGCGAACGCTTGCAAAACTTCGTCATGCTTCGCATCAAGTTGCCGAGCGAGGCGTCGGTGGTGAAGGAGTTGGATATCGACTCCGGCATACACCTTTTTGTATTAGATGCCAAGACGCCCGATCCTGCGGCGGAGCCGCTAGGTCATCTCAGCGGGAAACGCAGCTCGGCCACCGTGACTAAGTTTTTAGACGACGCGTTGGCGGATTGGGAGGAATAGCGGGCGCTATTTGCGAGGCTCCAACACCGCTTGCTTGCCCAACAAGTAGTGCGCGTTTTCATGAGGGGCTAAATACGCGTCGATGCGGCCGCTCAATAGTGTTCCCTCCAAGGGTTGACCTAATGCATCAGCGCGATGGAGCAAATACGTCATCCCATCCTGATTTGAGACTTGCAGACGTCCGCCCTGGCCATCGATCTCTCGGAGTTGAAGTAAGATTTGACCGTTGGCTGCCGGCCGAGCACCGACCAGCGCGATGTGATCGCCTTCGATGTGAAGTACTTGGCCGATGCGTTTTGAAATTTCCGCCGAACTCGCATTGGGTGGAAGTACTCGCGCGAGTAGCGGCGAATGATGGTCCCACGCCCGCCGATGGCCGGTGTATTGAAACCATAACTTTTCATCGCTGCATTGAGTCGACTCCCCAGACGAAATGCTTTGCGTCCAAATTAATTCCCCACTTTGGTCGGCGACAAAATTCGTCACCCAGTAGTTGTTGAACAGCCACGAATAAACATGGGGGCGTTTACTGACGGCTTTCTCGCGGAATTTTCCAAGGTGGATTCCGCCCAGTTGGTGAAGCAAAATCTCAGGACTGGAAAGCGTGATTTGGAACCAATCCGTCCGCAACTTGACGAAGCGTTTTGCAGATTGCCAATCCGTCGAAGTGCGCGGCAAATGCTGCGTTTCCGGATTCACCTCGCTGCCGGTGCTGTCGTAGGTGATGCGCACCTTGTCATTCAGGCCATTCGGCGAAGGGAAACCCGCGAACGGGAATGCTGCATAGAGGGACTCGGGATCAGTGGATGGGCGTTTGCGAATGCGGTAACGAAACTCGACCTTCGCTTCCAGCTTGTACAACCGAATTTCGATTTCTACGCCATTGGGCGACGGCGCCAATTCACAGCTACCGCGCAAAATTGCGCTCTTCCACAGCGGCCCATCGGCGCCGGGTTGCAACTCGAGTTTGTTGATTGCATTCCGGCTGAAATCATCGAGCATGAAGTGCTCCAACTGCCAACGGTTGCCGAGTTGTTCGTGGATCAACTGGCCCATCGCCCATTGCGAATCAGCGTCGGCTAACTCCCAACCGAACTCAACGTCGTACAAAGAGGTCAAGCCACCACGGCCGGCGTCGATCTTGACCTTGTACCAATCGGTTTCTAATTCCGCGCTGACTTGCACTGGCTGCGAATAGGCAACCTCGGCGTCGCCAACTTGCAGCGCATACGACTTCCATCCCAGCGCCGGAATTTTTTCGGCATGGAACGCCCACCAATTGCCATCGTGCTTGGCTTGCCAAAGTTGGGCCGCAGCAACGTTGCCGTCGGCGTCGACGATCTGGAAGGATTGGCCGAGACTGAGAAGCTCTTTGTCGAGAAACACTTTGACCAAACCACTGCGCGGCCAGCCGGATGGATTGCTGACCACGATGCTTGGCTCTTGCAATCGCGGCCATTGTGTTTGCATCAATCCAAACGCTGCCTCCTGCACGATCGCCGCTTCTTTTACCGCGTCCCACGCATAAGCCGATTTTTCCGCCCACTGCACTTTGGAATTCTCCGCATCCGGATCGGTGACGGATTCCGCCGCGCCATAGGTATGTTCGCCGTAGATGACCAATTGCTCCCAAACGCGATCAATGCGATCTAACAAATGTTCTGGGATCTCCAGCCCACTCAACTGCGCCATTGCCAACAAAGCTTCGGTGTTCGCCAACTGGCTTTGGGTTTGTCGCACCGCCGCCACCTCGCGCGGGGCCGACGCAATGCCATCCGACCACCAATCCGGCCAAGCTGCGCGGTAAGTGGGAATGGAATGCGGGCTGTCCTCCACCCACTTCAACATTTCGGTTCCCAACGACGAACGCATGCGCGGCCAGATGTATTTTTGATTCCAGTCGCGAATTAATTCATTGGCTTTGATTCCCGGAGGCGCGTTGTCGAGGAAGACGCCGCCGTACTGGACGGAAATGTGATCCATTTCATATCCCTTCTCCAGCAGCTCGCCGAGGTAACGGAACACCGGTGCTTCCACCGCGTCGATGTTGCCGGAGTGCATGCCCCAGAAATTGCCTGTGTTGTAATGATCCGGTCGCCACGCCAGCATGCGCGCACCGCTCGGCGATTCCCACCAGAACGCCGTCGGCACATCAAAAGGAATCAGCGCGCGGTGACCATGCTCACCCATGGTCAAATAGCGCACGCCCATTTCCGAGAGCAAGTCGGCGTAAATCCACGCGATACCGTTGACGTCGTTTTGCATCGCGCTTTCCACCGGCAAGTTGTGCTTGCGCATCTCGGCGATGGGAGCGAGGCTTGCGGCGCAGGCGCGGTCATCGAGCAGTTCGCTAAGGTTGGCGAACATTGCGGTGAGCTCGATGCGTCCCTCTTCGATGCGCTTTCGCAGTCGATCAATTTGCGTTTGCGGGCGATAGCGCAAGTACTCCTGCACCGGCCACGCTGCTTCGCAAGTCCAGCGGAACTTGGCGTCGTCGGGGAAGTGATCGGTTTGGTCGCAGTAATCCAGCGCGAAGTCGATGTAGCGAAGGTGGTCGGCGAGGATCTCGGTTTGCGGTCGGGTGTAGCCGAGGTCGGTGTGGGTGTGCTGCACCAAATGAATCACCCACGGTTTGACCGGTTTGAGTTCCACCGGCACCTTCACCACTTCGCCGTCCGGATACGTGAGATCCACATGATGACTTTGCGCCATCTCAGCGGGCTGGTGATTCAGCAATCGAATTCGATTGGCGCCCAACTTCAAATCGGCCACCGAGCCGTAGCCCCAGCTGGCTTCCAACTGCACGCGCACCGGTTCGCCGAGGTGCACGATTTCCATCATCATTTCCTGAATACTGGCCGGCACGCCCATGTCTTCGGAACGCAACAACGCATTGTGTGGCGTGATGCGAATCGATTCCGCGGGTGAATGGCGGAAGGTCATGTACCAGATCCAACTTCCGGCCGACTCGCCGATCACTTCCAACGTCATCGCTTCGCCGGGAGTCACCATTGCTGCCGGTAACTTGAGTTGGGCGAAGCCGAAGACGTCTTGATGGCGATCAATATGAGTGGGGCGGAAAATGAGTTCAGCCGGCGGATGCGAGATGGCTTCACCTTGCTCCGAAATTTCGCCGCTGATCACGTCGCCGACTATCGTCCATGGTTCCAGCGTTTCGGACGCCGGGTTAAGGAAGGTCAACAACGGCTTGCCGTTGAGTCGCAACTCAAACTGATGTTGTTCCGGACTAGCGTCCATGCCGAACAACCAAGTCAAGGCCACGCCACCCTCAGGCACCGCTTCCGGCATCACCGGCGTTTGCCAAGCGATCGACCGCTCTGCATCCAGCGACCGCACCAACAACGCCGAATTCACGCTCGGCAACGCCGACTCATAGCCAATTTGCTCGCCGCGGATTTCCTTCTCAAATCCGCTCAACCATTCCCCATTCGATTGCGGCGACGCGATCCCCGCCGCCAGAGTTGTGATTAGCAGTGAGGAAAACATCATCCGTAAATCAAGCCGCGTCAAACAGCGGCGCTATCGGGTCAAGCAAGCAGGGGTTTCAGCACTTTGCCGCCGACATCCGTTAAGCGGAAATCGCGGCCTTGGAAGGGGTAGGTCAAGCGTTCGTGATCAATGCCAAGCTGATGCAGCAACGTCGCGTGCAAATCATGAACGTCGACCGGGTTTTCAACGATGTTGTAAGCGAAGTCGTCGGTTTCGCCGTAGCTGATGCCGCCCTTGATCCCGCCGCCGGCCATCCACAAGCTGAAGCAACGCGGATGGTGGTCGCGACCGTAATTGTCGGCGGTCAGCTGTCCTTGCGAATAAACCGTGCGGCCGAATTCACCACCCCAAACCACCAGCGTGTCGTCGAGCAAACCACGTTGTTCCAGGTCGCGAATCAACGCCGCAGTCGGTTGATCGGTGTCGGCGCAAGTATTCCGCATCTTCGCCGGCAGGTTGTCGTGATGATCCCAACCCATGTGGTAAAGCTGCACAAAGCGCACGTCGCGCTCGGCCATGCGCCGCGCCAGCAAGCAATTGCGCGCGTAACTCCCGGGTTCGTGAACCTTCGGGCCATACATCTCCAACACGTGCTCCGGCTCGTCGCGAATGTCGGTCAACTCCGGCACCGCAGTTTGCATACGGAACGCCAATTCATACTGCTCGATCCGCGCCAAAGTTTCCGGATCACCGCTGACGTCATGGCGCGCACGGTTCAGCTCGTTCAAGCGATCCAACTGCTCGCGCCGCATCGCCCGCGTGACGCCGCCGGGGTTTTGCAAGTACAACACCGGATCAGCGGCGCTGCGCAATTTCACCCCTTGATGCTGCGACGGCAGGAACCCCGGTCCCCACAAGCGGTCGTACAAAGGCTGCGCCGACACGGTGCGTGAAATCATCACCATGAAAGTCGGCAAGTCTTGGTTCATCGAACCCAAACCGTACGACAACCACGCGCCGAAACTTGGACGTCCAGCCAATTGCGATCCGGTTTGGAAAAAAGTCACCGCCGGATCGTGGTTGATCGCATCGGTGTGCATGGATTTGATCACGCAAATCTTGTCGGCGATTCGCCGCGTGTGCGGCAGCATGTCGCTGACCCAGGTGCCGCACTTTTTGTTTTGCTGAAATCCAAACAACGAGTTCGCCATCGGGAATTTGTCTTGCCCCGACGTCATCGTCGTCAATCGTTGACCCATGCGTACCGACGCCGGTAAGTCCTGACCGCGAAGTTCGGCGATCTTCGGTTTCCAATCAAAGGTTTCGTATTGCGACGGTGCGCCAGATTGGAACAAGTAGATGATGCGCTTTGCTTTGGCCGCACGCTTCTGCACGCCCGGTGGCAATTGCCCTAAGCCATGCACGCCGCCGGTGGGCGCGGCACTCGCCAATCTGCTCACGCCCAGCTGGCCAAGTGCGGCGGTGCCCAAGAACCCCATCCCATTGCGCAAAAAGTTGCGCCGGTTGAGCTGCATGCCGAAGCGTTTGAGTTTGTCGTCGGAATTAGTCACAGTTCAACACCTCATCCAAGTTAAGAAGAATTGCAGCCACCGCAGTCCACGCCGCAGCAGGGTCCTTCGGAGCAAAACGCAACTCGGCGTAAAGCGCGTTCTTCAAAATCGCGGTTTCGTCGGCAGTAGCCGGACGGCTGGTCAGCAACTCAAATGCCCATTGCAAGCGCTGCGAATCATCACCATCGAAACGCATCATGCGTTCACCCAATCGGCGCGCGGCCAACACATAGGTCGGATCATTCAACGTGGCCAAAGCCTGCAGCGGAGTATTGGTTCGCGGACGCCGCACCGTGCAAACCTCAAAGCTGGGCGCATCAAAAGTCGTCAGCGTTGGATGGGGGACCGAGCGTTTGCGGTGGGTGTACAAACTGCGCCGCCACAAACCGTCGTCGGTATCTTGCACGTACGGGCCTTGACCTGCACCACCGGCAAGTTCAGTCCACAATCCTGGCGGCTGATGCGGACGCGTCGGCGGTCCGCCCAATTTTTGCACCAACAACCCGCTGGTCATCAACGCTTGATCGCGCACTTGCTCGGCAGTCAGGCGGCATCGCGGACCGCGGCTCAACCAAAGGTTTTCAGGATCTTGCGCATAGCTCGCCGGCGCCGCCGAGGAACTCTGGCGGAAGGTAGCCGACAAAACCAATCGCTTCTGCAGCGCTTGCACGTCCCAACCCGACTCAACAAATTCAACCGCCAACCAATCCAGCAACCGCGGATGACTGGGCCGCGATCCTTGAATGCCGAAGTTTTCGGAAGTCTTCACCAACCCAATCCCAAACAACTGCTGCCAAATGCGATTCACCGCCACGCGCGCAGTCAACGGGTTGTCGCTAGCGGTCAGCCATTGCGCCAAGCCCAACCGATTCGCCGGATAAGCCTCGCTCCACCCCGGCAACACCGACGGAATCCCGGTCGGCAAAGCTTCATCGGTAACCGGCTGGTCGTACAAACCGCCATTCAGCAAATAGTTCGGCCGCGGCTCGGCGCGATCCTTCATCACCATGACGGTGGGGATGTTCTTTTCAAAGTTTGCCAATGCCGCTTTGCGATCCGCCAACGCCGCGCGCGTTTTGCGACTCGCCGGATGGAAGCAGGTGGCGAACACCTGGCTCAAATCCTTGTCGGTCAAGCCGTCGTCATTTCCGTTTTGGACGCGCCGCCACAATCCATGCGCTTCGGCGCGAACTTGCATGTAGACGCGGTCCTCATCCCAAACTTCAATATCAAACTTCGCCCCATGCAAATCACCGCGAATGTGTTCACGCGTCGAACGCTGACCGATGCGCAGCGGCGTGTCGGTCAGAATCGATCCGTTCAACGAATCGGCTTCCACTCGCGCATCCACCGCCTTGCCGTTTAAGAACAACTGCACACCGGCCGCTTTGCCGCTGCCGTCGTAACTCACAGCGACGTGATTCCAAGTGCCGTTCTCCAGCGCTTCATGCGAAACCACCTTGATCGCATTGCTCGGCCAATTGTGAATTAAATGAACCGAGATTTTGCGGTTTTCAATCAGCGTTAAATCCACTCCGCGATACGCCGCTTGCGCATCCATCTTGGCGATCACCGAGCCGTCGGAACGCGGCCGCACCCACGCCGACATATAAAACTTGGTGTCGTGCTCGGGCGAGAACAAATCGTTGCCCAAGTCAGGTCGCGCGTCTTCCGGCTTATCGACACGAACGATATCGACCCAAGCATCGTTACTGGACAGCGATTGCTTCTCCATCGCATCAAGCCAATTTTCCAATTCATGCTCGCGCCGCTGAACCATGCTGGCGTGATCGGTCTGCGCGCGGTTGACGTCGGCTTGCAGCTGCGCCAATTTTCCCTGATCGTTCGGCGACGGCACCTTGATCATCGGCCCGGCATTGCCGCGCGTTTCTTGATAGACGCCTTTTTCATCCTGCGAATTAAAGAACCCATAGAACGAATAAAACTCCTTCTGGGTGATCGGGTCATAGCGATGGTCGTGGCAGCGCGCGCAGCCAAAGGTCATGCCCATAAACACGGTGCCAGTGGTTTCGACACGGTCGACGACATTCTCCACCCGCCACTCTTCATCAATCGAACCCGCCTCGGTCACGGTGCGGTGATTGCGGCCGAAGCCGGTGGCCAAAATTTGCTCGTCGGTGGCGTTGGGCAGCAAGTCGCCGGCGAGTTGCCAAGTCGCGAATTGATCAAACGGCAAATTCTTGTTGAACGCCTGCACCACCCAATCGCGCCACGGCCACTGCGCGCGGTGAAAATCGTTTTGATAACCGTTGGTGTCGGCATAACGCGCGCCGTCCAGCCACGCCGCCGCCATGTGTTCGCCGTAAGCCAGTGATGCAAACAAACGCTCGACCACCTTTTCATATGCGTCGGCCGAAAAATCAGTGAGGAAGGCGCGGCGCTCTTCTTCAGTCGGCGGCAAACCGGTCAACACCAGAGTGACTCGCCGCAGCCACTTGGCCTTTTCCGCTTCATGATTCGGTTGCAGCTGCCGACGCTCCAACTCGGCCAATACAAAACGGTCGACGTCACCGCGCGGCCATTCGCGGTTGATGACTTCCGGCGTATCCGGCTTCACTGGTGAAACGAAAGCCCAGTGCTCGGCCCACGGCGCGCCGTTATCGATCCACTTACCGAGAATTTCAATCTCCTCCGCCGTCAACGACTTGCCGTGATCGGCCGGCGGCATCAAATCGTCTTTGTATTCAGTGGTGATGCGATACCACAGCTCGCTGTCTTCGCGATCGCCAGGCACCACAACCGCATCGCCGCCGCTAATTCCCATCACGCGATCGCGCTGATCCAAACGCAGCTTGCCTTTGCGCCCTTCCTTATCAGGCCCATGGCAGGCAAAACAATTATCCGCCAAAATCGGCCGCACCTCGCGGTCAAAGTCCGGAGACTGTGATTCGTTCGCCCCGGCTTGAGGCAGCCCAGCCACCGCCGACGCGGCCATCGCGAGTGACAGAATGATGGAGGAAATCACAGGCATGGGTTCATCATAGAGAATGATTTAGAATCGGCGGCGTGAAGATTTTCCGACAAATCTCAATCCTGGCCGCGATGTTGGCTTGCGCGGCTGACAACTCTGCGCAGCAGGACGGCGTCGACAACCTCCAATTGGGCGGTGGAGTGGAGCGTCCGAATGTCATCGTCATCTTGAGCGATGACCAAGGCACGATGGACATGGGTGCTTATGGAACGCCTGATGTTTACACGCCGACACTAGACCGCCTTGCCGCCGACGGCATTCGATTCACTCAGTTTTACGCCGCGTCGTCGATTTGTTCGCCGTCGCGCGCGTCGTTGTTGACCGGTCGCTATCCGTGGCGTTGCGGCGTGCCCGGAAATGTATCGCCCGGCGGTCCTGGCTTGCCATTGGAAGAGGTCACGATGGCCGAAGTTTTTAAAGCAGCCGGCTACACCACCGCGCTGATCGGCAAGTGGCACTTGGGCACCACGCTGGACCAATCGCCGCTCAAGCAAGGCTTCGATCGCTACTTTGGTCACCGCCAAGGCTGCATCGATAACTGGTCGCACTTCTTTTATTGGAACGGCCCGAATCGCCACGATTTGTGGAACGGCGACGAAGTTTATTACGAAGACGGCACTCACTTTGGCGACATGATCGTGCGCGAGTCGATCGCGTTTTTGCGCGAGAACGAAGAACACAACAAGCTGATGGATGCGTCGGTCGATAGCCGCATGCCTCCGCCGCGGCGACCGTTTTTCTTGTACTTGCCGTTCAATACTCCACACTATCCCTTACAGGCCAAAGCGAAGTGGCGTGATCATTATGCGACCAAGGCGTACGCCGACCTTGAGCAGCGGCGGCGTGATTATTTGGCGTTGTTGGCGACGATGGATGAGCAGATCGGGCAAATTTTGAACGAGGTCGAGCGGTTGGGGCAGCGTGAAAACACCATTGTGGTTTTTCAGTCCGACCATGGTCACTCGACTGAACAGCGGGCGTTTTATGGCGGTGGCCAGGCTGCGCCGTACCGCGGTGCGAAGTTCAGTTTGTTTGAAGGCGGTATTCGAGTACCGGCGGTGATTAGCTGGCCGGGGCGTTGGTCTGGATTGGGTGCTGCCGGGTCGGGTGGAAGCGGCCACGGTGGAGCGGTGCGCAATCAAATGGCTCATGCAACCGATTGGCTGCCAACTCTTGCCGAGCTCACCGGCATCCCGCTGATGCCGGGAATGGAGCTCGACGGCAAGAGCTTGGTTGAGGTGTTAAACAATCCGACTGCAAAAACGCCGCACCAAGTTTTGCATTGGGTGGTCAGCGATCAATGGGCGGTGCGCCGCGGCGACTTTAAGTTGATCGTCAATGCGCGCGATACCGATCGCAGTCGACTGACCAGCGTGGATGAACGTCATAAGTTTTTCCTTGTCAACCTTACCGAGGACATCAGTGAGCAGCACAACATTCGCGGACGTGATGGTGAGCAGTTAAAAGCTCTGCGCGAACTTCATGCCAAGGCTTTGGCTGAGTTCCAGAACAAGTAACCGATTCCTCCAGCGTTCGTCCCCATTCGCCACCGGTTCCTCCAACCTTTGAATCATCATGATTGCCGCAATCCTCACTCTGGCCTGCTGCGCGCAGGTCACTTCGTTTGAGACCGACACTTTTTCCACTTCGGTGGATGCGCAGGGCAACTTCACCCAGTTTGTGGATTTACGCGACGGCAAAAACTACTTGCCCGAACCACAAGCTGCACCGATTGCGCGTTTGCGTGTGGCGGGGGATTACCAAAACCCGATTGCTTTTGCGTTTGCCGACGGCGTCGGCACGTTGAGTTTTGCTGGCGGCGATGTGTTGATGCGCTTTGATGCCAAGCCCAGTCACTTACGCATGGAAGTGATCGCGCTGCAGTTGAACGATGGCGTCGAAGCGGAACTGTTGATGTGGGGGCCGTATCCGACGACGATCTCCAAAACTATTGGCGAGACCATTGGTGTGGTGCGCGGTGAAAAGTTTGCGATTGGTTTGCAGGCGCTGAATGCCAAAACCATGGGCGGCGCGGCCAAGCACGAACATGATCAGATGCCGAACTACAACATTTTTGCGCAGAGCGATTACGTCGACGTGGGTGAGGAAACGAAGTTGCTGTATCGCGGCGATGCGGCGTTGGCGGCGGAGTTCGGCAGCACCATTCAGGCTTATGTGCGCGATCGGTCGCGCGCGCGGGTAATTGAAAATTGGGGCCATCCGCGTTTTGTCGCGCCGGCGGTGAATGATGGTGGACTGATTGGTTCGGCGATCGCGTTGTTTGGCTGCCCGGTCGACGACACGCTGGCAACCATCGGCCAAATTGAGTTGGCGGAAGGTTTGCCGCATCCCATGATTGATGGGGAATGGGGAAAAACCGCGCGCTCGGCGACGGCGGCTTATTTGATCATCGGTTTCGGTGAAGACAACATCGCCGACGCGATTGCGCTGACCAAAAAAGCCGGCTTGCGCTATCTGTATCACGGCGGCCCGTTTTCTACGTGGGGCAACTTCGAGTTAAATCCAAAGCAGTTCCCGAACGGTTGGCAGGGGATGAAAAAGTGCGTGGATCAAGCACGCGCCGAAGGTGTGGACGTCGGCGTGCATACGCTGACGAATTTCATCACTCCGAATGACGCGCTGGTCACACCGGTGCCTGATCCCGGTTTGGCCAAGGTCGGCACTACCGAATTGATGCAATCCATCGACGCCGAGACCGATGAAATTGTGGTTGTCGATGGCGGATGGTTTGAAAATAAGGGCGCGTTGCGTTGTGCACGTATCGGCGATGAATTGATCCAATACCAAAACGTCGACGGCGACCGATTGCTGGGTTGCAAGCGCGGTGCTTTTGGAACGACCGCATTGGAGCATGAAGTCGGCGCCGAAGTGCACAAGCTGATCGATCACGCCTATCGCACTTTCTTGACCGATTACGATTTAAGCAAACGCGTCGCCGAGACCATCGCCGATCTGTTTAATCAAACCGGTTTGCGCCAAATTTCCTTCGATGGTTTAGAAGGTATGTGGTCCACCGGCCTCGGTCAATACGGTCGCACGCTGATGGCGCAATGGTGGTACGAAGCGCTGAAGCCCGAGCTGCGCGGCGCGGTGATCAACGACGCCAGCAACCCCGGCCATTATTTTTGGCACATCTACACGCGCATGAATTGGGGCGAGCCGTGGTATGCCGGTTTCCGCGAAAGCCAAACGCATTATCGTTTGCTCAACCAACATTATTTCGAACGCAACTTAATGCCGCGCATGTTGGGTTGGTTCAAGATGACCGCGCAAACCAGCATCGAAGACGCCGAGTGGTTGATGGCGCGATCCGCCGGTTTCAACGCCGGCTTTGCCTTCGTCACCGGCCCCGACGTCATAGCCGCCAACCCTAACGGTGACAACATCCTCGAAAAGATTCGCATCTGGGAGGCCGCGCGCATGGCCAACGTTTTCCCGGCCGAAATGTTGCCGGCGCTGCAAGACATCAAGCGCGAATTCACTCTGCACGAAACGGTGAACGGCTGGACCATCAGCGAAGTCCACTCCTTCAAAGGCCGCCATACTCGCCGTGAACAACCCGGCATGCCGACGTCGACCGAGTTCACCGTCAGCAATCCCTTCGCCTCGCAACCAGTGCAGTTCATCCTGACCTGTGGCGACAAAATCGCAGCCGAAGAAATCCTGCTCGAAATCAACGGCACCGAAATCGAACTCGGCACCTCGCTGCAACCCGGCGAAGTCTTCCAAAGCTCGACCTTCCTGCTCGTCCCGCAAGGTGACTACAAAGCCAAACTCACCTGCCGTTTCGCCGGCTCCGGCGACCCACTACTCAAACTAGAAATGCGCACGCAGGGGGCGCCGACGGAATTGAAATTAGGCGGCTAAACCTAATTTAATGACAAGGACACGATGCACCGCGTTGTGCGGTCAAGGCGCGCGCGAATCCAATAGGCATGAAAACTTGCAGGAAACTCGAGAACGGATTCCTTGCCGCCTTCGAGCGCAAGGCTCTTGTACTCATGCCAATCGCCCTCGCCACTAATATCGATTTCCAGTGTTATTTGGCACTCTTCCGCGGCACGCATGAACATCGACTTTTGCGCAAAACCGTTGATCAAAAAAGGCAGTGAGTTTTCATCGGCTTGAACTTCCTCAAGCATCGGCCACAACATGCCCGTTCCCTGGGGCTTGCCCAGTTTCCACAGGTCGTCGATCGCACCAACCCATAGCCCGGCCTTATTGTCGTCGCTGAGGACGATATGCGGGTTGGAATACTTGCGCGCGCGCTCCATATTCACACCAGACATGACAAGCAATCCGCGATAGCTGCAAAAGTCGTACACATGCATCCTGTGTGACGCAATCGGTCGAATTTTGGCAAAGCCACCGGCATTGTTTGCCGGCAGTTCATAAAAGTTTCCGCCGGCATGAAACAAATCGCGTTCGGTGGCAACCTCGCGGCAAATGCGGAAGGAGCCAAGTCGTCCGGGTTGATTTTGATCGTTAAAGGGCGATACTGACGGCAGGTCATTCGGGCTTAAGGTAGGTAAACGATAACGATGACCGGAGTCGTCGATGTAAATCAGCGACGCGCCGTCATGCTCCAAGACTCCGAGGTGGTCCGGGATTCCGGCGTTTGCTTTCAGCCAGTCCCAAGCTTGATCATCGTCTACCGCGCGAAGATTTAGATCTTCGTCCAGCTCATAGTAGCCGACCTTTGCGTTTGCGCTCCGGGCGGCAAAATGCAGCGTGCGCTTGTTGCCGCCGCGCGCTCGAATAACGCCGCCGATCGCATCGGATTCATAAAGCCGGGCCATCTCCCGGAAGGTTTCCGCTCTTTCGAACGGCGAGACTGCGTGCTCGGTCGAGTTGCGAAGGTTGGAGAACTGGAACCACGCAGTTGCGGCCTCCATAGCCTGATCCGACCTTAGCCGCAGCCATTGTGATCCTGTGAAATGAAGCAAGTCGTGCCATTGGTAGCCGTCCACTTGCACACTTTCATACCGCTTCCAGTTTCCGTCTCCGTTAGCGTCGGCCTCGATGTGAATGGTGACCGGGCGGTCGGAAACCAAATGCAGGGACTTGCGCTGGAAGCCGTTCACTAGCATCGGGTCGGACGGCTCGTTCGCCGCAACTTGGTCGTTTAACCAAACTGCGCCGCGCGCAAAGATAGGCCCGATGTGATCCAGTTGCTCCGGCTCGACGAACCACAAATTCGATTGTGATTGCGGCGCGGCGATCACGCCCTTAGCTTTGCGCTTGTTATTGAATTCGCTGCGCGCCGTGTCATCGCAACCGAAAACGATGCGGTCTTGCCAGCGGCAGAAGTCGCCGATGACTTTTAAGTAAGTGGAGCGCGGCGCGATGCCGGAAGTGTTCTTGGCCGAGAAGGTGCGCGGAAATCGCCAGAACATTCCATGCATGGTCATCAGCAAATCGTCTTCGCCGATGTCGCGGATGCGCGGCCATTCGGTGTTCCATCCGTGCGCGCCGTCGTAACTGTGGCTGGCTTTGGGCAAGCGGTATCGATGCCACTTTCCTTGATCGAGCATCATCAAGATCAACGAGCGCGCGTCCCAACCGATACTCCAAATTGGATCGTTGTCGGCGTCGGCGTTGCCGTGAATCCCGCCCGGACCAGTGACTTCGGTGAATTGATTGCGCAAGACCACATTCCATTCGCCATCTTTCCACTCGGCCAACGCGCCAGACGGCGTGAACGGATTGGTGAACACATCGGGACCTTTTTCGCCGTTGTTGGAATAGACGACGCGACCCTGACCCGAGTACAAACCCTTGCCGTGATAGCCGGGCAAATTCGATGGCGGCGCAACCGGACCATTTTGCGGAGGTGACTGCGCGCCGGGATTACTGCGGTGATTGTCGGCGTAAAGCTCTGTGACTTCCAAAGTGTGAACGTCCACTTCGTACAAGCCTTCTTCCATCGTCGCGTAATAAATCTTGTTCGCCGGATCGGTCAAATGGCGCGCGTTGCCGGTCGGCCGTCCAAGCATTTTGCCGTACGGAATCACGCGTACTTTGCCAGTCTTGTCGATCGCATAAGGACCGATGAACAACTGCTCCGATTCCTGATGAATCATGCGGTTTGCCGGCGTGCCGCCCACTGATTCGGGGCGTACAATCAAATCCAGATCGGGAGTAATTTCATACAACTTGTCCGAAGATCCGCGCGGCGCATGCGGTGCATAGGTCACCGCCCACAAGCGATTCGCCCATGGCACAAGTGCGCCGGTGCCGCATTCGTTTTCGTCATTAAAGAATGCTAGATGCGGATAAATACCACTCACCGACTTGGGCGAAGCTATTTCGGTTTCAGCTTGAGGCGGTTTCGGATAATTCGGACTTCGCGCTTTGCCGCGCTTGCGAATCACCGGCGCTCCATCCTTCACCCATTCCTCGCCGCGCGGTGCCAAATGCTCGGCCATGCGCCCACGCCATGACGCCAACTCGCTGGCGTATTGCGGATCGGTCGCCAAATCGTTCAGCTCCTGTGGATCTGCATGCAAATCAAACAATTGCTCGGATCCGTCATGCGCGTGAAAAATGTACTTCCATCGCGCATCGACCAACGCGGTCCAATTATTCCCCGGCCAATAACAAGTGGAATGCTCTAGATCCAACCACGAACGCCACGCAGTGCGCAATCCCTTTACCGGGTACAGCATCGACAAGCCTTCCACTTCTTCCGGAACCGCCGCGCCGGCCGCGTCTAAAAAAGTGGGAAGTAAATCGCGCAGTTCCACTAACTCATTGCGCAGTTGACCGCGCGGCGCACGCATTACGTTGTCGCCCCAATACATCAGCATGGGGATTCCGGCCGAGCCCTCGTAGGCATAAGTTTTTCGCCACAAGTGATGGTCGCCGAGCATGTCGCCGTGGTCGGAGGTGAAGATCAGCAGCGTATTGTTCAACATGCTGCGCGATTTCAATTCGTCAACGATTCGTCCAACTTGCTTGTCAATGAAGGAAATACTTGCCGCATAAGCTGCCCGCGACGTGCGAGTAATTTCATCGCCCAAGTTGTTGCGCGGTGCGGTGAATTTCTCCGGCTCATGGAAGCGACCAAACTTGGCTTCCGACCATTCACCCACTACTGCCGACGGCACCGACTCGAGGTTCACCTTGTCCAGAAACGACGCTGGCGGATCGTATGGACTATGCGGCCGGAAGAAGCTGACCTTTAAGAACAGCGGTTGATCGAGGTCGTACTCGCGCAAATATTTGACCGCGCGATCACCGGTCCAAGCCGTGGGATGAAGCTCCTCCGCCCAGTGATAGGCCTTGCCGCGATAGTCATTCCAACCCAATCCCGTTGCGTTGGGATCCTTGCCGCCGCTGGCTTTTTCGAACCACAGGTGGTAGTCCGAAACAAAGCCCGGATCCCGACGCCGTCCGCCCTCGTCGAGCTCCATTCCTTGATAGCCGTGTGTATTGCGCTGCGGATGAAAGTGCTGCTTGCCGATCGCATAGGTGTGATAACCGGCTTCGTTCATCAGCCGCGGCAGCTCAATTGGATAGCGCTCGGCAATTTGACCGTAGCCGATCATGCCGTGACTCCACGGCGACTGGCCTGTCAGAATCGCAGCGCGCGCCGGGGTGCACGACGGTGTGGATGCATAAGCACGGGCAAATCGCGCACCTTCTTTGGCGAATCGATCTAGGTGTGGACTGTGTACCGCTTCATTGCCGACGCAGCCGAGGAAGTCGGCGCGCATTTGATCCACAATGATGAAAACGATGTTGGGCGGGCCCGGATCAATTTCGGAACTGCCGGTGGCGTCGGCTTGGGTGGTCGGCGGCGATGCGGCGCTGCCGAGTGGCGAAAGGGCTGCCAGGGGCAGATACGCCAACAAAAGGAGGGGGGCCATACGCATCATCCCGAGCATAACTGCTAACTTGGGCGGACCCCACAGCCAATGAGACTGCTCCCTCTAACTCTGCTTACCCTGCACGTCGCGGCGATGGCGCCGCTTGCTTCCGCCCAAACTTCCGGCCAAGGGGCGGACGCCGCCGCGCAACAACCGAACATCGTCTTCATTTTTAGCGACGATCACGCGCCGCACGCGATTGGCGCTTACGGTACGCGCTACGCCGACATCAATCCGACGCCGAATATCGACAAGCTGGCGTCGCAGGGCATGTTGTTTCGCAATAGCTTTTGCACCAACTCGATCTGCGGGCCGAGCCGCGCGGTGATTCTGACCGGCAAGCACAGTCATGAAAACGGTTTCATGGCCAACGGCAATCGCTTCAACGGCGATCAAATGACCTTCCCAAAGTTGCTGCAGTCGGCCGGTTATCAAACGGCGATGATCGGCAAATGGCATTTGCATACCGACCCGCAGGGCTTTGATTATTGGGACATCCTTCCCGGTCAGGGCGATTACTACAACCCGGTGTTCATTTCGCCGGAGGGGCGGCGCACGGTCGAGGGTTATTGCACCGATTTGATTACCGATATGGCAATCGGTTGGATGGAGCAACAGCGCCAGGATGGCAAGCCGTTCTTGTTGATGGCGCAACACAAGGGGCCGCACCGCAATTGGATGCCGCCGCTGCGTTATTTGAACTTGTGGGATGACGTCGAGTTGCCCGAGCCGGCGACATTGTTTGATGATTACGCCGACAACGCCAGTCCGGCCAGTCAGCAGGAGATGGAAATCGATCGGCATATGAATGCCGCGTACGATTTGTTTTTGGATCCGCGCGAGGAAACCATGTCGGGCATTGCGACGGATAAGTCCGGCTTCCGCAATTTGAAGAAGATGACGCCGGAGCAGTTGGAAAAATGGCGTGCGGGTTATGCGGAAAAGAACAAAGCGTTTTATGAAACAAATCCGCAAGGTAAGGATTTGGTGCGCTGGAAGTATCAGCGCTACATGAAGAATTATTTGCGTACGTCGAAGGCGGTCGACGATAGCGTCGGCGAAATTGTGAAGTATTTAGACGAAGCCGGCTTGGCGGAAAACACGATTGTGATTTATGCGTCCGACCAAGGTTTTTACCTCGGTGATCACGGCTGGTACGACAAGCGCTGGATGTACGAAGAGTCGCTGAAAATGCCATTAGTTGTGCGTTGGCCAGGCGTGACTCCTCCGGGCGCGGTGAACTTGAACCTGGTGCAAAACCTCGATTACGCGCCGACGTTTTTACAAGCTGCCGGTGTGGATGCTCCGACCGACATGCAAGGAATGTCGCTGATGCCGTTACTGCACAGTCGTGGCGTTTACGCCGTTGGTGATGGCACAACCAACGATGCCGTCGTGGGTGACGGTGCGGTGGAAGCGGTGGCAACCATCAGCGAACCGTGGCGCGATTCCATCTACTACCATTACTACGGATTCCCGGCGGTGCATATGGTGCAACGGCATTATGGAATTCGCACCGACCGTTATAAGCTGATTCGTTATTACCAGGCCGGCGAGTGGGAGCTGTTCGACTTGCACGAAGATCCGGATGAGTTGAACAATTTGTACGGTAAGCCCGAGTACACCGACCTGACGGTGAAGTTGGCTCAGAAACTGGGTGAGTTGCAAGCGTTTTACGGTGACGATTCGGCGGAGGGTGAAAAATGAGAACCCTGCTCTTAAGCGTTGCCGCATTGCTCGTCGCGCCCGCAATGGCACAGGAGCAAGGATTGCCTCGTCCAAACGTCGTCTTCATTCTCGTTGACGATCTTGGTTACATGGACGTGTCGCCGAATAACCCGAACACCTTCTACGACACACCGAACATTCAACGCTTGGCCGACGGCGGCACCCGCTTCACCAACGCGTATGCATCGTGCCCGGTTTGCAGCCCGACGCGCGCGAGCATCATGACCGGCAAGTATCCGGTGCGAGTGGGCATTACTGATTACATCAGCCCGAGCGGTGGCAATCAGCCGGAGAAGTGGAAACGCCGAACTGCGCTGCTTCCGGCGCCGTATTCGGATCGGCTGGCGCATGAAGAAGTCACGTTGGCGGAGGCGTTAAAGCAAAACGGTTACGCGACGTTTTTTGCCGGCAAGTGGCATTTGGGGCCGGAAGGTTTTTGGCCCGAGGATCAGGGCTTTGATTTCAATAAAGGCGGCATCACTCGCGGCGGGCCATACGGCGGCAAGCGTTACTTCTCGCCTTACGGAAACGATCGCTTAGAAGACGGTCCCGACGGCGAGCATTTGCCGCAGCGCTTGGCCAATGAAACCGCCGACTTCATCCGTGCGCACACCGATCAGCCATTCTTTGCGATGTTGTCGTTCTATTCGGTGCACACACCGCTGATGGCGCGCGAGGATTTGAAGCAGAAGTATTTGGAAAAACGCAAGACTGCACCACCCGAAGCATGGGGTGTGGAGGGTGAGCGCCGCGTGCGCATGGTGCAGAACCACGCCGTTTATGGCGGCATGGTGGAAGCAATGGATCAAGCAGTCGGCACGGTGATGGATGCGTTGGCTGAGACCGGCGCAGATAAAAACACCATTGTGATTTTCACTTCCGATAACGGCGGCTTGTCGACGTCGGAAGGAAGCCCGACCAGTAACTTGCCGTTGCGCGCGGGCAAAGGTTGGTTGTATGAAGGCGGAATTCGAGAGCCGTTGATCGTGCGCTTGCCCGAGGGCATGACGTCGGTGGATACGTCGGTGAAGCAGAAGCCGGTGTGCGATGCGATCGTGACCAGCCCTGATTTTTATCCGACCATTTTGCGTTTAGTTGGAATTGAAGAAACGCCGGCGCAGCACGTCGATGGCGTCAATTTTGTCGGACCCTTGCTCGGTCATGATGAATACAAACGCGGGCCGATTTTTTGGCATTACCCGCATTACGGCAATCAAGGCGGCCAACCCGGCAGCGCGGTGCGCGATGGCAATTGGAAATTGATCGAGTGGTTCGACAGCGGGCGCGTTGAGTTGTATCGCTTAGACGTCGACCCCGGTGAGCAATTCGATTTAGCACCCCAGCACAAGCAAAAACGTGATGAATTATTGAAGCTGCTGCACGACTGGCGTTCCGAAATCGGCGCCAAAATGCCGACGGAAAATGGTGAATCAAAAATCAACCAGCTGCGCTGGCTGGCCGGCCATTGGCGCGCGTCGAATAAAAAAGCGGTGCAAGAAGAAGGTTGGTTTGCTCCGCGTAATGGCGTCATGGTCGGCACCCACCGCGACTGCAGCGCCGACGGTGGCTTCAGCTTAGAGCATTTAGAAATCGTCGAACGCGATGGCGAAGTCGTGTACCGGGCATTCCCCTCCAACCAAGCTCCGGCCGAGTTCATCCTGCAAACCCTCGAGCCGCGACGCGCAATCTTCGTTAACGAAGAGCACGACTTCCCAACCCACATCGAATACTTCCGCGAGCACGATCAACTAACCGCCAAAGTCTCCGGCACCGTCGACGGCGTGCTGCGCGTCATCACCTGGAAGTGGACATTGATGCCATAATTTTACCCCTCGTTTGGCGAAATGGTATCGTATCGAGTGGCGAATTGGTATCGCACAAGACAAGAGTATAGTGACGCAGGGTGGCGCGATTTGATAAAGACTTGGCGCGATCGGCGATCGGTTGGCGCGCTTTGATGGCGTAATCTTTGGGCACTCGCGATGCGAGAGGAGTTCAAAGATGAAAAACAACACTGCATTGATCACGGGTGCGTCCGGCGGAATTGGTTTGGAGCTGGCACGCATTCACGCGAAAAAAGGCGGCAACTTGGTGCTGGTCGCTCGATCCAAAGACAAACTGGAAAAGTTGGCGAATGAGCTGGAGCTGGCCCACGGAATTCAGGCTGCGGTGATCGCCGCAGATCTGGCCAAGCCGGAAGCGGCGCAAGAAATTTTTGATCAAACCGAGCTGGCTGGGATCACCATTGACGTGCTGATCAACAACGCCGGCTTCGGCGGCTATGGCAAATTTCACGAGCAGGGTTTGCACGGCCAGCTGGAAATGATGCAGGTCAACATGACCAGCCTGACTTCGCTGACCCATCTTTACCTTCCGGGCATGGTGCAGCGAAAGCGCGGGCGGGCACTCAACGTGTCGTCGACCGCATCCTTCCTGCCCGGTCCGCTGCAAGCCGTATATTTCGCCACCAAAGCCTACGTGACCTCATTCACCCAAGCGTTGGCCGAAGAGCTCAGCGACACCGGCGTAACTGCTACCGCGCTATGCCCGGGTGCCGTCGCCACCGGCTTTGCCGACGCCGCCAACCTCGACGGAGTGGAGGCTTTCGACAAGGCGAAGTCGGCCGAATCGGTTGCCGAATGCGGATATCTAGCAATGGAAAAAGGCAAGCTGGTCGCCATCAATGAAGCCGGGCTACGCTTCCAACTCAATTGGTTGGTTCCGTTTTTGCCACGCCGCACCGTGCTGAAGATGTCGCGCAAGTTCATGGAAAAGGCATAATGGCTTGAGCCACTGAAAATGAAGCGTGCCAGTAAATTCGTAGTTTCGCCGGGTTGGAAAATCCTGTTGGTTGACTTGCAGCTTGACCCGGCGGAGGTCTTGGCCGCGGCCGGCATGCCCGCCGACTTGTGGAACCGCGAAGAAGTAAAAGTCACCCCCGCCGAATACTTCCGCATTTGGGAAGGAATTTTCGTGGTGGGTGGCGACGACTTCCCGCTGCGAATGGCCGAGAAACTGAGCGCCGAAGTCTTCGATCCAGCGATTTTTGCAAGCCTGTGCAGCGTCAACTTCAATCAGGCGCTGCAACGACTACAGAAGTACAAGCCGTTAATCGGGCCTTGGGTTTTGGATTTGGAGATCACGCGCCGGACCACACGGTTAAAGGTCCAATGTTATGGCAACGAAAAACCGCTGCCTGCCGTGCTTGGCTTAACCGAAGCGGTGTTTTTTACTCAACTCGCGCGCTTGGCAACGCGCAAAAACATTCAACCCATTGAGGTTAAGGTTCCAAGCCTTCCGCAGAATCCGGCACCGTACAAAAAGTACTTCGGATGTGAAATCAAACGCGGGCGCCAAGTCAGCCTCAGCTTTTCCGCCGCCGACGCCAATCTTCCGTTCCTTACATCCAATGAGGGAATGTGGCAATTCTTCAGCGAAAAGCTGAACCGTCGGCTGAAGGATTTGGATGCAAGCGCATCAACCGCCGACCGCGTCACCGCAGCGCTGCATGAATCGCTGCCCAGTGGCGAAAGCGCTGCTGAAGACGTCGCCGCGAGGTTGGGGATGAGTAAACGTACGCTGCAACGCAAGCTCGCGGTCGAATCGCTGAGCTTTCAATCGGTGCTGCGCCAAGTACGCGAAGATCTAGCCGCGCATTATTTAACTCAATCCGAACTCCCGCAAAACGAGATCGCCTTCCTGCTCGGCTTCACCGAACCCAATTCCTTCGTCCGCGCCTTCAGTCAGTGGAAGGGGAGTTCGCCGGGTCGTTATCGCGAGCGGGCGCGGGCTTAAGCGGTTGCCCGAACTGCAGCGCCGCTATGCGCACAACATGCGTTAGGTGACTGCGCCGGATTGCGTCCTTCATATTATCTTCCCTGTTGTCGGCAGGTAGGCTTTCGATGGTCTCAATCATGGTGTCGACGCCAATCCAATTGGCCGCCAGCCGATCGGCTTGGAATTCATGGCGCCGCGATTGCCAGGTGGAAGGTACAAACAAGAAACCGAATGAAACCGCCAGCCACAGCGTGTTTACCTCACCGAAATGGGCTAATGCGATTAATGCCAACCACGGGATTGCCAGCCCAACCAACTCCTTAGCCACATGATTTAATTGCACATGCGCAATCTCGTGAGCAAGCAGTCCGCGGTTGACGGCAATAGGAAGGTTTTCGACCACTTCCGCATGCAACACAATGCAATGCATTCTTCCAAATCCATAAGCGCTGGCGTTGACGGGAATGTCGTCGCCGTCTTCGCCCAGGTCTAAGCCTGGAGATGAAATCGGATCGCGCACATAAATGGGGCAATTCATATTTTCGGCTCGCTGCACGAGATCGGGCGCGAAACCGGAGAGCTTTGCTTCTAAGTCAGGCCGTCGAATCAGTGTCGACAAAGTGAGTATGGGAGCGATGTAAAAGTGGACGATAAACATCGCCACCATCGCGGCTGCAACCACCCACGCTTCGATTTGGCGATCACTAAATGCCAAAAAACAGAAAATCAAAAGCGCGGATAGAGTGTCCGCCAAGGATCGCCGCAGCGCGAGTGGATAGGGGTAACTCGCGGGAATGGCATCGTTGATCTTGAGTTGCTCTAACTGAAATGTATTGGCGTTGAGCAACAGAAAGACGAAATAGACCAGTCCATAGCCGAGCAATCTCGCCGGAGTGCTCAGGTCGATTTGCATGCTATAAAAAAACCAGCTCACCCCCGCGCCAATCAAAAACGCGAGGTTGAGACTGCGGTGGGCGATCCAGCGTCGCCAAATTGGAATATCAAACATGATTCAATTTTAAGATCGCGTCCTTGCGCTGCTGATGATTGGGATGGCTCCATAGCAAGCGGTCCAACCAGTTGCCGTCGTAATCTTCACCGAAATTGTCGAAGGTTTCCAGCATGGTTTCGCTGCCGACCCATTCGGCGGCCTTGCGGTCGGCTTGATACTCATGGATTCGAGATAGCTTTTTGATGAAAACCAAAAGCCCTGCCATGCCAATCCCGAACACGGTCCATTGGTAGGGACTGTTGGATCGCATGTAGAGGATCAAGCCCGCCCACAGCGGCATGCCGATGTACAGCTTTTGCAGGATGTGACGGTGGTAAATGTGAGCGATTTCATGAGCCAGCACGCCGCGGATTGCTTGATCCGAATAGTGGTCCATGAGGTCGGAATAAATCACGATGCGACGTGACTTGCGGATGCCGCAGGCAAAAGCATTGAGCTCGGGCTCGTCGGATTCTTGTTCCTCTTCCTCGTCATCTTCGACGGTTTTGAATCGGTCGGCGACCATGACGGGGCACTTCATGGACTCGGCTCGACTCATCAAGTCACCGGCGATCTGCTTTAAGCGATTTTCCTTTTCCGGGTAGCGCGTCAACGACGGCGTCATCAGCAACGGGAACAGATAGACTCGCAAAATCAATACCAAAACCAGCGCTGCGGCGAAGCTGGCCGGGCCGATTTCCAGCGCATTGAAGAAGTGATAAAAAACGATGAATGCCAGTGGCGAATAATAAGCCGCCATGTAAAGAAATGACCCGCCGAAGCTAATGCAGGAGGGGTCGCATTCCTGCTCGTGCAATTGCTTGATCTGATGCTCGTTTGCACGCAGCGCCAGGAAGGTGCAGATGACAATGAGGAAAAAGCAAGTCGCGAGCCACCACGGAGCCTCTATCCAAAACCCGATGACCGCCAACACCACCATAGTCAGCAAAATGAGTATGTCGGCAAGTTGGCGACTGCTGAGTCTCCGTCTCCATCCGGATATTTGCGGCGGCGATGTTGGAGGGGTCATAGCAATCAATATTGAGGGCGGGCGATTTCATCTTAACAGTCTGGGCGCACGGTTCGCATAAGGTGATAGCATCCGCACATGAAAATGTTCGCGGCCGGTGCACTGTTGGTTTTGGCGTTCTCTAGCCCTGCGGCGGGGCAGCAAACACCCTCGTGGGACGAACTCGCGGCGCGGCCGTTCCCGCAGTGGTTTAGCGATGCGAAGTTGGGCATTTTCATTCACTGGGGCGTTTATTCGGTGCCGTCGTGGAGCGGCAAGGAGCAATACGCCGAGTGGTATTTGCGCGGATTGCAGTCCGGCGATCAGCCGCGAATTGATTATTTGAAACGCGTCTACGGCGAAGACTTCACCTATGAAGATTTGGCGCCGAAGTTCCAAGCCGAACTCTTTGACGCCGCTGAATGGGCCGAGCTGTTCCATGCTTCCGGCGCGCAATATGTGGTGCTGACCTCCAAGCATCACGACGGCTTTGCGTTGTGGCCGAGCAAGCACGCATCCGAGTCGCGCGGCTTTCCGTGGAATTCGGTCGAGGTCGGTCCGAAGCGAGATTTGGTCGGCGAGCTGACCGACGCCGTCCGCGAGGTGGGTCTGCGCATGGGTTTGTACTACTCGCTGCCCGAGTGGAATCACCCAATTTACGCCTGGGCCAATAAGCGCGAAAACAACGACGTCGACCGTTACGTGGCTGAGCACATGATCCCGCAGTTCAAGGACGTGATGTCGCGCTACAAACCGGCGGTGATTTTTTCCGATGGCGAATGGGATCACCCGGCCAGCACGTGGAAAAGTGCGGAGCTTTTGAACTGGTTGTACACCGAGTCCGGCTGCCCGGATGATCTCGCGGTGAACGATCGCTGGGGCGGTGGATCCAAAGTTGGCTTCCGCACTCCCGAATATTCGGCCGGCGCCCCTCCCGGGGATCGTCCGTGGGCCGAGTGCCGTGGCTTGGGGCGCAGCTTTGGTTTGAACCGCAATGAAAAGCTCGACGCTTACCTGCGGCCGGATCAATTGATTCATTATTTCGCTCGCGCCGTCAGTCACGGCGGCGGCATGTTGCTCAACGTCGGGCCGGGCGCCGATGGTCAAATTCCGTTGCTGCAGCAGGAGCGGTTGCGTCAACTTGGAACTTGGATCGCGGTCAACGACGAAGCCATTTACGGCGCGAGGCCGGCCAAGCGTTTAGGAGAGTGGGTGCGTTCCGATGTCGAGCGAGTCGATGCCAACATTGATTTTGATTGGGTGCGCAATTCGCCGGCCGACCGCATCGAGCCTGACCATTTCAAAGCGCAGTGGACCGGCTTTATCGAGGCGCCGGCCGATGGCGCCTACCTATTCGAACTGGAAGCCGATGACTCGGCGACGATGTGGATCGGCAATTTTGGAGTGGCTCAATCCGGCAAGCCCGGAGTCTGCTACATGACCGCCGGCGAACGCGTGCCGATTCGCGTCGACTTCAAAGAAAGCACGCACCAAGCCGTCGCGCGTTTGCATTGGGCGCATGAAGACGGGCTCAAGCACATCGTGCCGACGGAGGTGCTGTTCACCAGTCAGCACGGCTCGCAAAATGGGCTCAACGCGCGATATCGCTCGCAATGGCAGACGGTTGCTTATACGCGCAATCACGGCAACTTTTACGCCATCGCGATGGATTGGCCCGGCGCCGAGCTGCAGCTCACCACGCCGCGGCCGGGTAAGGATAGTGAGGTTCGTTTGCTTGGATTGGATCGCGACCTGCCGTGGACGTGGAGCAACGGGCGCTTGACCATTGATACCTCGTCGATCGGCATCAACGATCTACCATGCCAGCACGCGTGGACTTTCAAAATGCGGCCGGCAAGCAGTTATTACAGCGCCGGCGTGCACGGCGTCAGCAGTAGCGGCGGGGCTTATCAGTTCGATCTTTACCCGACTCCGGCGTTCACATACCTCGGTGAAAAGGTCAATCCGCCGGCCGGTTATATGGAGCAAATCGCCGAGGGTAATCGCAAGTACGCGGTGCCGCGCAGTGGCTACATTCACCCGCTCAGCGGTTTGGACGGCGAAGACCTGACCTTGGATTGGAGTCACGACCACCCGCATCATCGCGGCATTTACTGGGCGTGGCCCGAGGTCAAGTACGGCGATCAGGTGGGGGATTTACATGCACTGCAACGCGTATTTTCGCGACCGCTCGGACGACCGATGTCGGTGCGGCGCGGCGATCACGTCGGCATTAAAGCGGTCAATCAATGGATGTGGGAAGACCAAACTCCGATCGTGCGCGAGACTGCGGAGGTCACGCTTTTGCTTGGTGATGGCTTATTCGGCAAGACCGTTGATCTAGACCTAAGCTTCAAAGCGCTTGAGGATGGCGTCAGCTTGGCGCGACGCGGAACCAACACATACGGCGGCTTAAACGTGCGCTTGGCGCCTGTGAAAGATTTGCAACTTTCAAACTCGCCGCGCCACGACTCAACCCAACCGGCGTGGTCGGCGGCAAGCGGTGTTTGGCAAGGCGGCAGCAGGTTAACCACGCTGGCAATCCTCGAACATCCCGATAACCCCGAGCACCCGGCCGACATTGTCACCTATCCCGAGCTGCCATGGTTTCAGCCGACCTTCCCGCAAGCCGGCGAACGCTTTGAGCTCAAAAAAGGCGAGACGTTGCGACTGCGCTATCGCTTTGTGGTCATGCCCGGCGGCATCGACCCCGTCGTGCTCGGCGATGCTTGGCGCACCTACGCCCAACTTTCCACTGGCGGGAGCTAGTCTTCTGAATTACCAGTAGGTGGCACCGATCTCATCGGAGACCGCCGCCGTGTACTACCTCATCCTCACCCTGTTTCTGTGCCTGTTCTGGCTGCTACTGTCAGGGCACTTCACAGCTCTGCTGTTAGGCTTGGGGTTTGCATCGGTGTTGCTTGTTGTGTGGTTTATGAGCCGCATGGACGACACCGACAACGAGGCGAGTTTCATGCGCATCAGCCTCGGGCTGGTGGGATATCTATTCTGGTTATTTGGTGCCGTCATCCGCGCGAACCTTGCCGTGGTTCGCTGTATTTGGGATCCGGAGTTGCCGATTCACCCCAAGTGGGAGCGCGTCGATACCGAAATCGCGACGCCGTTGAAGAAGACGCTATACGCCAACTCCATCACTCTTACCCCTGGAACTCTGACGACCGGCGCACGTGAAGATCATCTTTCCGTTCATTGTTTGACCAAGGAAAACCTCGCTGAACTTCAAGACGGCGAGATGGAACGAAGGATACGCAAGCTGAAGATGTAATCATGATCCTCGCCGCCGTGCTGGCAGTCTTTATGTCTATGGTGTTGGCTTTGATCCGCGCCTACGGCGGACCGACTGCATACGACCGCATGTTGGCGACGAACATGTTCGGCACCAACACGGTGTTGTTGATCGCGGTCGGTGGTTATGGCTTGGGTTGGAATAGTTACGTCGACGTGGCGTTGCTTTATGCGCTGGTGAACTTCGTCAGCACGGTCGCAATCATGCGTTTCTTTGAACGCGACCGCTCCGAGCTCGAGATCTCGAAGACGGAGGAAATCCGATGAGCATGGCGTTGGATGTCCTCAGCTGGGTTTGCTTCCTATTTGGCGGTTTCTTTGCGATCTCGGGCTCTGTGGGGGTGTTGCGCCTTCCCGATTTTTTCGCGCGCGTGCATGCGGCAAGTGTGACCGAAACGCTGGCGGCGCCGTTATTGCTTACCGGCGTGATGCTGCAAACCGGTTGGTCGATCGACACGCTGAAGTTGTTCGCGGTGTTGTTGTTCGTGTTGTTCACCAACCCAACCGCCACACACGCGATGGTCAAAGCGGCGCTGCGCGACGGTCAAACGCCTTATACGGCGGATGAAAAGGAGGGCGGCGAATGAGCATCGACATGTTGATCAACGTGGTGTTGATGGCGTTTTTGGTGTTCGTTTCGCTGGTTGCGATTCGCACGGTTGACTTGTTCGCCGTGGTCATGCTGTTCGGTATTTACAGCTTCTTGACCGCAGTTTTATTCATGACGCTGGACGCGGTCGACGTCGCGTTCACCGAAGCAGCGGTCGGTGCCGGCATATCCACCGTGCTAATGCTCAGCACATTACGCCTAACCGGCCGCTTCGAAAGCAAACGCCGACGAAGTCCGCTGCTGCCATTCGTCGTCGTCTGCATCACCGGTGCGGCGTTGCTTTACGGACTGACCGACGTACCCGCATTCGGTGATCCGATGGCGCCGGTGCATCAACACATGGCGCCGCGATTCATCAACGATTCGCCGACTGAAATCGGCGTGCCGAACATGGTGACGTCGGTGTTGGCGAGTTACCGCGGTTACGACACGCTGGGTGAAACCACGGTGATCTTCACCGCCGGATTAGCGGTGTTGCTGCTGCTGGGCATCCGCGAAAGCCAATACCCCAAACAAGGTCGACTAGCAATTGGCGACGGCCTGGTGCTGCGCGTACCGGTCAAAGTTTTGATCGCTTTCATTTTGCTGTACGCGCTGTACGTGCAGTTCCACGGCGATTACGGCGCCGGCGGTGGATTCCAAGCGGGTGTGATTTTTGCAACCGGCTTCGTTATTTACGACCTGGTCTTCGGCGAAGCAGATGTTCGCCGCGTACTACCACCGCAATGGCTGTTCCGCTTGTCGGCCGTCGGCGTTTTACTTTACGCCGGCACCGGAGTGGCATGCATGCTGCTCGGCAAAAACTTCCTCGACTACAACGCGCTGGGTCACGACCCGGTGCACGGCCAACACCTCGGCATTCTGCTGATTGAACTCGGCGTCGGCGTTGCGGTGTTCGCCGTCATTCTCACCATCTTCTACGCATTCTCCGGATTGCGCCGGCCCACTTTGCCCAACTGAGATGTACAACTACGTGCTTTCGGTGTTCTTGATGATGGCCGGCTTTTACGTCGTCATCGC
The DNA here is from genome assembly GCA_964344765.1 of uncultured Planctomycetales bacterium. Classification (GTDB taxonomy): domain Bacteria; phylum Planctomycetota; class UBA1135; order UBA1135; family UBA1135; genus JACNIZ01. The sequence continues at coordinate 19,606 of CAYFOM010000025.1, read as the reverse complement.
GCAGGGCAATCTGGTGAAAAAGATGGTCGGTTTGGGCATGTTCCAAACCTCGGTGTTCATTTTGTACATCGCAATGGGCAAGGTCGCCGGCGGCAGCGCGCCGATCGTGACCGACGGTGTTGAGGTGTACTCGAACCCAGTTCCACACGTGCTGATGCTGACGGCAATCGTCGTCGGCGTCGCCACAACCTCGGTCGGCCTGGCGCTGACCATTCGCATCAACGAGGCATACGGCAGCGTCGAAGAAGACGACATCCAACGCCTCGACAACGCGATGGATGACTACAAGGGAGAGGATCTATGAGTTGGATGGATCACCTGCCGGTACTCGTCATCCTCATCCCGCTGCTGACGGCACCGATCTGCTCAATCTTCCGCAACGGCAACGTGGCGCGCGTGCTTGCGCAGGGTGCAGCATGGGCATCCTTTGGCGTTGCCGCGTTGCTGTTGCGCGAAATTCTGCAGAACGGCACGGTGCGCTATCACCTCGGTGGTTGGGCGCCGCCGTGGGGGATTGAATTACGCATTGATCTGCTCGGCGCATTAGTTCTGATCATCGTCACCGCAATCGCCGCGCTGGTACTTGGTTCGGCACGCCGCAGCGTCAAAGCCGAAATCCCGGAACGGCGCACGTCGGTTTTTTATGCAGTCTTCCTGCTCTGCCTGACCGGCCTCGCCGGCATGACAATCACCGGCGACGCGTTCAACCTATTCGTCTTCCTCGAGGTGTCGTCGCTGTCGTCGTACGCGCTGATCAGCATGGGCCGCGACCGCCGCGGATTGAGCGCTGCGTATCAGTACCTAATCATGGGTTCGATCGGCGCGACCTTCATTTTGATCGGCGTCGGTTATCTGTACATGATGACCGGCACGCTGAACATGGACGACATGGCGCAGCGGCTGCCGGCGGTCGCCGATACGCGCACTATTCGCGTTGGTTTTGCTTTCGTCACGGTTGGCTTCGGACTTAAAGTTGCGCTGTTCCCGCTGCACCTGTGGCTGCCGAACGCTTATGCCTACGCGCCGTCGGTGGTCAGCGCCTTCCTCGCCGCCACCGCCACCAAAGTCGCAGTTTATTCACTACTGCGATTCCTGCTCAGCATCTTCGGCTTGAGCTTCGCCCTCGGCGCGATGCCCTACGACGTCATCCTCGTCACGCTTGGATGCGCCGGCATTCTTTCGGCATCACTGGTCGCGATCTTCCAGAAAAACGTCAAGCGCATGTTGGCTTATTCCAGCGTTGCGCAGATCGGTTACATCGTGCTCGGTATTGGTTTGGCCAATCACACCGGCGTCAGCGCGGCGATCACACACATATTCAATCACGCGATGATGAAGGGCGCGTTGTTCCTCGCGCTGGCCGCAGTGATGTATCGCGTCGGCGCCACGCGCATCGAATCCTTCCGCGGGTTGGGGCGCAAAATGCCGCTGACGATGGCGGCGATCACCGTCGCCGGTTTGAGTTTGATCGGCATTCCCGGAACCGCCGGCTTTATTAGTAAGTGGTACTTGGTCACCGCCACGCTCGAAGCTGGGCTGTGGCCGTTTGCGTTGCTGGTGCTGGTTGGTTCGTTCATGGCGTTGCTGTACATCGGCCGCATTTTGGAAGCCGCGTATATGTACAAGCCGTCCGACGACGGCCGCACCGATGTGGTCAACGGCCGCACCTCGGTGCCGGTGACGCGCGAAATTCGCGAAGCACCGCTGGCGATGCTGATCCCGATCCTGTTGCTGGCCGCGGCCAACATCTACTTCGGCCTGCACACTGAACTTTCCTTCGGCATCGCCGACCAGGCGACCGCAGCATTAATGGAGGCGTTGCCTTGAGCCCGGACCTCCTGTTGCAGCTGATTTTGCCAACGCCTCTGTTGGCTGCGGTCGCCATTTTGCTCGCGCGCAAATCGCCGAACCTGCGCGACGGATCCATGCTGGTCTTCGGCGGCATTCTGTTCGCCATCGTCGCCAGCTTCGTTTATCAACTCGGATTTGGTGAAGCCGCAATCTTCGGCAAAGTCGCCGCCGCCGCCAGCACGGTCGCAGTGCCAACGCTGACCTTCGCCGAACCAATCCCCGGACTCGCACTCGCATTAAGCCCGGAACCTCTCGGCCTAATCTTCGCCTTAATCGCATCCTTCCTATGGCCGGTCACCGCGACCTACGCCATCGGCTACATGCGCGGCCACGGCGAGATCAACCAAACACGGTTCTACACCTGCTTCGCAATTTCCATCAGCGCAACCCTCGGCATCGCGCTGGCGGCGAACATGTTCACGCTGTTCGTCTTCTATGAAGTCCTAACCCTGGCCACCTTTCCGCTGGTCACTCACGCCGGCACCGCCGCCGCCAAACGCGCCGGCCGCATTTACCTCGGCATTTTGATGGGCACGTCGGTGGCGTTCATGCTGCTGGCCACCATCTGGACCTACACCCTCGCCGGCACATTGGAATTCCGTCCCGGTGGCGTCTTCCCCGAAGGAACCGACGAAGGCATCCTCAGCATTTTGCTGCTGCTGTTCGTCTTCGGCACCGGCAAAGCCGCGCTGATGCCCTTCCACCGTTGGCTGCCGGCAGCAATGGTCGCGCCGACGCCGGTTTCGGCATTGCTGCACGCGGTGGCCGTGGTCAAAGCTGGTGTGTTCACGGTGATGAAGGTCGCCGTTTACTTATTCGGCATCGACACCATCGCCAATCTCGATGGCGCGTTATTCCTCAGCTACGCCGCCGGCTTCACCATTTTGGTTGGTTCCTTCTACGCGATGAAGAAGGACAACCTCAAAGCGCGGCTGGCTTATTCAACGATTAGTCAACTGTCGTACATCATCCTCGGCGCGATGATCGGTACGTCGGCCGGTGTGATCGGCGGCAGCATGCACATTGCGATGCACGCCTTCGGCAAGATCACCTTGTTCTTCTGCGCCGGCGCGATTTTGGTGGCGTCGCACCGCACCAAGGTCAGCGAACTACATGGCATTGGCCGCCACATGCCGTGTACGATGGCGGCGTTTTCGGTCGGCGCGCTGTCGATCATCGGTCTGCCGCCGATGGGCGGCACGTGGAGCAAGTGGTTGCTGGTGCAAGGCACGCTCGACGCCGGCGAATGGATTTTGATGTCGGTGTTGCTGCTATCCACGCTGCTGAACATCGCGTACATCTTGGTGATTCCGCTGCGTGCGTTCTTCTCGCCGCGCGCCGACAGTCACCACGATCACAAATTCGACGACGGCGACGCAATCACCGAAGCGCCGACGCCTTGTTTAATCGGTATGGGCATCACTTCACTGGGATGCATCGTGCTGTTCTTCTTCCCGCACGTGTTCTTTGATTTGGCACAGGGGGTAGGTCAATGAGCGATCCCAAGACTCCGACCACGCCCAACGGCGAGAAGAAGTACCTGTTCGACAACCCGCGCAACGTCAAGTTGGTGGTGCGCGGACTGCTGGTGTCGTGCGCGATCATGGGGCTGCTGGATTTGGTCATCCACCGCCATCACGACCACCCGTGGGAGGCGATGTTTGCCTTCTACCCGGTTTACGGATTCGTCTCCTGCGTACTGCTGGTGCTGGCCGCCAAGCAACTGCGCAAGGTGGTGATGCGCGCCGAAAATTACTACAACGAATACCCGCTGAAAGCACCCGATGGCGGAGCGGATTACATCACCGGCGACGATGAAATTGATCACGGTGGCGAGCACGTCGGACATGCAAGCGACGACATGTTCGCTCACCCCGACGACGCGGACCATCCGGTGCACGACCTGCACCTGAGCAAGAACCCGGAGGCGCACGATGATTGAACTCTTCGTCACCGTCCCGTTGTTCGTCGGCGCATTATTGGCACTAGTGACTCGCGGCAAGCTGCGCGCCGCGTTGATGCTGGCCGCGCCGATCGTCGGTGGAGTGTTTATCTACACGTTGGCACCGGAAGTCATGGTGCGCTCGGAATTCCTCGGCATGGAATTGATTCCGGTGCGCGTCGACGCGATGTCGCGCATGTTCGGCTACTTATTCCACATCGCCGCATTCGTCGGTGTGGTTTATTCACTGCACTTAAAAGACACCGCGCAACTGTCCTGCGCAGTCGCCTACGCCGCATGTGCCGTCGGCGCAGTCTTCGCCGGCGACTTACTCACGCTATTCCTCTTCTGGGAAGGCCTCGCGCTGACGTCTTCCGTACTAGTCGTCGCCCGCCGCACCAAACGAGCAATGGGCGCGGCGAAGCGCTACTTGTTGGTGCAAGTCTTCTCCGGCGTGCTGCTACTCGCCGGCGCAATCGCGTGGATGCGCCAAGGTCACAGCTTGGAGTTCGGTCACATCGGCACCGCGACGATGGCCGGCAAGATGATCTTTATTGCCTTCGGCATTAAAGCCAGCTTCCCGTTCGTGCACACCTGGCTGACCGACGCCTACCCCGAGGCCGGATCCAGCGGCACCGTGTTCTTGTGCGCCTTCACCACCAAGGTCGCGATTTACGCGTTGGCGCGCGGCTACGCCGGCACCGAAATCATGGTGCCGATCGGGTTGGCGATGGCGTGCTTCCCGATCTTCTTCGCGGTGATCGCCAACGACCTGCGGCGCGTGCTGGCGTACAGCATGATCAACCAGCTTGGATTTATGGTTGTGGGCATTGGTGTGGGCACGCAGTTGGCGATTAATGGTGCTGTTGCTCACGCGTTTAATGATGTGCTGTTTAAGGGTCTGCTGATGATGAGCATGGGCGCGGTGCTATACGTCACTGGTGAAATGCGCGGATCCGAGCTCGGCGGTCTTTATAAGAAGATGCCGAAGACGGTGATCTTGTGCATGATCGGCGCGGCGTCGATTTCGGCCTTCCCGTTGTTTAACGGTTTTGTCAGTAAGTCGATGATCGTGTCGGCGGTGCTGGCCGAAGGTTACGACTATGCGTGGCTGGGCTTGCTGTTCGCGGCGGCAGGTGTGTTCCACCACGCCGGTATCAAGATTCCATTCTTCGCCTTCTTCTGTCACGAATCCAAACACGTGGCGACTGCGCACGAAGCGCCGCGCAACATGCTGATCGCAATGACGATCTCGGCCACGCTTTGCATCGCGATTGGTTGTTTCCCGCACCTGCTGTATCAGTTGCTGCCGTTCGAAAACACCTACGATCCATACACCAGCGGGCACGTGCTGGCGCAAATGCAGCTGCTAGGTTTCTCGGCGCTAGCGTTCTTGAGCCTACGCATCTACAAGATCTACCCGCCGGAGTTGCGCTCCGCCAACCTAGACGCCAACTGGCTCTACCGCCGCTTCGTCCCGCACATGATCGACGCCGTGTCGACCCGAATCATCGCCGCCGACAAAGCCTTCCGCACCTTCGCCCTCGGCACCCTAACCAAAGGAACCCTCTGGCTAGCCGGCTACCACCGCCAAGAAGGCGTCCTCGCCCGCAGCTGGCCGACCGGTTCCATGGTGCTTTGGGTCGCCGTGATTTTAGGTATGTCGTTGGTGGTGTACTATCTTTAGTACACCCCGATGAAACCCATCTCCCGACGTGAAGCTCTGATCAGCGGTGCGGCCGCATTCCTGACCACTCCAGTCTTACCGGTCACGCGGTCGCACCGGCGGCAGACCAGTCCCGCGATGAATAAGTTGGGGTTGGCGTTGATTGGTTGTGGGGGGATGGGGTCGCACAATTTGCGGCAGTCGTTGGCGGATCCGGATACGGAGTTGATTGCGGTTTGCGATGTGCAGAAGCATCGCACCGATGCTTGGCTGAAGACTCATCCGGGGGCGAAGGCGTACAACGATTACCGCGAGGTGCTGCGCAATCCGCAGGTGGATGCGGTGATCATCGCCACGCCGCCGCATTGGCATTGCTTGCAGGCGATCGAGGCGGCCGAGGCCGGCAAGCACATTTACTTGCAGAAGCCGATGACCATTTATCCGGCCGAGACTCTGGCGGTGCGCAACGCGATTCGTCGGCACAAGGTGGTGACGCAGGTCGGCACGCAGATTCATCAGGCGGCGAATTATCGGCGCGTGGTGGATTGGGTGCGGTCGGGTCGGCTGGGCAAGATTGGCCGGGTCGAGATGTTTTGGGGTTGGAATATGGGCGTGGGTGGAATTGGAACCGCGCCGAAGGAGGATCCGCCGGATGACATCGACTTTGATCTTTGGTTGGGTCCGGCCGAGGAGTGTGAGTTCAACCGTTTGCTGGTTGCCGACGCGGCGTTGCATTGCTCGTGGATGGCGTACTCCGGCGGTTGGACGCCGGGCATGGCGCCGCATTTGTTGGACCTGCCGGTGTGGGCGTTGGAGTTGGGTTATCCCGAGAAGACGACGTGCATTGGTGGGCGTTACATTTTGGGTGGTGATGGCGATGCGCCGGATACGCAGGACGTGGTTTGGCAATATCCCGACTTGACGATGCGCTGGCATTTTGCGCAGTTCAATCATCATGGATATGAGTTTGGTTCGAAGGTACGTGCGCTGGGAATTTACTTCCATGGCAGTAATGGCACGCTGCGGACTGACTACAACACGCATGAGATCATTCCGCAGTCGGATGCGTTGGATCCGAATGATGTGCCCGAGCAGGTCGTGCCTGACGGTGGCATTCATGAAATTGAGTGGTTGGATTGCATCCGCAACGGCGGCGAACCGAGTTGCAATGTTGAATACCACTCCAAAGTGGATTTGCCGATCACGTTGGCAACTCTCAGCCACCTGACTGGTCACACGGCTGACTTCTCCGCCGAGCTCGACAACATGGCCGAAGCGAAGGTCTTTGCCAACCGCGGCGTCCCGCAATACCGCGCACCGTGGAGATTCCCGACGCGCTATTTTCCTGGATAACTATCCCACCTTATGAGAGGGCGAGCTCCCCTAAAACGCCAAATCCATAGTGCCTGGCAACAGTGCATTGAAGAGGACTATACCCGCCAGCGCATTAACTCCGAACGCAGTTTGCAAGCTTCGTTTTGGGCGCAGCTCAATCGCCGGTTAGGCGCAAACCGCCGGTTGTTTATTGAGCCCAGGATTGAAGTGAGAAAGCAGGGTTTGGTGAAGCGTCTTTATCCGGACATTGTGATCTGTAACACCCAACGCGTGATCGCAGTGATCGAACTGAAATACCTTCCACGGGCTCGCCCGCGCATCAAAAAGGATCTCGAATCGCTCGCTCTAATTTCAAAACACCGCAGTTCCCTCTCGATTTCCAATATTCGATACAAAGGCCCCTCTGCCGACTCGCGGGATTACGGCTTCTCAAACAAGGTGGTTTTCGTTTGGGCGGGTGTGCACAAGGAAATTGATCCCGATCGTGAACGCGCCCTTTCCGCGGGGATTCCCGATTTAGAAAACTGCTTGCTTCGGCTACACGCCGTCACTCAAGATGACGGAAACCCTCAGGTATATTCTTACGAATAAGAGATTCATGGTGGCTAAACACCAGCCGAACCCACACCCTGTTCCCAGCATTTTGGAATATGGGCCGGCGATAGTGATCATTACTACGATGATGATCGTGGCGGCAGCATTCCATATGTTTCGCGATGACAATCCTGGCTACGACGGGAGTTTTCAGTTTCCGGTAGGAACTGCTATCACTTGGGAAGCCATCGCGGCAGAGGAAATTGAAATTGAGGAGGGTTTGCCGCAGGCAGATGTACTCGAATTGATCGCTCTGCTCCAAAAGCATCTTGACCAAGAGGAACACGACCCCGGCCCCATCCTTCTCATTCGCCGGAATCGTTGGGAGATTCAACCCCAAAATGGCGATTGGGAGATTTGGGCTGGTTTCATGGTCGGCCCGTTAAACGCCACCGTGTTCACCTACTATTTCACTAAAATCGACGGAGTCTGGGTGCTCACAGATGAAGGTGGGTTTATCTCTTGATTGAATTCGAAATGAAGTCGTCACTTTTCTGGAAGTTCTTTTGCCTTTACATGGCGGTGTGCATTCTCGTCGTGGGCTGGGAGCTGACCCATCCAGAGCCGGAGAAAATTTGGCTTACACCATCCACGCCAGTAACCCTCGACCTATTATCCAGCACTGATACGAAGGTAGACCCCGGGTTATCCGTTGACGATATTGCCCAAATCTTCCAAGCTCTCCGTCTGCATCTTGTGGATCGAGATCAGGTGCCGATTTCGGGGGTGATTCGAACCTTTAACGATGACCGCAAATATGGAGATGTAGTCGTCCATTTGGTGGTCCATAAAAGCATGTGGGAGTCGTTTTACTTTCGCCGCGAGAACGGAGGTTGGGTATACACCACCGGGAGTGTCCGAATCGCCTGAACCGCAACCGTCAGTTTTTCTAATTTTTCGCTCATTGCCTACGGCATGAATGGACGCGCAAGGGGCAGTGCAGTAGCCTCGGATCATGCGCCCCAACCAACCCAGCATCTTTAACGACGTGATCGGGCCGATCATGCGCGGGGCGTCGAGTTCGCACTGCGCGGCGGCTTTGCGGATTGGGCGGTTGGCGCGGTCGATGATGGGTGGGGCGTTGAGCAAGGTGGTGGTGGAGTTTGATCAGAGCGGATCGCTGGCGACCACGCACAAGACTCAGGGTTCGGATATGGGATTGTTCGGCGAGCTGCTCGGTTGGGATTTGACCGACGAGCGGTTGCTGGATTACGAGGCGCACATGGCGGCGTCGGGGATCGAGTTGGAGATTAAGATCACTTCGTTTCCGACCACCAGTCCGAATATTTACAAGCTGACATTGTCGAATTCGAACGGCACCCACGAGCTGATCGCCGACTCTATTGGCGGCGGCATGATTGAGGTTTTGGCAATCGACGGCAAGTCGGTATCGATCGCTGGGGATTGCCATGAAACACTGATTTTTCATAACGACGACGAAACCGAATTAATTAATCATCTATTCAAGCACTACTCGCCGGAGGAATTTTTTCCTCATCCGGATGGTGGAATGATTCAGGTTAAGAGCAATCGTTTCATCGGTGGCAGCAACCACTATGAAATGATTCAAGAGTTCGACATTCAGGCATGGTTGGAACTCGAGCAAGTTCTACCGGTTGCCAGTCGTCCGAATATTCAACTGCCGTTTACCACCTGCGCCGACATGCTCGACTACAACAAGGGTCGCGACTTGGCGCTTTGGGAATTGGGAGTGGAGTACGAGTGCGCGCGCGGCAATCTCAAGCCCGATGCGGTGTTTGCGCAAATGCGCGAGATTGTTGAGTTGCTGCAGAACTCAATCGAAATCGGTCTGGCTGGAACTGAATATGAAGACCGCATCCTCGGTAATCAGTGCGGACCCTTCCACGAGCAAATGAAGGCCGGCAATTTGCTCGACGGCGGCATGCTGAATGAAATCATTCTGCAAGTCACCGCGATGATGGAAGTCAAAAGTTCGATGGGGGTGATCGTTGCCGCGCCGACCGCCGGTGCATGTGGCGCACTTCCCGGTGAAGTGCTTGGTGCTGGAAAATGCATGGGCAGCAGCGTCGACGAAATGACCAAAGGAATGTTGGCCGCCGGGATGATCGGCACTTTCATCGCCACCCACTCCACCTTCGCCGCCGAAAAATCCGGATGCCAAGCTGAATGCGGTGCCGGTTCCGGAATGGCCGCCGCCGCACTAGTTGGCATGGCCGGCGGCACACTCGATCAATCCATCGCCGCTGCATCGATGGCGGTGCAAAACATGCTTGGCCTGATCTGCGATCCCGTCGCCAAACGCGTTGAGGTTCCATGCCTAGGTCGCAATGTACTCGGCGCAAGCAACGCACTGTCGTGTGCAAACATGGCACTCGCCGGATTTGATCAAGTCATCCCGCTCGATGAAGTCATCGACGCGATGGATACCATCGGTCAATCGATGCCATGTGAATTGCGTTGCACCGGTTTGGGTGGGTTGGCGGTCACGCCGACATCGTTGCAACTGGAAAAGAAGATGGATGGCGGTTGCTGTTCCTAGACTTCAATTACTAGCCTGATTGCCCTGATCCCATGCTTTTCTTAAACGAAGAACAAATCCGTCAAGCCCTGCCTCCTGTCAAAGCAATGGAGGCTGTGGAGCAAGCGCTGGCGATCCAAGAAAGCGGCAATTACACGATGCCCGATCGCGTCGCGATGCCGTGTGGGGGAGAAGGCAATCAGTTGTTGCTGATGCCGTGTAAATCCGATTCCGCGCTGACCACCAAACTGATCACCGTCTTCCCCGATAACCCGCAGAAGGGTCATCCGATGATCCAAGGTTTGGTCGTGCTCTGCGATCCCAACACCGGCGATGTCCTCGCACTGCTTGATGCCAAATCGCTAACTGCGTTGCGCACCGGTGCAGTCACCGGATTAAGCGTGCGCCACCTCGCTCCAGAAGACGCGCACACCCTCGGCCTGGTCGGTTGCGGAGCGCAAGGATTCGAACAAGTCCGTCATTCCTGCGCCGCCAAAAAACTTCAACGCGTATTACTGCTCGACCGCGCCGCTGATTACAGCCAATCCATGCAAAAGCGTCTTCGCGACGAACTCCCCAACGTCGATATCCAAATCGCATCCACCGCCGACGAGTTGATGAACGAATCCCAAATCATCATCACCGCAACCACCGCTCGAACCCCAGTCCTACCCAACAACCCCGATCTCTACACCAACAAACACTGCGTCGCCATCGGTTCCTACGAACCCGAAGTCCGCGAATACCCCGACGCCATCTTCCACCGCGTCGCCAAAGTCTACGTCGACACTCCCCACGCCATAATCGAATCCGGCGAACTATCCATCCCCATCGCCAACGGCCTAATCCTCGAATCCAACATCCAAACCCTAGGCAACCTCATCGCCTCCAACCAACCCGCCGACCGCGGCAACCACAACTGCACCTTCTTCAAATCCGTCGGCATGGCATTGCTAGACATGCAAGCAGCGCGCGCCGTCTATGACCAAGCGCGCGCTGCTGAGGTTGGAGTCGATTCGGACTGTTAGTCCACCCGCCGAATAATATGCCAACCAAACGGGCTGTTCTCAGCATGGAAATCAGCCATGCCAACCTGACCGACCTCAAGAGCAAAGCCCACATCACCAAATGCCGGCACCATCGCGGCGCGCGGGTAAGGCATGGTCGGAGCTTTCTGATCGGCTTCAGCGCGCAGACCTTCCAGGAACTGGTTCATCTGCTCGTTCAACTCCTCGGTCGAAATTTCACCGGCCTTCATTTTCCCAACTAACTCAGTTTCCATTTCCTGAGCGCGGCCATTGAGCTCAGTAATAAACTCGGGGAAGGTCTGACCCTCCACACCATTGTTCAACATGTGATAAGTACCCGGAGTTGGGTCCTCGGGCATGACGTTGTCGTCGGTGTGGCTGCGGACGAGCTCGTTGAAGTCGGTTCCGGACTGAGCCTGCTCAAGCACGGACTTGGCGAGGGTTTCAGCTTCAGCTTGACTGCGCGTCGCCTCGGTGGGGGCGTCGTCGAAGGAGATCAGAATGTGCTGAATTGAGATGCGGTCGGGTTCGGCCATTGCGAAATCGTATCAGCGCCTCCGCGCCGAATCGTGACGCAATATTAGAAATGTGCATTCTCACCCCAATGGGGAAATAAACCTTCACTCTATGCATTTCCGCATCGCACCACTAACATACTTCGCCAGGCTTGCTTTGGCTCTCAATCATGATTTGGTCTCGAAAACTGGCCCCAAATACCTTGCTTGGTTTAGCCATAGGCGCACTGCTTTATCTGCCCGCCTGTGCAAACCAACCCGCCCCGACGCCCCCTCCCCCGTACGATGAGCCGATCCCGGCTGACCAGCAGCTCTATGACTATTACGTGGGTCCCGGCGATGTGCTCCGCGTCAACGTTGCCGGCCATCCCGAGCTCTCCTCTACGCCATATAAAACCAATGTCCTAGGTTCGCCAGTAGACGGCTCGGGAACCATCCAACTTCCCTACATTGGCGAGGTCGAAGTTTCACAAAAGACGGTCTTCGAAATTAAGAAGAGCGTCGAAGAGCTCCTGAAGAAATACCTGAAGCAGCCGGCGGTAGACGTCGCCGTAATCGAGTTTGGTTCCCAGCGAATCTACGTGCTGGGCGAAGTGGAAAACCCGGGCATGTTTGTGCTGGATCGTCCGCTGAACGTCTTCCAGGCACTCGCCCTAACCGGCGGATTTACCGACGACGCCAACCGCGAGCAAATCGCCCGCGTCCGCGGCAAGGTCGACCCTGAAAACATCGAGCTGTTCGACGCCGAAACTGTGAACGTCCGCGGCGGACTGATGGTGGCTAGTGGAGATCTCATCTTTGTCGGTCGTCATAAATGGGCAGGAGTCGGCGCCGTTGCGCGTGACTTGGTGCCGCTGTTGCAACTCATCGCTTTGCCGGTCGGAACCGCCCGCGACGTAGCGCTTTTCCAGGATATTCGTGATCGTTAAGCATGGCTGACCAAGAGCAGAGTCAAGGCACATACCCCGGCATGGGTTCCTACCCCGGCATGGGATCCAGCGACGACGGCATCACCCTTAATGAGCTGTTCGGCGTCCTATGGCGGCGCAAATTCAGCATCATTTTCATCAGCGGATTGGTCGCCATCGCAACTTTGGCCCAATCGCTGACTCGAGTCGCCACCTACAACTCGGTGGCCCGAGTACGCCTGGAAGACGCCGGCGCAACGGCCGGAATCTTGGGTGAATTGGCCATGCTGTCCAGCGCACCGCTGGCCGAGGCCGAACTCGAGGTGGTGAAATCGCGCCAAATCGTGCAGCGCGTCGTCGCCATGCCCGACGAAGACGAGCTGGGCCAAGGCCTCACCATGCGGGTGGACGACTATGACCGCTATTCGCCGTTGGCGGTGGTCAAGCGCAAGTTCAACGACGAGGTCCCCACTGGATCGCTGGCCGCAGCGTTGACCGAAACCCCGGTTGACCGCAATTCGCGATCCGCCGAACTGATCTTCACCAGCCCGAACCGCGGCAAAATCCGATGGGCTCAGCTGACCGGTAGTGATGAAGAAGTATTCATCATCGACGGTGAACCCATCGCATTCGGCGGGGTCAAATTCCACCTCTTCCCCGAGGGCGATCTCACCGGCCGCCGATTCCGTCTGCGTTGGGCCACGCCGCGACAGGCCACTGAAGAAGTTCTGGGGCGCTTGACGGTCTCCGAAACGTCGCGTGGTTCCAGCGTGCTGAAGATCGGTTACGAAGACACCGATCCCGGACGCGCCGCGCGAATCGTGAACGGCATTGTTTCGTCGTACATGGAGCGCAGCCGCGGCCGCATGTCGTTGCGGGCGCAGCGCACCGGCGAGTACATCGGTAAGCAAATCGAGCGTATTCGCGGCGAGTTGGAGCAGGCGGAACAAGACCTGGTGGACTTCCAGGAAAGCAAGGGCACCGCTCTACTTTCCGACGCCGCCCGCGCCGCGGTCGAGCGCATGTCCGAGCTGGATCTCGAGCAGGCCAAGTTGGCTATGTTGATCTCCAGCCAAGAAAGTGTCGTCAACGCATTGGAGCAAGGAGTTCCGGTAGAAGAGGTTGCCGCCGGTGCCGATCTGGATCCGCAAACGGTGTCGATGCTCGATGAACTCACCGGCTTGGTCGCTGAAGCGAATTACCTTGCCATTGAGCACACCGAAGAGTGGCCGCCGTTAATGCAAGTTCGCGCGCAGATCAAAAACCTGCGCGACAACATCTCCGGCGGTGCGCGGGCGCGAATGGAAGCGCTGCAGAAGAAGCAGGAATCGTTGGCTCAAGCCATTAATCGCTGGCAGGTGCAACTGAACACTTTGCCGGCGACCGAGCGCGAACTGGCGAAGTTCCAGCGCAAAGCGCAGTCTTTCGAACAGATTTACACCCACCTGCTGGCCGAAGAGCAGCAGGCGCACATCGCTGAAAACGCTGCAGTGGCAGCCGTTTCGGTGGTGGACTGGGGAGTGCCGCCGTTGGCGCGGTCCAGCCCACGGCTTTCTTTGAACGTCGGTGCCGGCATCTTGCTCGGCTTGTTGATCGGAGCCGCCACCGCACTGTGGCGTGAATCTCGTCAAAACACCATTCGTTCTGCGGCGCAGCTCGAAGCAGTGACCGGTCTGCCGCAGTGGGGGGCCATCCCCGATTTCCGTCGCGGCGGAACTCGGACCAAAGGTGCCAGCAAGAAGGCGCACTTCCTAGCATTGCGCGACGCTCCCGATTCAGCAGTAGCCGAATCCTATCGAGCCTTGCGAGCCAACCTGCAGTTTGCCGCGAAGGGTAAGGAAATTAAGACGATGACCATTACGTCGGCAACTCAAGGTGAGGGTAAATCCACCACCATTGCCGACTTGGCGATTGCGTTGGCGAACCGCGGTTCGTCGGTGCTGTTGGTCGACACCGACCTGCGCCGGCCGGTGGTCCATCGCATGTTTAAGTGTCCGCAAAGCCCTGGGCTGGCCGAGATCATCAAGCATGCGACTCCGTGGCGAGAAACCATCTTCGCTGAAACCGGAATCCCCAATCTCGAGGTCATTCCCGCCGGCGCGGTAACCGGAACCAACCCCGGTGACCTGCTCGCACTCGACCCGGTGTTGGCATTGGTAGACGAACTGCGCGAAGAATTTGACTACGTGCTCTTCGATGTGCCGCCGGTTCTGGCCGTGGCCGACGCAGCCAGTTTCCTCAACCACCTCGACGCCATTCTCCTGCTCTGCCGTTACAACCACGCTCCCGAGCCGGCGACGGCGGGCGCAGTGCAGAAGCTCCACCTGGCAGGCGCCCAGCCGATCGGCTCGGTGTTGAACGGCATCCGCAACCCCGGAACCAAGAATTACGATTACGGTTACGGCTATGAGTACAAGCGCAAGTAAAGACCTCGTCCCGGTCGGCTAACCCCGCCGCCGGCACGAACCCCCGAGCCTGCCGATGCTCAAGCCTTACCTGAATAAGATCCTGACGAATAACCGGTTCTTCGCAACCGTTTCTTTGTTGGGATTAATCAGCTTGGCGACGCGTGCCGTCGGCGCTTTCGCCGAAATCATTTTTGCCCACTTCTTCGGCGGCGGCGCTCTGGCCGACGGCTTCCTGTTTGCGGTTTCGATTCCGGTCCTTTTTATGTCGGCGATTTCGCTCGGCTTGGCTGCGGCGGTGGTGCCGAGCGCGCACCAATCCATTGAGAAAGAGGGCAGCCGTTTGGAACTGGGCAGTCAGCTGCCGTTTCTCGGACTGCTGTTTTTATTCGCCGCCGCCGCGTGCTTGACCGCTCAAGGCGTAGCGGTAGGGCGCATGGATTTAGCACCCGAAGCCCTGGAGAGTTTTCAGGCGGCATTTCCATGGATCGTTCCCGGCTTGATGCTGCTCATCGTCGGCGCCTGGTTGCAAGCGGTTTCGCAATCGCGCCAAGTGGTGGTCATGCCGGCTTCGGCCAACCTGTATTCAAACATGGCCCTAGGCTTGGGCTTTTTGATTGCAGGCTTGTTTGGCAACTACCTATTAGCGGCCATCGCCTTCCTAGCTTCGGCTGCAGTGCGGGCTGTGATTTTGGTGGTCATGACGGCGAAGGTCGTAGACCTCAAAAGGCTATCTTTCCGCTGGCAATTGCGTTCGGCCTTAGTGCTGCTGCTGGTTTGTTTTGTTTCCATGCTGGGTGCCAGCGACCGCTTCGCCAACGTGGCGATTGACCGCGTGTTGGGCGCAAACGGAGAGGACGGAAGCATCGCCGCGCTGGCTTACGGCTTTCGCATGATCCTGATTCCGTTCGGTTTATTGTGCCTCGGGACCAGCAAAGCATTGTTTCCGAAGATGGTGGCTCGAGAATCCGAAACGGCGGGCGGGTCGACCGAGCAGGCTTTGAATACCTGCGGTTATTTGCTGCCGATCTTGGCCGCGTCGTCGGCGTTTCTGTTTTTCGCCCGTCATGCGTTGATCGACTTGTTCTTTCACCACGGCGAATTCGGCAGCGACGCCGCCCGCCTCACTTCGGCGGCTTTGGGTGGCTACGCTCTGTGCCTACCGTTTTTCGGCATCCGCGAAATCCTGAACTACTGCTTCATCGCCCAGAAAAAATGGGCTGCGGTGCTGGCTCCGGGCTTGTTGGCGCTGGCCGTCAACTGCGGAATCGGATTCACCATCGGTGCCGACCGCCTGGAATACATCCTGGGAGGCACCCTAGCCGCAACGTTTTGCGCTTTGGCTCTGTCCCTTTATCTTTCTGGGGTGGGAGCCCTCGCCAAGATGCCGGCCAAGTGGAAAAGAAGCTGCTTATTGGCAGTGGTTCTTTCCTATTCCTTGCCGTGGCTGGCCACCGTTGAATTCCTGGCGGTGACCCCGCTCCTGCCGATTGCTGCAGCCGGAATGCTGGCCTTTGCCCCGCTGGTCTTGCTGCGCCCCGACCGATCGCTGCGGAGGGCTCAAGCATAATGGGTGCGAACTTCGACCCAGTCCTGATCGGTTTATGCCTGATGGTGCTCGCCATCGGTGGCATCGGAGTCTTTTTACGCCCGCGCCTGTGGCCGGCTTGGATGAGCATTCCGGCGATTTACCTAGCCGCGAATGGATTTTCCGTCAGCATTCTTTCGGTGTGGCAGGCCTTCATTTTGGTCTCCATGGTCACGATGAGGTCGGTAAAAAGTCAGCGCAATACGCGGCCCACAATCAAAACCACGCAGGTCGACAACTTGACCGCCTTCCTATTTTTGATGTGCGGGGTGACCCTTTTCTGGGGCGTGCTGAAAGGCAACGAAATCACCGCAATCGTCGAGGGCGTCTACGTGATTTTCCTGCCCGTCTTGGTGTTCTTTCTGGTGCGGACCTTCCCGGTTACGCCCCGAGACTTGCGCACCATTTTGGGGATGTTCGCGATCTTTTCGGTGCCGCTATCGGTTTACGGTTTCTTTATTCTCCCGGAACGATTCACCGTCAATTCGGCGGCGATTAGTGGTTCGCTATCCCACATCGGCATCCTGTGGACGGTCATGCCCGGCAAGCGCTCCAGTAGGCCGTTGCGGCTACTGATTTTCATCCTGTGCTTGGCCGACATCTACTTCTCGGCAACGCGGCGTTTCATCTTGCCGGCAGTGGGCGCATTGGCCGTGGCCGGGTTGACGTCCAAAATGCGGTCGTACTTCTTACTGTTTGGAACCCCATTCCTGGCAGGCCTTTTGGTGTTTGGAAACCTCGCCCAGGTGGAAGAGGAAGGGCTTTTGGAACGCGGCATCGGCTATCGCAGTGCCGAATATCCAATCGTGCTGGCCTATGCCTTGGAGAAAAACGTTGCGCTTGGGGCGGGACTGGGTGGTCAAACCGACCAGCTGTTGCTCGGAACCAAAGGCTTGACTCAGGCCGGGCCACGCTTCCATAACTTCTACCTCACCCTACTGTTCAACGGTGGCTTTGCGCTTGCCTCGATTTATGTGCTGTGGCTGATGGCCATTGTTTGGATTTCGTTCCGAGGCTTCCAAAGGGAATTTTATGCTGCCAAACCCGAGTTTTTCATTTGGGCGTTTTTCGCCATCTGGGTTGCCGTCGCTGCATTCGATTCGCCACGCGACGGACTTTGGCTGATCGGGCTACTCCCGGCTTACTTCATTAGCCGTCCGCGGCACACGCCTTTGATTGGGCTTGAACATGAGACTACTCCTTTGGATCCCCGGCCACAGCATTGAACGCTGGTTGCCGTTTGCATTGGCGTTGAAGCAGCGCATTCCAGTGCGGGTCTTGTGTCCCGGTTACGCTGGGGTGGAGGCATTTGAGGAGCACGGTATCGATGCCATCGGCGTGCCTACGGTTCCCTTCGGTCGAATCACCGGTCATGCAGCTTTGGATTACCCGCTGCCTATGGCGGTGAAAAAGCAAGTGCGACGCTTTCAGCCGACCCACGTTCACGCCATTGCCGAGCCGTCGTACTTTGCAACCTTGTCGCTACGCCGTGCCAGCCGAGGCACTGCGCGTTCCTCGTGTCGCCAAGCGCAAAACGTTTTGCAGTCGTGGCCGCCGCCTTTGAGTTGGACCGAATCCCGGGCGCTGAAGAAGTTGGATCATGTTTTTGCGCTGTCGACCGATGCCGTCGACATTCTCGAATCCAAAGGCCGCAAGAGCGAGGTGTCGATGCTGCCCAACGGTTTCGACGCCGACCGCTTCCCGGGCATGGATCGAAGCGAAGAGCCCGATCAAGCCACGCGGTTACTTTTCATCGGCAAAATGATCCCGCGCAAGGGGCTGGATTTGCTGCTGACTGCGCTGCACGACCTTCAGGAATTGCCCTGGAATATGACTGTGCTGGGCAAAGGCGATGACAAGGAAAAATTGATTGCCCTGGCCCAGGAGCTCGGGCTCGACGGCCGCGTGGAATTCAAGCCACCGGTGCCGAATACGGAATTGCGTTCGTACTACCAAAACGCAGACTTGCTGCTGCTCCCCAGCCAGACCTCGCAAGGCGGAGACTGGGGGATCGGCAAGCACATTCCACTTTCCTTCTTGCGCGTGGCTTGGAAGGAGCAATTCGGAATGGTGATTGCCGAAGCGCAAGCCTGTGGAGTGCCGTGCGTAGGCAGCACTTGCGGCGCGATTCCCGACGTCATCGGTGACGCCGGATGGGTCTTCGAAGAAGGCAATCTCGACCAGCTACGCGAGCAACTTCGCCAGCTGTTAAGCAACCCGGAAGAGATTCGCGCCAAGCGAGACGTCGCCATGAAGCGTTCGCGGCTTTACACCTGGGACCAGGTCGCCGACGACTTTATTCAGGCGCTTTTGCGGAAGACCGGGTAGTTGTACGCCAGCAAATACGGCAGCGTCAGCGCCGACACCAGTGCGAACTTCCAGCGCGGCATTTCCGACTCCCATTTGCGATCTAAGCGCAGCTTAAACGGCTTGTCCGAAAAGCGGGACGGGTTGCCGGAGACTGAGTGGAAGAGTGGCTGAAACCCAGTGTCTTCCAAACCGACCGAATCGAGCAGGCGATCCGGGTCTACGCACAAATCTTCGTAGCGAATCACGTGGCGCTTAAAGCGACGTGAAAAGAGTGCGAAGTAAGTGTTGTACGCCATCCAAGCCAGCGACGAAACAAGCAGGCCGCGTCGGGCCATGAACTTGTCTCCCTCGGAGGCCTCCGGGCGTAGCTTTTTTTTGCCCCACGAATGAACGACGGCACGCGGATCGCGAATGATGTGTACCGCGCTCAAGTGATCGTGGGCCGCCCTTTTCAGCAGCGACCAATGACATGGACGCTTGGAGGAATCGATGATGACCGACATGCCGGAGCAATGCTCGGCCGAGTCGATCAGCTGCCTCAATCCTTGCAGCAACCTGTCGCGGTGTTGCTTCCAGTTTTTGGTGCGCATGAACGGCAATGCGCGCCCGGCCAAACCTCGAAGCGATTCCCAATACTTGCGAGAAATTTCGAATTCACGAGTGTTCTCGGCGTCGTTTAGCTCGGGATGATGAGCCAATACTTGGGTCCAAAAATCGCAATTGGATACGACTTCACCGCAAGCACACTTCTCTTTTTTCTCGAGGCCACGACCCCAAAAGTGGCGAACTTCTCCGATCCCTAAACCGCCGGAATGAACGACCAGGGCCTGTTCTAAAGCAGTGCTACCGCTGCGGCTGCAGCCAGCAATAAAAAGCACTTGTGCCACTATTTGGCCCTCATTCGATTGGGATGATCAAGCAACATCTTTTCTGTAAAAAGCAGCAGACTCATCAAATGCCTTCC
>CAYFOM010000024.1:0-62201 GCA_964344765.1 uncultured Planctomycetales bacterium | reverse complement strand
AGAAACCTGCCAGGTGTGACTTTGAGGGGATTGCGGTTAACTGGGTAAAGTCACCACAGATACTTAAGGACTCCCGCCGAGCACTTTCCTTCAGGCTGATTTGAATGCAGTGAGGGATTATTTGATTGGGAGGGGGGGCAGTTGATTTGGTTGGGTCGGTGGTAGGATTTTGGGATGCGTTACTTGGTGTTGATTTGGGTTTTGGTTTTGGGGGGCGTTGCGTTTGGGCAGAAGCCTAATGTGGTGGTGATCTTGGCGGATGATTTGGGGTGGGGTGATGTTGGTTGTTATGGCGGGGATGTGGAGACTCCGAGTATTGATGGGTTGGCGGCTGAGGGGGTTCGGTTTACGAATTTTTATGTGACATCGCCGGTGTGTACGCCGAGTCGGTTTTCGATTTTTACTGGGCTGATGCCGCAGCGGGCTAAGGGTGGTTTGAAGAAGGTGATTATGGTTTTAAATGCTAAGCATGATGGATATGGGTTGCATGAGTCGGAGAGGACTGTAGCTGAGGCTTTGCAGGGGGAGGGGTATCGCACGGCTTTGATTGGGAAATGGCACTTGGGTGGAGGGAGTGAACGAGTGCTGCCGAATCAGCAGGGCTTTGATTATTTTTATGGGGCTCGTGGTGGCTGTATTGATTACTTCACGCATCACTACGGGATTTTGCCGGACTGGTATCGCAATGGTGAAGCCGTGGTGGAAGAGGGGTATGCGACGGATTTGTTGACGAAGGATGCGGTTCGTTGGATAGGGGAGCAAAAGAAGGGCAAGCCTTTCTTTTTGGTTTTGTCGCACTTTGCGCCGCACTTCGGCAAGACGATTATTGATGACGAGGATCGAGTGAAGGCGGTAGCCAAAGGCGACGAAGGAACTTTGGTTATGAAAGAGTTCGGTACCTATCCTGATTTGGAAGACGGCACACCGCGCCGACTTGGCAATACTTTGCAAGTGGATAAGGTGACCTCGCAGATGAAGGATGCCGACGGCAAACCGATTCCGCGTGAGTATTTCAAGCAGATGGTTCGTTCGATGGACCAAGGGATCGGCGAAGTGTTGCGCGCCTTGGATTCGTCCGGCTTGGCTGAGAACACTGTGGTGGTGTTCCTTTCCGACCATGGATCGGATCAAACGGAATCGTCTGCCGGCAACAACAATCCGTTTCGCGGTTCCAAACACAATTTGTTTGAAGGCGGGGTGCGCATTCCGATGATTGTGCGTTGGCCGGGGAAGATTGACGCGAACAGCACGGTTTCGAGCGTCGGTTCTACGCTGGACCTATTTCCAACCTTGCTTCAAATAGCAGGGAGCAAGTCCATTCCCAAGTTGGATGGATTGCCTCAGCTAGACGTTTGGTTGGGCAAGAAACGTGGTGTTCAAGATCGCGTGTTGCTTTGGCAGCTGGGAAAAACCAGAGCCATTCGCCAAGGCAAGTGGAAGATGGTCGGCAAGCAACTGTTCGACCTTGAAGCGAATCCTGCCGAAAGCAAGAATCTCGCGAAGCAGAAGCCGGAAGTCGTCAAGCGCTTGCAAGCAATGCTCAAGAAGAGCGCTGCTTCATTTTGATCGCAACCTTGTCCAACGCTTTGTGGAAGCGCTTCGAGAACGCACCTTCGGTTATGCCCAGTTGCGCCGCGGATTCTTTGCCGCTCAAGCCTTCGTAAACTTTAAGCAGCACGGCTTCGCGTAATTCCGGCGACAGCTCTTCCAACACTTCGCGAACTTCACCTTCCATTTCACGCCGACGGGCGTCGTGCGAAACACCAGGCTGACTGCGCGACAACGCGTCAAACAATCCCGACTGCTCGGAGTTGGCATTCGAACCTAACGCGGTTTCCGGGAACGGCAAGCGCTTAGCTTTGCGGCCGGCATGCATTAGCTTGTTGCGCAAAATCGACGCTAACCAGCGCTGCAAAGTTCCGGTGCCGCGGTATTCAAATTCATGAATCTTGTGAGCGGCACCGATCCAAACCTCTTGCAGCAAATCGTCCTCATCGACGGTTGCGCGAACGGCATCGGAAAGGCGGAAGTGGATCAGCGTGCGCAAACGCGATTCGCAGCGCGTTAATAGGTCGAACCAGCCGCGTTCGGCTTGCGTACCCGACTCGCGGACCTGATCGAGCAGGTCTTGAGTTGCTTGTAGGCGCGGGTCTTGTTGGGGAGTATCCTCGGCCAAGAGTTCAGCAGGCTGCGTTCATGATCTGCAGCATTGCGTCTTCTACCTCTTGGGCGACCTCGGCAAGTTGCGGACACTCGAACATGGAGAGCATCACCGTCGGCTTGATGGTCGACAACCAAGTTTTGCCATCGCGCTGGAATACCGAAATCCGACACGGCAGTGCGGTCGAAATCTCAAGCAAGTTATTCAGCACCTCGTTGGCGTGCGGCGGCGAGCAAATCTCGATGACGCGCACCGGGTGCTGAAAATCAAAGCCCTTGCTGTTCAGCGTGGCATGGATGTCGATGTCACCCATGACTCCAAACTTCGCTTCTACAGTCGCAGCCAGGATTTTTTCGGCTGCTTGTTCAGGGCTAAGCGAACTCTCTAAGGTAATGAGGGTTTGAGCGAGGGACACGTCGTCGATGAATGCGGGGTGAAAACAGAGCCCTATTTTAGACGACTGGACGCGCCTCCGGTGCCCTGGAGCAAGGCAAAAATTTGCTCGTCTTCAAACTCGCGTTGGCTGAACAAATAGGCGGAATCGACCAAATGATCGCCGACCTTGCCGCACCACATCACCGCGTCGATCTGCGGTTGGGCGCTCAGGAACTGCTTAATCTGCGTGCGAGCGGCTTCATCGGTGGGGCCATATAAGCCCAACGAGCGACGCGCCTGGGCGCTTAATTCGATCTCGGTATCGCTGGTGTGATGATTGTCGTTCTCAAATACGCCGAGCACGCCATATCCTTGTTCCTGCAAGAACTCCAGCATTGCGGCCATGCGTGCGGCGTCTTTGTCGTCGTGGCGGCTGAGTTCATCTAGGATCAGCACATATCCCTTGCCACGCGCAACACCGACCTGAATCGGTTGTGCATCCACGCCAGAGGTGCTTGTGAATTCACCAATATCCTCGGCGTTAATCCGTGCGGAATTGTTCACCTCACGATGCACCGAACGGAAGTTGGGCATATCGGGAGCGGGTGCAGCTGCTTGAGGACTGCTCTTCACGATGGTGGTGACCTGTCCATTGCCGTAGTGCACGGTCTCAATCACCGGGGCTACCGGGCGACTAATCGAAACACTGCCCGACTGACCTACGCGCTCCTGCTCAGCAGCCATGGCTTCGGCGCGTGCTTTGGCGCGGTCATTCAACCAACGAGCTCGCTGTTGATCCTGACGAATCTCGTAGGTGATGCCGGTAGCGGCCAAGCCCATGAGCACGGCCATACCAATGCCGATCAAAACGCCGCGGTTGGGATTGGCAGCAAAACGCTTCTGCTTTTTGGCGGTCCATTCACGTGCTTCTTTACGCTGATCTTGCAACGCCTTCTTGCGAGCGGCAAAGTGAACCTGAGCCTTCCGACGTGCTTCGCGAGCGGCTTTACGTGCCGAACGTGCAGCCAACCGTGCTTGTTGAGCGGCGCTGGCAGCGTGCATGCGAGCGGTACCAGGTACCGGCGGCGGCATCTTGTTAGCCGAGTCGGCAGCATAGGCGGCAGTCACCGGGCCGGCTTTGTAAGTCGGTCCAGGTGCATTCATCACCGGAATCTCGGCTTCCGGGATGGGCTGCATACCCACCGGCGTAGCTTCGTGCGGCACCGGCGGCGGGGTCATCAAATCCGGCTCCAGAGCACGTCCACCCATCGACGGCAGGTGTGCAGGCTTCACGGCAAACGGATCCTCAGCAGCTTGAATGGTACGCACATCGGCCAACATTTCTTCGGCGCTGCGATAACGGCTATTCAAATCGGCCATCGCCCGACGAATCACCCACTGCACCGAATCCGGGCAGTTTTTGCTGACCGTGCTCAAGCTGCCGTGAGCCGGGAACGAATCCTCGATCAGCGAATAAAGCACCGCGCCGGCGCCGTAGAGATCGAAGCGCGCGCCATCGACGTCTTGCACTTTGGCACCTTTCAGTGCCTGGCGAACCAACTCCGGATCACGGAAATACTCGGTGCCGTGAGTGGTCAGCGTCATCGCCGAGGTCAGCGGCGTGACCAAACCTAAGTCGACCAAGTGTGCGCGACCGTTGCGAATCACCACGTTGTCGGGTTTGATGTCCTTGTGCCACAAACCACCTTCGTGGAAGGTTTGCAGCGAAGCCAGCAAATCGCCGACGTAGCTCAAGGCCTGCTTGACCTGCTTGCCGCTTAACCCTTTTGCACCAGCCAGCGCGTGCATGCGGTCCGACACCTTACTCAGCACCTCGCCGGCCACGTACGGCATCACGTAGAAGTAGCGACGCTCATCCAAGCCGTGCTCATAAACCATGCCCAACTGCTTGGCGGATTCCAAAGCTCGGCTTTCGCGCACGATCTGCGATAGGTTCGAACCTTCGTCCAGCGTGAAGCACTTAATCACGACCTGCGCCGAAACCTGCTTGCCGTTGCGCGACAGCGACGCGCGCTTTTCGTCGGTCGGGTTGGCGACATACAACTTGGCGCCGGAGCCACCGCTAGGCAAGCTGCCGACGACCTTATAACCGTCAAAACCCTGACCGCGCTTAGGCTTGTCAGGTCCAGGAGTATCCAGCGACAACTTCGGCTTGCCACCTTTACGCGCCGCAGCCTCCTGCTTGCGCAAACCCTTTTCAGCCTTGAGCTGCGCCTTCTGCTTCTTCAACTCAGCGTGACGCGCACGATAAGCCGCCCGCGCCCTCTTGCGGGTGACCTGGCCATGCGACATCCCTTCTTCATCGTCGAGCTTGACGACGGCAACTCCAGCAGCAATGGTTTTGCCCTCTTTGGCTTGCTTCATCGGCCGCGAGAAGAAGACCTCCCACAGGTTTCCGATGGCCAGCTGATAGATCAACCGGAAGCAACGCAGCAGGTTGAGTTCCAGCGTGTCGCCGTAGTGGCGCGCCGCCGACCAACGCCCAAGGATGACGGCGAGCAGAATACGAGGGACAGTGAAAAAAACGGTGAGTATGCGGACTACCAGTTGCACTGCATCGCGAACCTCCTGGAAGGCAAACACGATCGCGCCGCCTACCAGCCAGAAAACAAGTCCTAGCAAATGGAAGGCGGCGTAAAGGGCCAGGGCAGCTGCAGCCAGCGTGCCGAGAATTGCAACGATTGGTAGGGAGAGGGCGCTCACCGATGTTCTAGCGTGCTAGGCCCCGGCGAGCTATCCACTTGGGCGTGGTAAACCTCGGCCAGAGCCTCGTCAAAGAGGGTGTCACTGGCTTTCTTGGGATTTAACTCGAGGCCGTTTCGGGAAGCTTCCTGCAGTTCGTCATCGGTAAACGAAAAGGTGCCGATGATCTCTTCGAGGTGGCGGCGTAATACATCGCGGACCTTGGCCAAGCGGCGGCTGACGGTGGGCTCGCTAATGCCGACCGACGCGGCGACCTCCTTGCCGCTGATTCCGTCGAAAACGCGCATGCGGTAAATCGAAAAGGCCATGAAGTCACACTCCTGTTCGGCTTGGCGAATCGCAGCATGAACTTTTGCCCGGAAGACGGCCGCTTCGTAGTTGGCGTCCGGCGTCGGCGATTTGCCCGAAGTCCAGGTCTCGTCAAGACTTGAAGGCCGTTTACCAGAGCCGCGTTTCTGCGCATTTCGGCGATCCAACTCGTCGCCGAGGGTGTGGCGGGCGATGGCCAGCAACCAGGTCGAAAAACGAGCACCCTTATTAGGGTCGTGGCGATCAATGGCATCGCTTAGCGCGGCAAGGGTTTCCTGCGACACATCCCGCACCGTCTCCGGACCGATCACCCCGCGTCCCCAACGGCGAATCGTGCCCTGGAGCACTGGGCCGAAAATCTGCCACAACTCGAACCAGGCTTCGGGATCGCGTGCTTTGAGACGGCCAATAAAACGTGAGCTGAGGCTTTGAACCATTTTTAGGTGGGGGTGGAGGACGGGGTGTCCAAGCGTCCATGGTACCTACGAAGGAAAAAACGAGGCAAAGGTGAAATCCTGGGGCCATTGCTCCCAATCAGCCAGAGCAGGTCGGAAGTGCCGGCCAGCCCGAGTTCGATACTCGATCGACCATGAAGATCAAAACAGTCATGTTCAGCATTCTCAAACCATTCCTTCGCCTCGCGCTGGTCATGCTCGTGATCGCCGGTATCGCTGCCGTAGTCGCTGGTCCCGAGCGCATGCACGCCGTGGCACACCAAGTCCAGACCGAAATTAGCCAGGCCATTGATGACAAAATCGATGACCCGGTTGCTCTGCGTTCGCAACTACGTCAGCTCGAAAAGGAGTATCCGCAGCGGATCTCCCAAGTACGCGCCGATCTGGGCGAACTGCAAGGTCAAATCTCGCAGCTTGAGCGCGAAAAGGCCGTCGCCGAGCGCGTGGTTGAGTTGGCTAGAAAGGACGCCGATAGCCTCAATGAAATGGTGAATCAGGAAGCAATTCCGGTCTCCAGTGCAGCTTCGGTCCGCTACGCAAACTCTGCCCAAGTCAACCGTGCCAAAGCTCGTGTCGCCAAGGCGCAACAAGTTGCCCTGACCTACACCGAGCGTGCTGCCGACGCCGACCGTGACCTCGGTTACCTGTATCAGCAGGCCGAGCGCATGGAAGAACTGTTGGCGCAACTGGAATCTGAGCGCGCTCAATTCCAAGCTCAACTGCTGCAACTCGAGCGTCAAGTCGACGCCGTGGCACGCAACGAGCGCCTGATCCAGCTGATGGAAAAGCGTAACAAGACCATCGAGAAGATGAGTCGTTACGAAGCCGGCAGCTTGGAGCACCTGCAAGGTCGTCTAGCCACCATTCGTCACCAGCAGGAAGCCGAACTGGAAGTGCTCAGCAACTCCCAAAGTCAGGTCAGCTACGAAGATCGCGCCAAGATGGATCTCAACGCCGATGCACTCGCTGCTGAGGAAATGATCCTGGCACTGCCCGAAGGTGTAGTCATCGAAATGGGTTCCCACTTCTAAGACTCACAAGGAGGGGATGACGGTAGGAACACCTACCCCTATCCAACTCACATAATCCGAAGGTGTCGACTGGGGGGTCGACACCTTCTCTTTTTGTTATTGGTTTTTGTGGTGGGGGGCTCAGCGCGTACTTTCGCGGCAAAGAGCACGCTGCGCGTGCTAAAAGCCGCGAAAGTACGCGCTGAGCCCTACACAGATACCGATGACGAGGAAGCAAAGGCGCCGCCCTTGGTCTCCGCTAATCTCGTTCTAACACTACATTTGCAACTGGAATAGCATGTTCCGCGTTTGTCGGAGCTGCAGATACTCAATCCCATTAGCTAAGGCGTGTGGTTGCGGAACTTTCCGTAGCGAGGCTGATAGCCCCACCTCTTAATCGAGCATTGCGCAAATGTGTGCTCAAGTGAATGAAACCGACCTTCCGCGGCTTTTAGCACGCGCAGCGTGCTCTTTGCCGCGGAAGGTCGGTTTCATTCACCTCAAGCGACTTTGCGAAAATGCTGCAACATGGTGTGCAGAGTTAACTCCTGCAACTGATGGAGCAACATTTCGGATTTGGCTGTAAAGGCTGTGGTGAGGCGGACCAGTTCTTCTGGTTCGATGTCCAGTTTGGCGCGTTCGACTAGGTGCACGGCTTCTCTGTGGACTTGGTCGTGGGTTTTGATCAGGTCCTGCATGCGCGGGTCAATGCGGTAGGCTTTGAAGTTGTCGTGGAGCCAGCGGCCGAAGCGGCAATTTTCGCTGGTGCAGCTGGCGACGTTGCGTTCACCGGCGAAGCTGCGTTTGTTGCGCGAAAGGGCGACGTCGAGCACGGCTTTGCGCCATTGCACGTGGTCGATTTCGGCGTGGCGAATGAGGCCGAATGGGAAAGTGACCCAGCTGTGGTCGGCGCGGACGAAGGATTGGAATTTGCTCAGCGGTAGTGGTTTGCTGATCCAATAGCCTTGGCCCTGGGTGCAGCCGGTGTTGAGGAGGTGATCGAAGATGGCTTCGGATTCGACTCCTTCGGCGACCACGGTCAAGCCCATTTCGTAGGCCATGCGGATGCTGGCGTTGACGATTACGGCACACCCGACTGACGTGGGCAACCCTTTGATGACCGATTGGTCGATCTTGAGTACGTCGAATGGCAGGCGGTGCAGTGCGTCCAGCGACGAATAGCCGGTGCCGAAGTCGTCCATCGCCAATTGCACGCCGAGGTCAAGCAGCGTGCTGATGCCCTTCATCATGTCGTTTTGGTTGTTGGGCACCGCCGTTTCAGTCAGCTCGACCTGAAGGTTGCGCGGCTGAATCACGTTGTTCGAGATCGCGCTTTTGATCTGGTCGATCATTCCGGGATGTTCGAGGTCCTGCGCAGTGAGGTTAAAAGAAACCTCAATGTTCGGCATTACGCCGGTGATTTCGGGCAAGTCGTTGCACAGTTCAGTGAACATGTGCTGGGCGATTGCGGTCATCAGGCCAGCCTTCTCGGCGACGGGTAGAAAACTACCCGGACCGAGGATGGAACCGTCATCTTGGCGCCAACGAATCAACGCCTCACAACCGCAAATGCGACCGGTGAGGAACGAGACTTTCGGCTGGTACCAAAAATGCAGCTTCCCCGTCGCGATGGCGTCGTGAATATCCTGCGGCTGAATCATTGCGGAATCGAAAAATCCTTGGACCTGCAAGGGACAGGTCTGCATATATGTCGGTAAAAAAAATCTCCCGGCTGTAGAGCCGGGAGAAAAATCCGATTTTGGCCAGGGTTTTCGCGGCTTTGCGGCGGCGAAACTGGCCTCAATCGCGCCAATTATTGGATGGTTAGGTGTCCCAAATCGGTCAGGCTGTACAGGTTGGCCGACGCGTCGAAGCCGACGCCGACGTAGTAAAACACGGTGCCTGCGGCAATGGGCGGCAGCGAAATCGTCGGCGTAGAACCGGCGCCGTTGCTGAGGCTACCTGACATCAGGCCCGGGATTTGGGCCACCGACCAATTCAGGTAGGGGTCCTGAGCCAGCCCGGTTTCGCGATTATCGCCGAAGGGCAGTGGGTAAGAGCCTAGAGTGGTTGACAGCACCACTCCGAACAGGTTGCCGTCTTCGGATGCGCCGAAGCCGGAGGCATCCAGGTGCACCGGGTTGCCGGCGGTAAAGGTGCCGACGGGCGTGATGGTCTGCGAGCGGAAACCGCCGACGTAAACGTGATTCACGCCGAGGTCGTCGGCCAGCCACGCACCGATGAAGTTGCCGTACAGCGGGTTGAACGCGATTTCGGCGTAGTCCACATCGCCGCTGTTGTCGGACATGTCGAAACCGCTACCGAAGGTCATGCCGCCGTCGCGCGAAACCGCAGCACCGGCTGTGTGCGGTGTCGATGCCCCGGCGCTATAGCTAATTCCGACGTAATCGCCATAGCCCTCGATGCGGGGGAAACCGCCGCCGCCACTCGAAAGTTGGGTCTCCGGGTTAAACAGCGGCGCAATGCTGAAGTCGGCGCTGGCGACAAACACCTCATCGACAAACAAGCGATCGTCTTCCCAAGTCACGATGACTGTGGTGGAGTCTTTGAGCAGAATCGCTGGGTTGTCGACGTCGTTGATGCCCGGCGTATATGCGCCGACGAATTGATCGCCGGACCAAAGCCCGCCGGTCATGACGTTGACCCACAGCTCTTCACTGGTGCCGCCGATGTTGTCGGCTTGCATCGCGATGGCCACGTTGGCTCCGCTTGCCGAAATCTCAACCGCGTCATCTACGTCGCCACCGGCAGCTTGGATGTTGGGAGAAACCAATACATCGGTTTGAGTAAACGCGCCCAGGCCTAAGTCATAAGCGGCGTAGTAAACCGCGTCGCTCAAAGCGTTGGCAAAGTTGTCGGCCCAAGTGATGTGAACGATTGAGTCTTCCAAATCCAACGCAATCGCGTCGACGTCGGCTGCGCCGTTATGGCTGGTCACGCCCATGGCCGGGGTGAAGGTCGCGCCGCCGTTGGTGGACACCACCAAGTACAGCTCCTCGTTGCCGTTGTCGGTGGAGATCAGCACGGCGATGTGATCGCCTTCGGCATCCATCGCAAAGTTGCGCACCGGGTTGAGGCCTGCCGGATAACCCTTGTCGAGCATCAGGTTCGGCAACCAGCCGCCGCCGGGGTTGGCGGCGAAGTACAAATCGTCTTCGGTGCTGTTGCGCTCGTCCCGCCAGCATGCGTATTGCTTGCCGGTGTTCGTGGTTTGAATGGAAAAGCGCTCAAAGACCTTTTTGGCGCCGGTCAAATCGTCGTCGACGCGCAGCGGGGTTGCCCACGACAAGCCGCGGCCGTCGGAGGTTGTGGACCAAACGGTGTTGGTTAGGTCGTCTTCGTACAACACCGCGGTGAGGTTGCCGCCCAAAACGCCGTTGGTGGATATGGACGGAGCGACGGCTCCGGTCGAGCTGTCGACTTGTACGGACGGGCGCTGGTTTTGAGCAACGGCCGACGTCGTCAGTACCGCGCAGATCAGGCTGAAGGAGATGGGTTGAAGTTTCATCGGAGGTTTGCGGTGCGGGAAGGGGAGGAAAAAAATGGGCAGCGGCCCCGAGAGGTCGCTGCCCAAGCGTCGCGTAAACGCGTGCTTTACAGAGTGGTGACCGAGTTGACGTCGGTGACGCTGTAAAGGTTGGCGGAGGCGTCGAAGCCTACTCCAACGAAGTAGATCATCGTGCCAGGAGCCAAGTTGGGCATGACCACGTCAGGGGTGCTACCGCCACCGCCAGCCAAGGCGCCGGACATCAGGCCCGGAATCTGGCCAAGCGAGTAAGCCATGAAGGCGTCTTGGGTCAGGCCGGTTTCGCGACCGTCACCGTAAGGCAGCAGGTAGGAGCCCGGAGCGCCGGACAGGAGGATGGCGAACAAGTTGCCGTCTTCCGAAGCGCCGAAGCCGGAGGCATCGAAGTGGACCAAGTTGCCGGCGGAGAAGGTGCCGACAGCGGTTGCGGTTTGGTTGCGGAAGCCGCCGACGTAGCAGTTATTGACGCCGGAGTCATCGCTCAACCAAGCGCTGATGAAGTTGCCGTACATGGAGTTGAAGGCACCTTCCACATAGTCGACATCGCCGATGGTGTCGCTGTAGGTGAACGGAGCACCGAAGGTCATACCACCGTCAGTCGAAACTGCAGCACCAGAGATGTTCGGGAATACGCCGAAGCCCGACAAGCAAGCAACGTAGTCGCCGCCACCGGTCAAGCGCGGGTAGCCGGAGCCACCGATCGAAGCCAGCACATCGGCACCGAAGACCACACCACCAGCGGAGGTGTCGGCCGATGCGACGTAAACTTCGTCGCCACCGGTGCGGTTGTCTTCCCAAGCAACGATGACGTTGTTGCCATTGACGAGGATGTCGTTGTTGTCGCAGTCATCCACACCGGCGGTGAAGTTGCCAACCAATGCGTCGCCGTTCCAAGCGCCACCCAACATCACGTTGGCGTAGGTTTCGTTGGCACCGGAAACGATGCGGTTCTGGAAGCAGACAGCGACGACACCGTTGTCGGCGGAAATCTGCACCGGGTCATCGACGTCGCCACCCAAGGCGTTGGCGTTGGCGGAAATGGCAACGTCCATCGAGGTGAAAGCAGCACCGGCGAAGTCATATGCGCTGTACCAAGCACCATCGCCACCGGCGAAGTTGTCGATCCAAGCGATGTGAGCAACACCGTTGTCCATAGCGATGTCGATGGTGTCGACGTCGGCAGCACCGTTGTGAGCGGTGACGGACATTGCAGCGGAGAAGGTGGCACCACCATCGGTGGAGGTGACCAAGTAAAGGTCTTCGTTACCGTTATCCGGGCTGATCAGCACGGCGATGTTCAGGCCTTCCGCAGCAATTGCGTAGTTGCGGACAGGGTTGGCACCAGCCGGGTAACCCTTATCAAGCATGATGTTGGCACCCCAACCGCCACCGTTGTTGGCAGCGAAGTAAAGGTCATCATCGGCGCTGTTGCGCTCGTCGCGCCAGACGGCGTAGGTGTTACCACCAGTGGCGACGAAGCCGTGGGAGTAGACGAACTTGTTGGCATTCAATGCATCGTCATCGATGCGGACTGGAGCACTCCAGTCAATACCGCGACCATCCGAGTTGCTAACCCAAACAGTGTTGTCGGTGGAGTCTTTAAAGAAGACTGCAGAGGTGTCGCCGTCACATACGACGGCAGGGGCTTGGGCACCAGCAACCGAGGTGTCGAGCTGAACTGATGCGCGTGGGTTTTGGGCGTACGCACTACCTGCGGCAGCCGCAAATGCGGCGATGAGGGGGAGTTTCTTCATCGATGTTTTAGGGATGTTGTTGGCGGCACAAAAGGCCGAATTCAAGGGGTCCTCTAGGCTTAGGGACTTCCTAATTTAGGTCAAATTTGTGAAGAAAGTAGGGGAGTTTTGGCAATTTCTGAAACCGATGAACCCTTAAAGCAACATCCTAACTTTGCGGTGGCAATACTTTGGTGTCATCCGCTCGCTAAAGTATGAGCATGGCATCAGCGCAGCCGCTCAAACTCCTGCTGGTCGAAGACGATTCCCGCCTGCGCCAGGAGCTCGAAATTGCGTTAACCGAAGAAGGTTTTCGGCTCGCCATGGCGACCACGTTGAGCGAGGCTCACCTCGCCTTGGCACAACCGCTCGACCTAGTCTTATTGGACCTAGGCCTGCCCGATGGCGACGGTCTGGATTTGTGCCGCCACGTGCATCGTCACTTCCCCAAGCTGCCAGTCCTTATTCTGACGGCGCGCGACGATCCTGAAGCTCGGGTTCGCGGCCTCGAAGTCGGCGCCGATGATTACGTCACCAAGCCGTTCCATCTGCCGGAGCTCATCGCCCGTGTGCGCAGTGTGCTGCGGCGATCGTCGGGAGTGGATAGCAGCCAACAATTGACCGCCGGCGAACTGTGGTTGGATTTGCAAAGCCGAACCGCCGGGCGCGGCAGCCAGCGCTTTGCGTTGAAACCGCGCGAATTCGACCTGCTGCAATTCCTGCTTCAGCACAAGGGGCGAGCTTGGACGCGGCCGCAATTACTGAACCGCGTGTGGGGACCGAATTTCGTCGGCACCGATCGCACCGTCGATGTGCACGTCGGCCGGCTGCGCAACGAAGTCGAGCCGGATCCGCGCGATCCGACCTTCATCCAAACGGTTTGGGGGGTGGGCTACCGCTTGGTGGACCCGCAGGAGGCGTAGTCATGGCAGCCGATCCGTCGTTCCGGCCGCCGTCCAAGTCTCCGATTTGGGCGCGCCTCAATTTGCGCTTAGGCGTGTTGATGGGTGCGGTGCTTGTGGTCTTGCTGGCCTTTCAACCGCGCCTTGAGGATTGGCTCTCCACGTGGGTGGGCACGCCGCCCGAAGAATTGGCCATCGGTTTGGAAGAAGCGGTCGATACGGCGCTTTGCGTTTTGGACGGCATTGAATACGTCGCGCCCGACCCGGCCGATGGGGAAGATGCTGCGCCGGCATGGTTGATGACCGACGAGGAGATCGCCGAGCTGGGGCCGATCGTCGAGGAGTTCGGCCGCGGGTATCTATGGGTGCTGCCCGACGGCATCGTGCAGGCGGCCAGCGATTCATTTGTTTCCTTCGTCGGCAAGGAATGGGAATACCCAGTCGATGGCGAAGAAGCCTATTCGCTAATTGATGACGAAGGTCGTGCGGCAACCGCAATGCCGGTTGAGATGGCCGACGAGGAGGAATACATCGCCGGCTATTTGATCGCCGTCGAGTTCGGCGAGGGCGCCGCCTTTGATGGTGAGGGCCGTTTGTTCCTCGATGAATACGAAATCGATTTGTATATGTTCCCGCTGCACGATCACCTGGTCGGGCACCGTTTGAACGAAGCCGGGCTGCGGTTGCGCCGATGGGTGGCGCTAGGGTTTAGCGCCGCTGCCGCATTGATCTTGAGTCTGGTGCTCACGCGTTTTGTGACGCGGCGCTTGTTCCGCATGATCAACGAAGCGGATCGACCGGTGGAGCCGGGTATGGAATTACCCGGACCATTCCCCGATCAAGGAAGCGATGAAGTCGCTCGATTGGGTCGCGCGCTGAACCAAATGCGCGATCGCACCACCGATTTGGTTGAGCAACTGAAGCGGCAAGATGAAGAACGACGTCGTTGGATCGCGCAGGTGTCGCACGACATTCGCACACCCTTGGCGGCGTTGACTGCGTGCTTGGAGCGCGCGCAACGCTTGGCCGACCGCGGCGAGTTGCAGGAGAGCGGCGACCAATTGTTGTCTGCTGCCACTCACGATGCAGCGCGGGTCAAATCCTTGGCCGAAGACTTGGTCGAGGTTGCTCGATTGGAAGCCGGCGTCCCGCTGCGCCGCGAAGTGTTAATGCCGGAAGAACTTGTCGGCGCGATCGCACGCGGTTTCGAGGCGCTAATCCGCGAGCGAGGGCTGAACTTAATTCAAGACATCCAAAGCCCGCTACCGGATCTCTATGCCGACGGTCGATTGCTGTCGCGCGCGGTTGAAAATTTGATTCGCAACGCGTTGCGTCATGCCGATACCACGATGCATGTGCGCGCTTTGCAGCAACAGGATCAGTTGCTTATCGAAGTCGGCGATGACGGCAAGGGTTTTAAGATCGATGTCGGTTTGTTGGAAGACCGTCGCTTAGAAGAACTGCGCAAAGCTGCTGACTCGACCGGCTTAGGATTGCAATTGTCGCGCCAAGTGGTGGAAGCGCACGGCGGCCGAATTGAATTAGCTCAATCCACCTTGGGCGGTGCCGCCGTGCAAGTTTGGCTTCCGTTGCCTGAGTAACTTAGTCGAAATCTAAGTGAACCACGTTGCTGACGCGGGCTTCGGTTCCGTCGGGTGAAACCATGACGGCGCAGACGTCGAAGTAGGGAATGACCGGGTTGATGAACGGAATCAAGCTCAGCTTGGAATCGGCTTCGGCTTCACCGTTTGCATCCAACGTGCCTTGGAAGTTGTTGATTGGCAGCTGGTTTGGATGCTTGTAAATCATGTTGGTCAACGGATCGATGTTCAGCGGTACATGCGTTCCGAGGTAGGTAGTGCCCGGCGAGGTTCCCGAGAACGAGGCAAGGATTTGATAGCTCCAACCCGCCATGGTCTCGTCGAAACAACGCAGCGCTAACTCGCGGTCGTCGTTTTCCAAGCGCAGCACGTAAGGCGCAGTTGTAGTCAGGATGGGCTCTTCCCATTTCAGCAACGGCAATTCGATGTGCGGTGCGATCGCCCCACCTGTAGAAACGTGCAGGTCGTAGTTACTGAACACCGGGATTGCCGACAGGAAGGTCACCGGCGTCGGCGTGTTATGCCAAGCGAGGTTGCTGATCTCGGCGCGCAGCACCGTTCCCTTTGGCAGGTGGAAAGCGCACATGCGCATTTCCAAATCCAGCTCCAACTCGGTCACGCCATCGTGGCCGCGCACTGTAGTAAAGCCACTGGTGAGATAGCGGTTGGTCGTGTGCTCCCACAGCGAGACTTCCACTTGGAAATCCGCTTCTGCACAATTCATGCGAATTTTCGCCGTCGGTGAACCTAGAAGCAAGGTTTGCTCGTCGAGCGGATCCATGACGAACTGCTCGGCATTGCGCTGCAGGTAGGTCGTTAACGCCGACGGGCGCGGCAAGTACTCCAAGTACAAATCCTGAGTCGCCATTTGCACGTCGTGGTTCACCGTGTAGCTTGCACTTCCGGCCGGGGGCGATTCCACCATGCGGTTGTTGGCGTCGAAGAAGAACTCGCGGTAGTACGAGTCCGGGAACGGGTAGACGTCGGTCTCGATGGAATTCCACAAGAAGGTTGGATCGTTATGGCGGTAGATATCGAGCGGCGTAATCGCAAAGCGGTAATCCGGCCAGCTATCAATGTTGCGATCGATGTTCTTCAGAATGTGCTCGAAGAACTGAATGCGGCGATATTCCTTGAGTTCGCGCTCGTGCTCATTCGGCGGCGTGTTGTGACCTTCGACGGCATAAACCATCTTCTTGAAGGTTCCCGGCACCAAATAAGTATCCCAGTCGCGAATCATCGCGTTGATTGGGCCGTACTTGTCATCCCAAACCAGTTGCGAATAAATCGGAACGGTCGAGGTTTGCAGGAACGGCATTGGGTCCAGCGACGGATCGAACAACGCGTTGATCAATCCTTCAAAATCGCCGACATCAATGTACGAACGAATGAAAGCAATGAAGTCGGGCGTGTGATGCACGCCGGAAAGACGCTCGTCTTCAAAAAGCTGACGCGTCATCGCTTCCGAGAAGCTTTGGTTTTCCGGCACCGAGCTGAGCATGTGCTGCGGACCAAAGTTAATCGGCGCAACTGCTTTGACCACCGGGCACGGTGCGGTGCGCCATGGATTTGTGGGCAGCGGTCGACCCGAGTGGGCGGCGGCAAGGAAGGAGTGCAATCCGCCTTGCGATCGACCGGTCACGCCAATGCGATCAAAGTCGGTTTCATTCGGGAACTGCGCTTCGACCGCCTCCATGATTTCGAACATGTCGAGGCGTTCGCGAATGCCTAGCACTTCACGGCCGTAAACCAGCGGATCATTCAACGTCATGCCCGGGCCTTGACCGCGCACGTCGTAAGTCACGACCAAGAAGCCGCGCAGTGCCATGACCTTAGCTTTTTCAGTGGCGAAATCACGCGACGTACCACTGGTATGAACGATGACTAACATCGGCCAACCGCATGGACCCGGCGCTACGGAGGGGTAGCGCACATCCATATAGGTTTTGTAGCCGTCGGTGTAGGTGACGACGAGGTCAGTGTGTTCCGTTAGTACCGATCCCGGTTTGGGGTCGGGGCATTGCGAAAAAGCGGAGGTGACACAAAGGAGGGACAGGAGCAGGGAGAGAAAAAAGGATTTCATCTGCGGAGGAAATTTTGGAGAACGAACAGAGGGACTGATTCTAGCAGAATCAGCCCCTCTTAGGTGTTTGCTTAGTATTTTGCAGATGAAACCGCTTGAATCAGTCGAAATCCAAATGTACG
Source organism: uncultured Planctomycetales bacterium (assembly GCA_964344765.1). Taxonomy (GTDB): domain Bacteria; phylum Planctomycetota; class UBA1135; order UBA1135; family UBA1135; genus JACNIZ01. The sequence continues at coordinate 45,179 of CAYFOM010000024.1, read as the reverse complement.
ACGTTACTGATTCGAGTTTCGGATCCATCCGGCGCGGCGATCAGCGCGACAAAATCCAACTGCTGAACCATGAAAGGAATGGTTCCCAGCGCGCTCAAATTGGTCGCTGCCGACGTTTCGGCATTGGCGTCCATCTGACCACTGAAGCCGGCGATGGGTAGGTTGCCGGGTTGAGTCAGGATCAGGTTGGTCAGCGTGTCGAAGTTTAGTGGCACGTGAATGCCCAAATGCTGAGTGCCGGGCGAGGTGCCGGTGAAGCCAGCCAAGATCTGATAATTCCAACCGGCCACGCTTTCGTCGTAACTGCGCAGTGCAAATTCGCCGCGTGGATTTTGCATGCGCAGAACAAACGGCTGGTTGTAGGTCAGAATTGGTTCTTGGTAGTCGACGAAGGGCAGCTCCAAGCGCGCCGGGTCAGGACCGCCGGCGAGGATGGCCAGCTGGAAGTCACTGAAGATCGGCATCGCGCACAAAAAGGTCTGGCTGTTCGGCGTGTTGTGCCAAGCCAAATTGCGGAACTCCAGTCGCAGCACCGTTCCCTTCGGCAGGTAATAAGCGCAAGAGCCCATGTCCAATTCCAACTCGAGCGGCGTCGACGCCACGTGATCACGAATGGTCGTGAAGGTGCTGGTCAGGTAGCGGTCAGTGGTGTGATCGACGAGTGCAACGGCAACTTGCAGATCCGACTGCACCGAACCCACATCGATTTTCACCTTCGGCTCGCCGAGCATCAGCACGCCTTCATCCAACGGCGGCATGACGAACTCAACCGTTTCCATCGGCAGAATCGAGTGGATGTCATCCGGCGTCGGCAAATGATCGAAGTAGTGCTGCATCGTCGCGCCATAAGTGACGTGATCGAGTTGGTAGTACTGCGTACCGGTCGGCGGCGACGGCTTCAGGTCGTTGTTTGCACCAAGGTAGTAAGTCTCGGTGTAAGTCCCGGCCAACGGATAAACATCGCTTTCGATGACATCCCAAATGTGGTTGCCGTCGCGGTAATCCGATGCTGACAGCGGAGTGATCGCAAAACGGTATTTCGACCATTCGTCGACGCCGCGATCGATGTCTTTGAGAATGTCCTCAAAGAACAAAATGCGTCCGTATTCGGTGTTTAAGCGCTCGTGAACGTTTACCGCAGTGCCGTGGCCGGAAGTCGAGTGATTGAGAATCTTCGTCGTTCCCGGCAACAGATAGTTGTCCCAATTCGGCGCCAGCTTGTTGATCGAACCAAACTTATCGTCCCATGACAGCTGGGCAAAAATCGGTACGTCGCAATCCAACAGCAGCAAACCCAGATCAAGATCGGGGTTGTACATCGCCGCGACCAAACCTTCAAAATCCTCGGCGGCAAGGTACGGCTCGATGAAGTCGTAGATCACCGGGTTGTTATGCAGACCCGACGTCGCTTCGTCCTCGAACAACTGCCGCGCCATCATTTCGGAGAAAGTCTTGGCTTCAGGAACCAAACCATTCAAATGCTCCGGCCCAAAGTTGACCGGGGCGACGGCTTTCACCACCGGAGCGGGTGTCGTCCGCCATGGGTTCGGCGGGAATGCTTTACCGGAGTGGGCAGCGGCGAGGAAGGAATGGAACGCACCCTGCGATCGACCGGTCACGCCAATGCGATCGAAGTCGATCAGATCAGGGAACAAACGCTCAGCCTCTTCCATGATCTCGAACAAGTCCAAGCGCTCGCGCATGCCCATGATCTCGCGGCCGTAAAAGCGCGGATCGTTGAGCAACATGCCGGGTCCTTGGCCGCGCACGTCGTAAGTCACGGTGACGAAACCGCGGCTGCACATGATGCGCGCTTTGGCATTCACCATGTCGCGTGAAGTACCGCTGGTGTGAACCAACACGATCATCGGCCAACCACACGGACCTGGCGGCACCGCCGGGATGCGCACATCCATGTAAGTGCGGTAGTTGTCAGTGAACACAACGATTTGATCGGTGTGTTCAACAAAGTTGCCATCCGTGGGTGGATCCACGCACTGTGCGGCCGCGGTAGGAACGGCTGCGCACAAAGCGAGCAGTGACGGGAGAATTATTCTGAGCATTCGGCTAAGGGTGGACAGGCCCGCTACGAAGTTGCTTATTATGCCATAAAGCTTTGGGGGATCATGGCATTTGTTTGCTGACCAGTAGTTAGGTGCTTGACCTTACGCCGTTAACCAATTATTTGCTGTCAGGTTTCGTCACGAATTGTATTTCGCCGTGGTTTAGCGGTTCCAACGCGGATCCGGCAGCGACGGATCGCGCAGGACTTCCAACTTTTCCGTCCAAACGTTATCGCCGGCCTTCAAACGCACGGTGTAAGTACCGATTTGTACGCGCGGTGCCCAACGACGGTTGCCTTGGCCATCGGCACGCAGGTTCCAATCGACACGGTGCAGGCCGCGATCACCACTCAGGTCATCGAAGGTCTTAATCACTTCACCGCTGTCATCCAAGATGGTCATTTTGATGTTGCGCTCACGACGGCCCAGCGAGTAGTAAATCGCGGCGCCGTTCTCCGGGTTCTCGCCGATGAAGCGGCGCGTGCCACTCGGGCCACGACCCGCTTCGCGCTTCCATTGAATCACGTGGTTCGGCTCGAACAGCTTGCCGTCTTCGCTGGCGATGCCACTGGACATCTGACGAAGAGCAAAAATGTCGACCACCCATGCACTGCGGCCGTGGGTGCCGGCAATCAACTCACCACTCAGCGGATGCACCTTGTAATCATGCACCGGCACGGTGGGCAGGTTGTTGTTGAAGCGCGTCCAAGTTTGGCCGCGGTCGATGGAAACCCACGAACCGAATTCGGTGCCGGCAAACAGCAGGTTTTGGTTTTCGATGTCCTCGACCATCACGCGCATGGAACCCGCCGACGCCGGAATGCCATTGTGCAGCGGCTTCCAGCTAGTGCCGAAGTCTTCCGACACGAACAAGTACGGCTTGTCATCGTTGCTGCGGTGACCATCCAGCGCCAAGTAAACGCGGCCATCGGCAAAGCGTGACGCAACCAAAGTGCTGACGTGATAGCGACCCGGAGCGACGTCGATCAAACGGTTTTCCGACTTGGCCTTTTCCGACTCTTTCTTCTTCAGCTTGGCGCGTTCTTTGCGCTCGGCGTTGTAGTCCAAAACAATCATGCCCGGGCCGACGTCGACGGTGCCGCTGACTTTGTTCTCCGCAAGCGTCAGGTCAAATACCCCGGTCATGTCGTCGCTCTTGAAGGTGAAGTTCAGCTTTTTGCTTTCGGCGTCGTAGGAGCCCTTGGTGATTTTCGACAAGCCAAAGTCGGTGCGGATGGTGCCGCTGACCTTGCCTTCGCCTTTCATCTTCAGATCCATTAAGACTTCGCCTTGACCCTCGGGTAGATCGTCATTGCTGGCGGTGCCATTCCAGGTGCCGGTGATCGGATCGTTGGCCGGATCGACTTCGGCTTCGTCGTCGCCCTCCGCTTCTTCAGCTTCGGCTTCCGCCTGCTCGGCGATCTCCTCGGCACTCAGGAAAAGGTCATCCCAAGTGTGACCACCGTTGCGCGTGATCCACAATGCACCATCATCGGTGCCGACATACAGCACTTTGGCGTCGCGCGGCGATTCGGCCAATTCAGTCGCGCTACCACGATCGGTGCGACTGATCTCCGGCGAAATTGCCTCGGGTCGGTTACCGCGGTTCCAAGAACGGAAGACGTGGTTGCCGGCGCTGTAGAACAACGCGTGGTTATGGGCCGACAAAATGAACGGCGTGTTCCAGTTAAAGCGATACTGCTGTCCACGCGGTGCGCGCGCGCGGATGTAACCCTGTTCACCGGTCTCGAGGTTGAATCGGTAAATGAATCCGTTTTGCGATTCGCCATAAACCAAGTTCGGGTTTTCGCGATCGACGCGGCAAACAAAGCCGTCGCCCCACCCGATCATGAACCAATCCGAGTTAACGATGCCGTCGTCATGACCGCTGCGGTTCGGTCCGCCCCAACTGCCGTTGTCCTGCAGACCGCCGTAAATGCGGTAGTCGCGAGTGTCGTCGGTAGTAATGCGGTAGAACTGGCCCAACGCCATGTAGTTGTGGTGGTCCCAGTTATCCATCCGGTCCCATGTGACGTAAATACCGCCATCGTTACCGAGCACGATGTGGCGGCTGTCGTTGGGGTCGATCCACATTGCGTGGTGGTCGACGTGCACGTCGCCGTCGTGGCCGTCGCTGGTGAAAGTCTCACCGCGGTCCTTCGAGCGGTGCAGCTGCGTGCCGAGGATGTAAATGCGGTTGCCGTCGGTCGGGTCGACGAACACGCGGCTGTAGTACATCGGCCGCGGGTTCAGCGAGTTGACGCGCGTCCAAGTGTCGCCGGCATCTTCGGAGCGATACAAACCGCCGTAGTTAAAGCCTTCCGGACCTTGCTGATCCTGAATGTTGGCGCGTTGACCACCCAAGCCGATGTGGAACGGGCCTGGCGGGGGAGGAGTCTTCTCCTCCTCTTCTTCCGCTTCGGCGTCGCCTTCCTCTTCGGCTTCGGCATCGCCTTCACCTTCTTTCTTCTCTTCGTCCTTAGCTTCAGGCTTCTCTTCTTCAGCCGGTTCTTCTTCGTCCTCGTTCTCGGACGGCGCGCGACGGAAGGTCAAATCCACCTCAACCGGCTCGCGATTGCGCGATGCGATCACCGCGACGGTTTCCCCTTCCAAGTGCTTATGAATCTCGGCCGTCAAATCATCCCAACTATGAATGCTGACGCCATCCATCGAAATGATGATGTCATCCGGCTGCAATCCAGCCTCCTCGGCCGGGCTATCGGCGGTGACGTCGGTCAAACGAGCGCCGACTTCGGCGTTCTCACCGGAAACACCCATCCACGCCGAGTTCTCGTGAATCTGAGTGATCTTCTCGGTTTCGACAATCGCGTACAGAGTGTTTTCCTCCGACATCGACCAATCCAAACCAATGCGGCCTAAGGTCACCGTCGGCAAACCCTGCGTAAGCTTGACCCAAGTCTTGCCGCCATCGCTGGTCTTCCAAAGCCCACTGCCATCACCCCACTTTTTAGCCGGGTCGTTGGTGTCGAACTCGTCGCGCTCGCGTTCGTAAGTGGCAACGATCAGCATGTCCGGATTCTTCGGATTCATGCGCATGTCGATCACGCCGGTTTCCTCGTCTACGAACAGCACGCGCTCCCAAGTCGCACCGCCGTCTACGGTCTTGTACAAACCGCGCTCATCATTCGGACCCCACAAGCGACCCAGCGCGCCGACGTAAACCACCTCCGGGTTTGCAGGGTGAATCTCCACCACGCCGATATGGAAGCTGCCGTCCAGTCCCATGTGAGTCCAGCTTTCGCCGCCGTCATCGGACTTGTAAACGCCGTTGCCCCAAGACACCGAGTTACGCGGGTTCGATTCGCCGGTGCCGACCCAAACGATGTCCGGGTTCGACGCCGAGACGGCGATGTCGCCAATGCTGGACGTGCCCTCGTACTGGAACTGGTGCTTGTAGGTCGTGCCGTAGTTGTCGGTACGCAGCACACCGCCGGTCGCAGTGCCGACCCAATAATTCGCGTGGTCGTTCGGATTGACCGCGAGCGACGTCACCCGTCCGCCCATGTTGGCCGGACCGACGCTGCGCCAAGTGAACTGCTCCACCCAAGCTTCCGGCAACGCCGGTGCCGACGCCTTCGCTTTGGCCGGCTGTTCTTGCTGTTGAGCGTCACGAGCGGCAGCACGCGCACCTCGGCCACGGCGGCCTTCTTGTGCGTCGAGCTGGGCGGTGAGGGAACTGGCTACAACGGTAGCCGCGAGGAAGAGTGCATTGAGGGATCGCATTTCGGGGCAAACGGTGGGGGTTTCATGCTACCCCGAAAATGCCTTGTTGTTAGGGCCTTCTCATAAAGCAACTCCTATTCCGGCCTTGATTTACAGGTGAATCACGCCGACACCCAAGCGGCCGGTAACCCGTTCGGGGTCGGGCAAGGGCCGACCTCATTCGGGATCGACCCCAAGCCAACCGCCGAATCCAATACCGATGGTCAACCGTGGGCGAAACTTAGGGCTGGATTGACGCTCATACCACCATCTTGCCTTGTAGTTTTTGCTGCCCAGCAGCTCGCGCTGCCAATTTCCGTCGGCGCTGTAGATCCGCGGTGACCACCATTGCTCTTCGGCGCGGACCACCAAGGACGGCGATCCGGCTGGTGCGCTTTGCGGGGCTTCGCTGATGGATTTCACATGCAGCCAGTCGCCTACCAGCGGATGAGGCTCAAATTCTCCACCGACCAGCACTTCGCCGGGGTCGGCGTCGGCCAGTACCTGCTCGAATCGGGGGTGAAAAATCCACACGCCGTCTTCGGTGCTCAGCACCAAATCGTCGTCTAGCGCGCGGCGCTGTAAATCGTGGCCGCCATGGCCGGGCAGGTCCACGCTGCTGACGTACTCCAACGGCGGAATGCCGTCGATGCCGTGATAACGGAAGCAATACAGCTTTTCGAGGCCGATCACCCACAGTAATTCCCGCGTCTGATCCCAGCAGACGCCGTGCGCGCTCGGCAACTCGACTGCCTGAATCGGACTGGTGCGGTAGTCAAGCCGCCACAGCTGCAAGCTGTTGCCGGTGGATGACGCGGTGACGATGCCGCCGTCAGGCAGCAGTTCGGCCGAGTGCGGATTGCCACCGGCGTTGGCGTAAAAGACTGTTGCCTTGTTATCCAGCCGGATTAACGCCACACCGCCGCCGCTGGCGGTCATCAACACGAAGTCCGCGCCGAGAACCGGCTTAGCGTCGGTGGGGTGGCGAAACCAGCCGTGATGTTCGGCGCGAATCGCAGGCGAGTCGGCCGGAGTCCACTGCCACGCGATGGCGTCGGCGTCGGCCCAATCGGCATCGGCTTCGATCAGGACCAACCGGTGTTCGGCCTGCTCGCACAGCATCATCCGCGGCCCGGAGCAGGCGGATAGCAGGAGCAATAACGCGATGGCCAGCCTCATGCGGTCATCCTAACAGCGGTTGAGCCACTGGAATCGATGGCGGATCCACCAACCGAGCCGATCCGGCTTGCTAGTCTGAGCGATGATGTGGTCCATTCTGCTATTCGCCGGATTCAGCGTTCTTCCCTTCCAAGGCGAAGCCGCGCCTTCCTCTGACGAGATTCAGGCGGAATTACAAACCCTGGTGGACCTTGCCACCGCTGACGAACGCCGGCGGGCGGCGATGGAATTAGCAAAGCGCAAAGACGTCAGCTTGGAGCAATGGTTGGAGGCGGCGCGCCGTTTTGGAGAGTTCGAGCCGCATGCGCCGGGAGTGCACGAAACCAAGGTGAACTTACAGGTTGGCAAGCAGCGCGAGCAAACCAGCATTCATTACTTCGTGCCGGAGCAATATGACCCAAGCAAGCCGACGTCGTTGCTTTTGGCTTTGCATGGTGCCGGGGGCATTGGCCTGACCGAGGTTCAGACTTGGAAAAACATCGCCGCCGATTTGAATATGTTGATCGTCGCGCCGACCGACGCTGGTGCCAACATGGGCTACAGTTTCGAGCCGCGCGAGCAACTGGCGTCGTTGGCAACTTTGCGATGGGCGCGGCGGTTATTCAACGTCGACGAAAATCGAATTCATCTGACCGGAGTGAGTCGCGGCGGACATCTTTGCTGGGAGTTGGCGTTGCGTCATCCGCAACATTGGGCCAGCGTGGTTCCGCGCATTGGCGGTCCGGCTTTGGCGATCACCGGTGGCCGCAACACCATTCGCTTAGCACCGAACCTTGCACATATTTCCTTGCGTTTACTGCAGGGCTTAATGGATGACCCGAAGATGATCGTCAATCAACGGCTGCTGTTCGGGCGGCTGGAAGAAGTTCACGCCTTAGATGCCGAATTCGTAGCCTTCGACGACATGGGGCATGGTTATGACTTAAGCAAAGTGAATTGGTCCGAATTTTTCGGCAATGCGTTGCGCAAACCGATGCGGGCAAAATTCAGCATGTGCACGGTGCGTGAGGAACACAACCAAATGTATAGCATTGTGATCGACAAACTGGACAGTGGCGCGAAGGAAGAATTTCAACCGCGTGTCGATCCGGCGCAGTGGAATTCATGGGACCATGCACAGAAAGCGCATTTCATTCAATTGGAAGCGAACAAGCGCACTGGCGAGGTGCATTTTGAAATGAGTGAGCGCGGGCGTTTTAAGCTGCGTGCTCAATTAGTTCGCAAGCTAAGGTTGTTGTTGCCCAAAGAAATGCTCGACGAAAAAGATCGCGTCGAAATTTTCTTTAAGGGGAAGACGCGGAAGAAGAAGCCGAAGCAGGGCGCCAAGGTTCTGCTGATTCATTTCGCCGAGTACTTTGATCGCAGCTTTTTGCCAATCTGCGAAATTAAGTTGAGTTAACGGTTGGGCTTCACGGTTTGCGCATCGCATTCCTCGAGCAACTCATCCAGCAACGACTCCATCTCCTTTAGCTTCTTCACATTTTTTGCGGCAAGGTTCTGCTTTTCGCCCCAGTCCCTGCTTAGGTCAAATAAGGTGGTTACTCCGCTTTCCTCATTGCGGATCAACTTGTCGTCTCCAAGGATCAACGCCGATTGAGGGACTTGCCGGGGCGATTGACCATAGTGGGGGAAGTGGAAAAGCAAGGGTCGTTTGGAATGTTTTGCACCGCGACTTTTCCCATGCAGTAACGGTGCCAGGCTCATTCCATCAACTCCGGTTTTGTTCTTGGCACCGGCCCACTCGCAGAAGGTTGCATAAAGGTCATAGCCAATGACAGTCTCCTTGCAACTGCTGTTCGCCGAAATGCCTGGACCGCGCACAATCATCGGCACGCGAATCCCGCCTTCCGAAAACCCACCCTTACCGTTCGCCAAAGGAGTGTTATTCGGACGACGGCGCCCGCCTGCTGCGCCATTGTCGGAGTAGAAAATCACGTAGGTATTCTCCGCCAGACCCAGCTCGTCTATCGCCGCCAACAACGTGCCGACGCTCTGGTCCAAGTCAAAAGTCATTCCTGCGTAAACAGGGTCTTTGTGAAACCGCCCTGCAGGTAGCTTCTCAAAGCGTCGAATGGATTCTTTGCTGGCTTGATTGGGGCCGTGCACCGCGTAATGCGATAACTGCAAATAAAACGGCTTACCGTCGCGGACTTGTTCGGTCATGAATGCAATCGAACGCTTGGTGATTCCGTGAATGTCCTTAGGGTTTTCGTCATCCGCATTCGGAGGGTCGTTTCCGGTTGCGCCATCCGAGAAGTCAAAACCATGATCTTCCGGTCCACTGCGACCAAGGTGCCATTTGCCGAAATGAGCCGTTGCATAACCTCGATCTGCCAAAGCTTCGGCAATGGTGACGTCTTCGCTGTTCAGACTTCTTTGGGAACGCGGGGCGATCAGTTTGCGCGCGCCATCCGAATTGCGGCCACCGCGACCGCCTCCGGGAGTGGTGATGTGCAAACGCGCCGGAGTTTGTCCGGTCAAAATGGAAGCGCGACTTGGCGTGCACAATGCTCCCGGTGAATAGGCGCGTGAAAACTTCATGCCGTCTTTGGCCAGCGCGGCGATGTTCGGCGTTTGGTAATAGTCACTGGCTGCGCCGTCGATGCGGTCATCCATCGCCACGGATAAACCTGTCCAGCCCAAGTCATCGGCAAGGATCAAAACGATGTTTGGTCGCTTCGACTTGGGCTGGGTTTTCAGTTTTGGTTGTAGGGATTCCTCCGCCTCCCTCGTTTTCACCTCGATACTTTGCTTGATTGAAGCTGGCGTATCCGTCGACGTTCGAACGCAGCGCACCATGTTGTAGAACCGGACGACGTCACCCTGAGGGCCGCGACCGTTTGGAAAGCGCGCCGGATCACCACTCTTGCCTTCACTGCGTTGCGAGCCTGCGCCGTGCACATCCATCAATTGTGTGTTGCCGCTGCGCCGATTTTTCATGAAGCCGAGCCCGCGACCGAAGCAAACGTAAACCATCGCATCGCCGCCGCGCTGCTTGAGGTGTTGAGTGCTGGTCCAATACTGCCCCCAATCCTTTTGGCCACCTTCGTTTTTGATTTCCGTGGAATCGAATATCGGGTCGATTGCCGCTGACTTTGATGTATCCGGTGAGCGCGTGTAATCGACAATACTCTGCAGCTCTTTGGCGGTCGGCAAACGCCAATCACCGTGACCGGCAAGTTCCAAATCGTCGGCGAATTGTTGCGCCTGATTCCAATCCAGTCCCTCGCCGCTATCCGCTTTCATCCAAGTCAGCCCGGTAGCCAAATCGCTGACGGTGCCATCGCCGTTATCGTGAAACTGATTGCGACCATATTTCGGATTGCCGCGCACATACATCACGTAATAACCGCCGCCACCTCGCCGCGGTCGTTGCGGGTAACCCTTAATCCGACCATCAGCAAAATTGACGCCAAACATCGTCGCACTTCCGTTCATCGTCGTGCTGACGTACTCCGTTGCCGTCGCAAACTGCGAATCGATGATGCGTTCGCCGCGACTTGGATTGCCGTATTGATAGGTTGTGAAAACCTCGCGATCCAAAAACGGAGTCAATCGGCGCGAGCTGCGCGCTTCAGGGTTGGGATCGATGCCGCTGAATTGAATCAGCGAATACAACTCCTTAATGGTTGGCAGCCGCCAATCCGTGTGACCGCCAACTCAACATTTTTTCGCCCCGGCAACTGCATCCGCATAAGACATCTTTTCCGCGGACGGCTGCGTCCACATCAAACCGGTCACTAAATCGCTGACGGTGTCGTCGCCGTTGTTTTGATAACTCGGCGGATTGCGGACGACGTCGGCGCCGACTTGAGTGTCGACGATGGGGTATGTCAGCTTCGTGGCGGCTTGCCCCAGGTTCGAATCGTGCGATTGCCCGGAAGCGGACTCCGGCAGCAAGGCGCAAACGGCGGCAACGATGGCAGCGGCGAGGGTGGTCATTTGCACGTCTAACACCCTACCCCAAGCCCGGTGTCGCTCGGCCGAAGGATGCAGTTCGCAAAAAGCCTCTTACTTGTCGGAGCTGCCGTCAGCGCAGTACTGCAGGAAGGCTTCGCGCACTTCGTCCATATGCTCGCCGAGTGTCTGCCGCGACCACTCAGTGGTATCGAACGCGGGTAAGTACCGCACCTGAATCAAACCGCTGCGGGCGAGCAAAGTCCCGTTCGGGGCAAGCGTTTCTAAACCTCGCTGAACCACCGGCACCACCGGGACTCGCGTTTGCAATGCCAGGTGGAACGGCCCTTTTTTAAACGCCGCCAGTTTGCCGGTGCCGCTGCGCGTGCCTTCCGGCGCCATCAACACAATTCGCCCCTCCTCGCGAACCAAATCACCTGCATGGTTCAGGCTTTGCACGGCCTTTTCGCGATTGGAGCGGTCGACTGGAATCATGCCGAAAAAGCGCATCAGGCGACCCATGACCGGAATTTTGTGGAATTCCTTCTTGTAGATCACCGTCGAGCCGGCGGTCCAGGTCGTTGCCAGCACCAGCAAGTCGAAAACATTGACGTGATTAAACAGCAGCAGTTTTGCGCCGGGCGCTTCGCGGTGCTCCAAGCCTTTGACCTCAACGCGAATGCCGAGCAGCGCCAGCGGCCAACGTCCCCAAGCGCGAATAATGCCAATTTCGTTCTTGCGCACCCACTTCGGGAAAAGCAGCGCAAAAATCCGCAGCCAGATCAGGTAAATCACCACCGTAAGCAGCGCCGGCAAAACCATGATGTAGGGGCGCAGCCGCCCACCTGGCGACGGGTTGTATTCGTCCTGGATCATCTTGGAGGAGGGGGCACCTTCACTCATCGCGAGCAGTTTAGCCGCGCTCGGGCGATAGGATGAAGTCATGGCTAGGCTCCTCAACCAGCTGCTTTCCGTTGTTCTTTTACTCTTCCTGGGATTTCCCAGCCCTGGCGTGGGCGCCCAGCAGGAGCCTGATTGGTTGTTGGTTCAAGGCTCCGAATCCAAATTTGGCTCTCTGACTACGAAAAAGATCGGCAACCTTTATCTGCAAGGTCAAAACTGGGAACTCGTGGAGGATGGCAAAACTGCCGAGCAGTTTGAAGGCGGTTTGTTTTTGGTCGGCTCAATTGAGAGTCATCCTCTACTCAAGAAGTTGATTTATTCCCATGGTGTACGAACTCGCGAGGACGGTTCTTATTTCCGCGGCGCAAGGTTGCTGCCCGGCGTCGGCTTGATCATTCGTGGCACGACGCCGGCAGGCGGTCCATTTACCGCATTTACCGGCGTGGATGAAGCCTCTGTTTACTCATGCTTCACCGTCAGCACCTCGGCCACTGACCGCCTTCCAAATCAACTCGTCTATCAACGCAAGTTCATTCGTTGGGAGGACCTCAAGGCTCTTTCCGAAAGGGAAGCTCTGAAGTTTGAAGACAAGTTACAAATTTTCCGTGCCGACGAAATCGTTTGGCGTCACATCTCCAAATTGATGAAAAACCAATCTGCCGATGCTGCTTTTGCAATTGCAAAGGAGATGCAGGGTTATCAGTGGGAGTACAACCAAATCTGGGGTGGCTCTGGTCCTTCGCCCAGTGATTTCATACGGTACTTTCAATGGATTGCTGGGCAGCAGGACTTGTTGCTTAAGACTCAAGCAAGATTTGACAGGACCAATCTGTCTACGGTAATTGACCAAGTCTACGCCCAATGCCGAACTGAACTTGGTAACAGTCGGCTTATTGCTCCGCAGTTGATCGTTCTGGTTGCCACGGCTGAGGATACCAATGCAAAGACGGCCGGTTTGGATCCGATTTCACAGCGCCCCAGAGTGTTGATCAATCTAGCGGCGATCCCCGATATGCATTCGTTAAGGTTAATCGTTGCACATGAATTCATTCACACATTCCAATTTGAAACCGGCGGAACGTTGAGTAGGGACCTCTTCTGGCTGGAGGGAGTTGCGAGCGCGGCGAGCCAGGCAATCATCAGCGGTACTCCCGATCATGTCGCACTGATGTGGTCGGAAGACCAATTGGCGATTGCGCAGAAGTATCACGACGCCGCTGTGAAGGAATTTTTTGCAGCGCGTGAAGTTGGGGGCGACATCCTGAAGAGTTGGTTCATCAAAGGTCGCTCGCCTGCTCGCAATAATGCACTTCCCGATCGAATGGGATATTACCTGGGTTGGTATGCGGCGAAGAAGTGGTTGGCTGCGGATGAATCGCGCACCCTAAAAGACTTGCTGCAAACTACACCAGAGCAGCTTTTGGGGCTGCTTCAAGAATAGGGAATAGGCGCAGTCAGCGGGGCTTAGGATTCAATCCCGGCCAAGCGTTCTTGCAGCGATACAACCTGACCAACAATGCGATCCAAGTTGAATTTGGTCTGCAGCAAGTTGTAACCGGCTTGGCCCATTCGCAGGCGCAATTCTTCATCGGCCACTAAACGCTCGAGCGCTTTTTCCAGACCAGCAACATCACCGGCTTCGACTAAGTAGCCGGTATCGCCGTCAATCACTGCTTCGGGAATGCCGCCCACCGGAGTCGAAACACAAGGCAAACCTGCGCTCATCGCCTCCAATACCGAGCCCGGCAAGCCTTCGTTGTACGACGGCAAGGTGTAAACATCGGTGCGGTTCCACAGCGCGTTTTGCGCATCGCCGGAAACCCATCCAGGCACTTCGACCACGTCTTCCAAGCCTTTCTCTTTGACGACGGCTTTGACCTCGTCAATCTCGCCATCGCCCGGCAAGACCAAGCGCGCATTTGGATGCTTCTTCACTAACGATTCAAAAGCATCAAGCAGGTCATACGTTCCTTTGCGCTTGCCCAAACGACCCATCAACGTGATCGTCACCACCTCGCGACCACTGCGATCCGGGCGCTCGCGCTCGGTCGCCGTGTTGTAAACAATGTCGACACTAGGCTTCTTCTTGCAAATCGAATTCAGCCAATCGCGCCACTGCTCACTCAGCATCATGCTCGAACTTGCGTTGCTGAACATGTTGCGAATCAGCGCTTTGCGCAGCCAGCCGCCATTGGCGTAAAACTGCTTAAACTCGGAACCGTGCAAGTGAATGATGGTCTTACAACGGAATAACCGCGCCATGTAAAACGGAATCTGCTTGCGCCAAAAACTGCCGTACATCGCCATGTGCAAATGAACGACGTCGGCGCGCGGCGCGGCGAGCATCAGCTTGAAGTAGGCACGCAAGCATTCATACAGCTTGCGAACTTTCTGCCCCGGCACTTGTGAATCATTCGTCGAAATGTAATTCAGATCGACCTTGTCTTCATAACCGGCGGAAATCCAGTTTTTAACCACGGTGGCAATTCCAGTGGTCGTGCCCAAACCTAGGCCGACCATCGCCACTCGCGCTTTGCGCCCTTTAGACATGGGTCAGTCCTAACGTTCGAAGCCGAAGTGTTCCAGGGCGGGGCCGATGGTTTTCATCAGCAGTTTTTTCTGATCGTCATCCAAATCACGCTTCCACTTGTCGTCGGCGTTGTGGATTTTGATCTTTTGAATCCGGCGATCAAAAGCGTCGGATTGGCGCAGCTGGCAGTACTCGCGCACGCGTTCCATCATGCCGATGGGATCGGCGACGAAATCGGTGTAGTTGACCTCGAACTGCTGGTCCGGATTGACGTCGGCGAGTTCGCGCTCGTTGTGGTACATCAGCGTTTTCCAAACAATGCCGCCGAGCACGACGGGCTGCTTGCCGCTGTCTTCGAACTCCTTCAGGTACTCGGGGTCCATGTCACCCCACCACCAAGAGTTCTCGATGGTGCCATCCCACCACGGCACATTCAGCAGCGAGTTGGTCACCGCGCGGCCGTCGCGCATCACGTGGATGAAGCGCGCGTCGGGCAGGATTTCGAGGAAAAACTCGCAGCGCGGGAAGCCGGTGTGCTTGTTGACGAAACGCGGCTTACCGTGCCAGCGCAGGTGCGATTTGATCGCGTTGCGCCAGATGCCCATCTGCTCGCGCGCCTCTTTGGCGCCGAGCGGTGCCGGCTGAGTGAACGCGCCGCCGGTCATCGCCCGGTACAACTTGTTGGCTTCACGCGGCTTCGGCCGAATTCGCCAATCGTAGGGCATGGCCTCGCCGATGCCCGGCAGATCCTTCAACCGCGACAGAAACGCCAGCGGGAAGAACAGCTTGTGGTGAAAACGGTGCGTGTAGTTGGAAAACCAAGCCAAGTCGGGGTGCTCGGACAAAACGCGCAAAAATACCGTCGTGCCACCGCGACCCGTGCCGAAACACATGATCGGCCGGTCAATTTTTGGATCTTTTTCGGGGAGACTAGACATGGCCAAACCCGGATTCTACTTCTTTCGGCTTGCTAGGGCATAAGACTCAAGCGTCTTCGCCGCAATGCTTTGCCAGGACAGCGGACCTTCGGCCCAGCGGCGCACGCCGGCGCGCAATTTGGTGCGGAAATCGGCGTCGCGCAGCACACGCAAGATGGCGTCGGCAAGGGCTTGCGGGTCGTTGGGTTCGACCAGCAAGCCGTTTTCTTCGTCGATGACGACTTCCGGCAGCGCGCCGAGGCGGCTGGCGATTGCGGGCACGTCGAAGGCATAGCCCGACGCGATCACTCCGCTTTGACTGGCCTCGATGTACGGTGCCAGGTTGACTGCCGCATCGCGGTAAAGCTGGGCGACTTCAGCGGTTTCGATGTAGTAGTCCTTCAGCTCGACCTGCGGATGGGCGGCGAGCCTCTCGCGTTCGGGCTCCAGCGCTGGGCCGCGCCCGGCGATGACGAAGCGCGCTTCCGGCATCTGTTCTAGCACCAATGGGATCGCGTCGGCGAGCACGTGCAGGCCTTTGTAGCGTTCCATGCGACCGAAAAACAGTGCTGAACCGGGGTCGGCGTTTGAGCCACTAGCGGAGTCGGCTGCGGAGTCGCCACCGGAGCCGCCGTCAGATTGCGCATCGGCGCTTGCGATGGATTCCGGCGCATCGACGGCCGAGTACCCAGCCAAAATGCCGTGCGGGATCACGTCGATGGTGCTGAGGTCGATGCCGTACTTGCCGCTGAGTTCCTTTTTCAGAATCTCGCCGTGAGTGACCCAGCGCATGCCGGTTTTGCGCGCGCGCGGAATGATGATTCGGTCGAGCACGTGGCGCAGCCAGCCGCGCGTGGCTTTGGCGTCTTCGCCCGGGTGCGGATTGACGTCGTGAATGGTCACGACCAGGCCGTTTTTACGCTTCCAAGCGGTCCACAAGCTGGCTAGATCGTTTGCCGCTTGCAAGTGAACCACATCCGGCTGGAATTCACCTAAAGTCTTTTGAAACCAGCGCTTATTGACCCAGAATGCACGCCCTATCAGCTTCGAACTGTGCTTTTTGGGCATCTTAAACACCTTGACCTCATCGCTAATCATCGACGGGTAATCCGCGCCGACCAGCTTCAGTGCATTTTCGTGATTGAACACGATGCCCACCTCGGCG
Organism: uncultured Planctomycetales bacterium; assembly: GCA_964344765.1. Lineage (GTDB taxonomy): Bacteria > Planctomycetota > UBA1135 > UBA1135 > UBA1135 > JACNIZ01. The sequence continues at coordinate 28,802 of CAYFOM010000024.1, read as the reverse complement.
CCGGCGGCGGCCAAACCGTTGGCCAGCTCGATGCCGTACTGGACGAAGTAAGTAGAAATGAGGAGGACACGCATGGACAGGGTTTGCGCCGCCAAAGCTTAGGATGATTTCACCTTTTCGTACACCGCCTTCAGCATTTCCGAGCCGGCGCGCGCAGTTTTGGCGAAGGTGCGCGCCAGCGGCCAGCGCGGCGCATAGCGATCGATCAGCTCAAACCACGCTGGAATGCCCTTGCCGCGGTTCAGGCTCATCATTTCGTCGTGCACGTAAAAGCTGACCAGCGGCTCGCCGGGCATGTGGCGCAGCTCGCGATCGTGGTGCATGAACTTGAGGAAGAAGTCGACGTCGATCTTGATCTTCAGCGACGCGTCGTAATTGCCCAAATCCAGCGCGACGCTGCGGCGGAAGCAGGTGCCGGAATGCTTAAACGGCACCCGCGGGTACAAAAACGTGCCCCAAATCATGCGGCGGTTGTTTTTGAACTGCTTATAGACGCGCATGCGCTGCTCGCCGTCAGCCATGACCTTGCGGATGTTGCCGAAAATCAGATCGGTGTCGGGATGCTCGCTGAACATCGCGTCGTAGCGCTGCAGCGCGTCGGGCTCGAGCCGGTCGTCGCTATCCAAAATGACGACGTAATCGTATTTGGCCTCGAGCACGCCATCGCGACGCGCGGCGGCCACACCCTCGTTCTGCTTGTGGACCACGCGCAGGCGCCCAAAGCGTGCCGCCTGCTCGTCCAGCCACTGGCGGGTGTCGTCGCCGGAGCCGTCGTTGATGACGATGACTTCAAAATCCTGCCAATCCTGAGCCAACGCGCTGGCAACCGAACTTTTTAGCAGTTCGAGCCTGTTGTAGGCGGCCAGAAGGATGGAGAAGCGACGCATATCAGCCGTTGTCGGCACATTCTCCGCCTGCCATGAGCCATCCGCAAACGCCATCGGCGATCTTTGCGGAAAATTCTGCTCCCTTTTTGACGCCTAACCAACCGATATTGACAAAATGACTAGGACAAACGGTCATCCCCCCCGTGTGTTCACAGGAGCTTGTAGTGGAAGGAATAGCTTTTACCTGCCTTGAAGGCACTGATGTATTTGCCTCGAGGCGCCAGCCGTGGAATGAACTGCTGGAACAGGTCGATTATGGATCCGACTTCCCGACTTACTACGGAAGCCCGGACTGGCTTGAGGTTTGGTCGAGGATGATGGGGGGCGAATGCCGCTTCTACACCTTCGTGGCCGAGAAGGACGGCAAGATGGTCGGCGTCTTCCCGCTGATGATTCGCAAAACCAAGCTGGCGAAGATTTCGCTGCCGGCGTTGATGCTGGCCAGTTGGCCCGAGTTGGATAACTTCGAGGTGCCGGCGGTCGATCAGGATGTGCGTCAGGAGCTGGTGAATTTCGCCCTGGATCACATGCGCAAAAACGTGCGCGGCTGGGAGGTCATGTTGGTGCGTGAGATCTCGATCGATGGGCCGACGCACCAGGCGATGAGCAATTACTTCGAGGCCGGCAACATGGAGTTCCAGGTCGACCCGAAGGCGCAGAGTCCGGTGTTGGATCTGGTCGAATACAACGAGCGCGAGGTCAAGCAGCCGAAGAAGGCGGCTTATCGCTTGCGCAAGTTCCGCAACAAGATGGAGAAGATGGGCGAGGTTGAGCGCATCTTCGAAATGGCGACGCCGGAAAACTGCATGGCGCTGTTTGATGAATGCGCCGATGTCGAGCAGCGGAGTTGGAAGGGGCAAGAAGACAGTGACGCTGCCTTCATGCTCACCGATCCGATGCGCAGCCTTTACCAGGAAATGTGGAAGTCGCTGGCGGCGACCAATCAGTTGGCAGTTGGTTTGATTCGCTTGGATGGTAAGGCGTTGGTTGCCCACTGGGGCCCGGTCGAGAACAAGCGCTTTTTGAGCTACCACATGAGCTTCGACATGGAGCACCGCTCGTTGGGGCTGGGTGCAGTGTTGATGGACGACATGATCAATGCGTCGCCTGGGCTGGGTTTGACCATCTTCGATTCATCCCGCGGCGCGGTCGATGGCAGCCACATCCTGAGCAAATATCAGTGCCCATACCGCAAGCAGTTGCTTCTGACCTACTACCGCCCATCGGTGCGCGGCAGGTTGATGAAGTTCGCGCGTGAAGTCGTGCGTCCGAAGCTGGCGAAGCGACACGACGATTAATCCATCCATCTGCACCGGGACTGCAAAAGAAAAACGCCGCGGCAAGAATCAACTTGCCGCGGCGTTTCCTATTGTTGACGAGAGCTACTGCTATTCGTCTTCTTCCGTTTCCGTGTGTTCGGTTGGCGGCGGCGCACCGGCACCCATATTTGCTGGATCCAAGTAGCCCATTTCAGCTAGGCGTGCGAGCTCATCTGGAGTCAGCTCCTTTTTCGCCCAGCCCTGATTCAATTGTTCCGCACCCTTGCGCGAAACAGTCATGGCTTCCATCAAGTTGCCATAGGCTTCGTCTAGCCCTTCCGGCAACGGCCCAAAGCGCTTTTGAACCTTCTCCGGAATGGCATAGCTTTCCATGTTCTGCGGAATGTAGCCGTTGGTCTCTAATGGGTCTTTGCCGATGTCATACATCGCGTCGTAATAGGCACCCGGACCTTTGGTTTCTTCAGTCCAAATGTTATTGACGTCCTCCAACTCCTTATTCCAAACGCGGACCAATTTGTGGTCGTCGATGATGAGCCCGTAGTTCTTTGGATCGCGAAGTTTTTCGGCGTAAACCGGACGGCCATTGGCTTGAGAGGCAACGTCCTCCCAGTAGCCGCGCATCGACTTACCAGGCAAGGACAGTTCAATCCCCCTATTCCCATTTTCGTCTTCAGTGGGCTCTTTCACGCCCTTCTTAAGGAATTCGTTGTTGCCAACCACATCCGCCAGTGTCGGCAGCATGTCAACCAAACTAACTGGCGTGTGAATGACCATACCCTCCGGAACGCCGGGGCCGAGCATGATCAACGGTACACGCAAAACTTCTTGGTAGACGTTTTGGCCGTGACCCCACTGGTTGTGCTCGAAGAATTCTTCACCGTGGTCCGAGGTGATGATCAACCAATCATTCTCACCAAGTAAACCATTGGCTTTTAACCTCTCAACCAGCTTGCCGATTTCGCGGTCCATGATGGCCACTTCGGCGTCATATAGCTTGAGGAAGCCTTCGACCACGTGCGGAGGGGGCGGTACACGCTCACCAAACGGGTAGGGAATCGGAACTTCAACTTGCGAGTTCACCTCGGCGACCAGCGCGTCGAAGTCAGGGCTCTCTTCGTTGATGATGTCTTCTTCCGGGTTGTAGGGGAAGTGCGGGTCCAAGTACTGGATGTAAGTGAACACCGGACGATCGCTGTCCTTCATGCGGTCCACCCACGGGAAGACCTGCTCATGCACGATGCGAGCGCTGTCCGGGGTTTGGTGGAACATCTTCAAGTACCGACGAATCTTGCGTTCGGCCTCGCCGAAAGCCACCATGTCGATCAATTCCTTGTCATCCAAGCACCAAAATTCCTGGAAGCCTTGGGCGAAACCCCACACCGCCGAAATGTTCGGGTTCGTTGAGAAGCCGGCGGTCCGGTACCCCATCTCGTGGAACATTTCCGCCATGTTTGCGGTCCAGTCCGGCAACACGCGTTCTGGCAGGTATGCACCGTGGCTCGTCGGATAAAGCCCTGAGAACATCGATGCAATCGACGGCCGCGTCCACGGAGCAGCGGAGTAATTCCATTCGAAGCGAACGCCCTGCTCGGCTAGTCCATCAATGACCGGCGAGACCTTTTTGCCATCCGGACGCTCGTAGCCATAACAGCTTAGGCGGTCGGCGCGTTGAGTATCCAAAAGCAGGAAGGTGATGTTCGGCAAGTCCGCTTTGGGCGTTCCTACAGGTTCCGATACGAGTTCAACTCCTTTTGTCAGCGGCAGCAAACCCGGTACGAAAGCGAAGACCAGCAGCACGATTGGGCCGGACTTGTGACGGGCAAAACCACGAATGGCCAATAAGAAGACCAGCGCACCAATGAAGATGAAGCCGGTGTACATCAGCGAAGTCGGGCTGAACATCGAGTTATTCACCAGGATGCGCGAGTGCACCCAGACGTAAGCGACGCAAAAGCCAACCAGGGCAGCTGCACAACTGGAGATCGAGATGGCTTCCCACTTGCGGAATATCAGGCTGCCGACCACGCCGGTAATGACGGTCAAGATGCCGTATGCCATCAGCAGTTGGACCGTTTCAGGGAACGGGTTTAGCAGGCGAATGCCGCTTTCCTGTACCAACAACGTCAGCGAGTCTGCCGAGCCGATTCCGGCACCGAGCAGAAAGCAGAGAAGAATGATTTTGATGAGGCGACTCATTGGAAGACAGGAATGGTATTAATCGTTTTCGTCGCTGGTTGCCTTAAAGCCGGCGCCACCATGAATGGCTTTACCGTCCTTGGTGAGGTAGCCCATTTCAATCAGGGCTTGAATTTCAGCCGGTGTCATGCGGGCAGTCGCGCCCTCGACGGCACCCTTCAGTGCCATATCCGGCCCACGGGCATGGACCATCATGCCGCTAAGTTCATCGGGTGGATCTTGGAATGGCGGCAATTCACGCCATTTAGAATTTGGCCCTTCGATCAAATCGCGGAAATCAAAGCCGGGGTCCTCGGAGGGATTGGCTTCTAGGTCGAACCACATGGTGATGGTGTCAAGAGAATCTGGATCTGCGGCACGAGCTTCGTCATCTGGCCGCTCAATCATTTTCAGATTACCTTGACGCACCGCGTAAAGCTGGCGAGTTCCCTGCAGGCGTTCGGAGTACAAGATGCGTTCCTGATTGCCTTCGGTGTGGCGTTGGCCGTCACCTAGCGGGCGCAAAGAGGCGCCGGGTGAAGCCGGCATCGGCGAATAGCCGGTGATGTCGCCGATGGTGGTGTGAACATCAAGCAAATTCACCTCTTGCGGTTGACGCAATCCTTTGCCCATGTCGGGACCCAGCACGATCAGTGGAACGTGGATTTGATCTTCAAACAGCGAGTGGCCATGACCCCAGCCGCCACGCTCGTAGAACTCTTCGCCATGGTCGGCAGTGATGAACAGCCAATCGTTCTCATCGAGCTGGCCCAAGTTCTTAAGCTTGTCGATAAGGTTTTTTAGTTCGGTATCGACGTAGCGGATCTCCGCGTCGTAAGCCTTGATGACCAAGTCGACGATCTCCTTGCCCGGGTCATCGTATGCGCCGAAGGGGAACTCAAACCCCTTGCCACGCTGGCTCATGAATGGCTCCATCACGGATAGATCATCCGGTCCAGTGGAGAAATACCATCCGCCCTCCGGTGGGGTGTAAGGAGTGTGCGGGTCGATGTAATGCACGTAGGTGAACTTCGGGCGATCGTCATCGGCCACTGAATCGAGCCACTCAAAGGTCTCTTTGTTCACGAGTTCGGCGTAATCGTCGCCATCCCAAAGGAAACCGTGCAAGATCTTGTTGACAACCTTGTGCTGCAACTCACCCCAGCGTGAAAACGAGGCCAAGGACCGTTGCTGGCCTACAGTCCATAACTGCTCAAAGCCTTGCCCAAACCCATAAGTCACGCCGACGTTGGCATTGGCCGAGAAGCCGGCTGTGCGGTATCCCTGCTCCAACGCCATCTCGGCCATGGTCGTGACCGCTGGCGGAAGCGTATCAAAGGACTCGTTGACGGAGTGGCCACTGCAGAACAACCCGGAGTGCAACGAAGCCATCGACGGCCGCGTCCATGGGGCTTGTGACCAAGCACTTTCAAACACCACACCCTGTTCAGCCAAGCTATCGATGAACGGTGAAGTTTCCTCGCCGTCCTCGCGCTTATAGCCGTAGGTGCCCAGGTGATCGGCGCGCAAGGTATCGATCACCACCACAGTGATGTCCGGCATGTCGGCTTGACTGGCCGGAGAACCTGGCGTCTGTTGCGGGGCTTGCAGGGTGAAATGTGCAAGCAACGGCAGCGCCACCAGAGATGCGACCAACGCACCAAATGTCTTTTTGCCCTGCGTTTTGCGAATCAGCCAGTGCAGCCCGAAGACGATTACCGTGGTTCCCAGCAATACGGCCAGTGAGCGCATGCTAGTAATCGGAATGTTGCGCAGAACTTCGCCTTGGACCCACCAATTCGTAATGATCCAAGCCAGGCCGAGGAAGCTCCAGCCGGCTAATTCGGCACCGGCTTTGCGCGGCAGTCGAAGCAGAGTTGCCATCAACCACGCGATGGGCAGCAATGCCAAGCAAAGAAGTCCGTAGACCACTTCGATGTCGAACATTTCGCCGACCGGTGAGTGGAAGCGGAGCTCAAGGAAAACCATGACCCCCAACCCCTCCAGCGCGCCAATTAGAGCGCCGAACAGGAAGGTCAAGCCAAGGGTATCGATCAGTTTCTTCATCGCGTTTGCTGCTCGTAGAGCCGGACGATCAGTTCCTCGTGGCCTTGCACCATGCGCTCGACCGAGAACTTATCCAGCGCACGCTGGCGCGAGGCGTCGCGCATGCGGGCGGCGAGGTCGTCGTCGGCGAGAATAGTTGTGATTTTTTCGGCTAGCGCAGGAACGTCGCCCGGGGGGGCGAGAAAGCCGGTGACCCCATCATCGACAATTTTTGGGATGCCGCCAATAGATGTTGCCACTTGTGGGCGGCCCGAAGCCAGCGCTTCGAGCATGCAGATCGGTGCGCTTTCGACATCGGTCGATGCCAGGCACACCACCGACGAAATCGCTTGGATCTCGGGGATGTCGTGGCGAGCACCGAGAAACTGCACGTTTTCGGTCAGTTTCAGCTCTTTTGCCTGCTGCTCGAACTCGCCGCGCGACGGGCCGTCGCCGACGATCAGGAACTTGGCGTCGGGCAGTTTGTCGACCACCAGTCGCGCCGCCTGCAGGAACAAATCGTGGCGTTTTTCGGTACGCAACGCGGCAATGATCGACGCCACCTTGCTGCCCACAGGCAGTCCCAGCTCCTCGCGCAGCGCCGCCGGCGGTTCATGCGGCTTAAAACGCTCGGTGTCGACGCCGTTCGGAATCACCGTGGTCATATCCCGCGGGTAATCTTCGTGCTCGAACAGGTAGTCCGCCATATCGTGCGTCACCGTCACGACTTGGTGGTTCAAGTGCATCAGCTTCTTGTTCCACTTGCCCAAAATCGTGCGGCCGATGTGCTCCGGCCCAGGCGTGCAATGCAGCCCGGAAATGATCACCGGCACGTTGCAGCGTTGCGCCGCCAGTCGGCCGAGGAAGAATTTGTCGCCGGTGCCGACGGTGAACACACAATCCGGCTTCCACTGCTTCATCCACGCGGTAATCCGCCCCAGCGCTAAAAAAGCGCCGAGTTTGCCGCGGCGGAATTCTTCGACCACCTCGACGTGATCTTCGATGAAATCACACAGCGGTCCGCGGTCCTTGGTCAGCAACAGCGCGACGTCGAAACGGTCGCGGTCCATGTTGTTGGCAACGTCCATGACGACGCGCTCCTGACCGCCGACGATCATCGACGTGGTAATGAACGCAACGCGGAGTTTGCGTCCGGCGGGGAGGGGACCGGAATCAGCCATTTTTCGAAGCGATTGCGCCACGCAAGAAGCCTTCGGCGCGCTGAATGTAGGCGTCGATATTGTAGTAAGACCAGGCCAAATCTTTGGCAGCAGCTGCCAAGGCTTCGCCTTTTTCCGGGTTGTCGAGCAGGTCGATGACGCGCGCCGACAAATCTTCTTGCGCGCCGGCGTCGACCAGCAGCGCGTGAGTGCCGTCTTGCACCACTTCGCCAAGCGACGCGACGTCGGTGGCGACGATCTGCAGACCGGCGGCCATCGCTTCGACGACGGCGACTGGGAAGCCTTCGTAATCAGACGACTGCACGAAGATGTCGGCGGCGGCCAAGCACTGCGGTACGTCGTTGCGCTGACCGAGCAGGGTCCATGAACCGCCGACCTCGGCTTCTTTCATCGCCGCTTCGATTTTGCCGCGCTGATCGCCTTCGCCGATGATCATGAATTGCACATCCGGGTGCTTCTCAAGAATCGCCTTGCTGGCGCGCACGAACATCGGGAAGTTCTTCGCCGGGTGCAAGCGGCCTAAGCCGCCAACCACCGGGCGATTTGGATCCAGGCCGAGGTTTTTGCGCGCTTCTTCCTTGCTCGGCAGCTCGGCGTAAGCGCGAATATCGGTGACGTTGTGCAGCACCTCCATGCGCTCGGCCGGCAGCCCGGTCAGCAAGGTGATCTGCTTGGCGACGCCACTGCTCACCGCCAGCGTCACGCCGGAGCGGTAGAACATCTTGCGCATCATTTTCAGCCGCATGCGCGTGCGGAAGTCCAGTCCATCACGGTGGATATGGAACATCAGCGACTGCACCAGCGGCACATGCACGCCAATCCCAGTGCGCTTCACGCAATCCGACGCGACCAAATCATCCTCGGGAATGTGAGTGTTGATCACATCCGGCTTGAAGTCCTCAAAGATGTCGCAAATCGATCCGCGCAGCTGCTTCATGCTCTTCATGAACTTGAACGGCCGCTTAATCGAGTCGCGCTGAATGCCCAAAATGCGCAAATCCACGCCCAAATCCTTGCGCACGTGAATTTCCTGCGCGCCGCCACCTTTGATCGCCAGCAGCATGACCTCGTGGCCGCGTTCGGCCAAACCGTTGGCCAGCGTCACGGCGACGCGCTCGGCACCGCCGACCCGCAGGTCAGGGATCATTTGAATCACTCGTAGGGGTTCAGAGCTCATTTTCGGTTTTGCGTGTGGGGCCGGTGATTCAACCGTCTTTGCGTTGTGCGGCGCGGTTGATAAGCCGGTTTGCGATAAAGGTATGAAGCTTGTAAATGCCGTGGCCGCGCAGACGCTGCATGCGGCCGACGAAATGCAGGAACGACGGATAATCCGATCCCATGACTTCGGCGCTGCGTTGGGCGAAGAAACTGCGCTGAATCAACGTCGGGTCTTCGCCGTGCTTGGTCACACCGTGGTCGGTGGTGAAGGTCGCGTCGTAATGCTTGAGCGCAAGCTCCTGCAAGCGCGCATCGTAACGACCGCCTGGCCAGCACATGAAGTTGCCTTTCTGCGAAGGAATGTGCTGTTCAATTAGCCGACGCGATTCCGAGCATTCCCACTCGAAGCGCTTCTCGAAGTCTTCGCGACTTTCGAATTCAGCTGGCGCGGCGTCGATCTCGGCTGCCCAGGTTTGCAGCTGCTGTTGCCAATCGGGCTGAGCAAAAAATGGGTGGTTGCCGCCGACAGATCCGCCATTGGCCGCCGCGAACTCGGCAACTCGCACGCTGAGTTCCTGCTCCACCTTCGGATCGGGCGTGCAACGCGGCGCAGTATGGGTGCGGGCGTTTTCATACACCGGCGCTCCCCACGGAATGCGGCCATCCAAATCCGCGCGGCTCCAGTCCAACCAACCGGGCTTGGCCTCGGTATCGCGGTTCCAAGCCTCCCAGTACCAGGGCTGAGAAGGATTGTGGAAACCCACAATCTTGTCCGATACCGCATGCCAAGAATGCGTCATCAGGTGCGATTGCACCTCCAACGTGCCGGCCTCCGACATCGCCCGCAACTCGGACCAGTTGCAGTAGCCCAAACCAGGCAAATCCTCGCGCTGCACATCGCCGCGCCAAACATCTTCCAGCGTCGGACGGCAACCCTCGCTGCGGTCGACAAACTCACCGGTGATGTAAATCACGCCGCGGTGCCCGTACTTCTTCAGCAGCGGGTGCACGAACACCCAGTTATCCAGGTAGCCGTCGTCAAATGCCAGCACCAGCGACTTCTTCGGTACCGGCGTGCCGTCGGCGAGGTGATTGAACAGCTGTTGGTGGGTCAGCGACTCAAATCCGTGGCGATTCAGCCATTTCAGGATTCGTTCCAACGTGCCGACCGACGTGGTCAGATGGCGAAGATCATAGGGCAGGCCTATGTCGCCTACGCTATGAAAGCTCATCACCGGGACCAGGGTCATAACTGCGTTGCCAAGCTTTCGGGCTCCCTGCCCTCGGCCCGTTCTATTTCGTCCTCTTTGCAGATTTCCTTGAACACCACGCACAAGCCGAGGAAGTACCAGTTCTCGACCGACAGAATCGGGTTATTGATGTACAGCGGTGCCTGCAGCATGCGCGCAATGAAGATCAGCGGCAGGAAGAAGGCCATCATTTGCTGGTATTCGAGTCCTCGCGGACTTCGGTGCAGCGTGGATCGGATGACGCGGAACCAGATGAACAGCAGCAACAGTAGTGCCGGCATTCCATATTCCACCGCCACGTACAGATAGCCGTTGTGAACGATGAACGGGAAGTCGTACGAGTGCTGGGTTTCGGTGTCGTCGTAGTAGTGGAAGTACTTGGTGTAGTTGTTCCAGCCGTGACCGAAGATCGGCTTGGCTTCGATCATGTTCCAAGCGATCGCGTTCATGTACAAACGCGCTTCCGCCGATCCGCCGTCCTGCTTAAAGATGCGGTCGGTCATGCCCGGCAGTGACAGAGCAACCAGGGCGACGAAGGTCAGCAGCCAGCCGACGGCGATGGTCGAGCGCAGTCGCGAGAAGCGAATGCGGAACATCTGTAGCAGGCCGTAGCTGAAGATGATCGTCGACGACAGCCAAACACCGCGTGATTTGGTGCCGAGAATGGTCAGCGTGACCAGCAGCAACACGCCAAGTTGCATGAACTTGTACTTGCGCATGTTCGAGAAGAACATCGACACCGGGTGCGCGATCATCATGCTGACCAACGCGCCGAGCATGTTCGACGACGGCACCGTGCCCATCATGCGCGAGTCGGTGTTGTGGTCCATCTTGGTCGTCGGCGCGCCAAGAATTTCCATGCCGGCGTTCGAACCGGTGACCTGCTGAATGACGCCGAGCATGCCTTCGAAAACCAGCATGCCGCAGACCGCTACGCCGTGAAGCAGGTAATCCTTAAGCGGCCAGCGGTTGTTGAGCAGGTACAAGAACATCAGGAAGGCGATGGTGAAGTGAAACACCATGTCGAAGCCCGATGCGTGGTCGTTGCCGGTTTTCGTGCCGGCGACGGCTACCCAGAACCATAAAAACAGCGCGGGTAGGGTGAATTTGGGATACAGCTTGATCGGTTGGTGCAGCAGCAGAATGCGCCTGCCCCAGGCGATCAGCAGCACCAAAATCAAACAGTCGGTCAGCGTGAGTACAAAGCCACTGGCCATTTTGGCGCGCGCATACTTCGCCGGCGCCGCCAGGTTGACCGATACGCGAATCGGAATCATCGCCGCCAGGAAAATAAAGGCGATGCGCTCCAGGTCGCGGAATATCGCAACGCCGATGCCGGCAAAGGTGACAATCAACATGCTGAGGAAGAACACCTTGTCTTCGTTCAGCAACAACGCCCACGCCGCGCCCAATCCCGCCATGAAAAGCGTGATCATGATCCAACGGCCCAGTGAGCGGGGGTAAGGCATGAGTTATTTTCCGACCAAACGGCCGACCTTTTTGGCGACGCCATGCAGCGGTTTGCTACCTGCCATCAACACGTGCTTGTCTTCATCGGTCAAACCGAGGAAGCCAATGAGAATTGTATAGATCAGCGACATCACCATGCCACCGAGCACCGCGCCGCCGAGGCTGTAGCCTAGAACGTCGGCTTGCAGCAATCCCCATGCGCCGGACGCGGCGATTGCGGCGGCGATGGCGGGTTTGATCAGAGCGGCTTGCATAGGTTGCAGGCCGAGGATGATGTAGCCTTGCGTCAAGGTCAGAATGCAGTTCGCCAAGTTGGCGCCGGCGCGCGCAATGGCGGCGCCGAGGATTCCATGTTCGGGAATCAGCCACCAGCCGAGGCCGGCGACGACGACCAGCATCACCGCCGAGTTCATCAGCGTGATGCGGCTGTAACCGGCCATCGTTACCGCGTAGCCGGCGGGGTTGGCGAAGCCGGTGATGATCAACGTCAACGCGATGACGATGAATGCCTGCGCACCTTCTTCAAAGCCTTCACCGAGGTGGCCGAGGATGGGTTCGGCCCAAATCACGCCGGTCAGCGTGAACGGCAAGCTGACGGCGAAAATCCAGCGCACCGATGTGCGGTACAGCTGGCGCAAATCGTCCATGCGCTTTTGACCGTAGAGTTCGGCCGACAGCGGTGTCAGCAGTGAGCTAAACAGGAACAGCGGCAGCGCCAAAATCGGCACCAGGCGAACCACCGCCATATAGGAGCCCAGCTCGCCTTGCGAATCCATCATCTTGCCGAGCAGGAAGATGTCGGCGTTGAGGGAAAAGAAAGTCAGGATGTCGACGCCGACCAGCGGCATTGCAAACTTGAGGAAGGCTTGCTTGTCGATTTCGCTGCTGTTCGTTTTTCCGAATAGGCCGATGCGTTTATGCACGAACCAAATGCCGACGCCGGCGCACAAAGCGGCCGATAGCACGATGGCCCATGCCAAGCCTTGCATGTTTTCGTTGCCGAGGATCAGCAAGAACAGCAGGATCAACGCCACCCGCGAAATCGGCTGCAGGAACGAGCGCACGATGACCTGCGCGCCAATTTCCTTCAACGCGCGCAGCGTGCGACCCATCAACATAATCAATGCCGTGGTCGGTAGCGCAAAGCACGAAATGATCACCACCTTGGCGACGATGTCCTTCGGCACATCGGCCGCCTCGCCGCTGTCGAGCAGGTTAGCGACTTGATCAGCGAACAGCCCTAAGCCGACGGCATAAAGCACGCCGATACCGACGATCAGCTTGGCGGCGAACAAAATTGCGCCGCGCGTATGCGAAGTCTCGCCTTTGGCTTCATGCACGGCGACGTTGCGCATCACGCCGTCGTGCAAACCGGCCGACGAAACGCGCTGACCCATTTCGTTCAGCATCATCACGAAGCCGAACACGCCATATGCTTGGCGCCCATAATTTTGGGTCACCAGCAACATGGAAACATAGCGCAGTACCCCTTCGAGTACTGCGCCAATGCCGGTCAGGCCCGCGCCTTTAGCGACTTGGACCTGATCCTTGCGCAGCTGATCAGCGTTTGCGCTTGCGCTTTTTGCCTCGCTCATTCTGGATGGTGGCCAGGACAGGCAGCCCCAATTCGCGCTCGGCTTCGCCCGGCGTATCCAGCGTGCGGTCCAAATAACCGGCGATGAACACCGTGGTAATTGCGAAGAACAAACCCAGCACGACGGCGAGGATCGAAGTCAGCCATACCGGCGGGGGAAGACGCGGTGCCTTCGGTGGCGACGCACTTGCCGACAACGAAGCCTTGATCTCGGGCAGGTCGAGGCCTTCGGTCTTAGCCAAGCTAATGCGCTTGCCGGCCAACTTATAGCCTTCGCGGGCCGTGGTATAGGCGACCAGGCGACGGTCCAATTCCGTATTCAGCGCCGACAGTCTGGAAAGCTCAATGTTGGCTTCCTGAATGCTTTCCGTGTAAGACTGAACCGTTGCTTCGATCTCAGCAACTGAAGTTTCAAGCTGGAATACCAAGCCGTCAAACGCAGCCCAAATCGCGGTTTGCTGACGAGCTTCGGCGTCTTCCAACTCCTGGCGCAGCATCACAACCTTGGGAAAGGTCTCTTGGCTGTACAAACGCTCGCGGTGATAACGCGTGCGCGCCGTGCTGATCTCGCTTTCCAGGTTTTGAATGCCGGAGTTGACGGCGATTTCGGGCAGCGCCTTCATCAAGTCCAAGCGCTCGCGATCGATGGACTGCAGCGAGTTCAAGCGCTCAATCTTGGTCGCCAATTGGCTGCGCGATTCCGCTTGGCGGATCATCAGCGCCGACCGCGATTCCTGAATCTGACTGGCTTCGACCGCAACCGTATCACCACTTAGGTTGTGCTCGGAACGGTAAGCGTCGACGTGAGTGCTTGCCTTGTCGAACTCTTCTTTGGCCGTTTCCAAAGCAGCTTCCAGCTGCGGCATGATGCCGGATTTATCAGCGTGCTGCTTGGTGCGGTGGTCCACATAAGCCTGACCCAGCTTGTTGACGATTTGCGCGGCGCGGTCACCGTTCCAGTCGGAGAACTGCAACACCACAATCGAGGTGTTGGGAATGCCCTCGGCGGTGAAGCGGTCGAACATGTAGTTCATCCACGCGCGATAGCGCACATCTTCATCACGCTGGTTCCACTCCGGCATGTTGCGGTACGGAGCCTGGTTCAGGATCTCCGGATCGCGAGCCACGCGCTCACGAACCTCTTTACCCTGAAACAGTTCCACCTCAGCCGAGGCGTCGGGCGCGTTCAAGTTTCGATAGCGCGCACCGCCGGGGTTGTCGGCGTCTTGGTTAAAGGTGCGCTCCAGGCGCGAATCCAAACGCACGCGCGCAGTGGCGACGTACTCGGTTTCAAGCCGGTTGGTCACCGTGTAGAAGGCGCCGGCAAAAACGATAAACACCAGCCAGTAAAGCAGGCGTCGTTTGTACAGCGAGGTGAACAGGTCACGCGCGGATTCCGAACGGAACACCGCTTCGGCAACGCTTTGGCCGCGTCTGGAGCGTGGATCAATGAACTTTTCAGACATGAATCAAACTCCTTAGTTCATGCGGTAGGAAGCGCCGGCACTGAAGCCGCGGAACAAGAGCAGTTTGGAGATGTATTGGTCCACCCAGCGATCGATGTTGGTGATCTTGGACGAAGGCACCACCAAGACGTCGTTCGGACCCAGCAGCGGATCGCGACTGAAGTCGCCGCGCATCAGCACCGATTCCAAGTCGACGACGCGCGCATGCGCTTCGCCGGTGAGCACGTCTAAGGACAGCAGGATGCAGTTCTCAAGGTCAGCCGTGTTCGGGTTGTGACCATCCGCCAATGCCAAAGCACGCGACGCGGTGATCGGACCGGAGATCGCCAAGCGACCGGCGTTCATGACCTCGCCCATTACGTAAACACCGAAGCCGGCAGTACTGGTCAAAGTAATGTTGACCTTGACCTCGGGCGCCATGCGTCCGTACGCGCTGTTGACGATGTTTTCCAGCTGAGCGACGGTCAAGCCAACCGCCGAGAACTCGCCGACCAACGGCAAGTTGAAGAAACCATCGGGACCCACCGAGTAGTTCCAAGTCTGACCCATCTGGCCGCGGTTAAAGATCTGGCGCAGCGCGTCGATGCGTTCACCCGAAGACTCGAGCTGCAGCGAAACCGACGGGTTCACAAACAAGTCGCCGTATAACTCGGCAATTGCCGCCGAAGCCTCAATCGGCGACATTCCGACGATGCGGAAGTCACCTTTATAAGGAAGCGAAATCTTGCCGTCGGGGCGTACGTTGTAAGTGCCGTTGACCTCTTCGTGGAACAACACCTTCACGCCGATCTGGTCGCCCTTTTCAATGCGGTAGTCCTGCTCGGTTTCCACCGCACGAACATCAAAGGCAACGTTGACATTGTCGCCCGGGTTCAGTGTGTAACGCGGCAGGTAGCGCGACTCCTCGAACGGCCGGTCAGGGTCGATCATGTCGCGCGACGTGGGGACCACCGACTCGGTGAAGTCGGCCGGTTGGCCGTCATCGTGGGGGAACAGCGTGCTGCAAGACGGGGTCAGCCCGACCAGCAGCAGGGTCGCAAGTCCCAGGAGGCGCAATGGAGAAATGCCCATGGCGGTATTCATTTAGAGACGGCGGTAGACGAAACTCGGAACGAAGAATTGGCGACGGTTTAGAACCACCCCAACGATGTTGGCGCCCATCAGCTCGAGCTCATGGAGCGCGCCCTCGATGACCTCGCGCTTAGTTTGCGAGGCTTCGATGACCAGCGCAGTCATTGCTTGCTCACCCGGCAACTGAGTGGTGCCGTGGCCCGACGACAGCGGCGGGCAATCAATGATGACGATGTCGTATTCGTTGCGACACTGCTTCACCAACTCCTGAAACGCCAGCGTGTTCAGGAACGAAGCTCCTTTGGTTTCGTGCTTGCCTACGGTCAGCACATCCAAAGGCTCCAGCTCGGTGGTTTGCACAGCTTGCGCAAATGGCACGCCGTGATTGCAAACTTCGGTCAGCCCCGGGGAAAGGGAGGTGCCGAGCAGTTCGTGCAGGTTTGGATTGTCCTGGTTGCCGTCAATCAACAGGATGCGGTCGCCGCTGCCGGACTGGGCAACGCTGACGGCGAATTGAGCAGCAACGGTGGTCGTGCCCTCTCCTTCAACGGAAGAGGTGAAACATACGGCAAAGCCCTGGCCGCTACCGGACAGGTCGCGGAGTTTGGGGAGCAGGCGCAAAAACTCCCCGCGCTGGTTGGCACCGGGGAGGTCATTTAGCCGACCCGGCTTAGCCGGAGCGGAAAGGATTTCTTGTGGAGACTCAGTCATTTGTGGGCGGGGCGTCGGCTGACGCAGAACAGGCCCTACCATTGACATGGATCAATGGTTGAATCGACAGCCTGACAAGATTCTAGCGTCCTGTCTACCCTTACTATGCATTCCTTCGCAGGACTTCTTGCTTGCGGAAAGGTGGCCGAAGATGGGGTAGAATTCGACCGATGTTCCGTGCTTTCCTCATCGGTGCCGGCTTGGCCGCCATTTTTGACGCCGCTACTGCATTTCGTATCGCCGAAATCAACTCGCTGCGCCTGGAATACCTGCAGTGGTCAATGTTCGGTACGTTGTCGATCGCATGTTTGATTGTGATCGGCATGTCGGTCGCATTTCGATTGAAGCCGTTTGCCTCGTGGGGACCGCGCATCAGCGATGGCCAAGCCTTTTGGGCGGGTTTGATCATGGGCTTAATGCCCGTGGTGACGGTGTTTTTCCCGATCTTGGAAGTGGCGCGCATCCCGATGGGCGGCATGAACCGCTACGCCTGTTTGGCGATCTGGCTGACTCCGGTTGCCATCCTGCTACGCCTCGCGCCGACGGCACCGGCCTTCGCCCGACCTGGCCACAAGCTGCAGACGCCGCTGACGTTTTTGGCTCCGCTGATTCTGTTGGTTGGCTTCGTTATCGGCATGGTGCAGGGCCAGGAGTTGCCACCGCGCCCGCAACTCCCAGAGGCACAGCCGCTTAGCGCCGACCTGGCGGGCAAGCCGGACTTGGTGCTGGTGTCGCTGGATACGCTTCGCGCCGACCTGCAACGTGGCGACGTCGACCTGATGCCGCTGCTGACCGAGCTAAAGATGGAAGGAATGTGGCCGAAGCGCTGCGTTTCGACCAGCAATCAAACAGTGCCGGGCCACATCGGCTTGTTGGCCGGGCTGAATCAGGATCAGCACTTGGTCAATCGCAACAGCGAAATGACGCGCATGCCGGAGGACGTCATGCTTGCTCATTTGTTGCGTAAAGTCGGCTACCGCACCGCGGGTGTGATTAGCAACGCCATGGTCAGCTACTTCGAAGATGGCTTCGAAGCCTTCGACGAAACCCGTGCCGACTATGGGGATCGCTATTACTTCCTTAGACTGGTATCTGGAAGTACTTGGTTCGCAAAGTTTTACGGCATTCGTCGAGCTACGGTCATCGTCGAGGATTGGATCAATATCGCCGGCGAAGACACGCTCCCGCCTGGGATGAGTGCATATACAACCGAAAGTGCGATGAGCTATTTAGACGAGCTGACCGTCACCGACCATCCGTTTTTCTTGTTTGCCCACTACATGGACCCGCACAGTCCATATACCGCGCCCAAAGAGACTGCGGATCGCTTTGCCGACCCAGTCAATTTGCCCCAGGCCTACAGCAAAATGGCCAATGACCATCGCTCGATGATCAACCGCATTCGCGACGATCTAATGGTCGAAGAAAAGCGTGCGGATGCCAAGCAAGCCGCGTTGCACTTGCGCGATCTTTACGATGAAGAGCTGCTTTATATGGACAGCCAGGTTCGCAAGCTGGTGGACGCCATCCGAGCAAAAGGCCGTCCCACTTTGTTGATCATCACCTCGGATCACGGCGAATACTTCGGCGAGCACAATCTGATTGAGCACAGTCGCGGCTTATTCGTTGAGGTTATCGATGTGCCTTTCGTGGCCGTCGGCCTGAATGGTTTCGATGTGCCTAAGGGCCAGATCCCGGAGTTGTTTAGCGTGATCGATGTGGTTCCGACGATGGCCGCCGCCGCCGGCATCGAAATCAGCGGCGTCGAAGGTCCGCCACGCACCGGCGTGGATTTGCTCAGCAAGGATGCCGCTGCGGAGTTGGATGGTCGCATTCACTTCTTGGGTTGGAACTCGACCAAGCGCGGTTTGATGGGGGCAGCGGAGAACGGTGAGTGGAAAGTCATTGGCCGCTTCAATGCTCCGGTCGAACCAAATGGCCCTCCGATTATGGATATGTTCTTGGCCTATCAATCCACGACCGATCCAGGGGAGGTCAAAAACGTGCTCGAAGAAGCCCATCCCGACCTAGACCCGTTGTGGGAAAGGCTAATTGAAGGTGGAATGGCTTGGCAGAAATTGGGGTTCTTCGATCCTGATCTGCAAGAGGGACTGACCGACACCACCAAGGCGGTCATGGAACAGCTTGGCTATACCGACGAGGACTAAGTTCGGAATCGCGCTTAGGAAAACGATTCCGATCAGGTGGCCGCCGACTAAACGTCGAAGGCCATGCCGCGGCGGGCGGCGAGCTTGCGCACCGAATCGAGTAGCGCTTGCTTGTCCTTCGGCAACGTGCCGGCCAATACGTCGAGATTGCTGACGTGATTCGAGCGAAAGATAGTTCCGCGCAGATCCAACTGTTCGAGGAACAGATAAAGCTCGCGGCTGAGCTGCGATTGGGTCGATTCGCGCCAAATGCCGGCTTCAAATTCAGCGGCTAGCGGCGTTCCCGGGTGCGGGGTCATCACCAGCGTGCTGAGAAAGCGCGGTTGGATGCGGTTGACCAGCTCCGCCGATGCAGTTGCATGTGCAACCGAATCCTCCGGTCCACCGGCGCCCAATAGGATCATCGCCGATTGTTTGATCCCGGCTTCGGTGGCTTTGGCCGCCGCGTCGGCCCATTCATCGGCGGTGACTCCCTTCTTTAAACGCTCCAGCGTCGGATCGTGGCCGCTTTCAATGCCGATGTAGTACTGAGTCAGCCCGCGCTTGCGCAGGTCGATCATTTCGTCTACCGAGCGCACTTGCAATGACTGCGGAGACGCATAAACACTGATGCGGCGGAGCTTTGGAAATGCGTCGTTGAGTTCATCGCAGACTTCACCCAGAAACGACGCACGTGCCATAAGCGCATCGCCGTCGGCAAGGAAGACCTTGCGTACCCAAGGAGCCTCGGTGCGGGCCCATTCAATCTCGGCCTTCAGCTCATCCAGCTTGCGCACCCGGAACTTCTTGTCCAAGTACATACCGCAGAAGGTGCACTTGTTGTAGCTGCAACCAATCGTTGCCTGAAGGATCAGGCTGTCGGCCTCGGAAGGCGGCCGGTAAAGCGTGCCCTCGTAGCGAATCATGATCCGGCCGGCGCAGGGGCGTCGGTGGGTTCGGTATCGGTCGGTTGGGGGGATTCCTGCTCAACCGGCTGGTTGGGATCGACTTCCTCCGGCATTTCCAACGGCTGCGGCTCGCCGCGCACTGAATCCAACATGGTTTGCACGCTCTCTTTGGCAACCACATCCGAAGGACCGTTCACCTGCACCCAAACCATGCGATCGCCCCAAGTCAACGGCACCACGTATTGGTTGCGCTGCTTACCGTTTGCCGCAAACACCTTTGCCTGACCCTTCACCGAGCTGCCGCGGAAGCGGAATTCTTCCCAAGTGAAGCCGCTGCCAATCTGCTTGAAATCACCGGCATCCCAATCGCGGCTCAACCCTTGATCCCAGTCGCCGTCGGCGCGAAAGTTCTCCGCCGGCATGCTGGCCAGAATCAAAATCAAGTCATCGGGGCCGCCTTCGCCGGTGCGGTAATAAGAAGAAGCCATCTTGAACTTCTTGCGGTAGTCCTGACACTGGTAGGCCTCGGCACCGCCAATCGGATCCAGCGGCAAAATCATCTCGCCCATTTCGGCGGCCAGCACCGGGTCGACGATGTTGCTGGAGCGCAGTTCTTGCAGCGCTGCCAACAAGCCGAACACCACCAAAAACGCGATCAGCGCGATGGCAATGAGCAGGCGTACGGTCGGATTCATCCCCGCATTTTAGGGTTCCGTCGCCTTTCTTGGCGAGTTTCACGCTGCGGGCTTTGGCGCGGCAGGTGTACCATTTGGCCATGATCGTGGTCACCGGCGGTGCAGGATTCATCGGCAGCAACTTGGTTGCCGCCCTCGAGCAAGAAGGCGTGCCCGAAATCGTGGTTTGCGATCGCATGGGCAGTGATGATCGCTGGCGCAACATCGCCAAGCGCGAAATCGCCGATCTGATCACTCCGGAAGAATTGCTCCCCTTCCTAAAGGGGCATGTCGATCGCTTAGACGCGGTGTTTCACATGGGCGCGATTTCGTCGACCACCGAAACCAACGTCGACGCCATTCTGGAAAACAATATCCGCTTGACCTTGGATTTGTTCCATTGGGCCAAGCACACCGACGTGCGTTTGATCTACGCCAGCTCGGCTGCAACTTACGGCGATGGCTCGCTCGGTTTTGTAGACGACAACTCTCAATCAGCACTGAACGCGCTGCGACCGTTAAATGCTTACGGCTGGTCCAAAGCCTTCGTCGACCGCCGCTTGGTTCGCATCGCCGATGAAGGCGGCAAAACGCCGAAGCAGTGGGTGGGCTTAAAGTTCTTCAACGTTTACGGACCCAACGAATACCACAAAGGCGATATGGCCAGCGTGGTCAGCAAGATTTATCCGCGCGCCAAAGCCGGCGACACCGCCAAGCTTTTTCAAAGCCACCATCCCGACTACGAAGACGGCGGTCAACTGCGCGACTTCGTCCACGTCGATGATTGCGTGGCGGTGATGATGTGGCTTTATCGCAACCCGCAAGTCAGCGGCATCTTTAACTTAGGCACCGGCAAAGCGCGCAGTTTCTTCGATTTGGCCAGTGCGGTATATCGCGCTTTGGGCAAAGAGCCGCAAATCGAATTCATTCCCACTCCCGAGTCCATTCGCGACAAGTATCAATACTTCACCGAAGCCGATATGTCGCGTTTACGCGCCGCCGGATATGACAGCAATTTCCTGGAATTGGAAGAAGGCGTGCGCCAATACGTGCAAAACTTCCTGGATCAGGAAGACCCTTATCGCTAACTTGCTGCAAGGAATTTTACTCCCCAAGCTGCCGGTAACGTCGGCCGCGCCACTCCAACCATCGAGCTCCCTGTGCCCGTGACCGCCAAAGCCAACAAGAAAAAGAAGCGCCAGAAGTCTGCGATTAAGGAAGATCGCCACAACCTTTACGCTGCCAGCGTGCAGTGCCCGGAGGCCGATGTCGAATTCTTTAAGAAGACTTTTAAGAAGCACGCCGGGCGGCCGTTGCGTTACATCCGCGAAGATTTTTGCGGCACTGCGGCGCTGTGTGCGGAGTGGGTGAAGGATCACGACGACAACCGCGCGTTGGGTGTGGATATTGATGAGCCGACACTGAATTGGGGGCGCGAGAACATCTTCCCGCATTTGACCGACGATCAAAGCAGCCGCATCGAGTTGCTGTGCGATGACGTCCGCGCGGTCAGCAACCCCAAGGTTGAACTGCTGTGCGCGCAGAACTTCTCGTACTGGATCTTTAAGGAACGCGAGCAAATGCTCGGTTACTTCAAGGTGGCGCTGCAGTCGATCACCGACGAAGGTCTATTCGTCATGGACCTGATGGGTGGAACCGAATCCACCGAGGTTGACGTGCAAACGCGCAAGATCAGCGACGGCGTGCGACCGGACGGCAGCAAGATTCCGACCTTCAGCTACTTGTGGGATCAAAACACTTATAACCCGATCACCGGGGAAATGCAGTGTTACATCCACTTCAAGATGCGCGGCGGTAAGAAGATCAATCGCGCTTACTCGTACAACTGGCGCGTTTGGACTTTGCCCGAAATTCGCGAGTTGCTGTTTGAGGCCGGCTTTAAGGAAGTGGATGTTTACACCGAAGGCTGGGACGATGAAACCGACGACACCGACGGCATTTTCCGCCTACGCAAGGATTTTGAACACGAAGGTTCGTGGATCGCTTACGTAGTGGCGAAGCCGTAGATCGCTACTTCGCTTTGCCCAAGCGATAGAGCTGGCCGCCGGATAACGACATCAGGTAGAGCTCGCCGGCACCATCTTGGCCGAACGACGCCAAGCCGGGGATGTAGCCCTGCCCGGTTTGATCCAAGTGCTTGCTCATGTCAACGTAAGCACTGCGTTCGCCGTTTTGTTGTTGGATGGCCCACACTTGACCGCTGACGTAATCGCCGAAGAAGTACCAACCATGAAGGTTGGGCAGTGCTTTGCCGCGGTAAACATATCCACCAGTTACCGAACGTGCATTGCGCGGTCCGCCTTGTGCGTACTCGTGAATGGGATCGACCATATTCTCCGGTCGCGGATCCTCGGTGTTGAAGTCATGCGCCGCCTCGCGCACACGCCAACCGAAGTTCATTCCGCCTCCGGTACCGGCAGCAGCGAAGTCAATTTCTTCCCACTTGTTCTGACCGACGTCACCAATCCACAAATCACCGGTGCTGCGGTCGAAACTAAAGCGCCACGGATTGCGCAATCCATAGCACCAAATCTCATCGCGGAATTTGTCGTTGCCGACGAAGGGGTTGTCGTCGGGAATTTCATAGCGAGTATTGCGCTTCGACGAAACCTTCAAGCGCAGGATCTTGCCGAGCAGGGTGGTGCCGTCTTGACCGGCGTTGTTGGGGTCGTTGGCCGCGCCGCCATCGCCAAGACCTAAATAAAGCATGCCGTCAGGACCGAAGCAAAGTTCGCCGCCGTCGTGGTTTGCCCACGGTTGCTCCACCGTCAGCAACTGCTCTTCGCTGGCCGCGTCGGCTTGAAACTTATTCGACGCCGACCGCGCCATTCGCCCCAGAATTGTCGTGCCTTCGAGGTCGTTGTAGTGGATATAAAAAATTCCGCTTTGCTCATAGTCGGCTGGGAAGGCCAATCCGAGCAAGCCGCGTTCACTTCGGGTGGAAACTTGATCCTGGATGTTTAAAAACGGGGTATCCAGGATTTCATTTTTTCTCAAATCGACCACCCGAATGCGGCCGGCTTTTTCCAACACATAAAGATGGTCGGGCTGCCCCGGCGCGGCGGTGGCGTACAGCGGCTGAATGAATCCGGTCGCGATGGTCTCGAGTTTCAGTGCCGGAATTTCAGAAGGAGGTGCCTGGGCCGGCTGCGGTCCGGTGGCTTGCTGGCCCAGGCACGCACTGCCGGCGAGCGGTGCGACCAGCAGCAGGAATCGGAGGTGGAGGCGGTGGAGTGGAGTCACGGCCCCAGTATGACCGATAGCAGTCGTACAATTCCCGCTTCCCGACATGCGTAAGCTCCTCACCCTAGCGCTTTGCACCGCCGCTTTGATTGGCTGCGGCGGCCCCGAAGATGATCCCCAGACCGGCGGCGGCAATCAGACCGATCCAGCCGCCCAGTCTCAAGGCCAGAACCCTGCGTCTACCGGCGCGGCTTCGATTCCCGAAATCCAACCCGGTCAGCTGCGCAATGTGCTGCTTGTGACCTTCGATACCACGCGGGCGGACCACATTGCCTGTTATGGCTCGGAAAACTCGAGCACGCCGACCTTGGACTATCTGGCGCGGACCGGGGTACGGTTCACCCAGTGCATTTCGACGGCACCGATCACTTTGCCGTCGCACGCCTCGCTGATGACCGGGCAGTACCCATACAACCATGGGGTGCGCAACAACGGCACCCACAAGCTGCCGGACGAGGCGATGACCCTGGCGGAACGCCTGAAAGACCATGGTTACGAAACCGGGGCGGTGATTTCGGCGATGGTGTTGAATGAACGATTCGGCATCGGCCAAGGCTTTGATAGCTACGACCAAAACCTTGCTGCCGGATCGTTTAAGAACGTTTACCTTGCTCGGGAAACACCGGCAGCTGACACCATCAAGCGCGCCAAGCAGTGGTTGGCGGGGCGAACCGACAAGCCTTTCTTCTTGTGGGTTCACCTTTTTGACCCGCATCACCCATACACGCCGCCGGCTGAATACGCCGACCGCGTCAACGGCAACCCCTATGACGGCGAGCTGGCCTATGCCGACGAGCAGCTCGGCGTGTTGCTGACCGAGATGCAAAACATGGACTTGCTGCGCCACACTTTGGTGGTGGCAACCGCCGATCACGGCGAATCGCTGGGCGAGCATGGCGAATCAACCCACTCGATTTTCCTTTATGACTCGTGCATACGAGTGCCGCTGATTTTCAGCCACAGCCAGGTAGCTCAAAACGAAGTGCGCAACGCGGCGGTCAGCCTAGTCGACATTGCTCCGACCGTGCTCGACATGTTGCAGCTGCCCGCGTTGGAAACCGCCGATGGCCAATCTCTGGCTTTGCAGCTGGCCAACGACCAGGGCACCGAACCGGCAATGATGCTGGAGCAAGCTCTGCGCCGCCGCGTGGTTTACTCCGAATCGATGCTGCCGTACTACAACTTCGGTTGGGCAGCCTTGCGCTCGCTGCGTTCCGCCGATGGTCGCTACATCCAAGCTCCGTACGAAGAACTCTATTCGCTAGCGAATGACCCCGGCGAACTGGTGAACCTGGTCGAGCAATCACCCGCCGACGCCGACGTCTTCCGTCGCATCATGGCGGAAACTCTTCCCGAGAACGAAGCCAACCACCAATTCAGCAACTTCGACGACCTTCCGGCGGCTGAAAAAGCGGCTTTGATTGCGTTGGGGTACGTCGGCAATGTGGGTGCTCCGGGCGAGCATGGCACCGGCGAAAACGGTGTCGCTGAAGAAGATCGTCCGGATCCGAAGGACGCCATTTTGTACTTCGGCGATCAGACCGAGGCATTGGAGTTGGCTCGCACTCACAGTCCGGGTGCCGAAGAGGCTTTGCGTGCGGTGCTGGCCGACAATCCTGATGAGCTGCGCTGCCAGAGTGCGCTGGCGGAAATCCTGATTGCCACCGATCGCGCGGAGGAGGCACTTCCGATCGTGCAGCGGTTGGCCAAGTTGCAGGGTGCCGGCGCGATGGAGATTCTGGCGTTGGCCCAGCTGGAGCGTCAGTTGGGGATGCCGGAATGGGAAGAGCACTACGCCGCCGCGCGTGCCGTCGATCCGAACGATCCGGCGCCGTTGATCTTCCTTGGCGATTACGCCGGGCAGCAGAATGAGTGGGAAGAGGCCATCGGGCACTACGACGATGCGTTGGCTTTGGATCCGGGCAACCTGATTGCGCTGATCCAAAAGGGCCTGACTCAGCGATACCAGAACGACTTGGCCGCCTCGCAAGCAACCTTCTACGAAGCTCTGCAAATCAACCCTGATATCTACATGTTGCAGCTACAACTCGGCTTCATCGCCGAGAACCAGGGTGCGCATGAGGAGGCGGTGGCCTACTTCCGGCGAGCCACCGAACTCGGCCCGAACCGACGTCAGGCCTGGCGCCACTTCGGCTCGAATTTGCTGCGATTGAAGCGATTTCGCAATGCGATGGACGCATTTGAGAAGGCGGCTGCATTGGATGACCCGAACATCGAGACCTACCGCAACTTGGGTCTGCTAAGCGTGTCCTTCGGCAAAGCGGCTCAGGCCATTCCAGCCCTAGAGAGAACATTGGCGGCCAATGCCGACGACTGGCAAGCCCACCTGATGCTGGCAGTGGCTTTGGATCAGCAGAGCAATGAAGCCGGCGCTCAGGAACATTTGGATGCCGCGCGCCGCTTGTCTGCCGATTTGGTGAGCAAGCAAGCCGAGTCCCGCAAAGACGTCGCCGCGCTGCTGAAGAAGTACCCCTAGTAGGCAGGCTTGCGTCCGGCGGCGACAAATACAAAGCCGCCTAAAAACGACTGCCGGCTGGAGCTAAGTTCTGCTCCCGCCGGCAGTTCCCATGTAGGCCGACGGATTTCCGCGGCCCCGCTGAAGTTCGCGAGTTGAACCCATGGGAAGTTGATCGCCTTAAGTGGCATGCGTGGGAACGGCTGATTATCAGCAACCACAAAGCTGCCCCCAGGGCGCAAGAGCTGCCACGCCCTGTGCTGGATTTGCTGCCAATTAGGGGCCACCGCCAGGCCGAAGGTGCAGATCACCGCATCCAGTTGGCCAGTGCCGATTTGATCTTGCAGCAGGTCCGTATCTAGCGCTGCGGCATCCATTTCCAGTAGCTGAATTGCGGTGTCGGGTTCACTGGTCGAACCAGGCAGCGGACGAATCCGATCCACCCGTCGCCGCGCGCGGGCCAACATCTGCGAGCAAAAGTCCACCCCGAGCACCTTTCCGTCAGGCCCAACTGCGCGCCTGAGGTGGGGCAGGTTCAACCCGGTTCCGGTGCACAAATCCAGCACCGAATCCCCAGGTTGTAACTGCAACGCTTGCACGGCCGCCCGCCTGGGTGCTGCATAAAGCGGGCGACAAATTGGGTCGTAGATGGCGGCAATTCGCCGGTACCAGCTACGCGTTTCCATTGGGATCGCCGTTGCTTCCTAAAACAGACCTCGCAACGCCATTCGCGCCCGCGAAGAAAGGGCGAAGCCAAGTGTGGCGGCCGACACCGCCAGCAGCAAGCTGGTTTGAAGCGGATGGAAGAGCATGCCCAACGCGGTGGCGTCGATCAGGTCGTAGAGACCGTATTTGATCATCAGGTCATAGCGCGGCAGCTGCGGAATGCTTGGGCTGATGAGGACGACTGCGGCTGCCACGGCTACCAAAAAGGCCGCAACCAAGCGCCTGTTGAGGCGCAGTTTCCACTTACTGGGCTGCTGATGGGATTGCGCAGTCGCCTGGGTGGCAACCTTCGCCTTAGCGGTGGCGCCCTGCTCTTGCTTCCATTGGTGCAGCGCCGATGCTTGAACCCGCTCGACCATCTCGCGCTCGGGAACGGCGCGATGGCTGCGAGGGTCTTTAAGGGTGCGGTCCAGTTCGTTCATCGGTTGGCTCCATTATTCAGCAAGTGGCGCAGTTTGTCTCGTCCGCGTTTCAGCCAAGACTTCACTGTGCCCGGGGGGGCTTTCATTAATTGCGCGATTTCCTCGACGCTGAGCTCTTCCAGGTAGTGGTAGCCCAGGGCCAGCCGCTGGCGGTCGGGCAGGTGGTCCATCGCCAGCTGCACCCGTGCGACCTCGTCGGCGCCGGCTGCGCGGGCAAGCGGATCGCCCATCGACGATGATGCGGCCAAATCGGGGTGGATTCCTTCCGACGAGCCCAGGCCGGGCGCGCTGACTTCGCGCTTTTGCAGTCGTTGCCAACGCTGATTGGCGCGCAAGCCTTCTCGCCAAGCGATGCTGAAAATCCACGTCGACAGCTTGGACTTGCCCTGGAAGTTAGGCAGAGCCCGCATCGCCCGCAGCAATGCTTCCTGAGCGGCATCCTCGGCCAGGTCGGCTGGAAGCCTGAATCGTGCCATTTGCGACAAAATGCTCGGCGTCCAATCGGCCACAAAGCGCACCGCAGCCTCTTCCGTCATCGGCAAGTAGGCGTCGGCTTCCGTGACGGGGAGTTGCGGCAGATTCGGGCGATTCACGGCCCTGAAGAGGGTTTTGGGCATTTTGCGAGGGAAGGGGAAAGCTTTCCTTCCATCCTTACTCGGAATTTAGACCCGGTAATTTATGATTCGGTTGCAACCAGACGGGCTCGATCTCGGTCTAAATTGCCGTCACTGATCACCATGAACTCAATCACCGCTCTCAGCTTTGTTGCTTCGGCAGCACCTTCCGATTTCGAGGCCGCCCTGTTGATCCCGATCGTGGCCATCGTTGGCGGACTGTCGATCCCCATTCTGGCCATTATTCTCGATTACCGCAAAAAGCACCTGCAGGCGCGCATCATTGAGAAGGCGATCGAGCAGGGGTTGAGTACCGAAGAAATTGCCGATTTGCTGGATCAGCATGAGGGCAAAAAATGCGACACCGATTCGGAGGGAAACCGTCGACGCCATCCCTTTCGGAGCGGACTCGTGCTGCTAGCCATTGGCGGCGCGTTCTACCTTGCCGATCACGCCGACATGTTTGGCGGAGGTATCTCGCCAATCGCCAACTTCCCAATGGGCGGGAGTTTTGTCGCCTATCTGTTAATGGGATTGGGTGTTGCCAACCTGGTTGCCGACCTGCTGAACCTAGGTCGTTTTAAGGACTAGAGCCGACTGGCAACGCGCCTTCGCAATTTGTGGCGGTGGGTACGCCGCACTGAAATTCCGTTGGCAAAAAACGGAAAGAACTTTCGAAAACAGTTGGTGTGGATTTTTGCCGACGACGCCCTTTGTAGCGTATGTATTGGCAACAACCGCTTCAGGTTCTTGTTCTTTCTGCAAACAGGTCTGACTCCCCGAAAGGGTTGAGCCGGATCTAGCGAGGGTGTCTGGGGGGATGCCCGTCGCATCTTTAAGTGACTGCTGTTGAGGGACAGCAGTCGCTTTTTTTTTGTATGTGGGGGAGGTTTTTGCGGGAGTCCCCCCGGTGCTTAAGACGGTTGGCTTCGCCAGCCCGATGCGCCTCGGGGGGACTCCCGCAAATCCTTTCGCACTACGACGATTAGCGGCAGCCGGGAGATAGAGCAGACACTTAGAAGGGGAGCTTGGGATGAAATGTAGCTGTGGAGTTAGTGTTTGTTGATTTGGTGGGATGGAATTGGTTCTTAGTTTGGTAGGGAATTGAAATGTGAAAAGATTGGGAAATTTTGAAGTCTTTGCCAACGAAAGAATAGTTTGTCGTAGCCGGGGTTTTATGTGAAATCAAGTGTTTAACAGTGGTTTTTTGTTCCCCGTATGAAACGTGTGGATCAAGCAACATCTTTTCTGTAAAAAGCAGCAGACTCATCAAATGCCTTCC
>CAYFOM010000023.1:0-64497 GCA_964344765.1 uncultured Planctomycetales bacterium | reverse complement strand
AGACAGGGCGGTTGCAGGGACGAGGGAATTTACAGAAAGGATGTTACGCTAACGGCTTGATCTTGTGTGCATCCAAGGATGCCGACGTCGCTCACTATGCGCTGGAGGGTTTGCCGAATAAGGTGCTCGCGCGTGAATACAGAACTGTTTTACCGAAGGAGGAAGAACTCATTGCCGAGATCGCGCGGGTCCGCGCCGAGTTGGACAACCGTTTATGATTGGGCATGAAGACTGCGATCATTACCGGCGGTGGTTCGGGAATTGGGCGGGCGATTGCTCGGCGGTTTGCGGCCGAGGGTTGTTATGTGCATGTGGTCGGCCGCCGGCAGGACATGTTGGAAGAAAGCGTTCGCGGTTTGGACCATGCCGGTTTCACCGCCGCCGACGTCGCCGCCGATGGCGCAATGGATGCCGTGGTCGCCGAGGTAGTTCAGCAACACGGTGGCTTGGATTTCCTCGTTGCCAGCGCCGGCATCAATCCGCAGCGCAAGTCCACCACCGAAACCGACGACGAGCATTGGAACGAAACTATCCGCGTCAATCTGACTGGGGTTCACCGTTCGTGCAAGGCGGCGGTTCCCGCAATTCAGCAGCGCGGTGGCGGCGCGATTGTGACCATCGGATCGATTTCCGGTCAGGTCGGCATGGCCGAGCGCGCGGCATATGGGCCGACCAAAGCCGGGGTGATCCAGTACACCCGCAACTTGGCGATCGACTACGCGGCGGATCAAATCCGTGCGAATTGCATCTGCCCCGGGTTCGTCATCACCGATTTGGTCAAGCCGTGGCTGGAATCCCGCACCGAGGAGCAGCTGCAGAAAGTCGTCGGCTCGCACCCCCTAGGTTTGGGCCAACCCGACGATATTGCCGGCGTGGCGTGGTTTTTGTGCAGCGACGACTCCCGCTGGATCACCGGCGTAGATCTCTCCGTGGACGGCGGGTTTACTTGCTGGTAGTAGACGCCGGACCGGAACCCTGGTAAACCACGGGAATGAGACTGCTCCTTGCACTCCTCCTTCTTCCTTTGGTGGTTTTGATTCCTAGCTGCGGCGGCCAAGTTGAGGTCGACGATGGTTTGCCGAAGTACTGGCACGACGTGACCGGGAATTGGAGCGGCACCCAGAAAGTGATGGGCTCGGAAGAGGCATTCGATGCCTCCTACAAGGTGTACATCGAAGGCAATAACTTGATTCACGAGTTCACCAGCAACTTCGGCGGCGGCTTCACCGGCAAGGAGTCCATGCACACGCATGACAACCCCAACGATCTGCACGCCACTTGGACCGACAGCATGGAGCCGGAAGCCATGTCTTCGTCCGGTAGCTACGACGCCGCGACCAAGACTTTGACCATGTCCGGCGAAGGCGCCGACTGGAACGATCCGGAGAAAACCGTCACTTACAAGCACGTAACCGTGTACGGCGAAGGCACCTCGAACTACACGATGATCATCATCGATGCCGAGGGCAACGAAAACGAAGTCATGTGGATCGAAATGACGAAGATTAGTGATTAAGACTCTCACTGCGCTTTTGATCCTGAGTTCGGCGGCCGCTGCGCAAGACAAGCCGCCGAACGCTCGCGAAGCCAAAAAGCTGCTTGAGCAGCTGGTCGCGGTCGACTTCACTCAGGACGGCGCTCTTGAGAAACACCGTGAAGCGGTGGCGCGGCTGGACCAATTCCCGCTGCGCAAAATCAAAGACCTGAAGACGTGGCGCAAGCACATCGAAAAGGTGCATTCGCGCGAAGGGCGGACGCTGCCGAAGGATTCGGGTCGGCATTGGTATTGGGAAGAGCCCAAAAAGCGCGGGCTGTACATCATTGGCGGCAAAACCAGCAAGCCCAAGGGTTTGTTGATTGCGATGCACGGCGGCGGTGCCGGGTCGGGCGATGCCGGACCGGCGCATAGTGCGTGGAGCGGGCCGGCCGAAGAAATGGGTTGGGTCAGCATTGCGCCGCAGGTGCTGAAGAAGACCGAGCACGGTTGGACCGATTCCGGCACCGAAGAATGGGTGCTGCAACTGGTCGACGACGCGCTGCGCACTTGGAAGATCGATCCGGATCAGGTTTACTTCGCCGGTCATTCGATGGGCGGATACGGCACTTGGACTTTGGGCGGACACCACGCCGACCGAGTGGCTGCACTGACTCCATCCGCCGGCGCACCAACTCCGGTTTTTGGACCTAGCGGCGAGATCATCGACATCGATTACGGCGTAGTGCCGAATCTACGCAATGTGCCGATGGTGGTGTTCCAAAGCGGCGACGATCCGCAGGTACCGCCGGATGCCAATCGCGCGGCGGCCAAACAGGTGGAACGCGCGAAGGATGAGTGGGGTGGCTACAAAAACTTCACCTACTGGGAGGTCAATAACCGCGGCCATGCGGCGCCCGATGGCGGTCATGTCGTGCTGCTGGAGCGTATTGAGGACTTCAAACGCGATGTGATCCAACGGAAAATCGTTTGGCAACCCACCCTGACCTGGAAGCACCAGTTCTATTGGTTGTGGTGGGATCAGCCCAAGCTGAATGCGGTGGTGGTGGCCGAGCTGGATCGGATGAAAAACCAGATTTCGCTGACCTCAAAGGAAAATCTCAGCGGTCTGGAAATCCTGCTCGATGAGCGCATGGTTGACTTTGACAAGCCTGTGAGCTTGATCGTCAACGGAGAAGAAGTTCTCAAAACCGACGCAAAGGCGTCGTTAGGCACGCTTTTTCTGACCAGCGTGCATCCGGATCCACAGCTGCAGTTCATCGCGCGGATCGCGGTACCGGCATACTAAACCGCTGCAAAACCACGAAGTTTTGCGGCTAGATTGCCGAAAGTGAGTCTACGGCACCACTTGCGACCTTTTCGCGATCCCCCCAATGACACCCTGTTATGCCAAGCCGGAAATCGTGCTGTTCCACGGAATGTGGAGCACTGGCGCGACGCTCGAGCCTATTGCGCGCCAATTTCGCGCGGCGGGGTACATGGTGCACACCCCCACTTTGCCGCTGCATAAACCGGGGCTAACCGCCGACGAACGGCGTCGCCTGGGCAATGTTTCGATCCGCGATTACGCCAATTACTTGCGGACTTATGTGCAGAACTTGCAGCTAAACCAGCCGCCGGTTTTGGTCGGCCACTCGATGGGCGGTCTGCTGGCGCAAATGCTGTCGACCGAAATCGCCACGCGCGCACTGCTGCTGGTTTCGCCCGCACCGGCCGCGGGCAACAACTTGATCCACCTCAAATCGTTGACGTCGGCATCGTTCATCATGCTGAACGGCCGCTTTTGGAAGAAACCGAACAAACCGCCGTTGTGGCACTCGGATTTCTGCTTGCTCAACCAAGTTCCGCTCGAGCAACGCGACGCCATCCAAAGCAAGTTCGTCGAAGAATCCGGCCGCTGTTTCGCCGAGATCGTGTTCTGGTTCCTCAACAAGAAGCGCCCGACGTACTTGCCGCTGCACAAAATCACCTGCCCCGTGATGGTGATGGCCGGCGCCAAGGATCGGCTGATTCTTCCGGCAGTCACGCGCAAAGCCGCGCGCGATTTGCCGAACGCCAGCTTGAACATGTACGCCGATCACGGCCACATGATGTTCTTGGAACCCGGCGCGCCGCAAGTCATTCAAGACATGGTGCATTGGGTGGAAGGCGCGATTGCCGACACCATGCCGGCGGCGATTCCAAGTTTGGCGGGTGCGGTTAGCTTGGAGCTAGACGCGGCTTAAACGAATTTCAATTAGCCGCGGAGTTGCCGATTAACGCTGCCGACGCGTGTAAATCATCACGTATGTCTTGCACACCGTCTCAGGACATTCGCCGCAAGCCGTGCTGAAATCCATCGGCGCCAGCGGCACCGCTTTGACTTCCATACCGAGCGAACGATAAAGCTCGGTAGACTCGTCGAGCCGGTCGGGATCGGCCATAAAGCGGCGCTCCCAACCGGCTGCGATGAGGTCGGCGTCTTCGGCTGGCGGAGTAGGTTCGCAGGAACTCATGATCTCGGGCGGAAGACTACCTAAGTTTTGGATGGAATCAAGTGGCAGCTTTTTCGGCGGCCAGTTTTTCCAAGCGGCGGTGACCCAAGAACGCGGCGCCCAACGCAGTCACAAACTGCGGCAGGTCGGCGTCGCTATCGGCTTCACCAGGCAAGTTCACGGTCACACCTTTGGTGCGTTCACGCACCGCAGTCGGCATGGTCGGGAAACGCATGATGCCGCCGATCAAAGTGAACTCAGGCTCGCCTTTTACGCGCTTCATCAACTGCACCGCGCGACCGGTCAACGACTCAATCGCACCTTGCATGATTTCCGATGGCGGCGTGCCCAACGACAGCTGGTTGATCACCTCCGATTCGGCGAACACCGCGCACACACCCGAGATCTCAACCGGATCCAACGACGTCTGCAGCAACGGACCGATATCTTCGGTTTCGTAACCCATGTAGCGCGCAGTTTTCTCCAAGAACGCACCGGTTCCTGCCGCACACTTATCGTTCAGGCGGAACGACTTGACCATTCCGCCTTCTTCGACACGGATGGCTTTCATCGTTTGACCGCCGACATCCAAAATCGAACGCGTGCCGGGGAACAGCAAGTAAGCACCACGCGCACTTGCGGTCAGGTCGGTCACGTGCAGGTCCTTAAAGTCGACCTGGTGACGACCAAAACCAGTGGCGATGATGTACTCCACCTGATCTTCGCGAATGCCCGAGTTTTCCAAAATCGCGTTGTAGCAACGACGCGCGGCATCGGCGAGTTTGAAACCCGTCTGCACCATGTGGCGCGCCAGGATTTCATTGTTTTCGTTCAGCAAGACCGCTTTGGTGTAGGTCGAGCCAACGTCAATTCCTGCGGTGATGGTCATTACGCGACCTCCTCTTCAATCGGGTTGCGGCTGGACAGAATGTGATCCATCGCAAACAACGCGGCGCCCAACGCGCCCATGTAGTGGCACTCTTCACTGACGTTCAACTTATGACCGATGACGTCTTCCAGTGCCTTAATCATCGCGACGTTTTTCGACACGCCGCCGGTGAAAGTAATTTCGCTGTTCACGCCAACGCGCCGCAGCAGGCCCATGGTGCGCTTGGCGATGGATTCGTGCACACCCCAAAGAATGTCTTGCACGCGCTTGCCCTTGCCCAACCAAGCCAGCACTTCCGACTCGGCGAACACGGTGCAAGTGGTACTAATGCGCACACCCTTTTCGGAAGTCAGCGCGGTGCCGCCTAGATCAGGCAACGGAATTTCCAACGCCGACGCCGCCGCACCCAGGAAACGCCCGGTGCCGGCTGCGCACTTATCGTTCATACAAAAATCATCGATCTCGCCGGACTCCGAAACGCGAATGGCTTTGGTGTCCTGACCGCCCATGTCGACCACGGTGCGCGTATTCGGGAAAATATGCGCAGCGCCGCGACCGTGGCAGCTGATCTCGGTGATCTGGTCGTTGCCGAAGGTCACGCGATAGCGACCGTAGCCGGTACCGATGACCCATTCGACTTCTTCTTCCAGAATGTTCTTCGATTCAATCGCGGCCTTAAACGCGTTTTCGGCGGCGCGCACCACATTGGCGCCGGTATCAATCAGCGCGGTGGCGACGATCTCGCGATCTTCGTTAATTACAACCGCTTTGGTTTGCGTCGAGCCGACGTCTACTCCTGCTGCGTAAGTCATTTTCTTTCTCCTTCGCAGTGATTAAGCAATGACCGCCTGCTGACGACGAGCGGCAAGTCCTTCAAAGAATGCGTCGGCGCGGTTCTTCAACTGCGCTTCGGCTACAACGCGCTTGTCCATCATGTCGGATTCGATGAACAAGCTGGGGATGTCATGGCGCTCACCGAATGCACGGCGACCGTCGGCCAAACCGGTGGAAACGGTGCGGCAACTCTTGATCGGGTGGTAAACGATTCCGTCGATGTTGAAGCCTTCTTCGACCATGTTGTCGAGCACGCGGTCGTGGTGGAACATCGAATCCATCGCATCGCGCACCGACACCAACGTGCCTTCGGCCAAGCTGGCGATCGGGTCGTTGAGGTCGTATTGGAAGCCGCGGTTGGAACCGCCGGATGCAAACCACAAGTAAGTGGAGTGCACGTAAGTTCCATTCCAATCGCTAAACATTTCATTGAAGCGACGGAAGATCGGGTAGCACGGCACACCGACGAACACCAAGCGGTACTTCTCGTCGGTCAAAGTGCCGATGTTATGCGCCACCTTGTATTCCATCTCTTCCACCAAGTCGGTGAAGTAATCTGCACCCGCCTTGTCGCCGCGGAAACCGTTGGCAACGCCCAAGTAAATGGTGCCGTCGGTCAGCGCGTTAAACACCGATGGGCTGTTGGCGTTGAGATCCAACAAGCGCTTCCAGCAGTCGCTCATCACGTTGGCGTGCTGCATGGTGTCGCGCAACTTGTCGATGTCGAACTTCTTGCCGGTGACTTCTTCGCAAGTGGTGATCAATTCCTTGATCTGCGCTTCGACGTACTTGCGATCGTTTTCAAAGTGCCTGGAGCCCTGCCAAGTCTGCGTACCTTCCTGGCGCGTACCCGGAACATCCAGGGTCACGACCGGCATTTGGTACATGCGCTCCCAAGCTTCGGCCCACTTAATGTAAGTGTTACAAGCGTTGGTCAACACTGTCATGCTTGGCTTCGGGATCTGACCCATCGGGTGTTCCCCGCCGCGCAGTTGGGTTGCGATATCCGCCTTCACATATCCGCAGATATCCGGCGAGTAGCCATGGTCTTCGGCTTCCTCCAAGTACTCATGTGCAACGCGGCGCACCGCAGTTTGCAGCGAGTTGATTTCAGGGAAGACTACCGGCATGTCGAACGACTTCAACACTTCATTGAAGCTGCCCATCACGAAAACATAACCAGCACCTTTGCCATCGGCAGCAGTTTGGTTGAGTTCGGTAAACCACTCACGGAACAGGCGCGCGCCATCGTTATTGCCGCGGCCGACGATTTCATGTTTGCTATTCGTCATCTTTTTCTCCTAGTGAATGTTTAGGCAAACAACAGGTTTTCGAGGAAGGTTTCGAGCTGCAGCTCCATGTCGGCGAAGCTGGTCATGCCCTCTTCAAACTCGCTGACAAAGTAAGGAATGTCGGCGGCTTCCAGCGCGTGGATGTAAGCGACCTGTTCTTCCAAACCGGGCTCGCACATCTTGGCGGCGGTGACGATGATCGATTCGGCGCCGGATTCGTTGTAGCGCTTGATCAACATGTCTTCCTTCAACTTGCGCAGGTCGTGCTGCACCGGGCTGTAAGAAGAAGTTTCGACGTAAGCGTGAGCCAAATCCTGCATCGGGTCCTCACCCAGCGGCACGTCTTCGGTTAGGTAGCGCATGCCGATCAAGAAGTCGTCGTCGACGACATAACATGAACGTCCAATGGTGCGCACCAAATCCAGCGGCGGTTGCTCGCAGAACGCGCCTTCGTAAACCACGCGGATGCGGTCTTCCTTTTTGGCGTCGACTTGTTCAATCAACGGCAGCACATACTCCATCAAGTCGTTGTGCTCTTCGCGCGGAATCAAACCGGCGACGGCGACCAATGCATAAGCATCTTCGGCGCTGACCTTCCATGGAGTCTCGCGCTTAATCGCGTAAAGATCGCGCAGCAACTTGCGGTTCTTGTTAAACACCGCCAGCGACTTGCGCAGATCATCTTCGCTGATCTTGTGACCGACGACACCTTCGACGACTTCCTGAATGCGCAAGTACTCGTTGCGCAAGTATTCAATACTGGCGCTCGAGTTCGGGTTTTGCGGCAGATACAAAATCTGGCACGGATAGTCGTAGTTGCGTCCCCAAATCGCCGCCAAGTTGCGCGCCGCATCGCAAATCGGGTGACTGACAAACATGTCCAGCCCCAACTTGTCGCTGAGCGCCGCTTCCAACGACGTCTTGATGATCGAGCACAAGTACGACCCGAATCGCGAGTCGGCCTTATCCGGTGCCAGCGAGCTGCCGCGCACTTTGACCGGCAGCATGCCGGCGGCGTGAGCGATTTCCTCGGGGAAGTAGACCTGGAAGTGGCCCAACACCTTGCCGCCCTGCTCGCGCCAGGCGTTGACGGTCGGGAAGTCCGGGTCTTCGGTCAGATCACGGCACTGCAGCAGCACTTCGTCGAGCGGCTGCCCCTGCCAGGAATCGAAGACGGGTTTTTTCATGATGGATTCGCTGTGTTCGACGACGCTTGCGCCCCGCCGAAGAAAAGAGTGAGGACGTGATCGAGCTTGACGTCGACCGTAGGAAACACCTGCTCTGCGTAAGGACTCAGCAGAACCTCAACCAACGCGACGTACTCCCACGAACGCAGCCGGGCGTCGGACGGCGCCAGTTCTCCCTGGTCGATGCCGTCCTGCACAATGCGTTGAACCTGTTGAGGCAAGGCCTCCTGGTAGGCGCGCACCATTTCTGCGCGGATGTGTTCGGGGAAAATGTTGATGTCGCGGCGCACCAGCGTGATCAACTCGCGCTTCTCCCGCGGCAGCCGCAGGTAATCGCTGGTCAGCTTGGCTAGGCGCTCGCGACAGCTGCCGGTGGTGTGCACCGACCGCACGAAGAGTTCTTTCTTCTCGCGCAGGTCGGCGATCAGCATCGCTTGGTAGAGCTCTTCTTTGCTGGAGAAATGGTGGTAGAGTCCACCCTTGGTGGCGTCGGCCTCGGCACAGATTTGATCCATCGTCACGTCGGCGTAATTCCTTTCTAGGAAGAGCTTTCGAGCTGCTAGTAGCAGCCGATCGATGGTTCTAAGGCCGGTGGAAGTCACAGCAAAAAAACGGTGTTGAAACCGGTCGGCGTAGGCCTAAAACATGGGGTTTCCGGGACCATACCGACTGGTCGGTATGTTCATCCTACACCTTTTTCGGCCGCCGTCAAAGGAAGCTGGCCCCTTTCGGTGGACCAAAGTTTCCGGCAGTCGAAAAATCGTGTAATCTCCCCCGTCCATGGCGCTGCTGACCCTGACGGAAATCCGCAAAAACTACGACGAAAACCGCCCGCTGCTGCGCGGCGTTTCGTTGGTGGTTGGCGACAGCGATCGCATTGGCTTGATCGGTCCGAATGGGGCAGGCAAATCCACGCTGCTGAAGATCATGGCCGGCCGCGAGATTGCCGACGATGGCGAGCGCGTGATGCGGCGCGGATTGCAGGTCGGCTACCTTGAGCAGGAACCGCGCTTCCCCGCCGAGATGAGCATTCGTGAAGCGGTGCATCTAGGGTTGGCCGGTCGCGAAGAAATTCTGGAGCGACTCGATCGGCTTTATGAGTTGATCGCCGATCCGAGCATTTCCGAAGCGGACCTGGCGCGTTATTCGCGCCGTCAGGAAAAGCTGCAGCATCAGCTGGAAGACATCGGCGGGCATGATGTCGAGCACAGAATTGAGGCCGCTATTCATGGCGTTGGCTTGCCGGATTGCGATGCGCAATGTGGCAACTTGTCCGGCGGTGAATCGCGCCGCGTCGCGTTGGCGCAGCTGTTGGTGGCAACGCCTGACCTACTGTTGTTGGACGAACCCACTAACCACTTGGATGCATTCGTCGTCGCGTGGTTGGAGCGCAAACTCGCGAGCCTAAAGGTGCCGCTGGTGCTGGTCACACACGATCGCTTTCTGCTCGACCGCGTAACCAATCGCATCGTCGAAATTGATCGCGGCCAAGCCTACGGCTATGACGGCGGATATTCCCATTACGTGGAAGCACGCGCGGCACGTTTGGAAAGCGAAGCCAAAGCTGAACGTTCGCGTTTGTTGTTATTGCGCCGGGAGACCGCGTGGATGCGCGCCGGCGTGCAAGGGCGCGGCACCAAAGCCAAAGCGCGCATTCAGCGCTTTCACGATCTGGTCGACAACTCCCCCATCGCCAACCCCGACGACTTGCAGCTCGCATTTCCGACCGGGCCGCGATTGGGCGCCAAGGTGATTGAACTGCATGGCGTCAGCCATAGCTATGACGATCATCAAGTGCTGCCGACGATGGATTTGACCATTGAAAACGGCATGCGTTTGGGAGTCATTGGTGCCAATGGCGCCGGCAAGTCGACGCTGTTGAATATTCTTTTGCGCAAGCTGGAGCCGTCGCAAGGTGAGATCGTGTTTGGCGAAACGGTGCGCACCGGCAGCATTGAGCAGAAGCGTTCGGAGTTGGATCCGGATAACACCGTGGTGGAAGAGGTTGCCGGCAAAAATGACCACGTGGTCATTGGCGGCAAGGCCATTCACATCGTCAGCTTTTTGGATCGCTTTTTGTTCCCGGGTGAACATAAACACGTTTCCATCGGCGGGTTGTCCGGCGGCGAACGCGGACGGGTTTTGCTGGCCAAGTTAATGCTAAGTGGCGCCAACGTGCTGGTGCTTGATGAGCCGACCAACGATTTGGATTTAGGAACTTTGCGCGCTTTGGAAGAGGCGCTGCTGGCATTCCCCGGGGCGGTGATTGTGGTCAGTCACGACCGTTGGTTCTTGGATCGAGTCGCGACTCATGTGTTGCACTTAGATAAAGAAAACCAGCAACCGCGATTGCATACCGGAAGCGCATCGTCGTTGTTGGAGCGTATTGAGCAAGAACAGTCGGCATCGTTGGATCCACTAGAAACTACAGCGCCGACTTCGCCGACGGAACCCACCTCGCCTGCAACCGCGCCTGCAACCGCGCCTGCAACCGCGCAACCCAGCCGCAAAAAACTCAGCTACAAAGAGCAGCGTGAGTTGGAGCAAGTGCAAGCGCGGATCGACGAGCTCGAAGAGCTGATGCAATCCGTCGACGACAAACTCGCCGACCCCGCCACCTATCAAGGCGATGCCGAAGTCGTCGGCGAGTTGAAGAAACAGCGCGACGACGCGGAAGTGGAATTGGAAGCTGCGATGGAACGTTGGGCGGAATTAGCCGAACGCGAAGGCTAGATCAACACGCCGCTTTCAGCCAGTTTGAGCATGAACGCGTATTCCAACGCGATCTCTTTGTATTGCTCAAAGCGCCCCGACGCGCCGCCATGACCGGCGTGCATTTCCATCTTCAACAACAACTCGTTGTCGTCGGTTTTTAGATCGCGCAGCTTGGCCACCCACTTAGCCGGTTCCCAATACTGCACCTGCGAATCATGCAAACTCGACGTGACTAACACGTGCGGGTAATCCTGCGCCGCAACATTGTCGTAAGGCGAATAGGAATGCATGTACGAATAAAACTGCTCATCCGCCGGATTGCCCCATTCGTCGTATTCAAAGGTCGTTAATGGAATGGAGTCATCCTCCATCGTCGTCATCATGTCGACGAACGGAACTTGCGCGACCGCACCATGCCACAACTCCGGCGCTTGATTCAAAATCACACCCATGACCAAACCGCCGGCACTGCCGCCCATCGCGTATAGATGCTGCGGCGACGTCCAACCACGCGCACTCAACTCACGCGCGCAATCGATGAAGTCATTAAAAGTATTCTGCTTCTTCAGCAAGCGCCCATCTTCATACCAATGGCGCCCCATCTCTTGACCGCCGCGCACGTGCGCGAACGCAAACACAAAACCGCGGTCCAACAAACTCAATCGTACCGACGAGAAGTACGGGTCCAAACTGTGGCCATAGGCACCGTAGGCATACAACAACAACGGCATCGGCTGCGTCGGCGCGGATTGCGAAGCACCGTGGCAATCGCGTCGGTAAACCACAGAAACCGGCACTTCGGCGCCATCGCGAGCGGTCACCCACAGGCGCTGCGATTCATAAAGCGATGAATCAAAACCACCGAGCACCTCATCCTGCTTCACACATTTGGATTCCCGCGTCGCCATGTCGTAATCAATCACCGAGTCCGGCGTGGTCATCGATTCGTAGGTGTAACGCAAGACGCCACTATCAAATTCTTCATTGGCACCAAAGTCGATCATGTACGCCGCTTCGCTTTGCGCGATCACATGATCCTCACTCCCGTCCCAACGCATCACCCGCAACCGCGATTGCGCGCGCTCGCGTTCACGAATCACCGCCCAATCCTGAAACACGCCGACGGCACCGACCAGCACATCGTCGCGATGGGCAAGAAACTCTCTCCAATTTTCACGATGAGTCGCGCCGTCGTTCTCGGCAGCATCATCCACCAACATCAACCTAAAATTTCGCGCCTGCCAATTCGTCCGCACGACGAAACCTTGTTCGCCGTGATCCACCGAATATTCCACGCCCGACTCCCGCGGCTGGAACAAAGTCCACTCTCCATCCGGATCGTCCGCACGCAAAAACCGCGCTTCATCACAAATGGTTTGCGAACTGTGAATCACCATGTAGCGCTCAGACGACGTGCGGTACAAGTAGCAGTAAAACTGCTCATCGGTCTCGTCGTAAATCAACTCACTAGCCGATTCATCATCATCCATGCGCAACTTCAAAACCAAATGATCGCGCAACGTCTCGGCATCTTGCTTGACGTAAAACAAAGTGCGGTTGTCATCGGCCCAAATCACCGTGCCCGACATTTGCGGCACGATGTCTTTGCGCACCTCGCCGCTGCGCAGATCCTTCACGCACAACGAATAAATCCGTCGCCCTTGGAAATCGGCGCAATAGGTCATCCAATTCCCATCCGGGCTGACCTCCAGCCCACTCACCGAGCAAAACTCACTGCCTTCGGCTAACTCATTCACATCCAACAACACGATTTCATCGCCGTCAATATCCGCCCCACTGCACGGAGCTATCACACCGGCCACATCGGCCTTGCGACAGTGAATCGCATACTGCTTGCCCTCTTCATGCCGCGAGTAATACCACCAACCATCCTTTCGGTAGGGCGCGCTGCAATCGTCCTGCTTAATCCGCCCCTTTATTTCCTCAAAGAGCTCGGTCTGCAACTCCTCAGTGCCGGCCATGCGCGCCGCCGTCCAAGCATTCTCGGCCTCCAAATGCGCCAACACCTCCGGATTCTCGCGCTCGCGCAGCCAGTAATAATCATCCTCGGGCCGACGCTTCCCACCGGCAGGCAACACCACCGGTTTACGCTTCGGACGCGGCGGTGCGTTCAAGTCGGGCTGCGCCGATTGATCGGACGGCGACATCGACGATTCCGCAGCAGGCGGAGTGGGTGTAGGTTGGTCGGTGGATTCCATCAACGGCTAGGATTCGATGGGCTGTTTTACCCAATCCAGAGCCGATTTCATATCCGGAAACACACTATGCACCGCAGCCGAGGTCGGCGTTAGCCCGGCGAACTGGCGCAAGCCGCCGAAAACTGCATCGTCCTCACCAATCAGCGCCACCTTGTACGGCGTATCGCGATCCTTCAGCTGGCTGGCCATGGAGTGCAATCGCGAATTGGCACCTAAACCCAATGGCGTGGTGCCAGGGAGAAAGTGCCAGATCACCGCCATGCCCTGCTCAAATTCAGGGTCATTCAGTCGCTGTACGAAGCTGCCGAAGATGCAATCGGTGGTGTAGCCGGGGCTAACCGTGTGCACCGCCAAACGCTCCGCTGAGCGGATTTGGTAGGTCACTTTTGGAGCCATGTCCTAACTGAGGGGAGGGGACGATGAACTCCGAGTATACACACTAAGCGATTTCCAGCAAGCAGCTTATGACTCTTGAGAATCAAATCCCAAGAAACAGCACGGCCAGTCCGGAGCAGGCCACCACGCCACCGGCCACCGCCTCCGCCCACTTCTCCAGCGGGGCGAAGCGGATATGGCCCATGCCCATGATCGCCAGCGCAACAATCGACACCATCGTCGCCACCGTCACCACTCCGAATGCCAACGCCGACCACGCCGCCACCGCCCAATCGCCCTGGCTGGACGGGTAGATGAAGAAGGCGATTAGCGGTTCACACGGACCGAGCACAAAGATGGTGAACAGCACCCAGAAGGTAGATCGCGACTCGGTGGCGTTGGCCGGGGCGGCCTCGGACACGGAAGCATGGCTGTCTTCGTGCTCGTGGTCGTGCGGATCATCGCCGTGGAAGTGCAAGTGCACATGACCGCCGTGTTGGTGCAGGTTCAATCCCTTGGTGCGGCGGTATCCCTGGCGCAGGCCCCACAGCAAGTAGGCAAAACCAAACGCGGTCAGCACCCACGCGGCAATCGGACCGCGGCCCGATTCCAAGCCTTCCATGCGCCCCAAGCCCCAACCCAGCGCGATGCCGAGCATGGCCAAAGCGATGGACGCCAGCACGTGGCCGACGCCACAGATTGCCGTCACCCAAAGGGTTTTGCGACGACTCCATCCGCGCGCTTTGGACAGCGCGACAAAGGGCAAGGTGTGGTCTACTCCAAGCGCGGTATGCGCAAAACCGATGCCGGCGGCGGAGAGAGGAATGGCCCAGTCGATGGCGCTCATTGCTTCAGCAAATTCGAGGTAAATCAGTACCTGACAACAGATCCAGCGGACGTTCGACGCCAAAACCAGTGCGCAAAGTCACCGGCACTTGGCCTGGTCCGCGCTCATGCACGCTGCCGATGACCGCCGCGCCCTCCCCTTCCGGGAATTGACGCCACGCGGCCACCAAGCGATCGGCTTGGGCTTCGGGCACCCATGCCAAAACGCGACCTTCGCAGGCGAGGTACAGCGGGTCCATGCCCAGCAGTTCGCAAACGCCTTTGGTCGCGGTACGCACCGGAATTTGGTCGGCTTCCAAAATGATGCGATGACCAGAAGCCGATGCCGCTTCGTTGCAAGTGGTCGCCGCGCCGCCGCGAGTCGGGTCGTGCATCACGCGCACGTCGATGCCCTCGTCGAACACCGCTTGGGTCAGGCGATTCACCGGACCGCAATCCGACTTCAACTCGCCGCCGGCTAGATCATGACGACAAGCCAAAATGGTCGCGCCGTGATCGCCAAGTGGTCCGGAAGCGACAACGACGTCGCCTGGACGCATGTTTTCATCGCCTAGATCGCGCTCCGGCGGCACTACGCCAATTCCTGCAGTCACCACGTAAGCTTCATCGCCTTTGCCGCGCGGCACCACCTTGGTATCGCCGCAAACGATTTGCACATTGGCAAAGTCCGCCGCTTGCTTAGCACTTTGCACGAAGGTGTTGAGCTTGTCAGCAGCCAAACCTTCTTCAAGAATCAGCGCCCAACTCAACCACATCGGCGTGGCACCGGCGACGGCCAAATCATTCACCGTTCCACAAACCGAAATCTCACCCAGATCACCACCGGGGAAGATGTTCGGTTCGACCACAAAACCATCGGTCGAAAAGGCCGGACGTCCGGCCGGCAACTCGGGCAAAATCGCCGAATCACCCAGCTTGTTCAACACCGAGCTACCGAATTTAGGCACAAAAGCTTTGCGCACTAAATCTCCGGTCAAGCGCCCACCGGCGCCGTGTGCAAGGAGGATTTGTTTCATTGTGCTAAGCGCTCGTGGCGGTACCACGCCGCACAGGTTCCTTCGCTGGAAACCATGCACGCGCCGACGGCATGCTGCGGATCGCAACCTTTGCCGAACAGCGGGCATTCCGGGGGATTGATGGTGCCGCGCAGCACTTCGCCGCAGCGGCAGCCTTTGGGTTCGCGTGGTTCGGGCAGATCCACGTTGATCAAACTGGCATCGCGGTGGGCGAATTCAGCGCGCAACTTCAAACCGGAATCGGGAATCGGGCCCAATCCGCGCCA
The DNA here is from genome assembly GCA_964344765.1 of uncultured Planctomycetales bacterium. GTDB lineage: Bacteria > Planctomycetota > UBA1135 > UBA1135 > UBA1135 > JACNIZ01. The sequence continues at coordinate 48,889 of CAYFOM010000023.1, read as the reverse complement.
GTCGGCGTCGGCGGTTTCGAAGAAGCGATCGAGTAGTTGCAACGCGGCCGGATTGCCCTCGGGCTTGACCACGCGCTTGTACAAATTGGTGACGATCGATTGCTGAGCGAGGATTTGCTCGATCAAATCGGCAACGCCGGTCAGCACGTCATTCGGTGCGAAACCGACCACGGTGCAGGGCACGCCGGACGCGGCGATGTCGGTGTAAGCCTCGGAGCCGATGATCACCGACACGTGGCCGGGGCACAGCAAACCGTGCAGATCTACCGATTCATCGTCGACCAAAACCCGCAGCGGTCCAGGCATGGTTTTATGCCCGGGCAGGATCATGAAGTTGGCGATGTCCTCGCGTTCGGCTTCGGCCAACGCACCAGCAATGGTCGGCGCGGTGGTTTCGAAACCGACGGCAAGGAAGATCACGCGGTGATCCGGGTTGTCGCGAGCCACTTGCAGCGCGTCGCGCGTCGAGTAGCAAATGCGAATATCGGCGCCGCGTGCACGCGCTTCTTCCAGCGTGCCGTGACTGGACGGCACGCGCATTAAGTCGCCGAAGGTGGTGACAATGACGTCGGGCAGCTCAGACAGGGCAACGGCGTGGTCCACCCAACCGATCGGCGTCACGCAAACCGGACAACCAGGTCCGGAAACCAAGCGCACCTTTTCCGGCATCAACCTGCGCAATCCGGCGGCAGCGATGGCGTGGGTATGCGTTCCGCAAACCTCCATCAGCGTGACCGGCGACGTCAGCTTGGCGGCCAGTTCTTCAATGCGCTTCAGCAAGCCGCGGCCGGCTTTGGAGTCAAACAGCGAATCACGCAGTTCGTTCAATTCGGCGTCGCTCATCGCGACTGTGGTGGCGTTTTCCGAGGTCACTTTCCGTCCTCCCAGTCAATCACGCCGCCGTCGGCAGCGGCGCGCAACAGCTTCAACGTATGCACGGCTTCTTGCTCATCGACGACGCCAATGGCGTATCCGGCGTGAACCAAAATCCAATCACCGACCGTTGCGGCTTCGGGCAGCAGCATCAGCGAAACCTCGCGCTGCACGCCGTCGACTTCGGCCAGACCGGTGAACTCATCTCCACTCAGGAGCTTCATTGGGATGCTCAAACACATGCTTCGTCCTTCATCATGGCAGGCTCACAGTTTCGTGCCAAGGAAACTGTCCCCATGACCGCTTGGCCATAGGAGAGTCCACCGTCACTAGGCGGGACTTCGGCGGGCAGGAGCACCTCGAAGCCTTGGTTCTTTAACTCATGGGTCAAGCCCGTGCGCAACAATCGGTTGATCATGCAGCCGCCGCCGACGACCAGGGTGTGGATGTCGGGCGCAAAGCGTTCGCGAGCGTAGGCAGCTAGCAGTTTGCAGAAGGTTGCGTGGAAGCCGGCGGCGACGTTTTGCGGTTTTTCGCCTTGGGCGACGCGGCGCGCCATTTCGCCGAGCAGAGTTTGCGACGGGAACAGGCCGTTGGGTCGGGCGATTTCCCACGCTGCCGGCACCCGCGTGGCGCTCGATGCCAACGATTCGAGCAGCAACGCTGCTTCACCTTCATAGGTGTTGCTGGCGCGCAATCCGATCAGTGCTCCAGCGGCTTCGAACAAGCGCCCGGCACCACTTGCCAGCGGCCAGGTATCGCGTTCGCTGAGGCGGGCGATGTCTTCGATCTTGTCGGGGTGCACGCGATTGGCGAGCGGCAGTTTGGGCACCAAGTCCAGCTGCCCGGCCGCGGCCAATGCAGCAACGGTGATGCGCCAGGGTTCGCGCACCGCAGCTTCGCCGCCGATCAACTTCAGCGGATTCAGATGACCGACGCGCCGCCATTGCAGCATGCCGTTGAGTTCCAACAGCTCGCCGCCCCATGCGGTTCCGTCGGGGCCCCAGCCGGTGCCGTCGAGCGCGATGCCGCCGATTTTTTCATCATGCTCAGGGAACATGTTGTGCTCGGCCGCCGCCGCCGCGATGTGAGCGACGTGGTGCTGCACCTCGATCACGCTGGCGCCGTATTCGTCGGCGATGTCGCGACCGATTTGCAGCGACGGGTAATCCGGGTGCGGGTCCACCACCACGCAATCGGGGCGCACTTCGAGGAAGTCCATCAACCCGTCCATCACCTGGCGATGGAATCCGCGCGCTTCGACGGTATCGAGGTCGCCGATGTGTTGGCTAGGGTAAGCCTCGTTGCCGACGCCCAAACAAGCCGTCACCTGCAAGTGGCCGCCCACCGCCAACACTGCCGCCGGCGATTTCACCGGCAACGGCAGCGGTTCCGGCACCCAACCGCGCGAACGCCGCACCATGACCAACCCATCGTCGCAACTGCGTGCAACCGAATCATCGACGCGGCGAATCACGTCGCGATCGTGCAGCAGGAAGACGTCGGCGAGCTTGCGCAAGCGATCGACGGCTTCACGGTTGCCTCGACAAATCGGTTCATCGTTGCCGTTGCCGCTGGTCATCACCAACGCATCCACATGTAAATTGCGGAACAACTCCATGTGCAACGGCGTGGTCGGCAGCATGATGCCGACGTCTTGAATACCCGGCGAAACGCGCGAGCTCAATCCATGATTGCGGCGTAGCGGCGCCAGCACGATCGGCGAACGCGGACCGCTAAGAATGGCTTCATCTTCCTTCTTCAGATGAGTCAGCAATTGCGCCGTCTGCAAATCCTTCACCATCACCGCGAACGGCTTGCGCGGCCGACGCTTGCGAGTGCGCAGCAGTTCACACGCCACATCACTGCGCGCGCAGCATGCCAATTGGAATCCGCCCAATCCTTTGAGCGCAACAATGCCGCCGGTTTCCAACGTGCGTTGCGCCGCGGCAATGGCTTCTTCGCCGCTGCCCAAATCAGCGCCGCCGCAATCCACCGCCCACAACTGCGGGCCGCACTTCGGGCAGCAAACCGGCTCGGCGTGGAAGCGCCGATCCAGCGGGTTTTCATACTCCTCGCGGCAATCCTCGCACAACGGGAAGCACGCCATCGACGTCTTCTCGCGGTCGTACGGCAGCTTGCGCACTAGCGAAAAGCGCGGACCGCAGTTGGTGCAAACGGTAAAAGCAAAATGATGGCGGCGGTCGTCGGCGTCGGCCATTTCGGCTTCGCAATCCGGACAAATACGCGTGTCCGGCGGCACCAACGCGTTTTTGCGCACGCCTTGCTCAGTTTCACGCACCACGAACTCTGTTTCGCCGATCGGCTCGATTTCGTGAATGGTCAAACTGGTCACTTTGGCCAGCGGAGGCAGCTCTCGTTGTAATCGTTCCGCGAATCGCTGCGGCACCTCGTGCTCGCCTTCCACTTCGATCTCTACACCGTCCGGACCGTTGCAAACCCAACCCGCCAAGCGCAACTCAGTTGCAAGGCGATAAACGGTCGGGCGGAAACCTACTCCTTGAACGATGCCGGTGCAGAGGATTTCAAACCTTTGCTTGGGCTTGCTCACACTACTACTGTTCGCTTGGACTTGAGCCGTTCTTTGACCAGGGTGCACCAGGCATCCATGCCTTCGCCCGACTTCGCCGAAAGCTCAAGAATTCGGCAGTTCGGATTGAGTGCGGTGATGTGTTGCTTCGCCACGTCGACGTCAAAGTCGACGTAAGGCAGTAAGTCCGATTTGGTAATCAAACAAACTGACGCACGCGAGAAAATCGCAGGGTACTTAGCCGGCTTGTCCGCGCCTTCCGCCGCCGACAACAGCACGACTTTGAAGTCTTCGCCAAGATCGTAAGACGCCGGACAAACCAAGTTGCCGACGTTCTCCAAAAATAGAATGTCGATGTCAATGAAGTCGGCCGAGGCCAAGCCGTCGGCGACTAACTGAGCGTCGAGATGACAAGCTCCGCCGGTCACGATTTGATGCGCCGGTCCGCCCGCTGCACGCAAACGATTGGCGTCGTATTCGGTGGCGACATCGCCGACCAAAACTGCGCAATCAATGCGATCGGAAAAAGACCGAATGGTCTGTTCCAACAACGTGGTCTTGCCCGAGCCAGGCGACGAAATCAAATCCACCGCCAATGTGCCTTCGCGTTTAAATCGGTCGCGCAACACCGAGGCTTTGCGATCGTTTTCCCGCAGGATGCGTTGACGAACTTTGACGATTTCAGACATGGGCTTAATTTTGGGTCGCTTCGGAGCGACGATCATTGGGAAGTGGGGAGGCGAATTCTTGAACCTCGACCGCATCAAGGGCGAGCTCCTGGCCGCCATCGATCTGGACGACGTCACCGCAATCCGGACAAATGGGTAGCCAACTACCGAGTGAATGTTCTTTGACTTGGCCGCAACGCGTGCAATAGCGCCTGGAACGGCACCAGCGCACGTGAAGCTCAGCCCCGTCATGGCGCGTGCCGATGACAATGGACTGCCAAGCCGCATCTAGCAAATTAGGGTCTACCGCAGCGCGATCGCCAATCGAGACCCGGATTTTGACCAAGCGTACAGCCGCGCCGAGTTGGTTCGACGCCGACTCAATCGCCGAGCGAAAGATCTCGAGTGCGATGCCGGTTTCATGCATTTTGCGGGCGGCCCTCCTCCCACCAAACGCGCACCGGCTCCGGCGGGTTCTTGGCTACCACTTCATAACCCAGGTTGCGCAAGATTTCGATGGTTAGCTTTTCAGCTTCTGGCAGCGCTTCTCGAACAATTTTTGTCAGTTGAGTGCCTGCGCGGGTGTACTTCGGCACGACGCCGACCAAGAAGACTTTCTCAGGACCGATGCCGCGCATTTGTGCTTCGAGCAGCACGGCGCGCAGGCTGGGGTCGTGAGGGCCGCGGCGCTGCGGAAGGCGTCCGCCGATGATTTGCTCGCGGGTGGAGAGGTGCACGCTGCCGGGTTCGCCGGGGCCGGTGATCGAGTCGAGCAAGATCAGGGTTTGCACGTCGTCGATCATCGGTAGTAGGTCGAAACCCGGGGTGCCGGCATCGACCAGATCGACGCCGTCAGGGAAGGTCCAGTGGGCGTGCAGCGTGGCGAGCAAGTACGGGCCGACCGCGTCGTCGGAAACGAGCACGTTGCCGAGGGCGAGGATGCGGGTGGCGGGCATTTTTCTGCGAGTTTGAGGGTGAGCTTCGAGTTTGGACCTAACGGACCTTGGCGCTGGCGCGCGTGGTGCCGTCGGGGTCGTGAGTGTGAATGGCGCAAGCCAAACACGGATCGAAGGAGTGAATGGTGCGCAACACTTCCAGCGGCCGCTCGGGGTCGGCGACTGGGTTATCCATCAGCGAGGCTTCGTACGGACCGGGCACGCCCTCGGCATCGCGCGGGCCGGCGTTCCAAGTCGACGGCACCACCGCTTGGTAGTTTTTGATCAAACCGTTTTCGATGACCACCCAATGCGACAGCGTTCCGCGCGGCGCTTCATGCACGCCGAAGCCCATGACTTCGCCACTGGGGAAGACCGGCGGGTTGCAGACTGCGGTGTCGCCTTTGGCGATGTTGTCGACCAAGGCTTGCCATTGCTTGTCGGCGGTTTCGGAAAGCACGGCGCAACGAATGGCGCGGGCGACGTTGCGGCCTAGAGTGGAATGCAACGCCGGCAATCCCACTTCGGCGCCGGCCATTGCCGACACTTGAGTGAGCATGTAATCCGACCAGCGCTTCGTCGGTTCATGACCTTGGGTGTAGCCCATCAACACCTGCGCCAACGGACCGACTTGCATCGGCTTGCCTTGGAAGCGCGGCGCTTTGACCCACGTGTACTTACCGTCGTCTTCAAAGTCGGTGTAGTTCGGCACCGTTTCTTCTTGCCACGGATGGCGCGACCAATCACCGTCGTACCAAGCACGCGCAATGCTTTCTTCGACGTTGTCGCGGAAGCGTGGATCGTTCCAACCATGGATCGGCGTCATCGTCGACAAATCGCCGTTCATGATCGTGCCGCCGGGGATTTCGAAGTCGGTGGCTTGTGCATTCAGCGGTAGATCCGGCACGCTGAGGTAGTTGGTGACGCCGGCGCCGTAGCTCAGCCACTCGGGGTACATCGAGCCGATGGCGATGACGTCGGGTATGTAAACCTGCTGAATGAACTGCCCCACTTCGGCCAGCAATTGGCGTATGCGGTTCAGCTTCTCCATGTTCAGCGCGGTCGCCTGATCCAAGTCCACCGCATTGGCGACGCCACCCACCGCCAAGTTCTGCAAGTTCGGCGTTTTGCCCGCCAGGATTGCGACGGCCTGATTGGCACGTCTTTGGTAGTCCAGCGCTTGCAGGTAGTGGGCGACCGCCAACAGGTTGACTTCAGGCGGCAACTTCATCGCCGCGTGGCCCCAGTAACCGTTTTCGAAGATGCCCAGCCGCCCTTGTTCGACGAAACCGGCCAACTTCTTTTTGGTTGCGATCATGTCGTTCAAACTATTGCCCGGCCATTCGGAAAGGGATTCGGCCAGGGTCGCCGTTGCTTTGGGGTCTGCCTGCAACGCCGACACCACGTCGACCCAATCGAGCGCGGTCAGGTGATAGAAATGAACGATGTGATCGTGCAGCGAGTGCGCAATCAAAATGAGGTTGCGAATCAATTGCGCGTTGGTTGGGATTTGCAAACCGATCGCATTTTCCACCGCGCGCACCGATGCGATGGCATGCACCGAGGTGCACACCCCGCAAATGCGCTGAGTGAACAACCACGCCTCGCGCGGATCGCGTCCTTGCAAGATGACTTCGATGCCACGCCACATCTGCCCGCTGGACCACGAATCCACAACTTTGCCTTGATCGATTTCGACGTCGATACGCAAATGTCCTTCAATCCGGGTGACCGGATCCACTGTAATTCGTTTACTCATTTCAGGCTCCTGATGGCGCGTGCTTCGGCGCGGCCGGTCCGGTCAGAACCGGGAAACGCTTGACCAAAGCAACGTAAATGGCAACTTCAGTTGCAACAAAACCGAGAGTGACCAAGGTTTCATGGACGGATGGGAAGTAGCTCCAACCCGCGCCCGGGTCGAAGGCAATTAAGTAAGTGTCGAAGCGGTAAAGACCGCCGGCCAGCAACATCAATGCTGCGCCGATGAACAAGCGCGCATTGCTGGCTTTGCGCGTCGGCACAAGCACCGCGATCGGTGCTAAGAACAAAATGGTTTCGATCGTTAGCATCACGCCGAAGCGATCGAATTGGAAGTTGGCGAGTTTGCCGGACGAGATCAGATCGGCGTAGCGCAGGATCAAGTAAACGATCTGCAACGACAACGTGACCTTGGCCAGTGAGCGCAACATGCTGGTTTCGGCCGGGCGTTTGAATGAAATACTGCCGAGCAGCGATTCAAACGCGACGATGGCGTATCCCATCGCCATGCACGACACCAAGAACAGCAGTGGCAGCCACGCGGTATGCCAATACGGGTGCACCTTATTGCCGGCGACCAGCATCAGCGAACCGAGTGAACTTTGGTGCATGGTCGGCAGCAGCAAACCCAGCGCCAAGATGTAAACCAAGCTGCGGTCAATGAATTTACTGACCTTCATTGCCGCCTGGCCGCGCGGCCCGGTCGCCGACGTCACCAGCTTCTCGAGGAACACTGGTGAGAACTCAATCCACAACACGAAGATGTACGCGGTGATGCACAGCGCGACTTCCAGCAGCACCGAATTCAGGTTCCACTGCCACGGCATGAACACGCCGTACAGCAACCAGTACCGCCCAACGTCGATGACCACCGACAAACCGGCGATGGTGTAACCCAACGCACTGGTCAAAATCGCCGGCCGCACCAACGGGTGGTACTTGCCTTTGTTCAGCACGTAGCACAGGATTGCAGTGGCATAACCGCCGCAAGCCAGCGCCGTGCCGGTGACCACGTCGAAGGCAATCCAAATCCCCCATGGATAGCCGTCGGACAATGCGGTGGTTGGACCGAGGCCGGAGATCAGGCGCCAGAAGACGATGGCGAATGCGATCAGCGAAAGCGTCAGGATGACGCGATAGCTTTTGGTGAGGATCGGACCGCCGAGTGGTTGGGCGTTCATACTTCCTCCTCCTCATGCTTGCCGTCGCCGTTGTCATGACTGTTGCGGTGGCGCACCAGCACCGTTGCAAGCGCGGCGTACAACGCAATCGGCGCGACGAAACCTTTGTAAATGCCGTGCTGTACTGTTTCCGAAAGTTCGGGAACGGGTTCGATGCCGAGGTCGGGCAAACCGAGCTCGGTGAACGGCACATCGGACAGGTAAAGCACTTGCAAACCGCCGACTTCGTACTCGCCGTAGATGTGATCCAAGTACTTGAAATCACCTGCTATGCGGCGGCGCGCTTCGGCCAGCAGCTCATGGCGTCGACCGAAGATGACGGCTTCGCGCGGACACACCTCGCAGCACCCCGGCTGTTCACCGGATACCAGTTGGGTGTGGCACATCTCGCATTTGACGATCTTCGGCAGCGCTTTGTCCCACTCGAACTTCGGCACGTTAAACGCGCAGGCGATCTGGCAATAACGACAGCCCACACAGCGGCTTTCGTCGTAAACGACCACACCGCCTTCGGACTTATGCAACGCGCCGAGCATGCAAACCGACACGCACGCCGGCTTGACGCAGTGCATGCATTGGCGCTTCACGAAGCGCGGGTTTTCACCGCCGGTGGACTTAATCACCGTTTTGGTTTTGGAACTCAACATCACCGGGTCGTCGTACAACTGACTCGGATCAATGCGCTCCGGAGGCAAGTTATTGCGCTCTTTGCACGCGGTCATGCACGCCATGCAACCCACGCAACGCGTCGAGTCGTACAACATGCCGACGTCACCCTCCAACGTCTCGCGGTACTTCTCTTGCGCGCGAGCCGTCGTCGGTGCGGCAGCCGTGACCGTGGCGGCCAGTGCCCCCATTAGGAATTTGCGACGATCAAAGTTCACGTCACACCTCCTTGGATTTGTCCCGCGCGGCAAGATCCCTCGCCGCCATCAGGGCAATTCCGATCAGCACACCGCCGACCAAACCGGCGAACCCGGTAGAGATCGGGCTGATGCCATTACGTCCACGGAACTCGGCGTTGATCGGCGCATGTTGCGCGCGCGACGTCGGTGCCGGGATGTCGATGGTGTCATGCATCGGAATGCGGAATGCGATTCCGTCTTCGGTGCAACCTACGCACGGGTGACCGATGCCGATCGGCCACGCACCCACCACTTCGCAGAAATGGTTAGTCGAACAGCTAGCGTATGTTTGCGGGCCCTTGCAACCGAGCTCATACAAACACCAACCAGCGCGGTGCCCTTCATCGCCGAATGCTTCGGCAAATCGTCCGGCATCGAAGTGCGGACGGCGCGGGCAATGTTCATGAATGGTGCGACCGTAAGCGAAAAGCGGCCGGCCTTTGGAGTCAAGGGCCGGCAGCTTGGCGAAGGTCAAGTAGTGCAGTACGGTGCTCAGCAGGTTGTACGGATTTGGCGGACAACCCGGCAAAGTGATCACTGCTTTGTTTTGAATCAGCGCCGGCACGCCTACCGCCCCCGTCGGATTCGGGGGTGCGGCGGCCACGCCACCAAAGGATGCACACGAACCAATTGCGATGACCGCCGCCGCCTTGGAAGCTGCTTCTTCCAAGGACTTGGCGGCAGTTTTGCCTCCGACTTTGCAGTAAATTCCGCCGTCTTTGGTCGGAATCGCCCCCTCCACGACGAGAATGAATCCGCCGTCATGTTCAGTCATGACCTTATGCAGATTGGCTTCAAGTTGATGACCTGCGGCCGCGGCAAGAGTTTCGTGATAGTCCAACGAGATCAACTCGAGGATCAGCTCTTGCACCGCGGGCTTGGAAGTACGCAGCAGGGATTCGGTGCAACCAGTGCATTCTTGGAAATGCAACCAAACCACAGGTGGGCGGTTCGGCGCACTCACTGCACTTGCGACCTTGGCTGCCAGCTCGGTGTCTAGTCCGGCGGCGGCGGCTGCTACTCCGCAGGCCTTAAGAAACGCACGGCGATCGGAGAATGTGGCGGAAGTCCGATTCGCATGGGCGCATGGTTGGACATTTGAAAAGTGTCCAGTATGCATGACAGACCTCCTGTATTGGGTTTCTAAACTCGGCAAGCATCGGTGCAAAGGGCGTTTTCATATAAAAAAACGAGGCACCTCAGCTCTCGGGGAAGAGCTGAGATGCCTCAAGAACCACAAACCTATTCCAGCACGTGAATGTCTTTTTCGCGGCAGATATCCTTCAAAATCTGCGGCCAGACCGTCACGCTCACCTCACCGATGTGAGCTTTTTGGAGCAGGTACATATAAGTCCTGGCCTGTCCAATGCCACCGCCAATGCTCAATGGAATTTCATCGTTCATGATGGCTTGGTGATACGGCTGCTCAAGGAAGTCGAGCTGATCGCTCATTTCCAATTGCAAGCGCAGGGTCTCTTTGGTCACACGAATACCCATCGACGTCAGTTCATGACGGCGTTGGGTAATGTGGTTCCAAACGAGAATGTCGCCGTTTAAGCCGTGCATCGGCAGACCGTCTTCAGAAACGGTTTCAGTAACCCAATCGTCATAATCGGCAGCGCGCATCTCGTGCGGATAGCCGTCGGCCAGTGGCCAACCAATACCAACAATGAAGACGGCGGGGTAGCGCTGCAGGATTGCAGTCTCACGCTCCTTGCGCGGCAGGTCGGGGAACATGTTCAGAATTTCCTCGGCGTGCAAGAAGGTCAGCTCTTCCGGCAGTTCGGGTACCTCCTCGCGGTTCAACGCGGGGTACATCTTGCGCACCATGCGGTCGGCACCGACCAACACGCTCCAGATCTTGCGCACCGTGTCCTTCAGGTAGTCCAGGTTGCGCTGATCTTTGGTGATCACCTGCTCCCAATCCCACTGATCGACGTATGCGCTGTGGTCGTGATCAAGGAAGTAATCCTTGCGCACCGCACGCATGTCGGTGTTAATGCCTTCGCCAACTTCGCAACCAAACTGAGCCAGGGCGACGCGCTTCCACTTGGTTGCGGCTTGCACCACTTGGGCTTCGATCGGGTGCTTGTTGTAATCGTTTGAGATGTGGAACGGAATCGGCGTGCGCGAGCCGTCGCGATCCAGCATGTCGTTGACGCCGCTGTCCTTGTCGACAATCAACGGTACCGTCACCATTTGCAGATTCAGCTCGCGTGCTAAACCCTCCTCAATAAAGCGCTTGACGGCGAACAGCGCTTTTTGTGTTTCCATAGGTGTTAAGACTGAATGATAATTTTTCGGCAGGATTTTTTGCAGATCGTCATAGTTACCGATCCCCGGACCCGCCAAGTCAGCCAATTTGTCCGCCATTTTTCCACTCCTGCTTGCGAGCAAGCAATGCCGCAATGCGGCGAAAGAACTGAGAGAACCCGCGTTTCCGCGGCCTGTGGCGGCTAACGGTTGTGCTAAACCCTGGTGTGTAGTTTGGGGAGGGTGCAAATAGTTCCGACGGCAACGAATTTGACCCGGTAATAATTTCCTGAAATTTTTAAGGAATAAAAATACTTCCGGCCGGCCCGAACAGATGCAATGTCCTAATCGGGTTAAGCTTTAAACATCCCAATTCTGTCCGTTTCAAAATGTTATCCCTCACACTTCTACTCCTCGCCCAAAGCTCTGATTTCATCGGCGGCGGATTTACCGACGACTACTTATCCATCAGCAGCCCTAACAGGGGCAATGGGTCTCGATTCGGTTCCGAAATGGCGGGAGTCGGCGACCTGAATGGCGATGGCATTGGCGAGTACCTGATTGCCGATCCCATCGGCGGAACCAATAGCTTTGGCGAAATCTTCATTTACTCCGGGGCAACCGGGTTCGGGATTTTCACGAGTGCCGGCTATCCGGACTTCAAAGAATATGGCGCTCAGGTAGCGGGCTTAGAGGACATTAATGGCGATGGCATTTCCGATTTCATCGTTTGCGCGCCCGGAACTGTGGTGAACCAAAATTCCAATGCCGGAATGATCTTCGTTTACTCGGGTGCAGACTTCAGTGTGATTTACCAGATCGGCGGAACCACAGTCGGTCAAAAAATCGGCAGCCAGCTTGAGTTGATGGGCGACTTGGACGGCGACGGAATCACCGACTTTGCCGCCTCCACCGCCCCACCAACCGGCGTCAACCAAGACCGCGGTGTTTTCTTCTACTCTGGTGCGACCGGTTCGCAATTAGGGAAAATTTCCAACGTCATCGTGGGCACGGGATTCGGCAACGCGATCGCGAATGCCGGCGATCACGATGGCGATGGCTTAAACGATATTCTGATCGGTGAGCCCACACGCGGAATTAACGGCGTGCCCGGCGCGGGTGCGGTCAGCCTTTACTCCACTGCAACCGGTCAAAAATTACTGGAGGTCCACGGCAACGACACCTCCCTGGGCTTAGGCACCGTGGTCGCCGGAGTTGGCGATCAAAATTTCGACGGCATTCCCGATTTCATAGCGGCCGCACCACTTGCCAATAATTCCGGCACCTCCGACCCCAAAGGCATAGCAAAGCTTTTTTCGGGAGCGGATTTATCCGTGATTTGGCAGTCTCGTGGATCCGCTTACCAAGATCGATTTGGTTCCGATGTTTGCGTTCTAGGAGATCTCAACCGAGATGGAGCATATGAGTTTGCGATTACCGCCCCAGGCGCAGTTTTTATCAACCCGAATCTCTTCATCTACAAGGGTGGCAACGGCAACCCGGTGCTGCAAAGCGTTTCTGAGTCCGTGGACTACATTGACGTAGTGGGCGATATCTTTGGAGATGGAGGCCCCGATTTGCTGAAGGTTGACACCAAGCCTGCACGCGCCAAGGTCACGGGTATTAACTATGACCCTTACGTTTACAGCGAGGTGTCGGAGCTGTCTGCGGCAACCGGCGGCGATATTCCTTTCGAGATTGCCTTTCCGGTAACTTCACCTTGGCCCTACAAGGTGTTGATTTCGGGCAGCGGCGTGGGCCCTACGAATAACAATGTGGATATTCCGCTAGGCAATGACCAGTTGTATGTGAACTCCATGGGTGGGATTTATCCCGGAGATCACCACGATAATTTGCTTGGCAATCTCAGTCCTAGCGGTACCGCGTCGGCGCGATTTAGCTTCCCATTGCGTCTCGCGGGCAGCCTCATTGGCCGAACGTTTTGGTACGCAGTGGTTACCTTCCCAGCTGGAAGCCCAATTCTTTATAGCTCGGCCGCACGCTCGGTCTTGATCGTTCCATAGTTCATCTTCAATTGCTCGATTAATGATTGATTAATCCGAATCCTGTCCTTTTCAAAATGTTCACCGTCTCGCTCCTCCTCCTCGCACAAAGCAATCCCGTCACCGGCGGAACGATGGAGGTGCAATTTGAAATTGAAGGAGGGGACTACCACGACGATTTCGGCGGTTCACTTGCCGTGCTCGGCGACATCAACGGCGATGAAGTTCCGGACTTCATGGTCGGCTCTCCGCGATATGCGACTCACGAGTATGACCTCGGCGCGGTTTATGTTTACTCAGGCGCAGATCAGTCTTTGTTGTGGGAGAAAAAAGGCGAGGTCCCCTTTGCTCAATTCGGCTACCGCGTCGCAAGTGCCGGTGACGTCAACGCCGACGGTACGCCGGACTTTATGGTTTCCACACCGCTCACCGATCTCAATGGCACAACGAACCAGGGTTCGGTTTGGGTTTATTCCGGAGCCGATTTTTCCTTGCTGTATCGAAAAGACGGCATAGGTGAAAAGAGACGGTTTGGTAGCAAAATTTGCTCTGTCGGCGATGCCAACGCGGATGGCTACGAAGACTTCGCGGTGGCTGCATTCAACTACGTCAATTACTCCGATAAGAAAGGAGTCGTGGATGTGTATTCCGGAAAAGATGGTTCGCTGCTGTACTCCAAGTCCGACCCAGGGCAAAACGACAGCCTCTTTGGTACCGGCCTCAGCAGTGCCGACGATATCAATGGCGATGGATTTGACGATCTGATCGTAGGCGCCCCGTTTTGGGGTACTGGGACCGGCTCTTGGCCTGGTGCAGTAATGGTTTTTTCGGGAGCAAATGGCGAACTCCTTATGGAGTTCGAAGGCACTCAAGATAGATCATGGTTTGGCTCTTCGGTTTCCTCGATTGGCGATCTTGACCATGATGGCTACAACGACTTCCTCGTCGGCGCACCCGCGTACAGCCAGGGACCCTACAGCAACCACTATCGCCGAGGCGCTGCATACGCCATTTCATCCGCAACAGGGGAAACGATTCATGAAATGATCGGGGTCCTCCAATACACTTGGTTCGGCAGTCAAGTTGAGGGTGGCGCAGACTACAACGGCGACGGAATCCAGGACCTACTCGTCTCCGCACCGGGGGACCAAACCCAGCAAATCAACCTTTGTTTTCTTTCCGGGGCAACCGGCAAGTTGATGTACGGAGTCCATGCGCCGGATTCCATTTTTGCGCGCTTTGGCGATTGGAATCAAGACGGTCAAGAGGATGTTTTGATCGCACTGCGTGAAACTGCGCCATCTAAGGTGCAAGCCGTCGGTATCAGGCCGCATTTGGAAACTCCGACTAAGGAAATCTCAGCACTAGACGGTGGCCTTTTGATGTTCCGCATTCAGTTTCCAATGGAATGTGCGGGCTATCGCTACAAGATCCTGGCATCTGGAAGCGGCGTCGGTCCCTATCTAGGGACTGTGGATATCCCTCTCTCCTTCGACAGCTTCACCGCAATGGCCACCAACGGGCACTACCCCGGCACCGGTCATTTCCGCCTGCATGGCCAGCTCGACGACAACGCGTACCAAACTGCCGGCATGTCCTTTCCTCACGGAGTACCGTCCTCCTTTGTCGGCCGCACATTCTGGTTTGCCTGCGTCGCGCTAGACCCAAGCGATCAAAATTCGGCGTACAGTTCGGTCGCACTGCCGGTTTTGATCACGCCTTGAACGTTTTTGACCCGGAATGAATTTCCTGAAATTCCGGAGAAATTGAAATAGTTTGAATCCGCGGCAGACCCTGCAACTTCCTATTCGGGCTAAAATTCACCTACCTCAATCCTGTCCGTTTCCAAATGTTATCCCTGTCCATACTTCTCCTCGCCCTAAGTCAGCAACGCGTCGGCGGGCAATTCGAAGAATTCCATTCCTTTACCGGCAACGGCGGTGAATACGGTCGCGAGATGGCCGGCCTCGGCGATCTAGATGGCGATGGATTCAGTGAAGTCCTCATTGCCGCACCACCGGTCGGAGGGTTGGATATCGGTAGAGTCTACGTTTATTCCGGGCATACTGGGGCTGAACTTGCTCACCTCACAGGTGGTGGCACCTACCGGGGCTTTGGCGCTCAAGTCGGCGGACTCGGGGACGTCAACGGCGATGGCACACCGGATTTCATCATTACCGCAAACAGGACAAGCTCCAACGGCTTGACGAAAAACGGGGCGGTGCTCGTCTATTCAGGAGCGGACTTTAGCTTGCTGTACCACAAAGACGGATCTGTCGATGATCAGCAGCTTGGTTTCCGGTTGGCGTTGATGGATGACCTGGATGGCGATGGCGTCACCGATTTCGCGGTTACCACGGCCGAACCTAATGGGGTCAATCAATCCCGCGGCGTTTACATCTATTCAGGAGCGAGCGGCACCCAATTAAATTTCATTGAGAATGTCATTACCGGAATGGGCTTCGGTAAAGCGATTGCGAACGCCGGCGATATCGACGGAGATGGATGGAACGACGTAGTAGTAGGCGCACCCGATCGAAACCTCGGCAATATTCAGGGCGCTGGCACGGTATACGCCTATTCTTCCGCGACCGGCCAACAACTATTGGAAGTCAAAGGAACTTCTAACAGCAAAGGGCTAGGTACTTCCTTGGAAGGAGTCGGCGACCAGGACGGGGATGGAGTTCCGGATTTCTTATGCGGTGCGCCCCTCGGCCATCCAAGTTCCAATGGCTCACCATTTGGCGGAGCATTTGTCTACTCAGGTTCCGATGGCAGTTTGATCTGGAGCCGATATGGTTGGATTTACGGCGGCGAATACGGTAGGGAAATTTGCGTTCTTGGCGACCTGAATGAGGATGGGGCGTTTGAATACTGCGTCTCACAGGGCGGTTCACGGTTGAATACCAATGTATTCATTTATTACGGCGGGGATGGGGAGCAAATTAGTCAGGTGGACGGCCGCGTCGATTACATGGCCGCAGTCGGCGACCTTAAAAATGACGGTGGCCCGGACTTAATTCTCGGCAATACCAAGTACAGCAATAACACTTTCCGCGTCTACGGCTTCAACGCCTTCGTACGCACCCCAGTGTCGGAGTTGTCTGCGTCAACGGGTGGAATGATCCCGATTGAAATCGACTTCCCCACCACGGCCGGTGCTCCTTATAAGGTGCTGGTTTCGGGCGCATCCGGTTGGACCAATGACGGCATCCACGTGCCGTTGGTCCAGGACCAGCTTTATCTCAATTCAGCCGCAGGGATTTACCCCGGCGATCACCACCACAACTTGCATGGAACCTTGGGGCCAGGCGGCAGCGCCAGCGCGTACTTCAATTTCCCCACGACTCTGGCCAATAGCTTGATCGGTCAAACCTTCTGGTTTGCCGTGGTCACCGGTCCGGCGGGTGGAAGCTACGCATACAGCTCGGCTGCGAACGCAATTCTCATTACACCCTGAACGCCAGCCGGCTGCTAACCAATCATTACCGCTTTAGCGGAACCGTTCTATAATCCAAGCTGCGGAAAGAAATCATTCACTCTCCCTCATGTTGCTGGATTCCCTATTTCTGGTTCTCGCACAAAGCAACCCGATCCTTGGCGGCAATTTCGAAAGCTTTTTGCAAATTGACGCCCCCCCCCAAGCCCAAAAGTTTGGCACGTCAATCGACACCGTCGGCGATATCAACGACGATGGATTCCCCGATTTTATCGTTGGCTCAAAACTAGAGGACAACGCATTCGTCAACGCGGGTGCGGCCTATGTTTACTCAGGAGCGGACGGCTCGGTACTTTTCCATTTCCAAGGCAACGCCGACGACCAGCAATTCGGTGCACGGGTTGCGAACGCAGGCGATATCAATCGTGACCGGATCAATGACTTTCTCATCGCTTCGCCCACCGCAACCGGGACTTGGCAGCTTGAAGGCGGAAGAGTTTGGGTCTACTCCGGTGCCGACGGCACCCTGCTTCACGAATTCATCGGTTCGTATACCTATGAACGATTAGGTCATGCAATATGTGCCGCCGGTGACGTCAACGGAGACGGTTATGACGATTTTGCACTTTCGTCCGCTCCATACAAAAGCACATTAGGCTCTGGTCGTGGCTCGGTTTATTTGATGTCCGGCTTGGATGGTTCCCTTTTGCATACCATCCTGGACCCGGCATCTCGAAACAGCTGGTTTGGGAATTCGTTAACAAATTGCGGCGATCTTGATGGCGACGGTTATCCCGATTTGGCAGTGTGCTGCCCGCTCTACTCGCCCAATGCCATCGAAAATTACGGCGCGGTTTTGGTTTATTCCGGAAGCACAGGTGTACGCTCTCACACCATTATTGGCACTGCCCCCGATGGCCACTTCGGAGCTTCGATCTCAATGATCGAGGACATGGATAACGACGGTATGCGCGACCTGTTCGTCGGAGCACCCGAAGCCGATGCACCGAAAGTTACACACCACAAGGAAGGAATGGCGTTTGTGCATTCTGCCAATACCGGAAGCTTGCTCTTGAGCGTAGGTGGTTGGACGTCCAACTCGGATTTTGGTGCCCAAGTTTGCGCCCCTGGAGACCTCAACCTGGATGGCGTTGCCGATTTAGTGGTTTGCGCTCCCAATGAATGGCTTGAGAACAAAAATGTTTCCTATTTCTCCGGCGCCGACGGCACCTATTGGGGTGGATTTTGGGCGGAGGGTGGGCGCATAGCAACCCTCGGCGATGTCCAGGGTGATGGTTATACCGACCTAGTCATCGGTGCCCCGCTCGATGGCAACGGAACCGTTCGCATCAGTGGATTGGCCCCTTATTTCCATATCGGAACCGACCATCTATCCGCCCGTCGAGGTGGCAACCTTGTCATGAACTTGGATTTCCCGGATAACTATGCGGGAATGCCCTACAAGGTCCTTTTTTCAGCTTCGGGCACCGGGCCGACCCAATCGTGGGTCGACATTCCGTTAGCTTGGGACGACTATTTCCGAAGCTCGTTCCACGGCAATTATCCCGGGACTTTCCGATACATCCTTCAGGGCAACCTGGATGGAGCAGGCGGCTCGTTGGCGTCGATCGGCTTCGGCAATGGGCTGCCGAAAAGTATGGTCGGAACCACTATTTGGTTGGCCGCTGTGGTCACGGATCCGGCGGGAACCGGGGCGCTTTGTTCCTCCGTCGCAAAGCCGGTTCACATCGAACCCTAAACGGGTTTGGACTTGAGCAAAAATTGGTGCAAAAAGTCGCAACATACCGGCCGGTCTGCCTTGTAGGGCTGTTTTTAAGGGGTTAAAGCATCGCCGGCTGCGGGCGGCATCGCGCACGCCATGCCGTGGGTGCAGCCACATCGTGAGGGCAATCGTGAACGACACGAACGGCAAACTTATGAATCGCTGGAATGTGGTCTTTGGGGCCATCTTGATCCAGCTTTGCTTGGGCGCGATCTACGCTTGGTCGGTCTTTACTTCGGTGCTGAAGGAGGAAGGCTGGACCGGGGCGCAAACCCAATATGTGTTCTCGGCTGGGCTCGCCAGTTTTGCCGTGGTCATGGTCATCGCCGGGCGGCTGATGCCCAAGCTGGGGCCGCAAAAACTGGCTTTCACCGGTGGTGTAGTGCTGGGCCTTGGCTATTTGCTCGCCGGATTGATCGGTGCGGGGGTGAACTTCTGGAGCACCTTCTTCTTCGTCGGCATCGTCGGCGGCGCCGGCATTGGTTTGGCTTACGTGGTGCCGATCGCAGTCGGCATGCGCTGGTTCCCCGATAAGAAGGGTTTGATTACCGGACTGGCGGTCGCCGGCTTCGGCTTCGGAGCGATGTTGTGGGTCAAGCTTGGCGGCTCTTGGGGCCACATGCTGGAAAGCCTCGGCATTGCAACCACCTTCATGATTTACGGCGTAGCGTTTTTCCTCGCGGTGGCTTTGGGCAGTCGCTACATGGTCTTCCCGCCTAAGGGCTACGTGCCCGAAGGGTGGACGCCGCCGACGGTAACCGGCACCGGTTTCCGCAATACCGACGACAAGAACTTCCGCAGTGGCGAAATGCTGCGCACGCCGCAGTTCTATATGGTGCTGACCATCTTCGCCTTCGGTGCCAGTGCCGGCTTGATGAGCATCGGCCTGATGAAGTTGTTCCCGATTGAAGCGCTGCAAGGCAACGGTTACGACGCGCTGGAAGCCAGTGCCATTGCCGGTACCGCGATGGCGGTGTTCTTTTCGCTGGCCAATGGCTTGGGCCGCATTTTGTGGGGCATGTTCAGCGACAAGCTCGGCCGCCGCAAGTCGATCATCATCATGATGGCGACGCAAGCGGTGTTCGTGATCGCCTTCCCCTATGCCGCAGGTACGCCGGCATTGCTGTACTTGTTCGCCGCGCTGATCGGCTTCAACTTCGGTGGTAACTTCGCGCTGTTCCCGACTGCAACGGCCGACATCTTCGGCACCAAGTACGTCGGCCAGAACTATGGCTGGGTGTTCTTGGCTTATGGTGTGGGCGGAATTTTGGGTCCGGTGCTTGGCGGCAAGCTTGGCGACATGCAGAACTTCCCGCTGGCATTCACCATCTGCGGCGTGTTGTGCTTCGCCGCGGCCGGCATCACGATGGCAGTGCGTTCGCCGCACAAACCGCACGTGCACAGTGCAGGCGCGAGCACGACGGGAACGTCGGCTTCGTCCGGCGTAGCTCCCGGCGCAGGTGCAGCTCCCCCTGCCTCATAATTGAAACTGGTTAGACCGGCGGTTGACGTTTTTCGTCGGCCGCCGGTTTTTTGCTGGTCTGGCCGGCTGCCGATTGATCGGTGGCGGCGTCGGATTGGTCAGTGGCGGCGTCGGATTGGTCGGATAGCCAACGCGCCGCTTCTGAAACAATGATTTCCGAGGTTTCGCCATCCCATTCCAAGAAGACGAAACTGCCGTCGGCGCCTTCGATTTCAATGGTGGAGTGCGATCCACAAACGCTTGCGAATTGGGTTGGATAGTCGGCGGCCGACAGCCAGCGGATCACCGGGAAACCCATGCCGCGGGTTTGCAGTTGCACGCGCGCCGGGAAAAACTTGGCCGGGAAGTCGCTGCCGGTGACTTTGATTTCGAAGGTGCGCAGCGGCGCCATTTTGAGCAGCCACTCGGTTTGGTTTTTGGCTTTGCGCGTGTCGATGGGCAGCGGGTAGTACCCACGTGCTTGCACCACGCAGTAGGTTTCGTTCATCGGCGGAACGCGAGTGAAATGCACGTTGCCGATTTTGCTGAGGAATGCGGTGGCGCTGAATGCCGGGAATTGCGGATCGCAAATGAAGTCGCTGCTGGTAATGGTGACCAAGCCATCGGTTAGCGGTTCGCCAAATTCGTCGCGTACGTGCACCGTGACTTCGCGCGGCCGCGGCAAGGTGAACGCGCCATCGCGCTTTAAGTAGAAGTCATCCTTCTTCGTCCAGTCCCAGGTGTACCACGGATCGCCGGGCTGCCAACGTCCGGCGGCGGCGTGAAATCCAGTTGGATTGCGCGGCAGGATGTACCAACCACTAGCGCCGTCATCTTCGTATTGCCCGACTTCGCGTAGGATTTGATGATCTGGGAATACTCCTCCCATTGCCGACGCCACGTAAACTCCGCTTGCTCGTTTGTGGTAGTCGTCGAAAATGCGCACCCTGCGATCGATGAGCGGTAGCAGATTAAGCTCCCAGTTTTCGCCGTCGGGGGTGAACCAATGGAAGCGCCCATCGCCATCCAACACACAGACGGCGGGGTTCGTGAGTCGGCCTTGGTATTCGAACGAACCGTTCGGGTCGATGTTGAGTTCCACGCCATGGAAGCGACCGCGGCGCAGATCACTTTGCGCGCGGATGCCGCTCACGGGCTCGGCGGCCAACAGCCAGTTTTTGTCGTCGCCGTGAATGAGCACGTCATCGGGCAGTAACGGCAGCAGGTGAAAGCGGTCGGATTCGGGGTTCTCCCAAATCCACGCTTGGGTGGGCAGCTCTTGTTGCGCGGCTGGTTTGATGACCCCCGTGATGGTGCGCAACGGCGGAATGTGAAGCTCGCCCCAGTCGCGGCGTGACACCGAATAATAGTCTTGGTGCAGTACGCGCCAGGCTTCGTTGGGCAGTTGATAGCTCACCTCGAGCAACTGACATTGCGTGTGCACGGGAAGCTTGACAAAGCCGTTGGCGTCGGTGCGTGAATCCGAGCTGGCGAACGCGGCGTCGGGGAAAAAGAAGCCGAGCATGGTTTGCTGGCGCGCGCGCACCGCGACGTCGGCGGCGGGTTGACCATTGGCGTAGAGCAACTTGGCGGTCACCGGCGGTAGCTGCACGCCTTTTTGCACCGCGTCGGGCGGCATGTCGGCGGTGGTGATGCCGAAGGCGGCGCGGTGGACTTCGAGCAGGGTGGGCAGGGAGAATTCCTGGGGGGAATCCTGAGCTGCACAAACCCCCACCGCCCCAGCAAAGCTGAAGAAAGTCCATATCAGGGCGCGGACACGAATCATCTCTACCGCTTCCAAAATAACAACGAAGCCCTGCCGGTTAAACAAGGCTTCGTTTCTGTATCGGTCGGATGTGCTCAGAACATGACCGGATAGCTGGGCGTGTCGACGCCCTGATTGGCCGCGTCGATCTCGATGGCTTGCACGCCAAATGGACCGTTAATCCAGCCGATATCGGCGACGACCGAGCATTCCCCCCACGCGTCGGGGGCGTCGGAAGCCAGCAATTGCGGGTTGGCAAAGGCGGTGCGCACTCCCTTGTAATACGCATTCCCTGGCACCGTACCGACAATGAAGTCTATGGTGTGGGCCGCGTCCACCGAGAAGGATTGAAACTGATATTGGGTCGGCACCACGGTTGACGTGATGTGAGGCATTCCGGTGAAATCGGTGATGCTGCGATCCACGTCGAAAATTTGGGCGTAGTCGTTCTGGCTGCTACTGCCAAGCACAGTAGTTTTGGTTTGGCCAACGTTGATGGAAACTCCGGCACCAAAACGCGAATACGCACCATGCAATACCGGCCCAATTTCGGTGCGCGTCCAGTTCCCCGGAGCGGATCTATCAAACACAACTGCAGCACCCGAACCGTTTCCGTGGACATCAAGGTACGGCCCACCCACAACCATGCGCAAGGACTCGGCGCCAGTCCTGACCAGGTCCACGTCTACGCCGAAATTGCCGGAAGTACTTGTGCCTTCGGCCCGGTAGTCATAGTTGGAAACCGACGGCCATCCGCTTGCACCACGCTTATAAACAAACGCGGCTCCATATCCAGTTGCGCTGCCGAATGATTCTGCAGGACTCCCGATTACGGCAAAGTCGCCATCGATTTCAACGCTAGTGCCAAAGCTGGGTCCATTCGTGCTGTTGACGCCGGTAAGCACTGCATTCCAGTTCCACGACCACTGCGGATTTAGGTTGTAGAAGTATGCTTTACCGAGATTGCCTGCGGCATAAGGCGCGCCGATTACGACCTCAAATCCACCCGGCGCATTGGGATTGGCGGTGATGGCGACATCGAAACCAAATCTTTCGGTTTGCGTGGTCGGCGCCAAAATTGTGAAGTGATGATGCCATTGGCCGCCGGCAAAATAGAAAATGAAAGCGGCACCTGCATTGTGAGCATTGATGTCGTTGCTTGGGGCGCCGACGATCGCCAGCGGAATGTCGGCATCGACGATGTCCACGGAAGCGCCAAACTCGTCATTGCTCAGCGACGACGCCGGGATGGGCAAGCGCATCCCTGGAGCTGTGGGACGAGTGATATCGTAAACCAAAACCGCGCCTACGTCGGTGTTTCCACTAACCAGATCATCGCCGAAAGGTGCGCCGACAATGACAAATCGACCGTCACTGGCGACCGCGGATCCAAAACTGTCGCCGGTGTTGCCGTTAGGGTCTTGGATGGTGGCATACGAGATCCATTGATCCGCGCCGTCCGGAATGAGAACCTCGACGCCACCGCGGTAACTGTTCAGGCCGGCGTCGCCAATCAATGCGAAGTCATCGCGGATTTCGACGGTGCCGCTGTATCCATACCAACCGGTGTTCGCTGGATCTTGAGCGGTTGCCCAGTGCTCCATGACTTGAGCACCGGCAAGCGTGAAAGTGGTTGCTTGGGCAGTGAGAGGAAGCGCAATTACAGCGCTGAGAATCGTGGTGGGGATCAAGAAATGTTTCATCATTTCCACCAACGAGGATTTTGCCAATGCGGGACAAAGAAATTCCGCAATGGCTAAATTTAAGGAATATTTGGCATGAGTCTTCCGCGAATCAGTCTTTGAACAAGGGAGAGCGCTTTTCTAGAAAGGCTGCGACGGCCTCTTGCAGATCGGAGTGCATGAGAGCGTATGCGTTGGCGTCGGCAATGTGGGCCAAGCCTTCGGCGACGGAATGGTCGCGGCTGTAATTCATCGATTGCTTGATGCCGCGCAGGGTGTGGGGTGATTTTGCCGCGAGCTGTTCCGCGAGTTTGTTTGCGGCTTGATCCAATTCATCGGTGTTTGCATGGCATTGATTGGCAAAACCAATCGCCGCCGCCTCTTCCCCGAAAAAATCACGCCCAGTGAACGCCAGCTCGCGCGCGCGACCTTCGCCAATGATTCCGGGAAGGCGTTGCAAGGATCCAAGATCAGCAACGATTGCCAAATCCACTTCCTTCACCGACATGCGCGCGCGCTTGCTGCACAACCGCAAATCACAAGCTGCCGCCAAGTCCAACCCAAAGCCAAAGCAAATTCCGTCGATCTTGGCAATCACCGGCTTGCGGCATTCTTCCACCGCTTGCGTCACGCGCTGCAACTGCAAAATGATATCGCGCATCACCTGCGGCCGACGTTCTTGCGCCGCATTCATTACTTTCGCCTGTATCTCGCGCAGATAGTTCAAGTCAATGCCGGACGAAAAGAACGCACCGCTGCCACTTAAGACGATTGCCCGCACGTTGTGCTGTTGATCCAGGGATTGAAAAGTTTCGATCAACTCTTGGGCCATTTCGGCATTAAGCGCGTTGGCCTTGCGCGTTCGGTTCAGCGAAACTTCTGCGATAGCACCTGTGCATTCAACCTTGACTGTGGCTTCGTGATTTACCATTGCGCGTTCCAATCTAGCGAAATCCGTTAGCGATAGAGCAAGTAGTTATTCGTTCCATCCGATCCATCGGTTGCCGTGCCGGAGGGCACGTATAAATATTTGGGTTCGCCGTCCACCATGAGTAGTTGCGGACGTTCGAATTTGAAGTAGCGGGTGTAATGATGACGCACGCCGTCGGGCACGCGATCATTTAGGTAGTGGCGTCTGAAATGGTGGAAGCCTTTCATTGGTTTTGGTTGGAATTGGATTCCATTGTCTGATGTCCACAATAAGCCGCCACCTTTTTCGATCATGCCGTGGTTGTCGGTGGTCAGCAAACAAACCTGACCGCGCCAATGAAAAGCGTAGCCGTCTTCGATGGTGCGATCGTTGGCGGTGATCGGTTGCGGTTGAATGATGTACGGACCCGTCAGTCGATCGGCGATGGCCACACCCATCTTCACGCCTCCGCGGCGACCGGGTTTGGATTTGAAGTACAAAAAGTAGCGGCCATCCGGCATCGGCAGCAGCGACGGATTGTTGACGCCGCAGCCACTATCTTTGCACCAAATTTTGTCGTTCGAAGGCGGCGTCAAAACCTGACCCAAGTCCTTCCACGGGCCTTCGACATCATCCGCAACCATCATGCCGATGGTTTGACTTGCCGGGAAATCTTCACCGGTGTTGGCGATGTACAGCAACGCATAGCGATCACCCACTTTGCGAATGCTCGGATTGTGAATGCCTTGTTTGTTCCAACCGTCGCCACTTCCCTGCAACACAACCTCGGCGAACTCAAATGGTCCGCGCGGGCCCGGCCCTACATAGCGCGCAATCTCACACGCGGTATGCCAACCCGGAACGAACTGAGCCTCAACCGGCCACCGCGCAGCAAACAAATGCACGCGGCCGTCGTCGCCCATCACCGGACTACATCCCCAAACGTGATAACCGGGTTCGTTGACGACGATGCCATGCAACTCCCATTCATCAGCCAACGCCTCAGGTGTGCGCGAAAGTTCCGACGCCATCGCGTCGGCAAAAGCACTGCCAAGTAATTGCTGACCGCGAGTGTTGTAGTGCACTGTGTCCTTTTTCAGATCCATGCCTTCCGTAGGCACCATGACCATTCCAGAAGTAGCCTCGGCGTGGCCGGATCGCCAATCCAACGCCGCCATTTGCGCGCGCAACTCATCACGATGAGTGAATCGTTTGGCCGGCGGCGCATACGGCAGGACTTGGCCGTAAACAAATGGCAAAAGTGGCTGATAAGAACCCGGCGCTATGGATGTAGCCTTTGTTTGCTCCCCAGCTTGAGCAATTTCGACCGCCGACAAATCCTCGAGCAAACGCGACCGCAGCTGCCTCAAACTCGCGGCGTAATTCACTGCCGACTGTTCGAACTTGGCATCGGCTTCGCCTTGCATCCATAAGATCCCGCGCAACTTGGCGGTTTTGCCATCCGCGCGAAGCGCCGACAACGCTTTCACACAGTCCGCTCGCCACGCCAAATAATGCTTGCCCACATTTGGATCCCCGTCGGCTTCTCCCGGATAAAAAGTCGCGCGATCAGGTCCAGGATCCGGCCCCAACCATTTGTTATTGCTCAAACTGAAATGCAACGGCTGACCGCTGCGGTGAAACTTCACCAGGTATAAATCCTGCTTCCACCCCAGCTCGCGCAATCGCCGGGCAAAACCCAACTCCGGACCAAAGTCACCGACCCGCCCACCGATTTTGGTTTGGACCGGATCCAAGACTTCAAAGCCGTCGCCATTCCAAAAATAAACACCCGACAACGGCTGCTGCCATTCCGTCGGCAGCTCAGCGACCTTACCGCCACCCTGCATATTGGATTGGCCGCCGAGTAGAAACACGTCGACAGGCTCCTGAGCGAGCAACAAGGCGAGGGCGATTTGGAGGAGCATGAAACTATGTTGCCAGCGCACAGACTCATCAGGAGAAATTTCCGCGCTTTGTTATGATCGGCCGGTCGCGCGGGCTCTATTTCGCGCTTGTCATTCAACACTTTTATGAATTCTCCTCTCACCTCCCGCACGCTCTCTCTTTTTGCGCTGTTGACTTTGACCTTTCCATCCGCCGCACAATCCGGCGGCGAAGTCATCACACACTGGCAAATCGAAGGCGCCTGGTCGTCCGCTTTTTTGGGTTATGGCCTCGCCGAGATTGGCGACGTCGACGGCGACGGTTTAGCCGAGGTTCTGATCCACTCGTATCAGGATCAAGACGCCGCCAGTTTGCGTGACGGCTCGCTGCATATCCGCTCCGGCGCCGACGGCAGCTTGCTTTATAAGTTGACCGACTTTGATTACTTGGACTCGTCCATGGACGGAATCGGAGACGTCAACGGTGACGGCGCGGCGGACTTTGTCGTTGGACTTCCGAATGAAAACGGACATGCCAGCCGCGCTGGTCGCGTTGTGGTTTACTCCGGTATCGACGGCGCGATTCTATTCGAGAAGCTTGGCAACAACGTCGGCAATGACCTCGGCGCGGCCGTATGCGGAACCGGCGATTGGAATAGTGATGGAGTCCCGGATTTTGCTTTTTTCGACGACGCCTCCGGTGCCACCGTCAAAGTTTTCTCCGGCAGCGATTTCTCGCTGATCAAAAAATTCAACGCCCCCACTGGCGCGGATCAATTTGGCCGCAGTATTGCCTTAGCAGGTGATGTCGACATGGATGGCGTATCCGACCTGATGATCGCAGACCCATGGGCGCAAGGCGTCGGCAGCAATGGCGACGGACGAGTTTTCGTATACTCCGGACAAAGCAAGACCCTGCTGTATGAGTTGGGCGCCTACCACGCCGATTCGTGGCTCGGCCTGACGATGGCGTCGGCCGGCGACACCGATGGCGACGGCGCCGATGACTTGCTCGTCTGCAATGGTTCCTTATCGAGCAGCAACCGCGTGCTATTGTTCGACGGC
This sequence comes from uncultured Planctomycetales bacterium, assembly GCA_964344765.1. Classification (GTDB taxonomy): domain Bacteria; phylum Planctomycetota; class UBA1135; order UBA1135; family UBA1135; genus JACNIZ01. The sequence goes on along the minus strand of CAYFOM010000023.1, from coordinate 21,770 downwards.
CAATCCGGATCGCTGCGCTCCATTTATGGCTGGAGTTCCAACTCCGATAACTTTGGTGCTGCGATCGCCTCGGCCGGTGATTTGAATGAGGATGGATATGGCGACATCGCCATCAGCGTGGTTACCGGTAGTTGGTTTCCGTCGGATCAAATTCGTTTTTACTCCGGCAAAGATGGCGACTACTTGGCCGAGATCCGGGTCGCTTCAGGATCTAGGTTTGCGGAGTCCATGGTCCATTTGGGCGACCGGGATGGCAACGGCTACAGCGAATTCCTCGTTGGTGCGCCTAGTTACTCCGACCACCTTTCCTTTAGTGGCGGGGTTGTGGTGTTGGAGCGTCTGCCGATGATTCGCATCAATAGCGACGAGCTATCCGCTAATCATGGCGGAGTTGTTGAAGTGCATTTCGATTTCTCGGATGCCGCTGCAGGTATGGAGTACCGAACGCTGCTTTCCGATCATGGAATCGGCCCGACGCTACACGGCGTATGGATTCCGTTGGCGTTGGATCAACTCGGCATCGACAGCTACCACGGGATTTATCCTGGCAACTCCACATCGCAACTTCAGGGAACATTGGACAGCCAGGGAATGGCCTCGGGCAGCATGACTTTTGCTCCGGGGCTGCCGTCGTGGCTAGTCGGTTATGAAGTTTGGATCGCCGGCATTGCAATGACGCCCGGCGGTTTGCCGGAATTCAGCTCAGCTGCGCGCAAGATTACGGTTATGCCTTAATTCCCTCTCCAAGCTCATCATTGATGAGTAGCAAGCCCCGGATTCAAACGCAGCGTGCAATCGCCGAGCACACTCCAAAAGTAGCTACGTTTGCGCCCGATGTCACCGCCGGCTTCACCCCAAGTTTCGGCGCGCGATTCTAGTTCGAAGTATTGCGTCCACGTGTCGCCCAAGCTACCACCAGCAGCGAGGGTGGAACTGAAGCCTTTGGGTTCGTCATAGAAGACCTTGGCTCGGCCGATTAATGCCAGGCCGCGACCGAAAAACATCAACGCGGCTCCACCTGCGCGGCGAGCGTAGGCGGAATTATGGAATGGTTGATTGTGAGCACCAGGCGGCGTGGTGATGTCGCAACCGGTGTGCAGATAGATCGACGGATGCGGAGGCAATGTTCCAGATTGCCAAAGCGAGCGAAGTAAGTAGAAATCCAATTTGCCCTTGGCGCAAGCGGATTGCAGCGACGGCACCAGCTTGTTGCCGTGACGCGTCCAATTCATCGGCGAGGTTAACTCCGCCGAAACCACCATTTCATCGAGTTTGGCGGTGTCGGTTTTTTCAAACACGCTGCCCCAAGGATCGCTGTGTGCGCGCACGGTACGCAAAACTGCAGGCTCATTCATCCATTGCACGAAGCGCAACAAATCCGGCTTGCCTTTAACGTCGGCCAGCATTTGCGCGCCTTTGCTGCGTTCGGATTGGGGCGACCAGGCCGACGATGCACTTTGAATGGCACTGTAGCCCGAACCCAAGTCATGCGCGATCGACGCCGGATGAAAAGCGATCGGCGCAGCGGCGGTGCGGTATTGATGATTGCGGTTCAGATACTCGCGGATCAACCGCCGCTCCAAAACCGGATCCTCGGACCACACCTTAGAATTCCAACCCGGAACCTCTTTTTCGTTTTCGAACTCCAACGCCTGAGGCTGACCGTTTTCGTCGAGCAAAGACTTGCCGTGTATATCTTTCACAGTTTCGGACGGCGAGTAAGCCGAGCCGCGAGCATCGATACGCGAAATCCAAATCTCGGGCCGCGCGATGCGATTGGGTTGCTGCAAATCCGTCGGCGAGCATTCCAAATCGGCCTGGCGGTCGAACAAGGTCACCATCCATTGATCACTCTTCTCCACCTTCGCCACCTCCAATCGCCCATCGGAAATGTGAAAGAAATCTTCGAAACTCACACTGCTCTGCTCCAAAGCCGAAGTCACCCCACCATTCGCCGGAATGCCATCAGGGTAAACCGCAATCGTGCTCGCCAGCCGGACGCGCGGTTGCACATACAGCTTTTCCCAATTCCCGTCTAAATCACCGAGCACAATGTCGGCGCGCTTGGCGACGCATTCCGGCACGCGCCGCAGGTATGGAATATTGTCGAAGGTTTGCTTATCCGGCGTTTTGTTGTGGAGAGTGATCTTTCCCTTTTTACGCCAGTTGCAAGTACGCACCAGATAGGCGTCGGGAAAACGCCCGATCAGGATCGCCCCTCTCAGCGGAGGGATTTGATGATCCACGCCTTCCGCCGCATCGGTCCATGCATTCACCGCACGAAAGAATTCACGCAGCGCGAGCACGTGTAAACCGTCTTGATGTTGATCGTGATGAGGCAATTCCACCTCGACCAAATCCGCCAACCACCCCTCAGCCGCCAAATCTGCGATCAATTGATTCAACTGCGGGCAAAGGTCATCGTCAAAGCCGTTTGGATTTGCGGTCAGAGGCTGCAGCAATCGTGATTCAACCAATACCAAAACCCGTCCAGCCGCCTCCGCAGGAGTTTCGGCGTAAAGCGCTTCCATGCGCTGGATTTCATTCAAGCCGTCGCCGTTGAAATCAAACTCGGAAAACTGCTGGCATAGTGAATCGATCGAAACCGACGGCGACGGATCCACCGATTGGCCAGCGACCGCTGCGGCGGCCAGCGCGGTCATCGTCAAAGTTGAAAGCATGGTGCGACAAACCATCGCTCCATCCTACGCGAGTATGATCCACTCATGGCAGCCAGCCCCTCAGCATTGCGCCTTAGCGAGGATCAGGTGTTGTACTTCCGCGCCCGCCGCGGTCACCTCGCCGGTCCCGGAGCCCCTGATGTCGTAGCGGCGGCGCGCGACATGATCGGTGCGCAAGCTCAGCAAATTGCTCCGGCGTTGCTGGCTTTGAGTCAGCGCACCGCCGATCGCCCCACCGCTGCCGAAGTGCACGCCCGCATCACCGATGCACCCCGCACCCTGGTGCGCACTTGGGGTCAACGCGGCACACTGCACCTTTACGACGCCGCCGCCGATTGGAGCGACGTCAACATCGTGCGCGATCGATGGTCACCCGGCGGCCGACGCGGTGCGATTCCGCCGACCGCGACAGTCAACAAGGTGCGCAAGCTGCTCGACAACACCGACGAAGCGTGGACGCGCGCCAACTTGGAAGGCATGATCCCGCCAAAGTACATGAAGGTGGTCGAAGAACACCTGGTCGCCAATCGCATGGCGCCCGAGCAGGCATTCCGTTTCGCCGCCGGTCGTGTGCTGTGGTGCATTGCGCTTAACGGCGATGCATGTTTGGGTCATAAAATCGGCGCCGAGCAAACCTATTTGTCGCGCAAGCAGTGGTTCCCGGAATTGCAATGGCCGGAACGCCCCACCGGCAAAAAAGCCGAGCAGCAAATCTTCCGCATCGGCGTGGAAATGACGCGGCGCTATCTCGCACTTTATGGACCCGCAACCCCCAAAGACGTCGCTCACTTTTTTGCCGCGAAGGTCAGCGAAGCGCGCACTTGGATTGCCGAACTCGATGCGACGAGCGAATTGGTCGATATCAATTGCAACGAACGCAAACACTTGATCGGACTTGCCGAAGACGCCGATGAACTGACCCGAAGCGCACCTAAGTCTATGCGCGAATGGCCGATCCGCATGCTTCCTCTGTGGGATTCCATGATGATGGGCCACGCCGATAAATCCTGGACCGTGCCCAACGACGCAGATCGCAAACGCATTTGGCGCGCCGGCGCATATGTAGCAGCCACCGTCATCGACCGTGGCCGTGTCGTCGGCATTTGGAAGCATAAGGTTCAGGGCAAAAAACTCAAAGTGGATGTGGAAGCGTTGAGTAGCTGGAAAAAATCGCGCCATGAAGCGGCGGTAAAACGGGAACTTAAGCACGTCGCAAAACACCTTGGTTGCGGCGAAATAATTTCCCAGTTTTCATAGACTTTTTGCTTGGATAATTTTGAGTTTCGATCCTTTGCTGCAGCAACCGGCATAGGATTGAAAATATGAAACTGTCTCTCAGTTCTCTATTTTTCTTAATTTCATTCCCCCTCCTGTCCACCACTCTTCACGCACAAGTCGGCGGCATTTGGACGACTTACGGCGAAGCTACGGGTTATGAAGACCGCGAGTATTTTGCATCCCAAATCTGCGGCGTCGGCGACGTCAATCTGGACGGCACTCCGGATTACATGGTGGCTGCGCCAAACGCTACGGTAGCTGGGCAAAAAGGAGTCGGGAGGGCGGTGGTTTATGCCGATGGAACGCAACAGGTGCTGTTCCAAATTTTGGGCGATGTGAATAATCGAGGTTTTGCATCCGCCATCGACAGCGCCGGCGATGTGAACGCCGACGGCTATCCCGACTTCATCCTCGGCAATTGGCGAGATGGCACCGGCGAGATCGAACGCTCCGGTGTGGTAGAAGTTCGCTCCGGCCAAAGTGGAATGGTTTTATATCGATCCATCAGCCTGGCACCAGGCGCCAAAACCGGTATGGCCGTAGCTGGAATCGGCGACGTCAATCAAGATGGTTACGACGATTTCATGTTCAGCCGCAAAGGCAAGGTCAATGTGGTATCCGGAAAAAGTGGATCCAACCTATTGATCGCTCGTGGTTCCAGCGAGAACAAATTCGGGCTAGCCGTGGCCGGCGTTGGCGACGTTAACCAAGATGGTTATCCGGACTTCGTGATCGGCGAACCCTATTGGAGTCGCTCCGGGCAGGGAATCAATCACGGTCGCGCACAACTGTGGTCAGGCCGCACGCTAGAAATCATTCATCATTTTGAAGGCGATCTGGCGCACGAACATCTAGGCAGCCAAATTGCAAGCGGCGACATCAACAACGACGGTCACAACGATATTCTTCTCGCCACTCGAACTGGGGTTCGAATCTATTCGGGTCGAAATTTCTCCTTTTTACGCGCGCACGCCGAACTCGAACATTCCTCGCCTCGCGACTGCACGGTGTCGGCAGCCGGCGACTTCGACAACGATGGTTTCGCCGATTACTGGGTTGGCCTCCCCCCCGCGCATGACGAAGCGATGGGTCGGTTGACGGTTTACTCCGGCGCAACCGCAGAACCGCTGTTCACTCATTTCGACAAGCCAGCGCTAGGTGCACGCTTGAGCCATGACTACATCGGCGACCTCAACGGAGATGGCGCCGACGAATTGCTGTTCGGAAGTAGCGCCTTCACCTCGCCCGGGTCGGGATGGAACACTGGTGTGGTTCGCGTCGTCGGTTTGCAGCCGGGATTACGCGCAGGCGTTAAAACCGTATCGGCCCGAAAAGGCGGCAACGTGGTTTTCGCAATCGACTTCCCCTGGGAGACTCGCCTGCAAGAATTCCGTGTGTTGATGTCGGCAACCGGAAGCGAAACGACCCGCTTCGGCATCGACATACCACTTAGCCGTGACCGCGTGCTCGTCGACAGCATGCACGGCGTTTATCCAGTGCGCAGCCACTGGAATCTACACGGCGTGCTCGACGGTTCCGGCGACGCCCTCGCCAGCTTCGCTTTCCCCAAACGCATGCACCCATCGATGATCGGCAAGAGCTTTTGGTTCGCCGCCATTACCGGTCCGGCGCAAACCAAGCCTACTCTTAGCTCGGTCGCGGTTCAGATCAAGATCGTTACGTAACAATCACGGCTCAGTGAGCCATTGTACGTAACTGCAGTGGTTCACCCCGTTAGCGGCGTGCCGAACCAATCTACGGCAGCACAGTCAACTTCTGCGCGCAGCTTGCCCAGTGCATGCCGGGACCTTCGCTGCCGTTGAAGCCCAGCACCGAGAACCAGACGTCGTTGCCGACCAAACTGGCGGCGTCGTTGGGTGCTAAGGTCAGCATGGTGACGGCTTGGCCGTTGGCATCGGTGGCGCCTTGTGAATTGCTGAACCACGCCGGCGGCGAGTTGTACATCACCGACGTTGTCAGGTCGTAAACCAGCGGCACCGGAATCCCGCCTTGCATGGTTACCGGGCTGGTTCCGGTTTGCGATGCGAGCAATGCGAAGTCGGTGTTGGCACCGGGGAAATCGTGGTAAAACGCAACGACGGCACCGGCAGCCGAACTGATTTCATCTTCATCCACCAACATCAGCGGATCGAAACCTAGCGGCACGATCATGCCGGCATTGAGGTAGTTGTTGACGCCATCGAAATGGTTCGTGCCGCTTGCTCCCGCCAGCAGCTCCATACGGCCATCCCCGTTGACGTCGGCAGCTTCGAGGGTGTAGCCAAAGTATTCGGCTTGCGGATAGGCGTGGTAGTCGAACAATTCGGCGCCGTCCTTGCCGGAGTACAGCTTGACCATGCCGTGATCCAGCACCGAATGAATGGCGAAGTTTGGCGCGCCGGCTGCAAAATCGGCAAGACCGTCACCATCCACATCGCCGACGCCACTGACGGATGCGCCGAGCATCCAACCGGTATAAGCCGGTCCCCAAACGTAGTACATGGAAGTGCGCGTGGCTCCGGAGTAACCCCAAACGCCGCCGTCGGCGAAGGACGCGCCGTTGCCTTCGTTGCCGAGCAGGAAGTCGTCGACGCCGTCGCCGTCCATATCACCGGTGCGGTCGTAGGTGTACGACACGTAAAACGGTGACCAAACAATCGCGCCGGTGGCCGACGACATGAAGCGGTTGCGATCGCCCCAGTGCAGCACGATGTCGTCGAGTCCATCGCCATCGGCATCGGCGACTGAGTTTAGGTACTTGCCGATCGGCGTGATGGTTTTCACCAAGTACGGCGCCCAAGTGAGACTGGCGTAATCGGCACCGGAGTAAACCGAGATTTCGGTAGTCGGTCCATTGACTCCGCCGTTCTCCGACATCACCACCAAGTCACTGACGCCGTCACCGTCCAAATCGGTTTCGCCGAAGGCGTTTGCGCCGAAGTGATCGCCGACATCATCGCCGCCAAGCATGCGCAAAATCGAACCGGTTGCACCGTCGTAAATCGTCAACACGCCAACGTTGTCATCGACCTTGCTCAAAAAGCCATCGGTCGCCGGCGCCGAGATGAAGTAATCATTCACCCCATCGCCATTCCAATCACTAAGCCCGCCGTAAGCGCGACCAAAATCATCGCTGGCGTTGGTACCGACGTGCGAGCGCAACACCGTCATGGTTTGGCCGCTGTATACGTCAACGTGCCCATCCGGAAGCGAGTTGGTGGTTCCAACCAAAAAGTCATCGCAACCATCGCCATCCAAATCGCCGACGTACTTCGACACCGAAATCTTCCAATCGGTCTCGCCGAAAATTTTCGTGCCGATGAATGCACGGCCACCGCGTTCGCCGTTACCGCCGGTTTGGGCATAAAGAGAAGGAGTAAGCAGGCCAAGACAAAGCGCCGCCACAATGTTTTTCTGAGGGGAGGTCATTAAGTTTCTTTAGAGTGACAAGTCTCTCAAGCATAGCGAAAGTTCATAACTCCTTTGGATTCAGGACTAAAAAATTAATTTCCCAGTATTCCGCAGCAATTTCTACTTTGATTCTTGGGTTCCACGACCGCTGGTTTGAATAGGAAATACACTTAAGTCATGGCACCTGTCTCTTTATGCCTTTATTCAACCCTCCTCCTGTCCACCCTTGCCTCTGCACAGACCGGCGGTGGATTTGGGGTAATGGAATACATCAACGCCGAGCCGTCATCCGCCGGCTTCGGGAAGTCGGTGAGCGGCGCAGGCGACGTTGACGCCGACGGCTACCCCGACTTCATAGTGGGCGCGCCCGGCACACCGGTAAATGGCATAACTCAGGCCGGCGTTGCTTTCCTTTACTCGGGCAAGACGATGGAATTGCTCAAACCAATTTATGGTCGATACGCTTTCCAAGCCATGGGTTCGATCATGGCCGCTGCCGGTGACGTCAATGCTGACGGTCACGCCGACGTAATCTTCGGTGCACCAAACTTAAGCGTCAACGGAATCACATCCTCCGGTAGCACATTTATCTATTCGGGCAAGGATGGAAGCATAATTTGGACGCTTAACGGCGACTCCACCGGCCTCAAGTTAGGCAGAGACGTCTCCACCGCCGGCGACGTGAATGCCGATGGTTATGACGACGTCATTCTGGGAAGCAGATCCAAATATGCCTACGTTTACTCAGGTGCAACCGGCACTCTGCTTTACCGAGTAACCGGCGAGTTTCGTCACCAAGCGGCGAATGTTGCGGGCGGCGGCGACGTAAATGGCGACGGCTATGACGACATTGCGATTGCTGATTCCAATGGCCTCTCCGATTCCAGTGAAACGCCGGACGGAGTGGCTTACGTTTTCTCCGGATTGGACGGCAGCCAGCTCTACCGATTTGACGACCGAAACTCTTCGGACGAATACTTCGGCGAATCCATCGATTTCGTCGGCGATGCCAATGCAGATGGTTATGCCGACATCATCATCGGCGCCAACGGCGACCAAGACGGTTTTGGCGGCGGATTAATTCAAATCCGGTCAGGCAAAACCGGTGCCATTTTGAAGCGAATCACCGGTGAGGATAAGCATCAATCCTTCGGCGTTTCCGTTTCAGCCGCAGGCGACTGGGATGGCGACGGTCACGATGATTTTGCGGTTGGCTCGTCTTACTATTGGAGCAACTACCCCGGAATCGTTGAGCTGTTCTCTGGCCGTACCGGCAGCAAACTCTCGCGTTTGAATCCTCCTGGTGATTATGGACTCGGCTATTCGATGGATTTCCTCGGCGATATCAATGGTGACGGCTATCCCAACTGCATCGTTGCCATGCCCGCTCGTATCGCCGACGGCGTTCGAGGCTCCGCAGGAATCCTAGGCTTAGGTCCGCTGCTGACTCTAACCAACGAAAGAGTGTCGATCTTCAACGGTGGCAAAGTCGGAATGAAACTTGAGTTTCCACCGCAAGCCGCGCACCTGCATTACAAAATTTTGATGTCGGCGCACGGCACCGGCCCCACCCATCACGGTATCGATATTCCGCTCACCCTTGATGCGGTTATGCAGCGAAGCGCTGCCGGCGTATACCCGGTGCAGGATCACGTCAACATGCACGGAACGTTCGGCTCCGGCTCCGATGCCCGCGCGCAGATGACCTTCCCTTCGGACATTCCGGTGACCATGCTCGGTACAAATTTATGGGTTGCGGCGGTTGCTCACCCTGATGGGGAATTGCCGACGATTGCATCGGTTGCGCGCATGATTACTTTAGTGCTGTATTAAAACATCAGCACCCGGTCAAACGTCATAAGAAAAACCCCGCCCTGGCATAAACCAGGGCGGGGCAATTAGGAAAGGATCGAATTACTTATCGAATTCGAACTTCTGGCCTTCGGCCATCTTGTTCTTCTCAACATCCACCCACTGGTGCTCGGGGCGGGCCTTGATGTCGGCGACCATCTTGCGGATGGCGTCGGCGCCTTTCTTGTTGCCATGGTGCTCGGCTTCTTCAGCCATTTCCAAGGCGATCGGCAGCAGTTCCAGGTAGAAGCGCTCGGTGACTTCGTACATGCCGTGCCAGTGCGAGTAGTCCGGAGCCATCATCGAAGCACCGTGACGGCCGCGACGACCTTCGTGGTGCCAGAGATAGAACCAAACCCATTCGATTTCCTCATCGAACATCGGGCCGGTGCGGACCTTTTGCTTCTTCAACTCAGCCATCAGAGCCAAGCCAGGCTTAGCGAACTTCTGGTTGTAGTTGTCAATGTAGTCATCGTACTGGGCGTAGAAGCCGTCAACGTAGCTGTTGGAGTGGCAGTTGACACAAGCGGTCTTCATCCGATCACGCTTGGCTTCCCATGGATCGAACTTATCGCCTGCGGCTTCAATCATCTGACGACGCTTGACCGGGTCGGCTTCCTTGATGACTTTGCCATCAATGGTGTCCATGACGATCGATGCCGGCGGACGGTTGTTCCAGGAGATACGCTTACCCGGGTCGTGAGTGATCACGCCATCGTTGTTCTTGTTGCCCGACATGTGGCAAGTTGCGCAGGTCGGAGCAGCGTTGTAATCGACGCCGAGGATCCACTCAGGCGAATCCAGGTTCAACTGGTCCTTCATATCGCGATAGGCGATACCGTGCTTGGACTCTTCGTAGACTTCCTTCTGCGGGTGGTCAGGACCGAGGTGGCACTTACCGCAGTTCTCCGGCTGACGTGCGCGACGCGACGAGAAGTCGTGACGGCTGTGGCATGCGGAGCAGGCACCTTCGGTACCATCAAAGTTCTTCCGACCAATACCGGTGTTCGGCCACGAGCTGTGGTTGAAGATCGGCTTACCGGTGGAGTCTTTCTTGATGTTGGCGACCGCAGCTGCGTTGGTCGGGATACCGTCGGCGTCCGGCTTCAGTTCGGTGACTGTAACCAGGTTGCCATCGATACCTTCGAACGCAATCTTGGAACCGTGGCACTGCCAGCAACCCGAAGCGGCGGAGGCCAAACCATTGACCATGCCGAAGTCTTCACGACCTGGGGTGAAGCCGTGCGGGTTAAAGGGTACGCGGTTACCTTCAGCGACCTCAGCCAAACGGTTATCCAAGGAGTGCAGAATGCGACCGGCCTTGGAGTGGTGGCTGTGAAGGAATTCTTCAGTCTCATCTTCGTGGCACTCGGCGCAATCGCGCGGAGTCACGATGGTGGCAATCAAGTTGCCTTCGTGCATCCAACCGTCAGCGTCCTTGGGATCTGCCGAGTGGCAGTCGATGCAAGAAACGTCTTGAGCGGCGTGGGACGAGTTTCGCCAATGATCGACGATACCCGGGGATTCATCCTCATGGCACTGAACACAGTCTGCTGGGCTCGCTTTAGGTGCAGTAATGACGGCTTCATTCTGCTGTGCAAAAGCGGTCGAACCCAAGACGACCGCGCCTACCGTGGCGAGGATCAGGTGCTTGGTGTTGACACTCATTTTGGTGTAAGTCTGGCGTTAGTGCGGGAGGGATGAAGTCCTTTCAGACGGGGTCCACCATGCAGACCCTGCAGGGTGAACACCCTCTCCTGCATTGCAATCAACCGATAACCCCTCAAGTAAGTGGGCGCAATACGCTTTCCTGATCAGGATTTAAAAAGAGTAGCGGCGAAAATGGCGTATTAAGTTGCGCAATTCTCGAACCAAAAACGACGCGACCACCCCACCGATGGTGATGCAAGCCCCCCACAGCAACATTTCGTCGCGGTTGTCTTTTGCAAACTCTTTAAACTCTGGCGGAGTCATCTTGCTGAACACACCAAATATGGTGATCACAGCCACATAAGCCACAACCAGCCACACATAGGTTGCGACTAGTAAAAACCGTAAACGGCTGGGCTTCGACTCCTGAGAATCCATTCCTATTCCCCGAACAGCGCGCCCTGGAAACTTTCCAGTGTCGGTTTTACCTCGGTGCGCGCGGTTGGGCGTTCTAAAAGTTCCGCCAAAGCAGGCGGAACGGTCAAATTGTGGCCGACCAACGGCTCGACAATTTGCTCAAATTTCGCCGGATGCGCGGTGGCAACGAGAATCCAATCTCGATCCGGCTGATCTTGATCCATCCAGCGACGCACCTGCCAAGCGGTCGCCGTGTGCGGACACAACTCGATGCGCAGCCGGTTCCACGCGTCGACGATCGAATCGCGAATTTGGCTGTCGGTCACCTTATGCGCGCTTAATCGCGAATCGGTGCGGTGCGCTTGCGGATACAAGTCGAACAAGCGCTCGACATTACTCGGATTGCCGACGTCCATCGCCGACGCCAACGTCGCCACCGTTTGCTGCGGCTGCCAAATGCCGGCTTGGAAGTACTTCGACAGCACCGGGTTGGCGTTGGTGGCCAGTGCAATGTGTCCGATCGGCAGTCCGATTTGCCGCGCCCAAACACACGCCAGCGAATTGCCCAAGTTGCCGGCCGGAATGATGAAGTGCGCCTCGCGTCCGCTTTCGCGCCAATACTGCAAGCTGGCGGCGGCGTAGTACACCATCTGCGGCAGCAAACGCGCGATGCTGATCGAATTCGCTGATGTCAGATTCAGGCGTTGATTGAAGCCCTCGTCAACAAAGGCTTCTTTGACGATGCGTTGGCAATTGTCAAAATCACCACTAACCTTGAAGCTGCGAATGTGCGGCGGCCAGCAACACAGCTGATGCTCCTGGCGCGCACTGACCATGCCGGCCGGATAAAGAATGCAGACGTTGGTGGAAGGGTAGTCTTCAAATGCACCCGCCACGGCCCCACCGGTATCGCCGGAAGTCGCCACCAAAACCGTCAGCGCCTGATCATCCGGTCGTTTTGCGTATTCCAAGCAACTTGCCAAAAACCGCGCGCCTACATCCTTAAAGGCGGCGGTCGGGCCGTGGAACAACTCCAAAATCCGCACTTGCGGATCGGAGGTCTTCACCGTCGGAATCGGGAAGCCAAAGGCGTGCTTGCAGATTTTCTCCAGCGACCCTTCCAACTCGGTGCCGGCAAAAAACGGCTCGAGCATGTGCACACCGACTTCGGCGACGGTTTCGCGGCGGTCGAAGCATTCCGGCGTGAAGCGCGGGAACGACTCGGGGATGTACAAACCGCCATCGGGAGCCAGGCCGTTGGTGATGGCTTCCACTAGGCCAACGGCGGGAGATTCGCGGCGCGTGCTGAGGAATTGCATAGCGTCAGGCGTTGGGGTTGAGCAGTTGCACTCCAGGGCAGTCTACCGGGCAAATCAGCGAGGTCGACGTCAGGTTTTGGGCGGCGAAGACTGCGGCGATTTCGTCGGCGATTGCAGGTAGCTCGGTAGCTGGGCGAACGTGGCCGGCGTCGGTATCGGTGGCTGGATTCCCGGTTTCGAACCAAGCGAACACGCTGGGACCCGCGCCTGAAATGGAGCAGCCGACTGCACCGCGCTCCATCGCAAGCTGTTGGACTTGTTCAAAGCCCGGAATCAGCGCTTTACGGTACGGTTCGACCAAGATGTCGCTCAACGCGCCACGAATCCAATCGACGCGACCGCTTTGGCAACCGGCCAGCAACCAAGCTAGGTTGCCGCTTTGGCCGACTGCAGTTTTGAGTGGCACTTCGGCCGGCAGAATGGCGCGCGCGTCGGCGGTGCGGATTTCCAAATCGGGGTGCACCAACACGCATTGCAGCGAGCCGGGCACTGCCAAACGCAACGGCAGGCGCTTGGGGTCGGGGTGGCACAGGGTCAAGCCACCCAGCAACGACGCGGCAACGTTGTCGCCATGCGCCGCGCCTTTTTTGATGTTGCCGTCTTCATCCAGCTCACCACCACTGGCCACCACCTCACCGGCTAAAGCGAAGGGATACAGCTCCAAAATCGGCAACGGATCCGCCAACAAACCGTTCAGCGCCGCCACCGCAGCCACAGCCGACGCCGCCGAACCGCCCATTCCAGAAGCCAGTGGAATGCCTTTGTGGATCTCCAACTCAACTCCGGTTGTAGCTGCAACCGATTCGTCTTCGCCTAGCCGCAAGCGATTCCACATCGCCAGCACAGCAGCACTGGCAGTGTTTTTGTTCGCGTCGCTGGGCAGATCGGTGACCAAACCACTGATCTTGCTGACATGTACACCCGGACGATCGCAGCGACGCGCGGTCACCGTGTCGCCGGCACCCTGCAACGCATGACCGAGCAAATCAAAGCCAACCGCAACGTTGCCGACACTTGCCGGTGCCATCGCCGTGGCTTCCGAAACGGCTGGATTAAACATGCGCCCCCAAGTCTCCGCACAAGCGAAGTAGATCGGCAAAAACGCCGGCTGCCGTCACGCCGGTGCCCGCGCCCGGCCCTTGCACCACCAATGGGTTCTCTAAGTAGCGATCCGTTTGGAACTGGATCACGTTGTCGGTCAGGTTGGTGTGAGCAAACGAGTGCTCCACCGGCAATTCACTCAGACCGACGAACGCCGAGCCGTTTTCATCGAGCCTGCCGACGAATCGCAACACGCAGTTCCGCTCGCGCGCACCGGCCAATCGCTCAGCCATTTCATCGTCGCTCTTGGCCATTGCTTGGAACATCGCATCCATGTCGCCGGCGTCGGTCAGATCGCGCACCTCATCCGACATCAAACCTTCCAGCTGAATGTCGTCGACGCTGATTTCCATGCCCATTTCACGAGCCAAGATCACCAACTTGCGCGCGACGTCGTTGCCGGACAAATCCTCGCGCGGATCGGGCTCGGTGTAGCCCATTTTCCAAGCCTTGTGCACCAATTCGGAAAACGGCACGCTGCCGTCGAAACTGTTGAACAAGTACGCCAGCGTGCCCGAAAACACGCCTTCGATCGAATGCACGCGGTCGCCGGTTTGCTGCAAATCTTCCAGCACCTTGATCACCGGCAGGCCGGCACCGACAGTGGCTTCATAGAAGTAACGCGCGTTGCCGACGCCGGCGCAATCGCGAATCTGCTTGTAGTAAGGCAAGCCGGCGGCATTGGCCAACTTGTTCGCCGTCATCACGTGAATGCCGGCGCGCAGCCACGAGCCATGCAAGTGGCCGACCTCTTCGCTTGCCGTGCAATCGATCATCGCCGCATGCGGCATGTGCTCGGCTTTGATGTGACTTTGCAGCGCGGCCAAATCCAACGCACCGCCGTGGGCGTCGAGTTGATCGCGCCAGGTGTTGAGATCGATGCTGTGCTCGCTCAACAACATGGTTTTCGACGTCGCGATGGCGCGTACACGCAGGTCGATGTTCGATTCTTCTTTTAAGCGCTGCTGCTCCTTGCTCAGCTGCATCAGAAATTCGGCGCCCACCTTTCCGGCGCCGACCAAGCCGATCGACAGCGTTTGCGGCGACAGGTAAAACGCCGCATGCACCGCACGCACCGCGCGCTGCACTTGCTCGGAATCGATCACCGTCGAAATGTTGCGTTCCGACGACCCCTGAGCAATGGCGCGAATACTGATGCCGGCACCGGCCAGCGCGCTGAAAAACTGCGCGGCCACGCCGACTTGACCGACCATCGCGTCGCCGACCACGGCAAGAATGCTGCAGTTGGCGTTGACGGCGATGTTTTGCACCATGCCGTCGTGCAGTTCGCGGTCGAATTCCTCCTTCAGCGCGGCTTTGGTGGCGTCGGCATCGATTTCGCGCACGACGAAGCAAATCGAATGCTCGGAGTTGGCTTGCGAAATCATCACCACCGAGATGCCACGCCGTTTGATCGCGCCAAACACACGCCGCGCGGTGCCGGGCACGCCGATCATGCCGCTGCCTTCGAGGTTGATCAGCGCCAGACCGGATGTTGCACTGATTCCTTTAATTGCGAAATCCTCGGTCGACGTCGGCCCAATGCAGGTCGGCGTCGCGCCGGGGTTAAAGGTGTTGCGGATATAGACCGGGATCTGCGCTTGGATCGCCGGCATCATCGTTAGCGGATGCAGCACACTGGCGCCGAAGTAGGCCAGCTCCAGCGCTTCGTCGAAGGAAAGCGATTCCAACACCTGGGCATTCGGCACCAAACGCGGGTCGGCACTCATCACGCCGTCGACGTCGGTCCAAATATTGATCGCCGCGGCGTGCAGCAGCTTGCCGACGATCGACGCCGAATAATCGCTGCCGTTGCGCCCTAAAGTTGCGGTGTGCCCCTTCGGATCGCGAGCAATGAAACCGGTGACCACCAGCGTTTTTGCCTCGCCATCGCCGGCGTGGTTGGTACTCGCCGCCGCCAGCACATCTTCAAAGCGCAGCGCCGACGTCTTCCAATGAATGCTCGGCCCCATCTCACCGATTTCGGTGGTGATGAAGTCGCGCGCGTCGACAAATTCGGCGTTGACGCCTTGGGCCTTCAAATAAGCCGCCAGTTGGCGCGCCGACCACAGTTCGCCATAGCCGGAAATGCGGTCCAATACCAGCTGTCCGGCGTGGCCGATCAAACTGGTGGAGTGCAGGATGTCGCCGATATCCGAGATGTCGGATTCCAGCGCGGCCAGCAGCTCGGCGTCGCCCAAATCCTGGGTCGCGGCGCGCTGAATTTGGTGGAGCTCCTCCAGCTCGCGATCCAGCGGCTTTTGATTGGCTGCTAGATCGACCAATCCAAGCAAATGATCGGTAATTCCGGCCATCGCCGACACAACCACCGCTTGATGGCTCTCGCCGCGGTCGTGCAGCAACTGATGCACGCGCACGTAATGGGCGGAGTCGGCAAGGCTAGTGCCGCCGAACTTATGAACGACCCAGCTTGAGGGGGATTTCTGGTCGCTGGCCATGGGGAAATTGTAGGAGATTGACCCCGATGGGATGGGCCCCCTTGTGCGGGGTCCGGGGTCTAGTTAATTTCGGCTATATGAACCCTCCTCGTTTAGCCGTAGTCGGCGCTACTGGTGTAGTGGGCGAAACTTTGTTGCGTTTGATGGAGCAGCGCAACTTCCCGTGCTCGGAATTGGTGCCGCTGGCCAGCGCGCGTTCGGCCGGAACCACGGTGAAATTCCGCGGCGACGACGTGGTGGTGCGCGAGGCGACGCCGGATGCGTTTGAAGGCGTGGACTTGGTGTTTTTCGCCGCGACCGGCGCGCTGTCGAAGACTCTTGCCCCGGCGGCAGTCGAGCGCGGCGCGACGGTGATTGATAAGTCGTCGACCTGGCGCATGGATCCGGAGGTGCCGTTGGTGGTGCCGGAGATCAATGCGCACACCATTCCGGATGAGCCGTCGATTATTGCCAGTCCGAATTGCTCGACCATCGGCGTGCTGCAAGCGATTTGGCCGGTGCATCAAATTGCCGGATTGAGGTCAATGTGGGTCACCACCTTGCAAGCCGCCAGCGGTGCCGGTGAACCGGGAATCACCGAGTTGCGCAATCAAGTCCGCGCCGACGCCGATGCAATCGGTGGCGATGGCAGTGGCGCGCAGTCTTCCAACACGCCGACGTCCATCTTCCCGCGCAAGTTGCACAACAACGTGTTGCCGCAGTGTGGTTCTTTTGTGAATGATTGGACCGACGAAGAACTGAAGCTGGTGCATGAATCGCGCAAGATCATGAACCTGCCCGATTTTGATGTAGCCGCCACCTGCGTGCGCGTGCCGGTTGAAGTCGGTCACTGCGCGTCGATGTTGCTGCGTTGCGAACGCGAAATGACTTTGGATGCGATTCACGAAGCAGTCAACGCTCATTCCGGTTCAGTGGTCATGGACGACCCAACCCAAGCGCTCTACCCCATCCCCGACGACGCCGCCGGAGTGGATGACGTCTACATCGGCCGCGTCCGCGTCAACCCCGACGACCCACGCGAAGTCATGATGTGGCAAGCCGGCGACAACCTACGCAAAGGCGCCGCAACCAACGCCATCCAAATCGCTGAAGCTTGGCTGCAATCGGGGTAATTTCAAAATGCAATTTTGAATTTGCACCGAAATGCCACCTTCAACAGTCCGTACTCATTGTTTTCTCGCCATGCGCTTCAGCAATCCTTTGACGGTGACGTCGAGCAAGCTGGCTTTTTCGTAGTCACCTGGGGCGACGTAGCTGACGCGGTCTTCGCTGATTAGCTTGTGGATTTTTTCCTGGCACGCCGGCTCGGCCCATAGCTTGTTGTCGAAGACGGCGATGGAGTAACCGCCTTGTAGTTTGACCAGCTTCATTGCTGGGATGTCGGTGTCTCCGTCGCCGAAGAAAATCATGCGGTCGAACGGCACCGAGCGGTCTTCTTCGTCCATCCACTTGTTCAGCGCTTTGCTGTCGTGGAAGTTGTGAATGCCTTTGTTGATGCGGAATAGGTATTGCGTTTTGGTCGTGTAGTTCACGCCGACGCCCGGCCAACATGCATGTCCGCTCTCATCGAACAAAAACTTGCAGGCGAAAATACGCGTGAATTCATCGGCGATGTTGGTGCCTTCGATCATTTCCAAATTGCCCGATGAAATGATGAAATGTTGCGGCTCCAGCTCACATTCCTCGCGCGCATAGCGATTGATGCGCTCGAACCATTTTTCGACACCGGGGAATAGCTGAATACCAGCGCCGTGCTTGGCCAGCATTTCACGCGTCAACGGCGTGCCCGCCTCTCGTGCGGCTTCGATCATTTGCTGCAGGTAAACGAGAATCTCGTCGGCGTCCTGCTGCTCGGCCAATTTTTCGACTTTGTCCCAGAAGGGATCCGGGTCGTAGCCGAGGGCACCCAACAGTGAATGCTCTTGGATGTTGCCCTCGGCCAGCGTTCCGTCGAAGTCGTAAACAAAGGCGATCTTCTTCACGCGCAAATTTTAACCGCGCGACGGCTGCGGACGGCAATCGAGCTACTCGCGCACTTCCAATTCGAGGGAGTGCGAAAGTTCCCCACCACCTGCTGCGAACAATTCGGCGGCTTGCGCCCACACCAACAGACCGCCGGTGGACATCGGCAGCGGACCCATCGCGGCGGTTGCGGTTCCGGTTGCGTCGCAGGCGATCGGCGGCAGGGTTTGAATTGGCGGCGTCAGATCCACCGGGCCGAACGGCGATCCGCTAGGGCCGGGACCGGCGAGCGAATAAGCGAAGACCGCGGAACTGGTCGGATCGCATCCGGACAAGCGCATCGTCGTGGTTTCGCCGGCGGCCAGATCTTGTGCTTCCAGCAACTTGCCTTGACGCACGCCGGAGAACACAAACACGCGCCCGGTCTCCCAACCATTCGGCGTGTCTTCATCCATCGCGCCGGCAGCCAAATCGCAAACACCATCGCCGTCGACATCGCCGATCATTTCAACCGCCACGCCCAAACGAGCGGTGTCGCTGCCGCCGGTGTAAAGCTGCATCATGTCGCCGGTGCGGCCGCTGAATACGCGCACAAAACCGGTGTAGCCACCGGACACGTAAAAGTGATCCGAACCAACAATGAAGTCGTCGTAGCCGTCGCCGTCTAAATCTTGACCGCCGTCTACCGAACGACCCATGACCTCACCCGGGTTGAAGCCGCGCACGCGAATTAACTCGCTGCCGTCGGCGCCGGAGTAGATAAATACCTCGCCGTTGCCGCCGGCGAAGTATGCGGAAACCAATGCGTCGCCGATTCCGTCGCCGTTGACGTCACCGGCATTGGCAACTTTGTGACCCATGCGGTCGTTGTACTTGGCGCCTTGCCACGAGTACAGCAACGCGCCGCTGCCACCGGAGTACAGATAAGCCACGCCTTCGCGACCGATCGGGCCTTCGCCGGTAGCGCCGATCAGTAAATCGCGCAGACCGTCGCCGTCGGTGTCTTCGATGGAGGCGATGGATTCGCCGAAGTAACCGTGGTCAAAATCACCGCTGATGGTTTGCATCAGCGAACCGTCGGCGCCGGAGTAAATCTCAACCATTCCGGCAAATGCGGTCGGCGTGTGCTTGCCCCATGAACCGATGGCGAAGTCGTCGTATCCATCGGCGTTTAAATCACCCATTCCGGTTACTGCGCCACCCAAATATTGATCGGCTTGCGTTCCGGTGAATTCATAAATCAATCCATAAGGCGCGGCGCCTGAATACACCCAGGCTTTGCCCGCTTTGATCGGCGTGGTCGACGCAAAAATGTCGCCGATGATCAGGTCGTGGAAACCATCGCCGTTGACGTCGCCGCAATCGGCCACCGATTCACCATGCGGCGGCGTGCCGAAGGAGTGAATCAAACTGCCATCGACGCCGGAAACCAACAAAGTCGAAGCCGACGACGAGTAGCGCTCGCCGCCAATCAGCATTTCATTGATGCCGTCGCCGTTCAGGTCTTCAATCGAAGCAATCACGCCGCCCAAAGCGCCGTTGTTGTACTGCCCATCGATGTGATAAAGATCGGCCCCGCTTTGCGCACTGAGGGCCAGGAGTAGTGTGGGGAGGGAGGTCAACACACTTCAATATTCCCAGATTCCGGAGTTCTTTCCCGGTTTCTTGCAAAAATTCTGAACGGTGACTCAAATGCAAGGGAAATGAAATCCTGAAAGCCGGAATATGTCCTTCCGAATCAAAATGTATGGCCCCCTATACTCCAAACAAGATTCGAAATGCTCGGCGTCGACCCGCTCCAAAACGTCGCCGTCGAGCAATATTTAAAAGTTCACCGTTGCCGTTAAGTTGGCCGGCACTGACGATTTTGGTCTTTGGAAACATCTTCTGGTTTTCGCCGGGTCCACTCACATTCACGGCATGGGGACTTTCCGTTATTGGCGAACCGGTTTACTACCCGGAGAAAACTCTATTCACTGCAAACGCTGTCGTCCTTGCGCGGTGCGCGATCTGGGGAGGCGTGCTGCTGATGGCGATGCAGGTGATTCGCGAATTCAAACGACCGCGCATAGAACGCCGGCTTCGCCGAGCCCGGCAGGCTTGCGACATCTTTGCGCTACTCACGGTTTTGTGGATGACGCTGTTGCCGTGGCTCATGGACTACAGCTTAGAAGTTGGGCGGACGCATGGCATTGACACGACCGCCCGTCGAATTCAGACCTTCGAGTACCACCACGCTGACCAGAAATGGCATTGGGTGGCGCCAAAAGAATAGTTGTCGGTTAGAGATTGATCTCCAGTGGATGCGCGATGCTGTCCAAGTAACCGCCGTTGCCGTCTTGGCAGATCAGTTCGAGGTAGTAGGTCCAGCCAGCAACCTCAGGTGGGATGGGATTGGAAACTGCCCAGCCACGTCCTTCGGTCAAGTTCGCACCTTCGGCCATCACGTTGAGGTTGAAGCCCAAGTCGAGTCGATGACCACCGACTACTGCGCCGTTGAGATTGCGCGAGCCCAACAACCAATAACGAGTTTCCGGATTAGCGCCGGCCCACGAAACGCGGATTTGTTCACCTGTGCTTGCAGTTAAGGGGCCGGTAAGAATGACGCGATTCAGGTCGGCCAACCTCGGGCGGCGACGCAAGTAAACATCCACCTTGTCGTTGGAATCTTCTTCAAACATGCTGCCGGATCGCGTGTGGTAAACCACTTCGCCCCCGTCGGCACTAATCGCCGGCTTGCTGCATGCCATGTCCGGCTCAATATCATCCGGACCGATGCTAATGCGCTCGGGGCCGCCGGATCCGCGATGATAAAGATAAATATCATTCACTCCGTTAGTGTCACCACTTAACCAGTTCGACGCTCCGGTCTGGAAAACAACCATTTGTCCATCAGCAGTCACCGCCGGCTGCGTGCTCGATTTATTCGTCGACGTCATACCGGTTCCATGACTGATCCAATCGGTCTCGGATGTGCGTAGGTCGTGCAAATATACATCTGCATTCTTATTGGTATCCAGCTCGTGCAACGCGTCGCTATACGAAGTAAACACAACCACATTTCCATCCGCAGCCATGCATGGCTGATGGCTGTAAGCATTGGCTTCCGTACCATCGCTGGCAACGCTGACACGAATCGTGGTGGCGGCAACCAAATCATGAACAAATACATCGCGTTCGCCGTTTAAATCATCGGCTACCAAATTAGATCCATGACTTGTAAAAGCAATCATTCGACCGCTTGCAGAAATGGACGGCTGTTCGCTAAACGAGTTTGACTCCACTCCTGCGCTGCTCACACTGACGCGCGTCATGA
The DNA here is from genome assembly GCA_964344765.1 of uncultured Planctomycetales bacterium. GTDB lineage: Bacteria > Planctomycetota > UBA1135 > UBA1135 > UBA1135 > JACNIZ01. Next base: position 325 of record CAYFOM010000023.1, on the reverse strand, counting down.
TTTGCTCATAGCGATCGTAAACAAAAATATCGCCATTCCAATTAGTGTCCAGTGGAACCAAATTATCGGCGCGACTTAAGAAGGCCACGAAACGGCCATTACCCGAAATCACCGGGTTCCAACTACGACCGTTACCAGTCGACCCTTCCATCGAACGGCTGACGCATTCCGTTTGCCCAGTCATTCGATCATGAACAAATACATCGTCCTGATAGTTGAGATCGGCCTCATAAAGATTGGTGGAGTAACTATGAAAAGCAACGTAGCGACCATCGGCGGACATGCTTGGCGATTCACTTTTTGCATTCCCCTCAATTCCATTGCT
>CAYFOM010000022.1:0-66242 GCA_964344765.1 uncultured Planctomycetales bacterium | reverse complement strand
ATGCCTAATCCACGCCGCTAGCGTTCACTCTGAGCCAGGATCAAACCCTTCACTTGATTGATCTTGCGGCCGAAGCCGTTGATCTGGGTTTGAACTCCCTGGCCCTCTCTTTCAACAGGGTCATCCTAGTTTTTAATGAACTGTGCTGCGCTTGCGCAGCCTGATCTTTGAAGCGGTCTTTTCCGCTTTGGGGCCGAACAGTGTACCGCTTTTCAGGGCCCTGTCAACACCTTTTCGAGAAAGACTTTAGCCGGAATCTCCGACTCGGACTTCAGCCCGTTTCCAATCAGGACCTTTGTCCGTCTTGGGCGAGGTATTCTAAGGACGCAAAAGGCCGGGTCAACCCCTCCCCAGACAAAATTCATGACTTTTCCGAAACTCTTTCAAGCGGTCGCACAAAACAGCCCTTTCCCCCTATGGAACGGCCAAGAATCCATTGCCTTCGACCACTACCTGCAGCAAGATTTAGCCATTCCAGCCGGCCTGTTGATGGAAAACGCGGCTCACAGCCTTGCTCGGCTGACCCAAATGCTCACCGATGGACCCGCTGGAGCCATTCTCTTCCTAGTCGGACCTGGAAATAACGGCGGCGATGGGCTCGTAGCCCTACGCCAATTGCACCAAGCAACGCCTCACAGCCTCCATTTATGGGCACCGCTCGGCCTCCCCCACCAACCCGGCAGCCCCGCCGCCGACGCCGCCCATACGGTGCAACACCTAGCCTATGGCGCCTCCACCGACGCTCCTTCCATCCAACAGCCCATCCGCCTCATTGTCGATGCTTTCTTCGGCGTAGGCCTCAGCCGCCCCATCACCGGCAACATTGCCGAGGTCATCCAACATTGCCAATCCCTTCAAGCCCCGGTTCTTGCTGTGGATTGCCCCAGCGGCCTCGATGCGACCACGGGTGACGTCCACGGTACATGCTTACCCGCTGACTACACCCTAAGCTTCGTTGGCCCCAAGCAAGGCTTCTACCAAGGACAAGGTCTGCAAATGGCTGGACAGGTGCACGTCGCCCCCATCGGCGTCTCCCATGCCTTTGCGCAGCAGTGGCTGACGGTACACCGCCAGCGCCAAGTTGACGCCGCCCCGGTGCGTTAAGCCTTTACTTCGACCGAAGTGCCCACCGGCAGCAGATCGAAGAGCTCGATCACGTCGGAATTGTGCATGCGAATGCAGCCCTCCGATTCAAACGAGCCAATCGTCGATTCGGAGTTGGTGCCGTGGATACCGTAAGAAGGCTTCTCCTTATATCCCATCCAGCGCTCGCCCAACGGGTTCTCGGGGTTGCCATAGGGAACCGCAGGCAGGCCGGACGGGTAGTACACCGGCTTCTCCTCACAAATGCTCAGGGTGAAGTTCCCCAAAGGCGTCTCCTGCCCCTTGCGGCCTACTGAGCAGGGATAGATGCGCACCGGATGATCGCCGGCGAACACTGCGACGATGCGCGCACCGCGCCAGGCCTTGACCGACAACTCCTGATGCGGAATCTTCAGAGTTTCGCCTTCCCTTAGGTTGTAGTTGCTCTTGCGGTTGAATTCCGCCAGCCAGCGATAGTTGTGCTTCTTGCCTTGCTTGCGCACATTCAGGCGAACCAAGTACATGCTCTCGCCCGGCTCCACCTTGTATTTGTCGAAGGTCAGAAACTCGCCGGCCTGACGTCCCAAAGCGGCTGCGGTCGGCTGCAGCTCTAACACCCGGTCGCGGCTATATCCGGCGGCAAGCATGCCCTCGACCAACCGACCCAGCGAACGACCACCGATCAAGTACTGCTCTTGCTGCACTCCCTGGATAGCAAGAGCCTCGGCCCATGCCATCCACGCCGGCGACGGATCCGGCGTGGGCTTCAGCGCAACCGCCAAACCGGCCAAATCACCATCGCCGTAGGCTTTGGCATAGCGGGCGAATTCCGCACCTAATGATTGAGGTTGCTCCAGCTTCAGCTCCGAACGATAAGCGCGAGGATCAGGGCCCAGCATTGCAGCGAAGTCACGCAATGCCGATTCAGCTTGCGGACTGAATCGAGTCCAATCGGCGCCGCGCTGTTGCGTCAAGCCACGGTGCCAATCATTGACGGCGCGTACCCCGGATAAACGTCCCTCATTGAAGGACGCCGACTCGACGCTGTTTTGCTCCTCTCCCCTACCTACAGCTGGATCGGGTTGGGCCGGCGGAGTCGGAATTACAGGTTTTGCCTGATTCGCGTCTGCAGAATTCGGCCCGTTTTCGCCACCGTTGACGACTTCGGTATCGGGGCTTGCACCGCCGAGCTCGTCATCGAGCGAAACCACTCCGGCGGTCTGGCCGGAGTCGGCTTCATCGGAGCCGCAGGAAGTCAAAACCATGCTTGCCGAAAGCAAGCCAATCCAGGCACTGAGCAGGCGCAAATTCACGCAGCAATTCTGGCGGTTTTGGCCCGCAGAATCAAGGATTCAGCTGATCCTGCCAGAAATAACCGCAAGCCATTGCCGCGCCTAAAAATGCAACACCCCGTTCACCGACAGGGGTCAACGGGGGTGCAACGTGCCGGCACCAAAAGGGGAAGAAAGACTCAAGGTCCCTCGATTCAGGTGGGACGCAGCCCGGCAGGTTTACCCTGACGCGGAGCAATGCTCCCTTATTGGAAGTATCGGACCAGAGGCTTGTGTCCCCGGTTGGTACCGTTGGCACACATTCAAAGTATCACGCAAGCGCGCTCGGTTCACGAAATCCCCGTGAGTTTCACGAAGAAATTTTGGCGATAGAAAGTGAAACCGTCGCTCCATCTGGTAGAGCCCATTCCTGGAACTCACCTTCGCCGTCGCCACTCCAAACACAACCGGCTGGCGCAAGCACTTCGCCGGCAATCCATGGACCGTGTTTTTCAATCGCAACGCGGACGTCTTCACTACCGCTCACGCGCAACTCAATGCGATCGCTGACTTCCAATCCGGCTTCGCGACGTTGGGTTTGCACGCGGTTGAGAACCTCACGGGCTAAACCCTCGGCGATTAACTCGTCATCGAGTTCCACTGACAAACCGATGGTGACTGTTCCATCGCTTGCAGCTTCCAAACCTTCTACCGAAAGCGTTTCCAACAGCACGTCTTCCCCTTGCAAGGTGTAGACCTCGCCATTGGCTTCGACGTCGTGACTGGCACCGCCCTGCAAGGCGAACAATGTTTCGCGGGGCAACTCACCGATGGCCGCGGCCAACGCTTTCATGTTTTTACCTGCGCGACGACCCAGCAACTTAAAGTTGGCTTTGGCGCGCACTTGCAAGAACTCAGGCGTACCCTCAATCCACTCAACTTCTTTGACATTGAGTTCGGTACGCAACGCACTTTCATAGTCGCGCGGACTTGCAGCCAACGAAGCTTCACCGGCGATGTGCACCATTAACTTCGACAACGGTTGACGCACGCGGATTTGCACGCGTTCGCGCACCGAACGGCCGAGTTTGGAAGCGCGTAGGATCGGGTCCATTGCCGCTTCTAGGCCTAAATCGCGATCGTCGCTGCTAAAGCCGCCTTCGCCTGCAACCGGGTGCGGATACGCAGCCAAGTGCACGGTGCCCGGTTGGCCCAAACGATGCCACAAACCATCCGCTAAGAACGGCGCAACCGGCGCCATCATCTTGACGACGGCAAGCATGACTTCGTGCAAGGTAGCGAAAGCGGCCATTTGCGATGGACGGTTTTCGCTCTCCCAAAAACGTCGGCGGTTGCGACGGATGTACCAGTTGGACAGCTCGTCGACGACCAGCGTCTCCATTGCACGCAATGCACGCCCTGGTTCGAGTTGTTCAAATGCGGTGACGCATTCTTCGGCGCAGCGCGCGGTGCGACTCAAAATCCAACGATCTAACGGCTCACGTTCGCTGCGCGCCGGAGTGTCGGTTCCTGGTGTCCAGTTTTCGGTGCGCGCGTACAACGCTAAGAAGTCATAGCTCGCCGTGATGGTTCCAATCACGCGGCGACGCACCTCACTGATTTGGCGATCGTCGTAACGCTTCGACAAGTGCGTGGCGCCGCCACCCAACATGCTCCAACGAATCGAGTCGATGCCATGCTCTTCAATCGCCGCAAACGGGTCGACGGTATTGCCCAATGACTTCGACATCTTTTGGCCGTTTTTGTCGAGCACCAAACCGTTGACCATGCACGAGCGATAAGCGCTACCGGATTCTAGGCGCGGCAACTTCTCACCCCACAGTTCACCACTGGCCCACAACTCGTCATCCACCTGCGTTAAGAAGGTCGAAATGGCGTGCAAGGTGTAGAACCAACCGCGCGTTTGATCCAATCCTTCGGCGATGAAGTCAGCCGGGAATTGCTCAGCAACCAACTCGCGGTTTTCAAACGGCCAGTGGTATTGCGCATACGGCATTGCACCACTGTCGAACCAGCAGTCAATCACCGATTTCACCCGCCGCATCGTGCCGGATTTGCCCGGCGTCGGCGTTTCGAAGGTGATGTCGTCGACCATCGGCCGGTGCGGATCAAAACCGTCGGGCAGGCCGCCGGCGAGTTCGTCCAACTCGGCGAAACTTTCGACGCAAAGCCAATCTTCTGGATCACTTTCATTGACCCAAACCGGCAGCGGCGTGCCCCAGTAACGGTCACGCGACAGCGCCCAGTCAATGTTGTTTTCCAACCACTCGCCGAATCGCCCACTACCGATTTCAGGCGGTGCCCAAGTGATCTTCTTGTTGCCTTCCACCATGCGGTCCTTGTACGCAGTGGTGCGCAAGAACCACGCCGGCGACGGGAAGTAAATCAGCGGCGTCGAGCAGCGCCAGCAATGTGGGTAGCTGTGCCGGTATTGGCTGATCTTAAGCAAACGACCGCGCTCCTTCAGATCGCGCGCCAGAGCTTTGTTGGCATCGCGGAAGAAGGTGCCGGGCTCGACGCCGGCGATGTCGGTCAGCAAACGCGCTTCACTTCCTACACCAAGGATGGCTTCAATGCCCTCTTGTTGGGCCAAGCGGAAGTCGTCGGCGCCGTAGGGTGCGAGGTGCACGATGCCGGTGCCGTCTTCATCGGTGACGAAGGGGTCGGCGAGCACAATGTGACGCTTATCCCCTTCCAACACCACGGTGCCGCCATCCCAGCAAAACAGCGGTTCGTAGCTCAGGCCGCGCAGCTCCGATCCTTTGACCGAACCGAGCACTTCGATCTCTTCGCCGAAGATGTCGGCGGCTTTGGATTCCAGCAGCACGTACTTGCCGCCGTTGGCTTGCACCACCGCGTAATCAAAGTCCGGGTGCACACAAGTCGCCATGTTTGACGGCAGCGTCCATGGCGTCGTCGTCCACGCGACCAAAGCAGCGCCTTCCAGCAGGCCGCTTCCTTCCTTCAACGGGAAGGAAATCCACACCGACGGATCATCGATGTCTTCGTAGCCCTGCCCCACCTCGTGGCTGCTCAAACCTGTGCCGCAGCGACCGCACCACGGCAGCACTTTGGAACCGCGGTACATCAAATCGGCTTTGGCAAAGCGCGACAGCAAGAACCAAACACTTTCGACGTAATCCTTGTCGTAGGTCACGTACGGCTTGGCGTAGTCGAGCAAATATCCGATGCGCTCGGACAAGCGCTCCCACTCTTCTTTGTAAGTGAAAACCGAATCGCGGCAGGCCTGGTTAAACGGGCCGATGCCATGCTTTTCAATCTCGGGCTTGCCGGAAATTCCCAGCTGCTTTTCCACCTCCAACTCCACCGGCAAGCCGTGGGTGTCCCAACCGGCTTTGCGCAACACGCGGCGGCCGCGCATCGTCCAATAACGGCAAATGCAGTCCTTCAACGTGCGCGCCAGGGCATGGTGAATGCCCGGACGTCCATTGGCGGTAGGCGGCCCTTCGAAAAACACGAAAGGCTCAGCGTCGGCACGTGCCTCGAGGGCGGCGTGCAGCAGATCTTCCTGCTCCCAGTCCTTCAAAATGCCCAGTTCAAAGGCATTCGGCTGGTCGAGGTATTCCCGGCTGAGGGGCTCAAACATGGCCGGGATTCTAGCAGCGAGGCCGCCGGCCGACGTTGGGGATCGTCAGCCGGCGGCCAAGGGCTCAACCTTCGAGACTAGAAACAGTGAACGTTGCTCAACCCATCGCTATCGAGGTCGATGGCTTGCACGCAGGCCAATCCGGCGGCGGCCGGTGGGACCACGGTGGTATGGATCGCGGTGCCAGCACCGTTGGCGGCATGCATTGCGCCGATGGTGAAGTTGACGCTGGAAAGACCGGTGACGACGGTGTTGCCGGTAATGGGGTTCGTACCGCTATGCGACCCGGTTCCGAAGGCGTACAGGTAAGCCACCACCCCACCCGGGGTCGCGCCGGTGACGATGAAATCCATCGGGCTGCCGAGGTTGCCCTGAACGGTAAGTTGCACGCCATCCTCAAGAATGTAGGTGTGGAAACCAATTCGCCATTCTGGGTTGAACACCGAACCATTCAGCCACAACTCCGGACCGTAATAGGTGTTCACCGGCGACTCGAAGGTGCCGGTTGCGCCCATATCGCTGTCGTTGCAGAGGACTTGAATGGTGTAAGTATCACCGGCCGTCAAGCTGATCGCTGCTGCACTCATGTCGACGAAGATCAGTTCGGTCACGTCGGTGGACTTTGTCATCGTTCCGCTGAATACCGGAGTGCCGGTATTCCATGGGCCGCCCAGCAAGATTTCTACCGTGCAGCTGACGCCGGTCGAGCCGGTGGTTTCGAACTCGACGCCTTCCAAGGTGCCGGAAAGGCCGGCGACGGTGGTCATTTGCCAAGTCAAAACGCTGGCGCCGAAGTTGTAGCCGGCCGAATGGCTGCCAATGACTTCGGAGGCGTAAGGCGAAACCTGATCCAGTGTGCCGGTCTGGGCAGTGGCAGCGGCGGTCAGGAATATTGCTGAGAAAAGGGTGGTAGGGAGCTTCATCGGGGATGGTGAGGGGGAAGCCTGATTCCAGGCAGAGTGACTTCACCATAGCAGATTTTTGCACATTCCTAGGCCGCGCCTATTCCCGCACCGGTTTCACGAAGTGATATTCGGTGGTTTCGGACAGATCGTGCAAGTCTCGAGTGCGACCGGTTTTACGGTAGCCCAAACCGCTGTAAAAGCGATGCGCAGTGGTGAAACGGGTGTCGGTCCACAGCTCAATCTGGTCGAAGCCCATATCTCGAGCTTCTTTCTCGACGACATCCACCAATTTGCGCCCCCACCCACCGCATCGCAGGTCGGCGTGGATGTACAGCTTTTGCAATTCAAAGTCGCCGGTCGCCTGATCAAAGCTGCACGCGATACAGCCGACGATTTCCGTTTCGCGCTCCACTACCCAAAAGCGGTCGTAAGACGTCGCCGGGGTTTTGAGCTTGTACTCCTCCGTCTCGACGTCCATGACGCATCCCGGGTATTCATGGAAGATGTCCTCGATTAGGCGAATGATGCCGGCCGAATCCGCGTCGGTCGCGGGTCGGATTTGGGTAGGCGATTCGGAGGACGTCATCGGGTGGCGCGGCTGCTGGTCGGATTTCGAACGGATTGTTACCTTTTGGCGATGAAACCGTCTACTCAATGTGGAAGTTGCGGTCGCGGTTCAGCATCATAGTAAGCCCCTGGCGAGGAGCCCGGGTCCGTACATGCCCGCGTTGCTTCCCGCCCTACAGCGCCATTTTGGCCATGACGAATTTCGTCCAGGTCAAGAGGAGGTGGTGCGCTCGATTTTGTCGGGGCGGCCGACGGTTGCGGTGCTGCCAACCGGGGCAGGCAAATCATTGTGTTTTCAGCTGCCGGCGCTGCTGTGTGAAGGCACGGCTGTCATCGTTTCGCCGCTGATTGCGCTGATGAAGGATCAGGTCGATGCTCTGCGCCAGCGCGGCATCGCGGCGGCCAAAATCACCAGTGCAGAAGATGCTGAAGAAAAGCACGAGGTGCTGTCGGCCTTTCGCAACGGCCAGCTCAAAATGCTGTACATCGCGCCGGAGCGATTGGCACAGCCGTCGTTTCGCGAATTGCTGAATCAGGTGCCGATTTCGTTATTGGCGGTCGATGAAGCGCATTGCGTTTCACATTGGGGACATGATTTCCGGCCCGACTACTTGTCGATCCGCGATGTGGTCCGCCAAACCAATCCCCCCCGCCTTGCCGCGCTGACCGCAACCGCCACGCCGGAGGTGCAGGAAGAAATGGGTCAAGCGCTGGGCATGCAACAACCGGCGGTTTTTGTGCGCGGCTTCCATCGCCCCGATTTGCATCTAGACGTCATCCGCACCCGCGGCGAGGCCGATCGGCTGGAGCAGTTGGAGCAATTGGTGCGCGAACGCGACGACGATAAAGCGGTGTTGGTTTATGCGTCGACACGCAAGCAAACCGAAGCAGCTGCCGAGCATTTACGCGCGCTGGGTTTTGCCGCCAAGCATTACCACGCCGGTTGTGAAAGCGATTACCGCAGTCGGGTCCAAGAGGAGTTTTTGCAGGACAAACTCGATGTACTGACGGCGACCAATGCCTTCGGCATGGGCATCGACAAGCCGGACATCCGCCTGCTGATTCACTTGGCATTGCCGACGTCGGTGGAGTCTTACTACCAAGAAGTAGGCCGCGCCGGACGTGACGGAGACGGCGGACGCGCGGTGCTGTTGCACCAAGCCAAAGATGCGCGCACCGCCGAGTTTTTGATTACCGAAGGCAACCCGCAACAAGAACAGCCGCCGCACATTCAGGTTGCGTTGCGGAAGTTATCGCGGTTGATCAGCTTCGCCAATGGCAGCACTTGCCGCCATCGCAGCGTACTGGAATACTTCGGCGATCCCGACGCCAAGGAGTTGCTGCAAGGTTGTAATCACTGCGACCGCTGCAGCGACGATAGCTTGGAGAAGCGCCGCGAGCTCAGCGATCAAGAACACACCTGGGTGCGCATGGCACTGTCCGGCGTGGCGCGGGCGCACGGCCAATACGGACGCGCGCGGGTGGCGGCGATGCTGGTCGGAGCAAACACCGCGGAGATCCGCCGCTCGGGGCTGGATCGACTCTCCACCCACGGCTTACTCAAAGAGCTCGGCCGCCAATTTGTCCTCGATTTGCTCGACTCGCTGGAAGAAAGCGGTTTGATCTGCACCGTCGGCACGCAATATCCGCTGCTGGAAATCACCCAAGACGGCGTCGACGTGATGCAGAACCGGGTACGTCAGGCGCTGCGCTGGCCGGGTGAGGGCGAGGACTTGAACGGCCGCAAACGCAAGGCGTACAGCCCGGTTTCCAGCCCAGACTTTGATGGCTTCGACGAAGAGCTGTTCCGCATCCTTGCCCAATGGCGGCGAAAACTGGCGCTAGAGGCGAAAAAACCGCCGTACACGGTATTTGGCGACAAGACTCTGAAGCTCATTGCCAAGCATCGGCCAGGCTCGCTAGAGGAAATGGCGCAAATCCATGGCGTCGGTCCGGCGAAGTTGGAGCAGTACGGTGAAGCCGTGTTGGAATTGATCGGCGTGCGTACCGGCTAGCTAGGCTGCGGCGGTTCGCGGAATAATGCTTGGCGGAATGTGGGCAGCGGATTAAGTTAGCCCACCGCCTGTAGCGGACCTGCCATGAAAAGAATCATTGAGTGTGTTCCCAACTTCTCGGAAGGCCGGGATTTGGACCTAATTAAGCGCATTACCGACGCCATCGAGACCGTCGACGGCGTCAAATTGCTCGACGTCGACCCCGGCGCGGCGACCAACCGCACCGTGGTCACCTTTGCCGGTGAACCTGAGCCTGTAATCGAAGCTGCGGTCATCGCCGGGCGCATGGCCAAGGAGCTGATCGACATGAGCAAGCACAGCGGCGAACATCCGCGTTTTGGTTGCATGGACGTCTGCCCGTTGGTGCCGATTTCCGGTGTGACGATGGAAGAAACCGTCGATTATGCACGCACCCTAGCGCAACGCTTGGGTGATGAGGTTGGCCTGACCGTTTATTGCTACGAGCACGCCGCCACCAAACCCGAGCGCCGCAACTTGGCGAATGTGCGTCGCGGCGAATACGAAGCGTTGAGCAAGCGTTTGCAGGATCCGGAATGGGCGCCGGATTTCGGACCAGCGGAATTCCAAGCCAAGAGCGGCGCGACTGCGGTGAGCGCGCGTGACTTTTTGATTGCTTACAACGTCAACCTCAACACCACCAGCTCGCGTCGTGCCAATGCAATTGCTTTTGACGTGCGCGAAAAAGGTCGCATTCATCGCGAAGGTTGCATCTTGACTGGCCCGATCGTGCGTGACGCCGACGGCAAAGCCGAATGGCTGCCGGGGTCGTTGAAAGCGGTGAAAGGTATTGGTTGGTACATCGAGGAATACGGCATTTGCCAAGTGTCGATGAACCTGACCGATGTTTCGGTCACGCCGATTCACGTCGCCTTTGATGAAGTCGTCACCAAGGCAGCCGCACGTGGCATTCGCGTCACCGGTTCCGAGTTGGTTGGCTTGATTCCGTTGCAAGCGATGTTGGAAGCCGGCCGTTACTTCCTGCGCAAGCAGAAGCGTTCGACTGGGTTGGCAGATAAAGAGCTGATCAAGATCGCGGTCAAGTCGATGGGCTTGGATGAACTTGGCCCCTTTGTTCCGGAAGAAAAGATCATCGAATACGTGATTGCCGGCGGCAGCGACAGCGGTCCATTGTCGGCGATGTCGGTGCGTGCTTTCACCGAAGAAACCGCAAGTGAATCCCCCGCTCCTGGCGGCGGATCGGTTGCTGCAACCGTGGGCGCATTGGGTGCCGCTTTGGGCGCAATGGTCGCCAACTTGTCGTCGCACAAACGCGGTTGGGACGAGCGTTGGGAAGAGTTCAGCGATTGGGCCGAAAAGGGCAAAGCCAATCACGATGAACTGCTGCGCTTGATCGACGCCGACACCGAAGCCTTTAACGCAATCATGGCCGCGTGGCGTTTGCCGTCCAAAACCGACGAAGACAAGACCGCCAAGCACGCTGCGGTGCAAGCCGCGACCCTAGGCGCAATTCAAACGCCGTTCCGCATCATGGAAGTGGCGTTGGAATCGATGGAAGTTGCCGAAGCAATGGTCAAGGACGGCCTGGAAGCATCCATTTCCGATGCCGGTGTTGCCGCATTGTGCGCACGCACTGCAGTGATGGGAGCTTTCCTCAACGTGCAAATCAACGGTGCCGATTTCGAGGACAAAGCGCGCATGGCTCAGTTCTTGGAAGAGGGCGAAGCCATCGTCACCCGCGCGCAGCAGCTGGAAACCCAGATCATCGATCAGGTTCAAGCCAGCTTTGCCGAAGCGGCTCCGGCATAGACCGACCATGCGGTGAACGTGGATTTGGCTTACAGAGCCGGAGCCAAGTCCAATACCTGTTGCCAGTTTTGCACATGCAAATCGGCCAGGTCCCCAAGCGATCCGGCGCCGTAGGAATCCAGGTACAGCGTTGCCACACCTGCGGCGCGTCCGGCTTGCAAATCATAGATCGCGTCCCCCACCATCACGCCGTCGGCCGGGTCGGCTTGCCACCCTTTGAGCAATCGGTGCAACGGTTCGGGCGACGGCTTGGCCGGCGGTTGATCACGGCTAAAGCGGCAGTCGGCGGCGAAGAAGTCGTCCATGCCGCAGCGGCGCAAGCTTTCATGAAGGTTGGCGTCGTTGTTGCGGGTGACCACGCCCATGCGGCAGCCCAAGCTGTGGAGTAGATGCAAAAAGTCGAGTGCGCCGGGTTGGGGCGTGGCCTGTGTGGCGTACTCCCAACCAATTTCATCCAGCCGCACCATGACTGCATCACGCCGCTCGTCGGGCAAGCTTTGAATGCCCTCCAAAGTGCCCTGTTCTTCCGACAATCCGAGCTCGGCACGAATCGCCGGGAAGTCGTGCACCGGCACGGTCAGCGTGCCATCCAGATCAAAGATCCAGTGGCGTCGTTCGAGTAGCGCGGCTGTGACTTCGGCAGACATGGCGCATAGCTTAGCCGCCGAAGTCGCGCTTTTGGATGAAGCCTCGAGCGAATCGCAAGCCCGTTACGGATGCGGCTTCCAACTGTCGGTGCGGAAGCTCGGTGACGGTAGTCCGGCGCCGTTCTGCAAGTTGGGTTCGTCGGCGGCACCCCAGGCATAGCGCGCTGCGACAGGTTTGGAAACCGCATCGCTGCGCAACCAAATTTGCGGTCGGCCGTCGCCGGATACCACGATGCGAGCCGTCGCCGGATGGAAGATTCGATCTTCACCAGCGACTTGGAAGTGCGAAGGCGCTTTGCCGTCGCGCGTGCTCAAACCACCATCGTGATCGAAGCCCAACTTCAAAATTCCACCAGCAGGGGTCGCGTCGGCAAGCATCGGACCGCTGTAAACGATTTCGGATGCTTGGCGGGTACGCAATTGATGTGGATAAGTCTTCGCCAACGCCCACAACGCCAAGCGTTTGCCAACCGCCTGCTTGTTCGCCGGGTGAATATCGCGCGGATTGCCGACGTCCATCGTCACCGCCATGCCGGTGTTTTTCACCGCCATCGTCATCGTTTGGGCTTCGCGCAGCGCCGCCGCTTGACCTTGATCACCGCCGTATGCAAACGGCGCGATTTGCACGAAGTAGAACGGGAAATCACCGCGGTCCCACAAGCGCCGCCAGTCGGCGATCATGCGCGGGAACAAGCGCTGATATTGCGCGGCGCGAGTGCGGTTGGATTCGCCTTGGTACCAGATTGCGCCGCGAATGGCGTAGGGAATGACTGGTCGTAACATGCCGTTGTGCAACACCGTCGGCAAGTTGGGGTGCAATTTGGTCTGGAACGGATAGGCGCCGATTTTTCCGATCGCCACTCCGCGTTGCGATTGCCATTCACCGGCTAACGAAACCGCAGTTTGCGGGTCGCCAGGCATGTAAAGCTTCATCTGCTCCGCCTCGCCGATGAATCCGCCGCCACCACCGGAATCGACCACGCGAATGGTCAAACGGCATTTGCCGGTCATCGTGAACGCCGGGTCGATTTTGTAGCGCCGCGGTTGGTTCCACTTACCGGATTGATGAGTCGCCGCAACGCGCTGACGATTCAACCAAACGGTATCGAAGTCATCAATGGGACCGAGCTCAAGCATCCAAGGTTTGCCGATCCAAGCTTTGGGTACCTGCACTTCGCGCGTGTACCAAACCACGCCATCAAAGTTGGCCAAGTCGTCGGACCATGCGGCGGGCAAGGCAACGGGCTTCCAACCCCTGGACTCATACTTCCCTTGGGAACTTCCGCTTGCCTGGTACCCAGAGAAGGACGCCGGCAGAGGTTCCAAACGATTGACCTTCTGCCACCACTGTTGTCGCATTTGCCCAAGTTGCTGGTCGGCATCGACGCCATCGCCGGCGAGCTTGGCAACGGCATCCAACGGTTGAGCGAAGTCTTCCATTTTCGCCAGAGTCTCTTCACTGGTCCAAGCTTCGGCAACAGTGCCGCCCCAATTGCAACTAATCAAACCAATCGGAACTTCCAATTCCTGATGCAGCTCGCGACCGAATAAATAACCCACGGCGCTGAAACGCGTGACGGTTTCCGGACTGCAACGACGCCAATTGCCGGCGCCCTGCCACTGTGGCTCCAGTGAAATCTTATGCGGCACGTCGTACAGGCGTATGTTGGGAAAGTTTGCCGCTGCAACTTCATTTTGCCAGTCGGCAATTCCGGGCCCGACGCCTGGCCCGAGCGTCCATTCCATATTCGACTGGCCGCCGCACAACCAAACCTCACCAAGCAAAACGTCTTTGTACTGAATGGATTGATCGCCGCTGGTCACGGTGATTGTGTACGGACCGCCGGACTGAGGCGAGCGCAGGTCCAGCTGCCATTTGCCGGCGGCGTCGGCGTTGGTGGTTAATGCTCCGCCCCACCATCCGCCTTTCAGCTGTACCGACGCGCCGGGCGCCGCCACGCCCCAAACCGGCACTTCGCTTTGGGCTTGCATCACCATGTGGTCGCCGAAAATCGACGGCAGCTTGAGCTCTTGCGCCGGGACGGCCGCGGCAGCGGATTGGGGCAACGCCAGCCAAGCGGAGGCCACCAACGCGGCAAGGATCAGTTGGAGCGGGGTGCGCATGCCGCCACCTTAGCACCACAGCTGCGGTGGCGGCGATGACCGAGCGCAGATCGGGCAGACTTTTAAGTCGCCAGCGGATGCCACAAAGTCTTCATCTCTACGAAGGACTCGATCCAGTAAGGCGAATGGCAAGTGCGGCGGTCGTACCACTGCTCGCCGCTGACCTCGCGCACGGTCACGCGCTTCAGGTTCTCGGCCGCCCCAAGTTCCAATCGCCGACGTTCGTCGCCACTGCATCCGGCGGCGTGAATGGCGTCGATATCGCGATGGCTGGCGAAGTGGTCGATGAGTTCGTCGCGATAACCGGTGAGTAAATTAACGACCCCGCCGGGAACGTCGGAAGTGGCGCAAACTTCACCGAACAACGCAGTCGCCAATGGCTGCGTGGACGAGCCCAAGGCCACGACTGAATTGCCGGCGCAAAGCACCGGTGCCATCAGCGAAATCAAGCCCAGCAACGGTTGCTCATTCGGCGCAACAATGCCAACCACGCCGGTGGCTTCCGGAATAGTGAAGTTATGGAACGGGCCGGCAACCGGGTTGGCGCAGCCCAGCACTTGTGGGTACTTGTCGGCCCAACCGGCAAAAGCAACCAAGCGATCGACGGCTTCCTGCACTTCGGCAAGCGCCTCTTCTTCGGATGGCAAAGTGAATTCCTCGGCCGGCTCACCGTCGCCTGCTAGCGGGGCGGCATCGCATAGTGCAGCCGCAAATTCAGCTGACTTGCCTTCCAACATTTCCGCCATGCGGTACAGAATCTGGCCTTTGTTATAAGCACTACGTTTTTGCCAACCCGGTTGTGCTTTGCGCGCTGCGGCGACGGCATTGCGCAGGTCTTTGCGCGACCCATGGCAAAGGTGAGCGCAAGCTTCGCCGCCGGCACCTGGAATCAGCATGGTGCGGCCGGACTCGGTGCGCGGGAAGGCGCCGCCGAGAAACAGCTTGTAGGTTTTCAAAATCGGAAGTCGGTCGGAAGAGCTCATTACTTCAGGTTCAGGTAGGCACGAAGTCCATGACGTCCGCCTTCGCGCCCGAAGCCGGATTGTTTGAAACCACCGAACGGCGACGCCGCGTCGAATCGGTTGTAGCTGTTGCACCAAACCACGCCGGCTTTGATGCGTGAAGCCAGCGAGAACATCTTCGAACCTTTGTCAGTCCAAATGCCGGCAGCCAAGCCATAAGGCGATTGATTGGCGCGTTGCAGCGCTTCTTCAGGCGTGCGGAAACTCAACACCGACAACACCGGACCGAAGATCT
Source organism: uncultured Planctomycetales bacterium (assembly GCA_964344765.1). GTDB lineage: Bacteria > Planctomycetota > UBA1135 > UBA1135 > UBA1135 > JACNIZ01. Next base: position 50,957 of record CAYFOM010000022.1, on the reverse strand, counting down.
CTTCGCGTGCAATGGTATGCACCGGCTGCACTCCTTTGAAGAAACACGGCGCTTGCCAATAGCCTTTTTCAGGCAACTCACTTTGGGTAGGCGACACCAGCTCAGCTCCTTCGTCGATGCCGGCTTGCACGTAGCGCTGAATGGTTTGCAACTGCGCCGCCGAGTTAATCGCACCCACATCGGTGTTCTTATCCAGCGGATCGCCGACACGCAAAGTCTGCATGCGCAATTCCAATTTTTGCATCACTTCATCGAGCACGCCCTCTTGCACAAACAGGCGCGAGCCGGCGCAGCAGACGTGACCCTGATTGAAGTAAATGCCCTGAATCACGCCTTCTACCGCCTGATCCAAACTTGCGTCGTCCATGATGATGTGCGGCGACTTACCGCCCAATTCCAAAGTCAACTTCTTACCGGTTCCGGCGACAGCATCAGCCAGCACTTTGCCGACATCGGTACTGCCGGTAAACGCAACCTTGTCGACACCTGGGTGGTTGGCAAGGGCAGCACCGGTTGCGCCCGCACCGGTGATGATGTTGACCACACCCGCAGGCAATTCAATTTCGCGCAGGATTTCAGCCAAGCGCAACGCAGTCAACGGCGTGGTTTCGGCCGGCTTCAACACCACGGTGTTCCCGCACGCCAACGCCGGCGCAATTTTCCACGCCGCCATCAGTAACGGGAAGTTCCACGGAATGATTTGCGCGCAAACTCCAACCGGCTCGACGCTACGGCCGGGGAACGCGTAATCCAGCTTGTCGGCCCAGCCTGCGTGATAAAAGAAGTGCTTAGCAGCTTCGGGGATGTCGACGTCACGCGATTCCTTAATCGGCTTGCCGCCATCCATAGTCTCGAGGATGGCAAACTCGCGCGCGCGCTCCTGCAAGCGACGGGCAAGTCGGTACAGGTACTTACCGCGCTCCACCGCCGGCAATGCTTGCCAAGCGGGCAACGCTTGGCGTGCGGCAGTGACGGCTGCGTCGACGTCGGATTCATCGGCTACGGCGAACTCGGCGAGCGTTTCTTCGGTTGCAGGGTTGATCGTGGCCATTTTTTGACCTGATTGCCCAGCACGAAAATCGCCGTTGACGAACACACCGTATTCGTCGGCAATGCTCACCGGCGTACTTTCCGGAGCGGCATCCAGCTGCCACTTGTCGCCGAACTGCAGCGAGGCGCCGGATGGCGAGGAGTCGGTAGAAGAGGTAGACATTGCGCTTAGTAAACGTCGTAGTGAGCGGTGTAAGGGCCGAGTTCCTGCTTGCGCAGTTGGCGCAGCACATCATCCAGCAGCGAAGACGCGCCGAAACGGAACCACTTCGGACTGAGCCAGGCGTCGCCCAGCGTTTCTTTGACCATGACCAAATAATGCAGTGCTTCTTTGGCGGTGCGAATGCCGCCGGCAGGCTTCATGCCGATCATCTGGCCGCTTTGTAAGTAGTGATCGCGAATGGCTTCAAGCATGACCAAGGTCACCCCCATCGTTGCCGCCGGCGACACTTTGCCAGTACTGGTTTTGATGAAATCCGCACCGGCTTGAATGGCAAGATCGCTAGCCAATCGCACGTTGTCGTAAGTCTCCAACTCGCCGGTTTCCAAAATCACCTTTAAGTGGGCCGCGCCGCAGGCTTCTTTGACCGCAGCAATTTCATCGTGCACCCGCTGCAACTCACCAGCCAAAAACGCGCCGCGCGAAATCACCATATCGATTTCATCGGCACCGGCTTCGACTGCTTGTTGGACTTCATCCAAACGCAACGGCAGCGGCGACTGCCCACTAGGAAACGAAGTCGCGACGCTGGCTACTTGCACGCCGCTATCGCCGACGTACTCCTTCGCCAAAGCCACAAAAGCCGGGTAAACACAAACGGCGGCAACCTGCGGAATGCCGTCGATGCCGACTGCAGGTCGCAACGCTTTGCGACACAACGCCCGAACCGTTTGCGGCGAATCCTTGCCTTCCAGGGTGGTCAGGTCGGTCATCGAAACGACCATGTTCAAACCCTGGCGCTTGGCTTGTTTCTTAATCGAACGCGTAGTGAACGACGCGGCCCGGGAATCGACGGCGACCCGGTCTACGCTTCGCCGCACCAACGGCTCGGGGGAGGTTGCTGACTCAGACGCAGCGTTCATCCAAGCAATCTTAGCGCCGCGACGGCGCCGGACTGCGTTTGCTCAACCTTGCTCGGCGGCGATGTGCTGCAAGCCGCAAGCGATGACTTGCTCGTCTTCACAGAAAATCAACTCGCTGGACTCGGCGTCTAAATACACCACTGCGCGCTGCGCCCAGGTCCGACCCCAGCGGGCGGCTTCGGCACGCGTCCAGCCGAAAACTACGAAGCCGCTCTCCTTCCATTCCGGCTTCACCCCAGGAAGCGAAGCCCCCCAAGCGTCGGCAAAGTCGTAGCCGGCTTCGGTCAGCGACTGTTTCAAGCGCAGATTCGCAGCCTCGTTCCAATCCTGAGGGCGCTCGTTGGAATTAGGATTCCACGCGGTGATCAAGGTGACCGACTGCTGCAATTCAGCCAACGACGGCGCTTCACCGTTGAGAGCCAAATCGTAGTCCTTGCCCTGGCAGGAGAACACGTAGCGTGAGTCCTGATAAACGGCAATCCAATCGATTGGCGGGTGCTTTGAATTCGCCTCTTCCATGATCACAAGCTGAGGGGTTATGCTTCGCGCATGGCGAAGTTGTCCGTATCCCACCATCCGGTAGTCCAAGACAAGCTCGCACAGCTGCGGGCCCAGGATACTCCCCCAGAGATCTTCCGTAAACTCATATATGAACTGTCTTTACTTCTGGGCGTGGAAGCCACATCCGACCTCCTAACCGAGCCGGTCGAAGTGCAGACGCCGCTGCAACCGTGCCAGGCCCAGCGTTTGGCCGACAGCATTGCGTTGGTTCCGATCCTGCGCGCCGGTTTGGGAATGGTCGACGGGCTTTCGGCGCTGCTGCCGCGCGCGTCGGTGCGCCACCTTGGTTTCTACCGCAACGAAGAAACGCTGGAGCCGGTCGAGTACTACGCCAAAAAGCCGTCCGGGCCGTGCGAAGACTTGTGCTTGGTTTTGGATCCGATGCTGGCCACCGGCGGTTCTGCGGCGGCTGCGGTCGACCAAGTCAAAGCTTGGGGCGCCAAGCGATTGAAGTTCCTCGCCATCCTCGGCGCACCGGAAGGCGTCGAAGCTTTGCAGGCCGCGCACCCCGACGTCGACTTACATCTCTGCGTTTTGGATGAGAAATTGAACTCCAAAGGGTATATCCTGCCAGGACTCGGCGACGCCGGCGACCGCCTTTACCGCACTTGACCTTGGAACCGCCTGCCCAGCCGCCTCCATGCCCGCTTGGCCAAAACTTTCGTCAGAAATGGCTTCTCTGCAACTGCGCTTCGGTCCCGTAGGTTCGTTTACCGAACCCGAGCGGCAGACGATTCGCGATCTGTGGGAAGAGATCGGAACCACCGACGAAGAGAGCATTCTTCAACTGCGGTTGTTCTTGGTGAACAATATTGAGCGTGTCGAAAAGGTCGCCGAAGCTCTAGAAGCCTTCCCTGGGGTATTTGCCGAAAGCACGCTCGGTTCGCGCGAACGCGATTTGTCGACGATGGTCAACCACATGGTCCAGGCCAACGAGACGAACTACGAGATGTTCATCCCAACGCGGGCATTGGTTGGCCGCACCTTGGTGCATGCCGAATTGAACTTCTGGCGGTTAGCGCGTTTCATCGCGCGCGAGTTGGAAGACGGCAATCCGGAGCGCGTCGAGGATCTCAAGCAGCGCATTGATGACTGGCTGCACGGTTGTGTTTACACGCTGCTGGCGGAAGAGTTGTTGGGCTCGATTAGCCGCGACCAAAAGAACAGCTTCGAGTTGCGCACGTTGGCGGTCGAGAAGCTGTGCACCACGTGGGAGAATTATCTGCACTGGACGGTGCGTGATTTTTCGCCGCTACTGCAAGCCACGTGGACGGCGCGCCGACGCATTCGCGTCAGCTTGGGCACGTTGCTGGGTGTATCGGAAATGATGCGCCTGCTGCAAGCCGGCTGTGATCCCGAATTCGTCGAGTACTTTGCCCGCCCCAACCCCACCGAGGATGAAGGACTGGCCTTCCGTGAATTTTTGATCGGCGTGCGCACCGAGCAAATTCGCTCGCTGGAGCACTTCATGGAGCAGAAAGGGCGGTCGTCGCTGAGCCAGGAAGAGGCCGAGGAGGCGCTTGGCATTCAGCCGCTGCGGCCTGAGCAGTCGCACGGCGGTGTGAAGGCCTATCGCTTCTTCCGCGAGCGCCACCTGCAGGCCACCGCGCGACGGATGCGCGACGAGCCGGGTCCGCGCCGAACGGCCGAGGAGTACATCATGATTTACTTCCTCGAGAACGAGCTGGCGCGTCGGGCGGAAGAAAATTAAGGCCCCAAAAGCGGGCTTTTTGGTGGACTTAGGCTAATTTCAGGAAGAAATTCCAAACTCAAGCTTGCATGATTCAAACGTTTGTTTTATACATACATTCCAGTGAATCCCTCCACGACCCAAGCTCGATTGTTGGACGCCGCCGAGACTCTTTTCTCGGAACGCGGCTTCCAGGGGATTTCCATTCGCGAAATCACCGACATGGCCGGCGCCAACCTGGCGGCGGTCAATTACCACTTCGGCTCCAAGGCCGGATTGATCCGCGCATTGATCGAACGTCACATCGGACCGCTGAACGAGCTGCGCATGCGACAACTCGACGAAGCCGAAGCGGCGGCCGGCCCCGACGGTGTTTCGCTGGATGAAGTGCTGCGCATCTTTTTCACCGCGCCGATTGAGCACTTCATGCAAGAAGATCGCCAACTACCGAATCTGCTGGCCCGCTTGCACCAAGAGCCGACCCCGGAAATCGTCGAAATCGTGGTCAGCATTTTTCGGCCGCTTGCCAATCGCTTTTTCTCGGCGCTGGATCCCTGCTGCCCCCACCTCAGCGAGGAGCAAATCTTCGCCCGCGGCATGTTCATGAAAGGCGCGATGGTGCACGCGATGGCCGACGGCCACCTTTTGGCATCGGCATTGACCGGCGGCCGCGTCCGCCTCGACGATCCCAAAATGCTGATCGACGAACTCGTGCGCTTCTGCAGCGCCGGTTTTTCTGCTGCCGCCGAACCTGGGTTGTTCGACGACCAACGCAACCGCCGCGGCTGCTCGCTCGGTGAAGACTGCTTGCCGGAGGACAAAGAATGATCGGCTCACCATCCCAGTCTTGGGCTCGCCCCACTTCCGCTCTGTTGCTGGTCGCAGTCGCCGCCTGTTCGAGCCCGACCGCGAAAACCGAACAACAATCCGACGCGCTGGTCAGCGAGCATGCCTCCCCCATCGCGGTAGAAGCATGGCAACTGCAACCTTGGTGGCAAGACTTCGCCAGCGCGGATTTGAATCACACCATCGACGGCGTACTGCAAAACAATTTGGACCTGCGAGCCGCCGCCGCGCAATTGCATCAATTGGAGCTGCAAACTCAGTTGGTTGCCGGTCAAAAGATGCCGTCGGTATCGGCGAGTTTGGGAGCAGGGCGTAGTCGTACCAACTTGATTGGATTGCCGATTCCCGGCGCACCTAGCGTATTACCGATTACCAATAGTCAGGCCAATTTAGGCCTGAACCTGAGTTGGGAGCTGGATTTATGGGGTCGCATCGATGCTGAGGAAGATGCGGCCCTTGCCCAGTGGCAGGCCGGCACCGCCGAGTGGCAGGGTGCACAGCTTTCGTTGGCCGGTCAAGCAAGCAAGGTTTGGTTTGCCGCCGTTGCCGCCGACGTTGAATTGCGCTTAAGCGAAGAATTGGCGGCGACCGCGCATGCTTTGGCAGATCACATCGGCAAGCGCTACCGCCAAGGTTTGGCGCCTGCCGATCTTTGGAATAGTGCGCGCAATACCGCCCAGCAAATGGATGCGCGTTTGCACAGCGTAAAGATCAACCGCGATCAGCAATTGCGTGCGTTGCAATCGATGCGCAGCGGCAACACTTACCAAACCACTGCCTCGGGATTGGCTACGCAGTTGCCGGATTTGCCCCCCACTTTGGCTGCGGACCTGCCCGCACAAGTGGTGGCACGCCGTCCGGATTTGCGCGCTACCGAAGCGCGACTGCTGGCCGCCCATTCCGAACATAGCGTTGCCCGAGCTTCGCTCTATCCGCGCTTAGCCCTAACCGCTAGCGGTGGAACGATGAGCGAAACCCTTGGAGATTTGCTCGATGGCGATCTTCGCGTTTGGAGTTTGGCCGGCAACTTGGTTGCACCATTATTTGAAGGCGGTCGATTGCGCAACCAAGTTGAGTTGCGCGCCGCCGGCATCAGCCAAGCCGAATTGGAGTTCACGCAACGCGCGCTGCTGGCCTACGCCGAAGTAGAAAGCGCGCTGCTAGCCGAACAGGAGTTGCGCGAACAGTGGCAAACCATGGCCGAGGTTCACGACCGCTCTAAACAAGACTTGCAACGCGCCGAACGCCGCTATCAGCAAGGTGTCGGCAGTTTGGCGACGACTTTGCAAAGCCGTATGGATCAGCAGCAGAAGGAACTGGAGTTGCTGCAAACCCATTTGATGGTGTTGATCAACCGCATTGACCTTTATCTCGCACTGGGTGGAGACTTGCGTCCGCTGGTTTCCGCTACTTGATTCGTCCTGCGATCCGAACTTCCCGTCCACGAAACAGAATCATGTTGCCTCTTACTTCCGCAGCCAAATTTGTAGCTCCGGTGGCGTTCCTTGCCGTCGGCATGCTCGGTGCGAAATGGTTGAATTCAACAGCGCCCGAACTGGAGCGCCAACAAGTCGAGCAATCGATGCCGCTTGTTGACGTTATCCCGGTCACCATCCAGGCCCGCCAGCTTGACGTCGTCACTCATGGCGAACTCGTCCCGCAAAACCAAGTGCAATTGGCCGCTGAAGTTGGTGGTCGTGTGCTTTGGGTTGCCGAGCAATGGCGAGATGGCGAATTTTTTGCAGCAGGTGAACCGCTGCTCAAGATCGACGCGGCCGACTACGAGCTCGCCGTTGCCTCGGCCGAAGCGCAGTTGGCTCAAGCCAAAGCAGCGCTGCAAGTAGAGCAAGCCGAAGCCGACGCAGCGTTGCTGGATTGGCAAGAACACGGCGAGGGCGATGCACCGCCTTTGGTTGCACGCGAACCGCAATTGCAGATGGCACGCGCCAATTTGCGCGCCGCCGAAGCCGGAGTGGCGCAGGCCAAGCTGGCGTTGTCGCGCTGTACCGTCATTGCCCCGATCGACGGTCGCGTATTGCAAGCCGTCGCCAAGGTCGGTCAATTCGTAGCACCTGGAACCATGCTGGGCAGTATTTACGACAGCAGCCGCGCCGAAGTGCGCTTGCCGGTTTTGATGAGGGAATTGGCTTGGCTGGATTTGCAGCTCGGTGATGCGGACAGTGCATCGGAATTGACCGTCGAGCTTCGTGGCGACGTCGGCGGTGTCGAACAAGTTTGGCCGGCTACGGTCATCGGCAGTGAAGCAAGCTTGGATCCGCGCAACCGCATGTTGACGGTGATCGCTCAAGTCGACGATCCGTTTGCCCTGCGCAAGAGCACGCAACACGCTGCGATGGTTCCCGGTATGTTTTTGCAAGCCGTGATGAGCGGCCGCAATTTCCCGTCGGTGGCCACGTTGCCGCGCGCGGTGCTGCGCGAAGACGGAACCGTTTTGGTGGTCACGCCGAAGGAGCAAATTGAGATCCGCAAGGTGGAAGTTCTGCGCAGTGAAGCGCGCGAGGTGCAAATTAGCGGAGGCTTGGAAAATGGTGAGCGCGTCTGCGTCACGCCGTTGCCCGCGGTCACCAGCGGCATGAATGTGCGCATTGCCGATCGTTCTGCCCACGCCAACGGAGAACAGCGATGAACCGCGGTCCTATTGCTTGGTTTATCCACAACCCGGTCGCCAGCAATGTGCTGATGATCATGGTGCTGGTTGTCGGCTTCTTCACGATGAAGGGGCTGCGCCAGGAAATCGTTCCGCAAACCAGTGTGGATGCGGTGATGGTTTCGGTGACCTATCCCGGTGCTTCGCCGCAAGAGGTCGAAGAAGCGATTTGCATGCGCATCGAAGAGGCGGTGCAAGGATTGTCCGGCGTCGATCGGGTGCAATCGCAAGCCAATGAGAACTTCGGCACGGTGACGGTGGAGTATTTGGACACCGTCGACCGCAACGTGTTTTTGGATGATGTCAAAGCGGAAATTGATCGCATTGACAACTTCCCCGAGGACACCGAGGAGCCAATGGTGACGTTGATTGACGTCAACAATCAGGTCATTGAGGTCGCGGTTTGGGGAGATGCCGACGCGTGGACGCTGCGCCGCATCGCCGAGGATGTGCGCAGTGGTTTGCAGCAGCAGCCGGAGATTACTCAGGTGCGGCTGAGCAACGTTGCCGACTTTGAGATCTCGATTGAGGTCAGTGAAATCGAAATGCAGCGATACGGCTTGAGTTTCGACGAGGTCGCGGCCGCTGTACGTCGCAGCTCATTGGACTTGCCCGGCGGTACGCTGAAGACCCGCGGCGGCGAGATTCTGGTGCGCAGCAAAGGCCAGGCATATACCGCCGAAGAATTTCGTCGGCTGCCTTTGCGTAGTTTGCCGAATGGTGCGCAATTGCTGGTTGGCGACGTCGCCACCATCGTCGATGGCTTTGCCGACACCGATCAGCTAACCCGATTAAACGACCAGCCCGCCATCATCCTTAGCGTATTCCGCGTCGGCGAGCAAAGCGCCATCGATGTCGCTGCCGACGCCAACGCTTATTTGGATCAGGTCAGCCAAGAATTGCCGGCCGGTATCAACCTAACTATTTTTGCCGACGATTCGCGTTTGCTGCGCGAACGCATGGACACGATGATCAACAACGGCGCGCAGGGTTTGCTGCTGGTGTTGATTGCGCTGTCGCTATTTCTGCGCCTGCGGTTGGCACTGTGGGTCACGCTCGGTATTCCGATTGCGCTGCTCGGCAGTGCCGCGCTGATGCCGATGATGGATGTGTCGATCAACATGATCTCGCTGATGGCGTTCATCACCGTGCTCGGAATTGTGGTGGACGATGCGATTGTGGTTGCGGAGAACATTCACAATCATCGCCAACTAGGGAAAGACGGTTTATCCGCGGCGGTGGATGGCACCCGTGAAATGGCGGTACCTGTCATCTTCGCGGTCTTAACCACGATGGTCGCCTTTATGCCGATGCTGTTCATGCCGGGAAGCATGGGACAGTTTTCGCGCAACATCCCGCTGATTGTGGTCGCGTGTTTGATTTTCTCGCTGATGGAATCGCTGTGGATTCTGCCCTCCCACCTGCGCCACTTGCCCAAAGAGGGAGCAGATCAAAAGCGCGGCATTTGGGGACGCTTTCAAGATTGGACTAACGTCGGCTTGTCCTGGTTTATCCGCCGCGTTTACGAGCCGTCGCTGGCCGTCGCCACCAAATGGCGCTACGCGACCTTGGCTTTGGGGGTGGCCACGTTGATGTTCACCGCCGCTTATGCCGGCAGCGGTCGCATTAAGTTCAACTTCTTCCCGATCATTGAAGCCGACAACATCGTGGCCGAGTTGACGATGCCGTTGGGCACGCCGCTTTACGTCACCGAAGCGGCGTTGGAGCAGTTGGAGCAAACTGCTTTGGAACTGCAGGAAGAGTTGAAAAACAAAGAAGGCGAAGCGTTGATTCGCAACATCGCCGTTGCCGTCGGCGGCCAGCCTTACCGCCAAAAACAGTCCACTTTCACGGGCGGTGCCGGCACCGGATTTAGCGGTGGTCACCTTGCAGAAGTCAACCTCGAGTTGATTTCCTCCGAACGCCGCAGCATTTCCGCGTCCGACCTCGGCCGCATGTGGCAGCGCCGCGCCGGCGGAGTTGCCGGTGCCGAAGAACTGCTGTTCAACTCCAACGCCATGAGCGGCGACGGCGACATCGACATCCGCATTTCTGGTCCGGATCTCGATGAACTCAAAGCAGCAGCAGCCGAACTTGCCGACGAACTCAGTGCCATCGGCGGGGTGCTGCAAGCGCAAGACAGCTACCGCGAAGGCAAACGTGAATGGCAACTCAGCCTGACCCCACTAGGTGCGTCGTTGGGGCTGACACTAGGCGACCTGGCGCGCCAAGTACGCCAAGGCATGTACGGCGAAGAGATTCAAAGCCTGCAACGCGGCCGCGAGGAGGTCGACGTCATGCTGCGCTATCCGCTGGAAGATCGCCAAAGCTTGGCGGCCCTGGAAAAAATGCGCGTGCGCACTTTGGATGGCCGTGAAGTCCCCTTCCACATGGTCGCCGACGCCACCGTTAGCCGCGGCTATTCCACCATCGACCGCAGCGAACGCCAACGCAGTTTGCGTGTCACCGCATCGATCGATCCGGCGCTGACCACGCCCGACCAGGTGTTCGCTGAATTGCAGAAAGAAGCACTGCCCAGAATCTTGGCGTCGTACTCCGGCTTGAGCTACGGCTTGGAAGGGCAGCAAAAAGAACAAGGCGATTTCATGAAGCGCATGATGGAACTCAACATGCTCGCCATGTTGATCATCTTCGCGCTGCTCGCCATCCCGCTGAAGTCATACCTGCAACCGCTGATCATCATGTCGGCGATTCCATTCGGATTAGTCGGTGCGGTTTGGGGTCACGTCATCATGGGCATGGACTTGGCGATCATGTCGGTCATCGGCATCGCCGCGCTCGGCGGCGTGGTCATCAACGACTCGCTGGTGATGATCGATCTGATCAACCGCCAACGCGCCGCCGGCATGCCGCTGCGCCAAGCGGTACTGGAATCCGGTTCGCGCCGCTTCCGCCCCATCCTGCTGACCACGATGACGACCTTCCTAGGCCTGAGTCCGCTGCTGATGGAGCGCAGCCTGCAAGCGCAGTTCCTGATCCCGATGGCGATCTCGTTGGCCTTTGGCGTAGTCTTCGCCACCGCAATCACTTTGATTTTGGTGCCGTCGCTGTACTTAGCCATCGAGGATTTAGTCGATTTAGGCCGCAAAATCCTAGCCAAACTACGAATTCGCGAAAAGCAAGAAAGCCACGCTTAAACCCGCCTGAACCGCCGTTTTTCCTCAATTCCGAACGCAGGAATTGTCGATGAATAGGCTCCTCCCTCGCATTCGAGCACAGGAGATCTCTACATGTTCAGGCACCTACTCATCGGCGTGGCCGCCCTTTGTTTGGCGGATGCGGTCAGCGCTCAACAAAAGCAGCCCATCGCAACGCGCAAAGCCGTGCCTGCGGAATACGCCGGCACCTACCACCCGGCGCTAGGCTTGCTGGACCGCCCGAACAGCAACAACGTCGCTCGTAGCGGACCGGACTCGCTGTACAACAACAGCAATTTATCGAACTATTATTCGATCCCCGGTTCCGGTCAGGAATGGATCGACAACTTCAAGTTGATGGATCGCAACCACGATCACGTCGACCAAGTCAACGGTTTGCAATACACCTACTGCTCGGCCGAAACCAATCCGAACGGCGTGCAGCAAACCATCAACCTGTACGACGATTCGATTTACTGCGCCGGTCCGAGTAACTGGCCGAACGCCGATTGCTCTTACAACTTGAACGGACTGCCCGGCGGCAACAACGGCGCGCTGGCATGTTGGATTGTCAGCGTCGATCTATGGGGCGTCGAATGCAACCTGACCACCGATCCCAACGGCAACCGCTATCACGCTTGGGGACAAATCTGGGACAACAGCACTACCGGCCCGTGGATCGCCAACGGCGGCTTGGGCCAAACCGATAGTTTCACATGGTTCGACCCATCGGCAGCCAACGGCAACAACTTCTTAGGTTGTTACTGGTTCGGCGGCATCCCTTGGGCGGGCTTCGACATGATGCTGTACGGCAACCCGGCCGAAACGCTTTCCTACGCAAGCACCGCCGGAATGGGCGTCGGCGATTCGCTGCAACTTAGCCTGGATACCGAGGCACAGGTCGGCAACACCATTACCTTCACCGTGACCGACATGAGCAATGGCTCGGTCGTTGCCTCGACGATGTGGGCTTCCGCGCTCAAGGTCGACGTCGACCTGACGCCGTTGTTCGGTCTCGATGCTCACTTGCTTTGTGATTACAACTCGCGTGCTTGGGAAAGCACGTCGGCCAGCGGCACTCACACCACCGTGGTGCCGCCGGTAGCCGGTGGCGGCATGACCTGGTACACCCAAGCTGCGGTAGGCGCAGCCGGCGTACCGGCGCAAATGTCGAACGGCTTGGCACACCACATTCACTAGCCGCGGGGGCTAGCGAAGATGGGGCTTCTCGCTGCGGCGGGGAGCCCTGTTTTTTTGTAGCCTAAGGGCGTGACCACCTCCGATCGCAGTACCCCTACCGACGCCGCCAAGTCCAAAGTCCCGTCGCGCATGCGCTGGATCGAACGCCAACGCGCGTTGTTGGCCGAGCAGGAATCCGCCGCTCAAGATCGCGGTGATCAACAGGGCAGCGGGCCGGAGAATCGCCACGGCAAACCGCAAATTCCAGTGGGCCAGAACATCGTCGAAAAGTGGCCAGTGTTGGACCTTGGTCACCAGCCGTTGATCGCACCGCAGGATTGGGAGCTGGAACTGGCGGGAGAGTGCGAAAACCCATGCGTTCTGAGTTGGGATGACTTGATGGCGATGGAGCAGATCGAGGAGGCCAGCGATTTCCATTGCGTCACCACTTGGAGCTTGCTCGACAGTCGCTGGACCGGGGTGCGCTTTGCCGACTTGGCCGAGATCGCCGTGCCCGCCGAAAATGCCGAACACGTGCTGGTCACCGCCTACGACAGCGACCCGATGTCGGGAATTCCGTACACCACCAACCTGCGACTCGCCGACGCCATCGCCCCAGACGTCTTGCTAGTGCACAAATGGCAAAACCAACCTCTGCCGCGCGAACACGGCGGTCCGGTGCGCATGATCACGCCGCGTCTTTACGCGTGGAAAGGAGCAAAATGGATCCGCAAAATCGAATTCCTCAGCCGGGAGGAGCTCGGATTCTGGGAGAAACGCGGCTACTCCAACAGCGCCAAGCCGTGGAGCAACGACCGCTTCTCCGGCTGACGGCGAAGATTTCCAACAGAATTTTCCCGCATAGGGTATCGTTGGGTATCCAGTAGCCCCCTACCACCACTGGATCGCCCCAGCCCCTCCAAAACTCCCCACTCCCCATGCCTGAAACCACAGGCCAAAAAGCCTATTTGTGGTTCGCTGTCGTTTGGACGGCGGTGTCGTACGCGATTTTCGCCTCCAACCGCGAATTTCTAAGGCCATGGGTGCGCGAGGACGGCTTCTACGAATGGGCCACCGCCGCCTTCTTCCTAACCGCCGGCGTGCTGTGCTTGTCGATGTTTTTGCGCAGCCGCAACCCCGATCGACCCTTCCCACTGGGCAGCAAACGCAACGGATTCCACGCACTACTCGGCCTATTCTTCATTCTCTGTTTTCTCGAAGAAGTCAGTTGGGGCCAGCGCATTTTCGGCTGGCAAACGCCCGATGTGCTGATGGATTGGAATAAGCAGAAGGAAGCCAACTTGCACAATCTGTGGATTTTGGCGCGCGAAAACGCCGACGGCACCCGCAAAGAAGGCATCGGCTCGCTGCTGACCGCCAGCAGAATGTTCTCGTTATTTTGGCTGAGTTTTTGTGTAGCTTTGCCTTTGGCGAATCGTTTTGTTCCCAAGGTTGGCCAACTCGTGGGATTCTGGCGAGTGCCGATCGTGCCGAGTTGGGTGGGCGCATTGTTCGTAGCCAACTACCTCGGCGCCAAACTCTGCCAATCATTGCTGGATGACGAGGGCGTGCATCAAGTAACCGAGGTCAAATGCCCTGGGATTCCTGCTCGCGGTCATGGTGCTGTTTGGCGCGCAACGCCAACCGCGCTAAACTCGCCGTCGGCCGAGCGGATCCATCAAACTTCCTAAATGAAAGCTCCTCGCACCCTACTGGGCGAAGTCGTGCTGCTGGCGGCGCTGGTGTTTGCCGTTTCGCTGGTAGCCAATGCCCTCCACCCTAAGGGCTTGGACCTTGGGCGTGACTATTTCCCGGCTCCGCAGGCGGAAGAAGATCCGGAAACGGGTCAGTCCACTGGGCTTCAACATGACTTTGAAATCATCAGTTTTGATGATGTCAAAGCCTGGCAACCCTATGCGCGCGACGAAGACGGCGGCGTTTTGATCTTGGACGCACGCAGTGAAAAGGATTACAAGGTTGGCCACATTCCTGGTGCGCGGCTGTGCCATCACTACCACCAGGATTTATACGTGCCGGACTTGCTGCCGCTGATGAACAACGCCGACATCGTGATCATTTATTGCGCCGGCGGTGACTGCGAGGATTCGATCCAACTGGCGACCGATTTGGTCTTCACTCACGGCGTCGCCAAAGAGTTGGTTTCGATTTATGAAGGCGGCTGGGAAGAGTGGTTCGAAGCCGGCCTGGAAACCCAAACCGGAGAGCAGCCATGAGAAATTACTTGGTGATTCTCGCACGCGTTTATGCCGGCGCGATGTTGCTTTACTACGGCTTTCCGAAATTGGTCGAGCCGTCGGATTTACTCAAAAGCATTCACACTTACGGCATCCTGCCGACTCAGCCGCCGATTTGGTTGAACTTGTCGGCGGTCAGTCTGCCGTGGTTGGAAATTATTGCCGGCGCAGCCATTTTGCTGAGCCCACTACGGCGCGGCGCGAGTGCGCTGTCGGCGTTGGTTTTGATTGTATTCACGTCGGCAATTTTGATGCGCACTTTCGCCGTCATGGATACCGACGACTTGGCCTTCACCCAGGTCGCATTCGACTGCGGCTGTGGTTCAGGCGAGGTCATCATTTGGCAAAAAATGATCTTCAACAGCAGCTTGATCGTGGCTTGCTTACTGGCCGGACTTAGTCGCAAGAAAAGCCCAGCATGAGCACGCGATCGGAAATTCGTGCGGATAACGGCACCAAGCTTGCCCATTACTTTTGGCCGCTTGAAGTTGCCAAGGCCGAGGTGCTTTTGGTGCATGGTTTAGGCGAACACCTTGGCCGCTACGAACATGTTGCCGCCGCGCTGAATCAAGCGGGTTTCCAAGTCAGCGGCGTAGACTTTTGCGGTCATGGCCACTCCGAGGGCAAACGCGGTCACGTCAATCGCTGGCAGGATTACGTCGACAATTTGGCGACGGCTGCCGACGCCATTGATGGTCCGTTTTTGCTGGTGGCTCACTCGATGGGCACGCTGATTAGCTTGGAGTTTTTGCGTAGCACCATTCATCAGGCCACTGCGGTGGCGCTGTCGGCACCGTTGCTTGGTGTGGCCGTTGAAGCACCGGCATGGAAAACAGCTGCTGCCGGATTGATGTCGAGATTGTTGCCTTCGTTGAGTTTGTCGAATGAGATCGACGCCAACGAGGTGTGCGCTGATCCGGGAGTCGTCAAAAAATACTTAGACGATCCGCTGACCTTTCACACCATCACGCCGCGCTGGTTCACCGAAATGACTGCGGCGTTGGAGCGCGCTAATGCGCATGCGGCCAAGTTTGATTTGCCGCTGTGGATTAGCTACGGCGAAGAAGACAAAATCGTCAATTGCGCCGCGGTGGATGCTTTTGTCGAGTGCTATGGCGGCGACGCAAGTTTTTGCAGTTGGCCCGGCGCACGCCATGAAATTTTTAATGAAGCCATTCAGCAAGATGTGCTGGACAACCTCATTGCCTGGCTGAATCAGCGCGTTTAAGCAACTGAGATACGCCGGAAATGGAGCGGCGGTTTCGCCGGACTAATCGTCGGCAGGAGCTAGCTCCAGCTCCAGCACCGCGTAGCCGTTGAGCTCAAAGTGCTGCACTTCGATTTCGATTTCAGCGGCGGCCGCTAAGTGGAAGGTGCCGGTGTCCTCGGTCGGCGCGTGCCAGGTCCAATTTTCAATCACCGGCTCGCCGTCGACGAGCACGCGAATGCCGTCGTCGCTTAGCGTGGTGATTTGCCAACTGCCTGCCGGCAGCTGCAACTTGGCGATGGCGCGGGTACCGAAATAATCACTTCCAAGGTTCTCAGGAGCTTCTCTGGACGCAACAAGGCCACCACCGCTGCCATCGGCCGTTGCCATCTTGAGGTTCTTCGGACCTCCGCCGCCGAAAGCGAGTTTCAATTCACCACATCGCACCGACCAAGCTTGATCGGATTCGGACTGTTTGCGCCACGACTCGGGGTTGTCGCGCGGGTCATCTGGAGTGGCGAAGAAACGCACTTCCCATTCGGTGGCTAGGAAGCTGTCTTTCACTTCCATCTGCTCTTCGCCTAGACTCAACGTGCAGTGGTAGGAGAAGAAGCCGCTGCCAGGTGCATCCACTTGAAGGAACTGGCGGCCGTCGCGTTCGACCAACTGCACCGGAAAACCTTCGGGTTCGACGGCGAGCAACTTTGCTTCGACGCCGGCAGGCTCCAATCGGTATTCATGGCGCGATGCGCTGCGCGTCCAAGACCGCACCAGCGGTGACTGGTGATCCCATGGCCCCCATTCCCCCATGATGATGTTTTCCCGTCCGGCCAAATGCGCCCGCGCGCCCACCGGATTGCTCTTGCCGAAGAGCGGCGGCTTTTGATCCGGCCACTTCACCTCCGGATGCTCATCAGGCAGCAACACTTGGTTGTCGGAATCGTCGGCGTCGAAAACTTGGCCGACGTTTGGGAACTGGTTATTCCAAACCGTAGCTTGCACTGCACCGCGCAAATGAATTGCGGTTTGATCACCTTTGAAAGTATTGGAGAAAATGAAGTTCTCGTGAGCATTCAAATTGTTCGCCATGCCCCACGGCTTCTCAGTGAAGCCGGTCGGCAAGCTCCAATAGTGAATTCCACAATTGTTGTTCTCAAATTGATTGCCGACCACCCAGTTGTTGCGCGAACGATCAATGTTGACGCCACCGCGTTCCAAACCGTAGCCGCGGTCGCCGTTGGCTGTAAACGTGTTTCCAAAAATGCGCGTGTCTTGCGAAAAACCGCCCCAAATACCGCAAATCGCGTTGCCGGTGAATTTGTTTTGGAACATCAAGTTGCCAAAGCTAAAGGTCAACTCCAATCCATGCGCGGCGGCGTAGGACAAGTCGTTGCCGTAAAAGAGATTGTCGTTGCAACCGGCGCGTTTGTGGCTGTAACCATCCGGCAAAACGTCGGATTCGCCTAGTGCTTCTTTACCGGCAAAGCCGAACAAACCGTCGCCGCCATGGGTGGCCGAGTTCTCGGCGAAAATATTGCGATTGCATTGCTCGAACAACAAGATGCCGGCTGAGTCTTGACCGCGGTTATAGATCCCGTGACTGTAACCGCGAATGCAAAAATCAAAAGCATTGCGACTGATAACGTTTTCGTTGCAGCGCCACATTGCCAATCCCCAGCCCGACAAAAACGAGCAATCATTGTCGAACACGCGCGCCCGATTCACCCGGTCCAGCACAATGCCGTTTTGCTGATTGCGCGCGGTGACGTTATGAATCATGACGCCGGTGCTGCGCTCCACGTAAAGACCGGCGCCATAGTTGCTGCGCCACTCCTGCTGATCGTTGTTGTGCGGCCACAACCAATCGCCGGTGTCTTCGGCTTGCGGAGTCGAGCGCAGCCTTTGCGCATAGTTGTAGGTCAATAACGCTCCTTCCACTCGCAGGTGATTGGCGTTCGTCGCCCAAATTCCGCAGCGATAACCCTGCACCCGAGCACCGCGCAAGGTCAGCTCTTTGGCCCCATCAATGCGAATGCCGATGCCGTTCAGTTCATCCTGAGCCGTTCCCGGAGAGGCGCCGCGCAGCACCGCGCCATTGGCGAATACCACGGTCAATTTATCGCCTCGAATATGAATGACGCCGTTGTTGTTGACGTCCTTTAATACCTTGTTGTCGTCGAATCGGATCCGACAAGAACGATCAATGACAAAGTCATCGCGGTCGACGACGACCTCGGGCAATCCTTGTTGGGCAAAACTGAGGAGGAGAGAGATCAGCATGGCAATGAATCCGAACTTAGCCGTCGGTCGGAGCGGAGTCCAGCAGGGACTGGTAGTAGCTGAGGTTGGCGTGCAGGCGTTCGGTCAACGAAGCGGCCCGCCGGTCCAACAACAAATCGACTTGCCCTGGATCAGGGCCGTCAAAGCTCAACTTATAGCGCTTGCTGAGGTATTGAAAAGCTTCGTGAGATCCCGGCAAAACTTGCTCGCCGGCCGCGTCGCGCAACTGACGCCATTGCTGATCCATATCAAGCATTTGCTTGGCGAACTCTTGCAAGCGCTTGTCAACGGTTTTGGCGTGATCGGGGAAGCTTCGCCCTACTGCGGCAGAAATGTACTCCGCTTGCTTGGCAAGCAGCAACGGGTCCAACCAAACGTAGGGCACCGGTTGCTTGTGTGAATGCTCGCCGCCGGCACCGTGGGAATGAGCTTTGCCTTCGACCATGATTAGATGACCGATCAATGCTCGTCCGCTATCGGCAACGCGGCTGGACGGAAGGTTGCTGCGGTCGGCCCACTTTTCGAGGTGATTGCCGCTCAGCACGATCAATCGCGCGTGCTGCAATTGCTGCAGTTGCTCACGCGTTGGCTGGAAATCGTCGGCGCTTTGATCGGCGGCGAGCAGGCAGCGCACCGGGAGGTCGTCGGCGACCAGGGTTTTCAGCAACGACTCGGTTGCCCAGTTGGCGCACAGGATTTCGTCGACGGTTTGTCCGATTTCGACGCCTTGCGGTTCACTAGGACCGCAATTCGGCAGGAAAATCAAAAGCACGAGGAGCAGTCGATTGAGCATCATCCCATCCATGAGTAGAGCCAGTCGGCGAAGGCCCAGCGCGCGGCCAATACGCCAAAGGTTGCAAGAATGCCGGCAGTGACGAGCACGGTGGCAAGCTCGCTGAAGTACATGCCGGCGACAAAAAAGCGGCTGCAGCCGAGTCGTTCCAGAGTCAGCATTTCACGGCTGCGCAAACGGCTGGACAGCAAAAAGACCAGCATCGTGAGCAGCGCGGTGACGGCGCCGAGCACCCAACTGATGGCGTCGACCAGAGTGCGTACTTTGAGGACAAATGCGAGCAGATCGTCCATCACCGTGGTCGGCTGCAGCATGCGCAAATCAGCCGTTTGATTGATTCGCGCTTTGACTAGGGTGCCGGCTTTGTCATCTTCGGGCCAAAACAGCACTGCCGACAGCGGCAATAGTTCCGGGTCGCCGTGGTAATGAAACGAACCAATGTTGTCGGCTGTGACCTCGTTGTATTCAATCATCGCCTCGCTGATGACGACGTTGTTGTCGTCGCCGCCCAAGATCAAATTCGGATCCATTTCTTCCGATTCGGCGTCGACGTGGCCATGCGCCAATCCTTCCAGAATCCAACTGGTTTCAATGCCGACGAACACCGCACCGTCGTCCGGGTTGTGCGCCGGCGCAAGCACGCCAACCACCTTCATTTTCAGCGCCGGTGGAATGGCGATGTCGTAAAGCTCGGATTGATCAGAGAACAACGAATCGCCGACTTGTAACTGCAACTCTTCAGCAACATCGGCGCCGATGACCGCCTCGCCCAACTGCAACGGCAAAGCGCCGGCTAGCAATCGCACTTGACGCTGCTCAAAATACTCGCGCGAGGTTCCAACCACCGGATAACCGCGCGCAGTGAAGCGCGCGTGAATCGGAACCGCCAAACCGCGCTCTTGCTGCAGCTCATCCAGCCGCGGAAATGGAATGGTATCGAGCTTGCCTTGGCGAAAATAAAGCGCCGCAAAGGTCAGGTCGAAGCGGTTGCCGCGCGCGCCCAAAATCATAGGCGTGGCTTCGGCGCGGCTGGTCAAACTGCTTTGGTAATCGGCAATTAGCACGCGCACGCCGGACGGCAAAAACATCGGCACGGCAATGCAAAGCACCAGCACCAACGACTGCAGCGGATGACGCCGCAAGCGCATCCAAGTCAAGCGCCAAACATTCATGCCGACACCCTCCCCTGGCTCCATTCGCCGACGTCGAGCACGCGGTCAAAGCGATCCAAGATGGCGTGGTTGTGAGTCACCACTACCACAGTTGCGCCCAATTGCTCGGCTTGCTCGAACAACAAGTCCAGCGCCGTTTGGGTGGCGTCGGGGTCGAGATTGCCGGTGGGCTCGTCGCACAACAAACAATGAGGCTGATGCACCAATGCACGACCCAAAGCCACGCGTTGTTGTTCTCCTTGCGACAACCGATCCGGCCGACGCTGCAGCTTTCCGGCTAAGCCTAAGGTGTGTCCTAATTCCTGCGCGCGCTGCTTCGCCGCCTGATCCAAACTCAGCGCTGGGTTGATGCGAAACGGCAGCAACATATTCTCCCACGCAGTCAAATATTCCAACAGCTCGAACTGCTGAAACACCAAACCCAGCTGCGATACACGAAATGCGCGGCGGGCGCGGTCGGACATCGTCGCTAAGTCTTTGCCGAGCACATCGACTCGACCGCTTTGCGGCTGCAGAATCCCGGCGAGCAAATTCAACAACGTGGTTTTGCCGCAACCACTCGGACCTAACAACGCGACCCTTTGCCGAGCTTCAATCTGCAGCTCGGGAATGCTCAAGCGGAAGTTGTCGCCATGGGCGAACTCCAGCTTGGTCAATTCAATCGCAAGGTGCCGGGAGCCGGCGTCACTCGCAGTTTCCATCAACCGCCCTCCGGCGTTGCGCTGACGCGCTTTTGTTCTTGCACTTGGCTGCCGCCAATGCGCCAACCCTGCTCGGTTTGCAGCACGGTATAACGCGCTTGATATTCATTGGTGCGTTCGTGGCTATGGCCCCAGTGACTGACCTTGCCGTCGACCTGCCAACGCGCCAATACATCGAAGCCCGCCCGCCCATCATCGGGCAGTATGCCGATCGACTCGACCGCAATATCCATCGGTCGAACCGCGGTGACTCGGCTGACGGCTCCGCCTTCTTCTTGCATGATTAACCCGCGATAAACCTGGTTGTACAGCGTGTCAAGCAGCGGTCCATCTACACTTTGCGCCAGCGCGTCGTAAATGTCGCTTTCCACGGTGTAATCAAAAGCGCGGTAAATATTGGCGTGCAACGGCAGGAAGATTTGCTCGGCCGCGGCGGCGTCGGGCAGCTTGGTTGCGGTCCCGATTTCCATCACTCCAATTCCGCGCGACAACCAAGCCACGGCGACCACTGAAGTCGATGTCACGATGGCGATGACATGGCGCTTTCTGCGGTTCATCCACAATGCGGTGCCGCCGCCGGTGACCAGCAACACCAACGAAAACAGCGGCATCGGCCATCCTTCGGCGGCCATCGGTTCGGGCACCGCCATGAAATAATCGGCCGCGGTCTCGCCGGTGTTGTGCCAGGTGTATTCCGGCTCCTCCTCGGTGAAGACCACCTCTTGTTGAATGCCGTTCGAAAACAATTGCGAACGAACGGTCACCGTCGGCATGAAAGTTTCATCGCCGATGGCAATATCGGGCGGGTAACTGCCCCAGTACATTTGCACCGCGTTAGGCGGCGACTTGACCGGGTAATCCAAAATCAGCTGCACCTTGGCCAGCGCGCGCTCGCCCATGTTCGGGAACAGCGGCAGAAAGCTGAGGTCGGCGGGTTCGGAGCGAAAGCCGGCGTCGACCGGAGCAACCTCGACGCCATCGATAACGACGCGGTTGGTGTCGTGGAAGAAGTCGAGCAAGCCGGCGCGATAACTCGCAAACTCCGCCGGGTGCAGGCTGCTGTCATCTTCGCGATATAAATCGACGGTCTCGTCGATGTACGCCAGATTCAGGGTGATGAAAAAACGAACCCGAGTGGCCTCGACGTGAATATTCACGTCGGCATCAGGGCCGTCCTGCGGGTGGATGCCCCCGGTGAAAGAGAGCAGGACGAGGGCGAGGGCTGAGGTCAACATCACGAAAAAGCAGCAAAAGTATACTGACATCCGCGGTCTAGGCCCGTGTCCTATAGACCCCCCCCGAACCCTTCCACTCATGCGATTGAACGCCCGAATTCTGTACGCCACCGCTCTGCTGCCGCTGCTCACTTCCGCCGCGGTCGCCCAGGAGGCTCCCTCCGGAACGCCGATTACCTCCGCCCTGGTTGAACTGGGCCCCGACGTTTCGACCTACAACGATCACATCGTCACTCTAGCCAGCCCCTTCATGGATGGCCGCCTGCCCGGCACCGACGGCATGGAAGTGGCGAAGGATTATTGCCAGCACTACATGGAGCTGGCCGGTCTGCACCCGGCATTCCCGAACGAGGAAGGCGAGTTGACCTATCGCCAAGCCTTCCCGCTGGGAAAATCGCTGAAAGTTCGCGCCGCCAAGATGGACCTTGCCGGCGGTGGCGCCGGTCTGCTGGCAGGCGACGATTTCCAGGTGCTCGGCCTCGGCGGTTCGGGCAAGGTCACGGCACCGGTTACTTTTGTTGGTTATTCGATTGATCAGGGTGAGGGCGGCTACACCAGCTTCTTGCCGCAACAGGATTTGAGCGGCCGCATCGCGCTGATGATGCGCTTTGAGCCGATGGATGAAAACGGCAAGAGCAAGTGGGCGAAGGCCGGTCCTTGGTCGTCGCACTCCAGCTTCTCGCGCAAGGTGCGCTCGGCTTCCGATAAGAAGCCGGCCGCGATTGTCATCGTCAACACTCCGGGTGCAGCTGACCCGCGCGTTTCCGAAATGATGGCCGAAGGCGGCGGCGGCTCGCAGCGTGCCGACGTTCCGGTGATTCAGATTTCGGCCGCAGCTGCCGAGAAGCTGTTGAAGATGGGCAACGTCGGTCACAGCTTGATGGACCTGCGTCGCCACGCCGACGACGGTGGTTCGCCGGTGGAGTTGGATCTTGAGTTGAAGATCAACGCCGACATCGACCGCTCGCCGTTGGTTGCCGAAAACGTCGGTGGCTTGCTGCCGGGCAAAGGCGCATTGGCCAATGAGGTCGTCGTCATCGGCGCTCACCTCGACCACCTTGGTATGGGTAACTTTGGTTCGCGTTCGGGCCCCGGCAAGTTGCACCCAGGTGCCGACGACAATGCTTCGGGTAGCGCGGCAGTATTGATGCTGGCCGACAAGCTGGCCGCGTCTTACGACGAGTTGCCGGAAGGTGCTTCGGCGCGTTCGGTACTGTTCTTGTGCTTCAGCGGTGAAGAGTCCGGCTTGAATGGTTCACGCTATTACGTGCGCAACCCGATCCGCGCGATTGAAGATCACGCGTTGATGATTAACTTCGACATGATTGGTCGGATTAAGAATCGCCGCCTGAACATTTCCGGGGCGGATACGAGTACCAATTTGCGTCCACTGCTTGAAGAGCTGGCCAATGGATCCGATTTGGAAGTATTTCTCCCCAAGGAGATTTCAGGCGCTTCGGACCACACACCATTCATGCGCCAAAACATGCCGATTTTGTTTGGTGCGATTAAGGACTTCCACGGTGACTACCATACTCCGGAAGACACCTCATCGAAGATCAACCGCGTCGATGCAGTGCGCACCGTCGACCTGTTCCATCAAATTGCCTTGGCCGTTTCCACGTCAGACGACGCCTGGGAATACAACGATCCAAAGAAAGACAAGACTTCGTCCAACAGCGCCGGCCTGGGCGCAATGAAGGTTCGCTTCGGCATCGCCCCGGGCAACTACGACAGCGATGACCCGGGCATCTTGGTCGCCTCGGTAACCCCAGGTGGATCAGCAGAAGCTGCCGGCATCAAAGCCGACGATGTGCTGCTGCGCTGGAACGGCCAGAAGATTCTGGATGTGCGCGAGTGGATGGGCATGATGGTCAAACACAAGCCGGGCGATGTGGTCAAAGTTGGCGTGCTGCGTGACGGTGAGGAAATCACCATCGAGGTCAAGCTGCAAGCGCGCAAGACCGGCGGCAACTAAGCCCGCCCCATCGTGCGGTTGAGTTTCTGCCGCACTGCTAAGCTCAGAGCATGGATTTTGCCTCCTCCAAATTCCGTGCTCTGAGCTTCTTCTTTTTCAGCGCACTGTTGGCCGTCCTGGTGACTGCTTCGGCCCACGCCCAGCCGGCGCAGGCCAAGTTTGGCCGCAAGGTGGTCGGGCAGCAAAAAGCGCCGCAGGGATTCACTCCCCTATTTAACGGCAAGGATCTAAGCGGTTGGCGCGGTCGTCCGCATTTGAATCCGGCGCAAGAAGCGGCAATGGATAAAAAGGAGTTGGCCAAGAAGCAAGCCGAATGGGACGCTTCGGTGAAGAAACATTGGTCGGTGGAGAACGGCGAAATCGTCAACGATGGCCATGGCGCATACCTGACCACTTTGGCCGATTACGGTGATATGGATTTGCGAATGGAATATCGCACTGTGGCGATGGCCGATAGCGGTATATACCTGCGCGCCACACCACAAGTGCAGATTTGGGATACCACCAAAGCCGGCGGCAAATGGGAAATTGGCGCCGACAAGGGTTCAGGCGGTTTGTGGAACAACCAAAAGCACGCCCGCCATCCACTGGTCCACGCCGACAAGCCGTTCGGCGAGTGGAATACGCTGCGCATCTTGATGCTCGGCGATCGCGTCAGCGTTTGGTTGAATGGCAAAAAAACCGTCGACCACACGACGATGGAGAACTTCTGGGACCGCAGCAAACCGCTGATGAAGCACGGACCTATTCAGCTGCAAACCCACGGCGGTGAAATCCGCTTCCGCAACCTGTTCATCAAGAGCTTAAACGCCGACGAATCCAATATGCTGCTCAGCCGCATGGATAGCGCTGGTTTTCAGCCGATCTTTAATGGCGTCGATCTAAAAGGCTGGGCTGGAGCCGTTGACCAATATGAGGTCGTCAACGAGGCGATTCGTTGTAAGCCGGGCAGCGGCGGCAATTTGTTCACTGCTGAGAAATACGCCGACTTTGCGGTGCGCTTCGAGTTCAAACTACCCGCCGGTGGCAACAACGGCTTGGCCATTCGCTACCCGGGCGAGGGCACGCCCGCATATGCCGGCATGTGCGAGCTTCAGGTGCTGGACAACACAGCCGCCAAGTACGCCACTTTGAAAAAGTGGCAGTATCACGGCTCGATTTATGGTCAGGCGGCGGCCAAACGCGGCTTTTTACGCCCCGTTGGCGAGTGGAATTTTCAAGAGGTTACCGTACAAGGCACGCGCATCACCGTAGTGTTGAATGGCACGACGATCTTGGACCAAGACCTCGCCAAGCTGGGTGACCCAATTGACGGTCAGAAGCACCCCGGCAAGTTCCTGAAGGAGGGACACTTCGGCTTTGCCGGTCACAATGATCCGGTGGAATTCCGCAACATTCAGATGCGACGTCTTTAAGTCGGCCCTAGCCAGCTGTTTCGATGACCTCACTCAACCGACGTAACTTTCTTCGCCACGGCCTAGGTTTGTCTCTGGCCGCCGGCGGCCTACACCAACCTCTTTCCGCCGCCGAGCGCCCCCAACCCGCTCCCCGCGGCAAGAGCAACGGTCAGAAGTTGCTGATTTTGGGCGGCACGCGCTTTTTGGGACCTGCTGCGGTCCGCATTGCTCAACAGCTCGGCTATGAAATCACGCTTTTTAATCGCGGTAAATCGAATCCCGAGCTTTTCCAAGACGAGGTCGAATTCTTGCGTGGCGATCGCGATAGCGGCGATTTGAAAGCGCTGGAGGGTCGCAAGTGGGATTTGGTTATCGATACATCCGGGTATGTGCCGGCTCAAGTCAAGCAAAGCACCGAATTGTTGGCCCCGTCGATCGGCCAATACGTGTTCATTTCCACCCTTTCGGTTTATCAGCAAGCCTTCGGCCAACGAGTGACGGAAAATAGCCCGGTGCTGGCAATCGAAGATGAGCGAGTCGCCAAAATCCAAACCATTAAGCAAGTCTTCCAGGACATGCGCGCATATGGACCGCTGAAGGCTTTGTGTGAACAAGCGGCGGAAAAAGCCATGCCCGGACGCGTCACCACCCTACGCCCCGGCGTCATTGTGGGTCGCGACGACCCCACCGACCGGTTCCTCTACTGGTGCATTCGCGTTGCTCAAGGCGGCGAGGTATTGGCTCCCGGCAATCCAGATGCCCCAGTCCAATTTACCGACGTACGCGACATCGCAAAATTCGCGCTGGAATTCGGAGCGGCGGGCACATCCGGCGTGTTTAACGCGCAAGGCTTTGACGGCCAGGTCACGATGCAGGAATGGTTGCATGGATGCAAAATCGTGCTTGGCGCAAAAACTAGCTTCACCTGGATTCCCGACGAGTTTTTGCTCGAGAAAAAGGTTCGCCCCTTTGTCGAATTACCGTTCTGGCTTCCGGCCGACTACCAAATGGTGTTCGACAACCAACTCGGGATTGATGCCGGTATGAAGTTCCGCCCCATCGGCGAATCCATCCTCGAAGCGGTGAAGTGGCATCGCGAGGTGCGCGATGATTCCTACCAGTGGGGAACTTACGGCATGAAAGCGGAGCGAGAAAAAGCGATTCTTAGTGCTTACCACGGATAAATCCACATCTGTGGTGACAGGGGTCTGCGCAATGCCCGTCTTGCTAGGCTTTGGGCATGTTTCGTGCCCTCAGCCTCCTAGCACCCGCCCTCCTTGCCGCACCCTCCCCCGCCGCGCAAGTTGCCGACGCAACACTGCCGGAGTTGATCGCCCAATATCAGGCCGATCAGGGCACCTTGCGTCGCGTCTGGTCTTTCCCGTTTTCTCAGGCGGGGCACTCGCGAATGGCGGCGCTACATGCAGACTGGCTGGAGCAGATTGAGCAAGTGGATTTCGAAAGCTTGCCGCGTCGATCGCAAATCGACTGGCTGATGCTGCGAAATGAAATCAACCACAACTTGCGAACTTCAATGCAGGCGCGCGGGTTGACCGGCGAGAACCAGCAACTTGCTCCCTTCGCCGAGCCGCTGGTTGGATTGTTGGAGCGCCACGCGCGCCGTCAACCGGTGCAGGCGAAAGAGTCGGCGGAAATTTTGCACGCGGCGGTGGAAGCTATTGGCAAAACTCGGGAGCAGTTCCGTCAGCACAAACCTCAGGTCACGCCGGCGTTGGCCAATCGAGCGGCTAGGCAGGTTGGGCGGCTACGTGCGGAGTTGAGCAGCTGGATGCGCTATTCGGATGGCTACGATCCGCTGTTTTCGTGGTGGAATCGGTCGCCGTGGGAGAGACTGGAAAAGGAATTGCGCGGGTATGAATCTTTCTTGAAAAAGCAGGTTGGCGGTTTGGATGAAAACGATCCCTATCAGCTGATTGGTGATCCGATCGGCCGCGATGCGTTGCTGGCCGAATTGGAATACGAACGCATTCCGTATACACCGGAGGAGTTGATTGCCATCGCCGAACGCGAGTTGGCTTGGTGCAATGAAAAGCGCGTGGCCGCGGCCAAGGAGCTTGGCTTTGGTCAGGATTGGAAGGCGGCTCAGTTGGAGGTAAAAAAGGGTCACGAGGAGCCCGGCGGCCAACCGGAAATGATTCGCATGCTCGCCGACGAAGCCGTGCAGTTTTTGGAGAAACGCGACCTGCTGACCATTCCGGAGTTGGCCAAAGAATGCTGGCGCATGGACATGATGTCGCCGGCGCGACAAAAATACACGCCGTACTTCACCGGCGGAGAGGTGATCAGCATCTCCTACCCCACCGATGGCATGGAGCACGAGGACAAGCTGATGACGATGCGCGGCAACAACCTGCATTACTCGCGTGCCACCGTGCATCATGAGCTGATTCCCGGCCACCATTTGCAGGGTTACATGGCACAGCGCTGGAACCCCCACCGTCGCGCTTTTTCGACGCCGTTTCTGATTGAAGGCTGGGCGCTTTATTGGGAGTTGCGCTTGTGGGATCTGGGCTTCGCCCACGACGCCAAGGACGAACTCGGCATGCTGTTCTGGCGCTCGCACCGCTGCGCCCGCATCATCTTTTCACTGCGCTTCCACCTCGGCGATTGGTCACCGCAGGAGTGCGTCGACTTCTTGCTGGATCAGGTCGGCCACGAACCGCGCAACGCCCAAGCCGAGGTTCGCCGCTCGATTCAGGGCGGATACGGGCCGCTTTACCAAGCTGCTTATATGCTCGGCGGCATTCAACTGCGCGCTTTGCACCGCGAATTGGTCAGCGAAGGTGACTGGGAAGAAAAAGCCTTCCACGACGCCATTCTTCAGCAAAACTCCATCCCAATTGAATACTTGCGCGCCGCCCTCACCGAGCAGCCGCTGAGCCGCGACTTCCCGGTGACTTGGAAATTCGACGGATAACCGGGGCGAACGGGGTTTTTGCCAAATGGCTTGTGTCTGAGTTTCAGGCAATCTTCACATTGGCTTCACGCAAAGGGTTCACAATCTCACCCCAGAGGCTTAACTCAAGCCCCACGAAGTCCTCACTAAGACCCATGGCACCTCTCCCTAAATTCCTCCTGCCCGCCGCATCGCTGCTACTGATCGGGCTGGCTTCTTGTGGCGGCCCGGCCGATGGCGCCGAGCACTCCATGATTCAAAACAAGGGTTCCGACACCCTGGTGAACGTCGCCCAAGCTTGGGCATCGATTTACAACGAAAAGAACCCGTCGGTGGTGATCTCGGTGTCCGGTGGTGGCTCCGGCACCGGAATCTCGGCGATGATCAACGGCACCGTCGACATTGCCAACGCCAGCCGCGCGATGAAGGAAAAAGAGATCCAAGCGGCAAAGAAGAACGGCATTGATCCCATCGAGCACATCGTCGGCTTCGACGCTCTTGCAGTGTATGTGCACACCAGCAACCCGGTTGAGTCGCTGACTCTTGATCAGCTGAAGCGCATCTACGGTGAAGGCGGCGACGTCATCAACTGGAGCGACATCGGCGTTCAGATGGAAGGCAAGAACAACGAGATCATTCGGGTCAGCCGCCAGAACAACTCCGGCACCTACGCTTACTTCAAGAAGACCGTGCTCGGCAAAACCGGCGAATACAAGTTGGGCTCGCGCGACTTGCACGGCTCCAAAGATGTGGTTGAGCTGGTCATGAACACACCGGGTGCGATTGGCTACTCCGGCTTGGCCTACGCCAATGACCACGTCAAAGTCGTCCCGGTTGTCAACGCCGACGGCACCGCCGTAACCCCATCCGTCGCCTCCGCTGTCGACGGTTCTTACCCCATCGCCCGTCCATTGTTGATGTACACCGCCGGTCAGCCGGAAGGTGTAGTAAAGGAATACTTGGACTGGATTCTTAGCGCCGAAGGCCAAAAAATCATCGCTGACAAAGGCTACGCCCCTGTGAACTGATGTCACGTTACGAAGAACGCCTGGAGGCGGATCTTTCTCGGATCCGCCACCGGCTCAAGCGGATGAGCCGCGCCGTTTGCTCTGCAGTAGACGACGCGGTTCAATCCATTTTGAACCGGAACCCTGACCTCGCCAGCGAAACCGTGCTTGGCGATTTGCCCATTAACCGGCGCGCGCGCGAACTGGATCATTTGTGCCACCTGTTCGTCGCCCGCCACTTGCCCAGCGCCGGCCACTTGCGTTACACCACTTCGGTGATGCGGCTGAGCAAAACGCTGGAACGCATCGGCGACTATGCAGCAACGATGTCGCGCGAGGTGCACCAGTTTTCGGTGCCGTTGCCGGACGTCATCGCCGAGGACATCACCGTGCTGGCCGATCAAGCTCGCCGCGTGCTGGAAAATTCGCTGGGGTCGTTCCTGCAGGAAGACTTGGACTTGGCTCGCTCGACCAAAATGGCGGCTAGTCAGTACGGTTCGACTTTCGACCGTGTGTTCAAGCACCTGAAGCGGACCGGCAAAGACGACGATGTTTCGGTGGTCGAGTTGTTCGGCATGTTGACGGTGTGCAACCGCTTGGAGCGCATCATTCACCAGTCGAAGAACATCGCCGAGCAAACCATCTTTGCGGTAACGGGTCAGCAGAAGGAAGAGAAGACTTTCGACATTCTGTTCCTCGGCTTGAACAATGACTTCGCCAGCGTGATGGCAGAGTTTTATTGCAAGCGCGCTTACCCAGAAGCAGGCACCTTCACCAGTGTGGGCTGGGAAGCGGCGGAAGCAATCTCCGACAAGGTGCTCGAATTTGCCGATTCTCACGGTTTGGACCTGCGCGATGCCGAGCCCTGCTCCTTTGACGACGTCCGCCGGCGCTTGTCGGACTTCGAAATCGTCATCGACCTGACCGGCGAGGCGCGGGACAACATCCGCAAGATTCCGTTCCACACCACGCTGTTGGTTTGGAACTTGGATCGCTCCGGAGGAATGGAAAGCCTGTACCAGGATTTGGTCAGCCACCTGGGCGAACTAATGGAGACTCTCCGTGGCGAAGAAGCAGACGACTGATCCGGCTGCCGCCCTACCCGAAGTCAACGTCGCCGACCAAGTCAACTCCGCATGGTGGATTGACCGGGTTGCGCGCGGCTTGATCTTCTGCGGCGGCATCTCGGCCATCGTCTTCATCATCTCGATCTTCATCTTCATTTTTGCCCAAGGCGCGGGCTTCATGACAGGTGCGTTCGATGCAGGTGAATTCTTTGGCTCCGAGATTTGGCGACCGACGTCGGATCACAATCCGACCTACGGCATTCTGGCTTTGATCGCTGGTACCGCCTCGGTAACCGGACTTGCGATGTTGGTATCCGTGCCGTTTTCGATCGGCGCGGCGATTTACATCAGTGAATTCGCCAGCGGCCGCACCAAAGAATGGCTGAAGGTGTTGATCGAAATGCTGGCGGCGATTCCGTCGGTGGTGTGGGGTTTTATCGGCTTGGTCATCATGAACCCGCTGATCATCAAAACCTTTGATGTGCCGATCGGCCTCAACGTGCTGAATGCCGGCATCATTCTCGGTTTGATGGCGGCGCCGATTATGACCACCATTGCCGAAGACGCGCTGAAGGCGGTGCCTGACAGTTATCGCGAGGCAGCCGAAGCAATGGGTGCAACGCGCTGGCAAGTGATTTGGCGCGTGGTGCTGCCGTCGGCGCGCAATGGATTGGGCGCTGCAGTTCTGCTCGGCGTAGGCCGCGGATTCGGCGAAACCATGGCGGTGCTGATGGCCTCCGGCCACTCGATCCACCTGCCGACGTCACCGTTTGATTCGGTGCGCGCGTTGACCGCAACCATTGCAGCCGAACTGGGCGAAACGGCGCGTGGCTCCGACCACTACCAAGCGTTGTTCACCATCGGCATCTTCTTGCTGCTGATCACCTTCACCATCAACTTCTTGGCTGACCTCATCATTCGTGGTGGCATTCGGAGGAAGAAATCATGATGTTTGAACAAACCTCATTGGATCAGCGCAACAAGCGCATCGAGAAGTTGTTCCGCATCTTGTTCATGCTGATGGCAGCGATTTTGATCATTCCGGTGCTGATCGTGGTCGGCACGTTGATCAAGAACGGTGCACCGGCATTGTCGTGGGAATTTTTCAGCACCGGCCCCGGTCACGACATGACCGGCGGCATTTTCCCGGCCCTGATCGGTACGCTGTGGTTGGTCGGTGTTGCCTTGGTTGTGTCGGTGCCCATCGGCGTCGCCGCCGCCATTTACTTGAGCGAATACGCGCCGGACAACCTACTGACGCGACTGATCAACCTAGCCATCATCAACTTGGCAGGTGTGCCGTCGATTGTGCACGCCCTGTTCGGCTTGGGCGCCTTCGTGCTGTTCTTCAAGTTCGGCACCAGCATTTTGGCGGCAAGTTGCACGCTGGCGGTGTTGACCTTGCCGGTCGTCATTGTGTCTACCCGCGAAGCCATGCAAGCGGTACCGCAATCGTTCCGCGAGGCAAGCTGGAGTTTGGGGGCCACGCGCTGGCAAACCATTCGCCACATCGTTTTGCCCAACTCGGGTAGCGGCATTTTGACGGGCATCATTCTCGAAGTGTCACGAACCGTCGGCGAAACCGCTCCGATTATGTTCACCGGTGCGGCGCTGTTCACGCCAATGCTGCCGCGTCACGTCTTCGAAGAAACGATGGCGATGTCGCTGCACTTGTTCGTGGTCTCCACTCAAGTGCCCGATGTACCCGAGTCGCTACCTTACGGAGTGGCATTGACCTTGATTGGCATTGTCATGGTGCTGAACGCCGCTTCAATTTGGTTCCGCACTCGCTTGCGTAGGAGGAAGAAATGGTAACTCAGGTTGAACCCAAGCTTGAAGTGCGCGACCTTGCCATTCACTACGGTAAAACGCACGCCATTTCCGGCCTCAACTTTCAGGTCCTGCCGAATGAGATTTTCGGCATCATCGGTCCGGCCAATAGCGGCAAAACTTCGTTTTTGCGCGCCATCAACCGCATGGATGAAATGACCGACGACATGAAGGTCGAAGGTCAGGTGCTGCTTGACGGCACCGACGTACGCGAATGGAAAAACGTCTACTCGTTGCGCTCGCGCATTGGCGTGGTTTTCCCGCTTCCCGTGGGCTTGCCAATGACCATTCGCGAAAACGTGACGCTGGCGCCGCGCATGAAGGGCGTCAAAAATAAAGCGCAGTTGGAAGAGTTGGTCGAGCGCTGCTTGACGCGCGCGGCGCTGTGGGACGAGGTTAAAGACCGCCTCGATTCGCTGGGCAGCTTGCTGTCTGGTGGCCAGCAACAACGACTCACCATTGCGCGTGCATTGTCGCAAGAGCCTGAGATTCTGCTGCTCGATGAATTTTCGATCGCAGTCGATCCGGTGACGACGATGCGCATTGAGGATGTGCTCAAAGAACTCAAAGAAGAAATGACTATCGTATTGGTCACCAACTTGGTTCAGCAAGCACGCCGCCTCGCCGATCGCACTGCATTCTTCCTCAATGGCGAATGCGTAGAAGTCGGCGATACCGATTACATTTTCATGAGCGAGGAGCGCGACCAGCGCACCAAGGATTACGTGGAGGGACGTTTTGGTTGATACCCCTACAACCGCCACTCACGGCGAGGATCTGACCGACGACGCGCGTAACAAGCGGGCGATCGCCATTGAATCCAACGACCTCTCGCTTTGGTACGGCGACTTTCAAGCGCTGTTCAACATCGACCTGAAGGTCAAGCAGGGTATTGTGACCAGCTTGATCGGTCCGTCGGGTTGCGGCAAGTCGACCTTCTTGCGCACGGTGAATCGCATCAACGAGCGTTTGGGATACGTCCGCACCACGGGTCAGGTCAAGGTTTTGGATCAAGACATCTTGGCCGACAATGTTGAGTTGGTGCAGGTGCGCAAAAAGATCGGCATGGTCTTTCAGCGGCCGAATCCGTTGCCGTTGACGGTGCGCGAAAACGTGCTGTTTTCGTGGAAGCTGGCCAACGGTAAACCAAGCAGATCGCAGGCGGACGAGATCATCGAAAGCGCGCTGAAGCAGGTGCTGCTGTGGGATCGGATTAAAGATCGTCTCAACGTCAAAGCCACGTCGCTTTCGCTTGAGGAGCAGCAAAAACTGTGCATCGCGCGCTTGCTGCCGGTGCAGCCGCAGGTTTTGTTGATGGATGAACCGTGCTCGGCGTTGGATCCGGCGGCCACGGCCGCAGTTGAGGAGTTGATCTGGAAACTGCGCGAGCAATACACGATTTTGATCGTCACCCACAACATGGCTCAAGCGCGTCGCGCCAGCGATGAATGCGTGTTCATGCTGATGGGCAAAATCGTCGAACATGGACCCACCGGCGAAATGTTCTTAACTCCGCAAAATCAGGAAACGGCCGACTATATTGAAGGACGTTATGGCTGATCTCGACAACCGCCTCCTCGCCAAGCGGCTGCGCGCCGCGGTGCAGGCCGAACAACAAGAACCCGGATCCGGCGCCCCCCACTGGGCCGACGCCAACGACGTCTTCGAAGCCCACTCGTGGGAAGACGACGACTTGGAGTTGGCGATGATGGAAAAAGATGTGGCCACCATCGCCGCGCGTTTGGCCGATTGGGAAGCCGGCAAGCAGCCGTACGTGCCGTCCGACCGGGTGATCCTCAAGCGCGCGTTAAAAGCCTTCCGCAAACGCTTGAAGACTCATCAACTGGACGACGAATCCAGCCTAGGCGGCGGGCCGTTCAGCTCGGGCCGCAAGTCGTCGATTGCAGCCATCCAGCCGCCGGCGCAATACCCGCAAGAAGTGTGGGACGAGCTGTGCTTGCTCAAGCGCATCGCCGATGACGGCCAAGGCCTTTACTTATTGCTCGACGATTAGCTCGTCGCCGATTCCGCTAGCCGCCCAACCTTTGCCGCGTCAGTTAACCTGCGCGGACGAGGTCATGATCGCGCAACAGTTGCAAAAACGCGGCTAAATCGTCGCAAAAGGCAAGCAAGGAGAGGGTTGGCTGGCCCAACTTGTCCCCGTCCGGGTGGGTCGCCAACAGATGTCTCACCATTTGCTCGCGATCAGCACAGTGTTCCATCATTTGCAATGCCTTTTCGGCAGTGCGGTTGAGGGCGAAGAATTGTCCGGTCTTGCAATCAAACAGGTAACCATGACCAGGATGAAGCCGCCATTGAATGTGGGATCTTAGCCTCATGCGCTTCGCGGCAGATAACTGCTCCAATCGGGTGAGACATTCTTAAGGGTTGGCGCCGCCGGCCAAGCTGGATGATCGGCGATGCCTTTCGAGTCGGCATTTTGTTTGCGCTGATTGCACCAAGTAGCTCCTCGGCGGGTATCATCGTGTAAAGGATTGTGTTGCAAGGCCGCGGCAAAGCGACTGGCTGCGGTCTGCAAGTCATCGACCGCGAAGGCGCACCAGCCCAACCACGCAACGACGTCGACAGCTTGCGGGTTGATTTGTAAACATCGATCTAATGCATGCTCGGCGTGAGCAAACTGCTGCTGCGAGTAGCGGCTTAGACCTAAGCCCTTCCATGCATCGGCCAAATCAGGCTTGGCTATCACCGCCCGCTCGAAGTGCTCGGAGCTTTTCACCCAAGATTGGCGGCTGTGCCAGCACCACCCTAATCCGGCTTCAATCTCGGCGGCTGCTTTATTGGAAATGCCGCCGCCAATCGCCTGGTACGCTTCCTGGAAGGCGTCGATGGCTTGCATGGGTTGGGAAGCCTGATACAAGCTCCAACCACGCCGCAGTGCATCCAATTGCTTTTCTTCTTTGCCGGCCGGAACCCGCTGAAACCAGGCTGCCGGTGTCCACAACTTAAACCGCGCCACCCCTTGGAGCATTCGACGGCGAAAGTTGGAGGCTTCGACCATGCCCTGAATAAAACGAATATTGCTCGCAGGTTTCGAGGCGCGATGATGAAAAAAAATTAACTAATCTTCATCGTTGCCGTTTTCTTTGCTCTCGCTATGAGTTTGTTCAAAATGCTCGAGCAAGCGAGGCAAATAACTTTGCAGGGGGCGCGGATATCCGTCGGCTGCGGTGGGCAAAGCGCGAATGAGTTTTAGTTCTTGCGACGACCAAGACTTCACTCGCTGGATCGCGTTCCACGCGGCAACCGCAGCGTACAGAGATTCATAGTTTGGATCGGCAATCTCGATTAAACGCGCGCGCGCGGCTGCGGCTTGGGGTAAATCGGCAAAGTGAGTGGCCAAATACTCTGCAGCCGCGATCGCCACGCTAAGACTTTCGGCTGCCATCAGCTCAGCAACCCCTTCCATCTGCTTGGCGGATACAAAGGGTTTGTTCGTCAGCCACGACTGCAATGCCCAGAACTGCCTGATCGGATCCTCGGTTGCAACCGGGTTGGCGGCTTGCTCAGCGGCTTCCATCCAAGCTTGCATTTGCTCGGATGAATTTGCAGCGAAAAGGCGGCGCGGGCTTTGACCGGAAACCAATCGGTGCAATTCCGCTTCCGGCACGAATCCTAAATCTTCAATTCGAAGCAGATGCTCGCGGTTTACTAACCGCAGCCTTTTTAAGTCGTCGGCATAGGCCGGGTCGGCAATTAAATTGACTAGCTCGGCAGGATCATTGCGCAAATCATAAAGCTCTTCTATTTGCCGGGGTTGCCAATATCGACGGTGTCGGACCGGTAAGTCGCCGCCTTGATAGGCACGCCACCAAGCCTGAGTCGCCGGCGTCTGAAATAAATAATCCAAATGCTGCCCATGCGGAAGCCTGGACAGGTAGTTTCGGATGTACACCAAGTGCTCATCGCGCACACTGCGACACATATCGATGCGTTCATCCATGCGATCGCGGAAGCCGTACAAATAGCCGGGATCTTCGCCGCGTTGTTCGCCGGCGATTGCGCGTCCGTGCATGTATCCGGGGATGTTCGCTCCAGCCAAAGACAGCACCGTCGGTGCCAAATCGACGAAGCCGACCATTTCCTTGCTCACACTTCCCTGTTCATATCCTGGCGGAGCCAAGTGGCGATAGCGCGGTGGGAAGTAAGCCAACATCGGAACGTGCAAACCCGAGTTGCCGGGCCATCGCTTGGCGCGCGCAAATCCGGCGCCGTGGTCGGCGTAGTAAAAGACGATGGTTTGATCGGCCAAGCCGTCTTGTTCCAACTGTTGCAGCACCTTGCCGACCTGCCCATCCATCACCGCAATTTGGTCGTAGTACTGCGCCCAACCCTTGCGCACTTCGGGTAAGTCCGGCAAATAACCGGGCAATTCCACAGTCTTCGGATCTTGGATTGCCTGATGCGGCTGCTTGCGCGTCTGACTCTCGTGGGTAGTGGTGAAATTGAAGACGGCAAAAAACGGCTGCCCCGGACGTCGTCCGCGCCAGTGGGCTCGGCGATTGCTTTGATCCCAAACCTGCCCGTAACCAATTAGGTTGTAGTCGGTTTTGGCGTTGTTGGAGCAGTAATAGCCGGCTTGGCGCAACAGCTGCGGGAACATCACATAACCATCCGGCAGCGGCACGCGACTACGCATGTGCTGAGCACCTAAATGAGGTGCATATACACCGGTAATGATCGTCGTCCGCGCCGGCGCGCAAACGGGTGCGTTGGACCAAACATGATCGAAACGCATGCCGCGTGCAGCGAGAGCGTCTAAGTTCGGCGTGCGCGCTTGCTCAAAGCCATAGCAACCCAAATGAGGCCCATTATCTTCCGACGTGATCCATAAGATGTTCGGTCGCTGGTCCGCTTGCGGTTGTTGCGCCACGGAGGCGAGCAAAAGGACCAGGGTGTGGAGGAACATCATTGGGCGGCTCGTAATCGTTGCAACAAGTCGTCGACCTGAGCCGGCTGTTGCACTTGGTTGGGTCCACCGTAACGCGCGGCGATCAATTGCTCAAAGGCGAGCGCCGATTCGGTCGCCAAGTCTTCGGCCATGCCGTGTTGTTGCAGGCGTTGACCGAGGTTGGGGCAAACTAACGCAGCGGGGCGGCATCGTAGTCGTGAAGCCAACTCGTCGGCGAGCGCGCGCGCGTCGCTATCCCATTGCTCGGCGTGATCGCTTTCGACGACTAGAGGTTGTGAGTCTTCTCTGGGACTGCCATAAAGTTTTTTGCGCCATGCTTGAACGCGCCACAGCACTACCGCGAGTGAAACCCAGGGGATGATCAGAAACGCGGTTATCAGCGGGGAATCGGTGGTGGTGGTGGTCCCGGCTTCGCGCTGCTGTTGCGGCGCAACCCCAGATATGCTCCATTGCAACGGCTCACTTTGCAAAGTTCGATACCCAGCCGGCCACACAGGATCAAAGTAACTCCAATAAAAGATCACCGGCGCGGGATTCGCGGTGAGCGGCTTGAGGTCATAGGTATAACGACCTCCCTCCTCACGAATTCCAAGGCAATGGAAATCACTTTCCACCGGCCACGGCGGCGGCGCAAACGAACCCCAATTTCCGCTGCCGGTCAACTTCAGCTCGACGGCAAGCTGGTCCGAATCTTCCTTGGCGACGGCATGCAATTGGAAGTGGCCGATGGCGCCATGAAAGGTTGCCGGGCGCCCCCCCATCGGTAATTCAGCTGCATTCCATTGCAGCGGCGGCGTTGTGGCCTGACCGGTTTGCTGATCTTCGGCAACGCGGCCGTTGATCAAGTCTTCGCGAAATTTCGTCGCAAACCCAAAGCGTACCTCCGCAGTGGGCACGTCTACCGTCCCGGCCTGCGCCACCATCATCGTGCGCGTCAACCGGTAGCCATGCTGGCGACGTCCGCGCTGCCAACGGTCGTCGAGCACTTCGGCTTGGCCTAGGCGGCCATTGATGACCATGCTCGCTTGAGCAAAGGGTTCGACGCGATCCGGGCCGGGCTGCAAATCTGGCCAACGCACTTCCAACGGCACGTCCAACGGTTGGCGGAAGAGCGAAACCAATTGCTGTTGTTGGAATTCGGCATCCACCCAGATCTCTAAGTGAAGCGGTAAATGCTGGCCGACAAAAAGTTCGTCGCCGGGTACGTCGCGATGAATTTCAAGCTCGACCGGGTCTTGAATTTGGGCGGCAACGGCCAGCACCAACGTGGAAAAGGCAAACATGGCTACCAATCCTTTGCTCCCGAGCCAGGTTGCTCTTTGCTGCGCCGCAGGACAACTTTCTTCTTTTGCCGCTCCGCGAGTTTATTGAGTAGATCTTGTTGATCCTGTGCGGTCATCGGCGGACTCTGGTCGGGCGGCGGAGGAGGCGCATCGGGGTTCAATTGATCCGGGCTTTGCTGCGGCGGCTTGGTGCCGTTTTTCTTCTGCAAATGCTGCTGCCATTCTCGCAACTTTTGCCTGAGCTGAACCACCTTCGCCTCGCCCAATAACTGGTTGCGGCGCGCAGCATCCGTTTCGATTGCCGTCCATAGCGCGGTGGCTTTTTCCGCCCGCATTAATGCTCGTTGCAATGCTTGCACGTGCTTTGCGGTGACGTCTTCCAATTTGACTTGAGTGGGTGCCAGTGCTTGAACTTCGCTGGCGCATCGACGCCAACTCATTTCTGCCATCAGCCAATCCTGACGAGTTTTCATCGATTGAATGGTCGCCGCATCCGCACTTTGCTGTGCAGTTCCCACGGCGTGTTGCAGCGCCGATTCGCAGTTGGACCAATCGCGTCGCTGCATCGCCGTCAACGCCATGCCCCAGTACAGATCGGTAGACGGTTGCGCTTGTTGTTCCAACTCGGCTTGAAAATGCTCCCATGCGCGGTCGAAATCGCCGCCACGATAAGCACGCACCGCTTCCGCCCAGGCGTCGGCGCCGAGGAGCAGGAGGAAGATGCAAAGAGATTTCATTTTCGACGTCGCCAGGAGGTCAGCAGTTCCACTAGCCACAGCAAGCACGCCAAAGCCAGCGGCCATTGGAATCGATTGGCTGCGGCAAGATGGGTTGAGTCATCGGTAGATTCGCTGGGATTGGCGGAGGCGTCGGTATGCCCGGCAGCCGCCGGCGGAAGTACAAATTTTGTCTGCTGTAGGTCGAGTGGGTCAAGCAGCAATTGGCCGCCGGTGGAGTCGGCGAGTTGCTGGAGGTTTTGCGTTTGCAACGAGGTGATCACGTCCTGCTGGTTGCTGTCTTGCCAAAAACCGCCCTCGGTTGGAATTTTGCTGCCCAATGGCGAGCCGAAGCCGAGGCAGGTCAGGGCCAGCCCTTGTTCACGGCATTGAGCGACGACCTCATCGGTTTGCGGTCCCCAATCTTCGCCGTCGCTGAGCATGATGACAGCGGTTTGCATGGGTTCGGCGGATTGAGAAGTTTGCAAAGCAAGCTCCAACGCCGCACCGAGGTCGCTGCCGCCGCCGACCATGCGATCTTCGGCCGCCAAGTCCAGCATTTCGGTCAACGCAATCAAGTCTTCGGTCAACGGCACCATCAGCCGAGCCTTGCCGGCAAAAATAATCAACGCCATTTGGTCGCCGCCTGACTGCAAGCACAGTTCGCGAATCCATTCCCGCGCACCCTGCAACCGACTTTGCGCTCCGTTGGCGTGATCCATCGCCAACATCGAGCGGGATACGTCGAGACACAACAGCCATCGCTTGGGCTGGTGCTGCATCGATTGCGACGCCACCCCCCATTGCGGCTGTGCCCACGCCAAAATGCTCAGCACGAAGGCGGCGGTAAAACTCATACGGCCGAGGCGGCGACGGTTCCGTTGCTGCAGGTGAACCGACTGTTCCAGTCTGCTGCCGAGGACTTGGCGTAACCGATGGCGGCGATGGATCGCTTGGCGATGCAGCCACCAGGCAAGAAAGGGAACGGCCAACAGAGCCCACAACGCTTGCGGATGCAACCAAGTCAAGGCAACACCTCCAACTTGGTTTCGCTTGCCCATCGTGCAAGCAACAACGCCGCCAGGCCAGCAAGTAGAAAGGGAACAAACAGCTCGACCCAGCGGAAACGCGGCTCTTCCAATTCCGACTTTTCCAACGCGTCGATCAACTCATAAACCTGTTTCACCGACGCGGCATCGGTGGCAGCGAAGTATCGCCCGCCGGTAGAAGTTGCCAACGACTGCGCCGCGTTTACCTGCCCACTTGGTCGGGAGGAAATCAGATGCACGCGAACTTGATGATGACGACAAAGCTGTGCAGCTTCGGCTAAGGGAACTTCTTCGCTGCTTGAATCCTGTGCCAAGTTCTCTTCGCCGTCGGTCAGCAAAATTAACACTTTGGATTTGGCTTCGCTGCGCCCCAGCACTTGAGCTGCCCGGGCCACCGCGCCGCCAATTCCAGTTCGATCTTCGTCGCCGTCGGCTTCGACACATTTCATTGAGGCCAAAAGCGTGTGCAGAGCTTGGTAATGTTGCGTGCGCGGCGACAACAAATCCGCGTAACGCGCAAACTGCATTAACGCAATGCGGTCGCCATCGCGTCGGTCGACGAAATCTGAAGCCGCGCTTCGTGCAATCTGCAAGCGACTGCGCTCGTCTCCCATATCGGTTGCCGCCATCGACGACGAAATGTCCAAGCACAACATGATGTCGATGCCTAGTGTGCGTTGCGGCAGTCGCTCTTTGGCGGTTGGGCGACTGAGCGCAACCAGCAGGAGCACAATGCCAATCCATCGCAGCAGCGAGGGCAGGTGACGCAATCGCAATCGAATTGTGGTCGGCAAATCCGCGATTTGACGGCTGCTGACCACCGGGATGTGGTCGCCCTTCAGCTTCGGCCGGCTCATAGCCCGACCTCCATGAATTCTTCGCAGCGCTGCAGCCAGAGTTTCACATCGGCTTGGCTGTTGTTGTGTGCGGCAAATTTCGATCGGTCGCACAGCTCGAATAACAATTGCAACGCGTCATCACTTAACTGCGATTGCCGCCAAGCTTGCAGACTTTCTTGGCTGGTTTGCTGGTGCGCCGGGAACTGCCACTGCTCGACCAAATAGTTTCGCAACGCGTCAGCTCCCTCTTCAAATACCCACTGCCTTTGCTCGGGGTTGTCCAACGGCAGTTGATTCAGTGCGGCGAGCCGCAACGCCATTTGCTCGCGCGGCGTCGGCATGACGACTTCGATCAGAGGTTCGACCTCTTCGCCACTGCGGCGCAAGCGTTTCACCGCCCACGGTAGAACGACGAAGGTCAATACGACGACCACGGCAAATGGAAGCCATTCGATGGGCGACCACGGCGCATCGCTTACATCGAGCGGGAATTCCGTTTCGGCGAAGTCTTCCAACGCCTGGGCCTGTTGCACCATCGCAGCGATGGACATCACCCGCGAGCCCCCCGCGATTCGCGCATGCGGAAGAAACGATGAATAGGCCTAGCGACGGCGTCGGCATCGCGTTCGCGAGGCACCGGAACATCCATGCAATCCACTTTGGCGGCGAGCAATTGCTTTTCAGTTTGCGCTTGCCACGCTGCGACGCGCGCTTGGTATTCGCGCCGCACTTGAGGCGACGCGCCGTCTACCCAACAAAGCTTGCCGCTTTCGGGATCGACCACTTGCGTCAGCGCCGGCGGCAGAGATTCAAATTCCGGTGGCTGCAAACGTACCGCAACTAAGTCGTGACGTTTGGCGCATAAGGCCAACGACTTTTGCCAGCCGTCACCGCAAAAATCGGACAGCAAAAACAACGTCGCATGTCCGCGCAATGCCGAACCGGCGTGCTCAAGCGCCGAGCTCAAATTGCTGGCCGACTCAGTACCGCGCAACGCCAAGCAATCGCGAATAATCGACAGCGCATGGCGACTGCCTTTGCGCGCCGGCACATACTTGTCGATTTGCTCACTAAACGCTAACAATCCAATCTTGTCGTTATTGCGCACGGCCGACAGCGCCAAACAACCACAGATTCGCGCTGCCATTTGGCGCAGCGTATAAAAACCAAAGCCGTGATCCATCGACGGCGATAGGTCGAGCAAAAACATCACCGTTAGTTCGCGTTCGTCGACGAACTTCTTGATGAACGGCTTGCCTACTCGTGCGGTCACATTCCAATCGACGGTGCGTGGATCATCGCCGCTGACATATTCGCGCACCTCGTCGAACTCCAAACCCGAGCCGCGAAACACCGAGCGATAACCACCCGCCAAAGCACTGGCGACCAAACGCTTCGATTGCACCTCAATGCGCCGCACCTCGGCGAGCAGTTCAGCCAGCTCGGCCGGATCGACGTACGGCGCGGTTTCGCTCAAGGAACTGCAACGTGATCAAAAACGCGTTGAATCATTTGTTCCGACATCACCCCTTGTGCTTCGGCTTCAAAGGTAGGGATCACGCGGTGACGCAGCACGTCCATGCCCACCGATTTCACATCGTGCGGAGTGACGTATCCGCGACCATGCAAAAAGGCGCGCGCGCGTGCGCCTTGCACTAAAGCAATGGATGCGCGCGGTGACGCACCGTAAAGGATCATCGGCTTCAAATCGGCCAAGCCAACCGCATCCGGTTCACGCGTAGCGAAGACTAGATCCACTACGTAGCTGCTGATCTTTTCATCGACGTAGACCTCGTCCATCAACTCGCGCGCCGCCAATACTTGTTGCGGATTCGCCACACATTGCACCTGCGGGCGATGGGTGTTGTTGGCCATGCGCTCGATGATTTGCGCCTCGTCTTCCTTGCTTGGGTAGCCAACGACTACCTTCAACATAAAGCGGTCGACCTGCGCCTCGGGCAGCGGGTAAGTGCCTTCTTGTTCGACGGGGTTCTGCGTCGCCAACACCAAAAACGGTGACGGCAGCGCACGTGTCTCTCCGGCCAAGGTCACCTGCCGTTCCTGCATCGCTTCCAACAAACCCGATTGCACCTTCGCCGGCGCGCGGTTGATCTCGTCGGCGAGCACAAAATTGGCAAACACCGGGCCTTCGTGCACGGTCCATTCACCGGTCTTCGGGTTGTACACCTGAGTGCCGATCAAGTCCGAAGGCAGCAGGTCCGGGGTGAACTGCAAGCGGTGGAATTCGCCACCCAAAGCCGCCGCCAAACTCTGTACCGCTAAGGACTTGGCCAAGCCGGGCACGCCTTCCAGCAAAACGTGGCCGTCGGCAAGCAGACCGATCAGCAGGCTTTCCAGCAGTTGGCTTTGACCGACGATTACGCTTTCGACCGTGGCCGTGACTTCGCGTAAAAAGCCGCTCTCCTGCTGGATGCGTCGGGTGATTTCTTCGACCTGGCTCATGGGTTGGAATCAGTGTACCGAGGCGCGTCCGCGATCCATACCCGCGGTGCTGCAATCCAGCCCCCACTAGCCCTAGCCGCGCAACGGCAAAATGCGTTAATCTGGCAGACCATCATGCGCGCATCCTGCTCCAATTTGCTCCGCAGTTCCTGCCTTGCCCTAACCTTGCTGACGTCGACGTCGGCGGTGGCTCAGGACCCGGCACCCACCGCCCCCGCCGCTACAGAGCAACAAGGTCAACCCCAAGCTCCGCAACTGGGCAATCGCGTCGGTGACGGCCTCAGCCGCGAGCAAATGTGGCGCGCACCCACTGCCGAAGAGTGGGCCAAGCCGTGTTTGATTCCGTGGCAGCGCAGCTGGAAAGATGCGTTGGCGGTGATGCAGGAAACCGGCAAACCGATTTTGGTTTGCGTCAACATGGATGGTGAAATCGCCAGCGAACATTACGCCGGCGTGCGCTACCGCCAAGCGGATGTGGCCAAAGCTTATGAGCCGTACGTGACGGTGATCGCATCGGTTTATCGCCACACGCCGCGCGATTGGGATCCGCAAGGTCGGCGGGTGGAATGTCCGCGTTTTGGACACGTCACCTGTGGCGAGCACATCGCGATGGAAGTCGAGCTGTACGAAAAGTTTTTCGACGGCACCCGCGTCGCGCCGCGTCACATCATGATCGAGGATGATGGCGCCGAGACTTACGACCTTTATTACGCCAACGACACCGCCACCGTTTTCCAGCAAATCTACGACGGCATTCTGCAACGCGAAAAGCAGCCAAAGGATCCGCCGCGCGGCGACCGCAGCATTTTGGAGCGCGTTGCCAGTCGTGATGTTGCCGACCGCGTCGCCGTCGAGCAGGCATACGTCAGCGGTAGCGTGGAACTGCGCGAAAATTTGCTGAAGGCTGCGATCCAACACGGCGATTCCGAGCAGTTGGGTTTGCTGCGCTTGGCGGTGTTTGACTTAGACCTCAACCTCAACAAGCTGGCGCGCGAAGCCTTGGCCAAAACCGATTCCAACCGTGCAGTCAGCTTGATTGGCGAAGCATTGCGCGTGCCGATGGAGGCCAAAGAACGGCAAGGTTTGGTGGACGCACTTGCGCGTTTGGGCAAAAGCAATAGCGCC
Source organism: uncultured Planctomycetales bacterium (assembly GCA_964344765.1). GTDB lineage: Bacteria > Planctomycetota > UBA1135 > UBA1135 > UBA1135 > JACNIZ01. Next base: position 6,475 of record CAYFOM010000022.1, on the reverse strand, counting down.
GCAAAAACTTTGTCGATGGTGCACACCGGCCTCGCCGGCAAAGATTCCAAAGTCAACGCCGAAGGCTGGTCGGCCGCATTGGTCGGCGCCGAATACCCGGCACCGCAAGAGTGGACCAGTTTGGAAAAGTCGCTGGAAGACAAAGAAGCCAGCTCGGCCGATGAACCCGCCGATCCGCAAACTCAACTGGAGTTGGCCGAAGCGGCGCTTGCTTTCGCCGTCGATCCGAATACGGCGCGCATCTTGGCTGCCGACCCCGCCACTGCGCAGAGGTATTCGCGTCTGCACTTTGAAGATGCTTTGCAAGCCGCCGAATTGGCGCGCGACTTAGGTGCCGACGGCTGGCGCTTAGATGCGGTGCAATGCTTGGCCAATTACTACCTCGGCAACGCCGATGCCAGTGCCCAGTTTGCCGAAGCCGCAGCGGCAGCGATTCCGGTGGGTGAAACCAGCTGGAATACGATGGCGGTCTTGGACATTTACGCCAAGAACAAGCGCACCGCCATTGAAGCTGCAATGAAAGCCAAGCGCGATTGGCCGCCACTGTGGTTGAGCGAGTTGCACAACGCGTACAGCATCTTGGCGCAGCATCCGCTGGGCACCGGCGATCAAGCTTTGGCGCACTATGACTTCCTCACCAAAGTCGGTGCTGCCGGACGCGCGACGCAAGCCTTGAACGCTGCCATTCGTCGCTTCCCGGATCATTACCTGTTGCACGATCGCCTGCGCGCCCGCGTCTTCCATGACCGCGGCATTGCCAGCTTGGAACGCGTTTATGAACGCCTGCTCGCCGAAGACAACGCCGCGCCGATTTTGAATTGGTACGCAGGCTTGGCTTCCATCGTTTGCGCCGAAAGCTATCGCCGCGCCAACCAACCGCGCTTCGCCGGTCCGTCGTACGAAAAAGCGTTGATGTACTATCAGCGCAGCTTGGAGTTGATGCCGGAAACTGCTTCCACAGTGGCGCATTACGCAGCCATCACGTTGGCCGGCCAAGGGCGCTTGGCTTATGAACGCGGCGATTGGGATACTGCGTTAGAAAAGTACTTGGCTTCGTTTGAACGCAACCCCGACGCCGCCGCAAGCTTGGATGGATTGAATCACTCGGCTGTGACGTCGGCGATTTTGCTGAAGGCGCGGCTTGAGGAATTGGATCGCACAGAGGACGTGCAGCGTCTGCAGGCTGCATTGGATGCGTTGGATCCGGAAATGCTGCTACCGCCGGAATTTGATCGCGTCGGCCCGAAGTGGGAGCAGTGGCGCAAGGAGCAAGAAGCCAAGCAGAACGGTTAAACCAGCTGTTGCTTAAGCCAATCGACGCGATCGGAAATGATTCCGTCGGTGCCGCAGCGCAATGCGTGATTGAGTTCGGCTTGGGTGTTCACGGTCCAGGTGATCACCGCTTGTTCGGCATCGTGCGCTGCGGCGACAAAGTCGGGGTTCAAGCCGTCGATGCGACAGGACAAAAAATCGTATGGATGCAGATCGGCTTGATCCATGTTGCGGCCGCGAAGCAAGCGTGGTTGGAATTCCGCCGCCCACTGCAGCAACGCATCGCTAAAGCTGAGCAAAAAAGGTTGGGTAGCCGCCGCTGCCGCGCACTTCACCGTTTGTTCGACCAGCAAGCGTCGACGGGATGATGCCTCGCTGGGCTCGTCTTTCATTTCCAAAAACAACGGCAATGCGCCGAATTGGGAGATCGCATCGGCGAGCGGTAGTAAGCCGTAACTTTGCAATTCCTGGGCAGAGCAATCGCCGATCCAACGATCCACGCCAACCAATTTAGAGAGATCGTTGTCGTGGCAAAGCATCGCCACGCCATCGCCGGAAATGCGGATGTCCACCTCACTTGCATCCACACCCAAGGCCACAGCCTTTGCCAGGGCGGCGGCACTGTTTTCCAACAAATCGGGCTGATCCGATGGCCAACCCGCGTTGCCGCGGCTGCCGCAGAAAGCACCGCGATGGGCGATCACCCATGGCCGGTGAGGATTAATTGGGATTTTTACCATAGAATGGCTGGGTCCGGTCCCCCTGGATAGCCCTTTCTTTAAGCCTAGCCTCCCCCTCGCCTCATGGTCACCCACCTCCTGGCCCTACTCGCGCTCGTCGCCCCCGCCCAAACCGCCGACGCCGTGCTCACCACGCCCGACGCCGCGCCGTACTCCAACTTCGCCGAATCGGTGGCGCTCTCCGGCAACTGGGCATTCGTCGGCGCGCCCGATGATCAAATTGGCGGAATCAATTACATCGGCTCGGTGCTGGTGTACGAAAACACCGCCGGTGGATGGGTCCAGCGGCAAAAGCTCACTGCTTCCGACGGCATCTTGCACAACGTGTTCGGTCACGCCCTCGCCGCCGACGGCAATCGTTTGGTGGTCGGCGCACCCGATCCACTCGGCGACACCATCGGCGCGGCTTACGTGTTTGAGTACGACGGCGCGCAATGGGTGGAAACGCAAAAACTGCAGCAAGGCACCGGCTGGGGCGACGATTGGTTCGGTTGGTCGGTGGATATTGATGGCGACCGCATCGCAGTCGGCGCGATGTACTCGCACTATCCTGGGCTTAGTTGGTCGCGAGCGCACGCAGGTTCCGCCTGGGTGTTCGACCACGACGGCGCTCAGTGGAACCTAAGCCAAGAGATCAGCGCCTCCGACAAGGATTACTACGACCTCTTCGGCGCTGCCATTGCATTGGACGGCGATCGTTTACTGGTCGGCGCTCGCGGCGAAGGCGACGACATCGGCGGCGGTGTGGTCGATGCATACATGGGCGCGGCTTACGTCTACGACCTGATCGGCGCAACCTGGACCGAATCGCAAAAATTGACTGCGCCGATACGCGAAGAACTGACTTGGTTCGGCAACGCGCTCGACTTGAACGGCAATCACATGCTGATTGGCTGCCAAGGGAAAAATGGCGGCAGCATTTACGGCACCGGCGAAGTTTATGCCTTCCGCCTCGTTGGCGGAGCTTGGACGCTAACCGCCACCTTGCAATCGCCAAAGCGCAGCTCGACCGAAAACTATGGTTTGGCTATCGCGATGGAAAACGACTTCGCCGTGATTGCCTCGCGCGGCGATGACTTCCTCGGCAACTCCACAGGCGCGGTCCACCCGTGGCGGCGGTCCGGAAATACATGGTTCCCGGAGCCGGCCATCAACCCGGGCGGACTCGGCTATTGGGATATGTTTGGCCGAGACGTAGACCTGGACGGCAGCACCATGATCACCGGCGCCTATTTGGAAAGCCTGCCCAATCATTTGGCGCCCGGCGCGGCATTCCTTTACGACCTGAGCCCGCGCTTCCACCTGATCGTGCCGCAGTTACCGCTGGAAATCGCCGAGGACGCCAAGTGGGAGATTCGCAGCGCCACGCCCAATTCCTTCGCCTGGCTGGCTTACTCGCTGGCCGGCCTCGGCAGCACCTACATCCCGCAGCTCAACGTCACGCTGGACCTTGCCAACCCGCAACAGCTCGCCCATGCGCAACAAACCGACGGCAGCGGCTATGCAAAATGGGAAATGGCGCTGCCTCCGGCGGCACAGGGCTTGACGGTGTGGTTCCAGGCAGTGCAAGCTGGGCAGGCTACCAACCTGATCCTCACCACCATCCAGTAGCGGCGCACCCGGCGTCTTGGAGGCGGTGAGCCAAACCGTCCTCCAAAATGCTGATCCCCTTCCTTCTGTCCGCCCCTCTACCGGCCGCGCTGCTGCAGCCGGTTGCGGTTCCTCAAGCCAGCGATCCCGTCGCCCCGGCGCGCAGCGAGGTAATCGAGCCGCTGCATAAGACCAGTTTCAACGACGACGGCAAAGCCAAGGTGCGTCGCCAAGGCGGCAACGCGCGACGCTTAACCGGGCCGAAGGGTGGCTTGAAGGACTTCCTTGCCTTCGACGGCAGCATGGATGGCTATCGCCAAGTGGATCCGCAGATTGCCGTCGGTGGCGGTTATGTTTTTCATGGATCAAACAGCGGTTTGGTGATCTACAACAAGAAGGGTGAATACGTGCAGGGCGTGCCGCAGGCGGCGTTCAATCACGGCATTGATCCCAAGTTGTTTTTTGATCCGCACAACAAGGTGTTCGGCTTCGACTTGTGGAACCCGTGGGATAAGGAAGAGTTAAAGCCGGTCAATATTTCGATTTCCGAAACGTCGGATCCGACCGGGGCGTGGAATACTTATCCGGTTCCTGCCCCGGGCGGCGTCGATGGCGGAGGTATCGGTTTTAGCCGTAAATGGGTTGGCTATAGCTTTCCCGGGGGTGAGGATCGCACCTTCGTCCTGCCGTTGAAGGATGCTAAAAAAGGGAAGCCGGTGACGGCTTATCATTTCAAGGGAAGCTTGGGCCATCCGGTAGCCACTCAAGATGCGATTGATGATTTGTACTTCTTTCAGCTCACCAATAAAGAGTTCATTCTGCGCAAGGTGAGCAGCGGCAAAAACGGTGAGCCGCAAGCCGAGCTGGTTGCGCGCAAAGCGCACGGATTGAAGTACGTCGGCTGGCCGCCGCAGTCGCCGCAGATGGGCACCGAACAAAAGACCGCATCGGGTGACCGCAACCCCAAGAACCTAGTGCTGCAAGGAAAGCACATTTGGTTTTCGCAAACCGTCAACGTCGACGGGCGTGCCGCGGTGCAATGGCATCAGGTCGCATTGGACGGGACGTTGGTGCAAAGTGGTTTGCTGAGCAGTAAAACTAGCAGTTACATCCAAACCACGTTGGCGGTGAATAAGAAGCTGGATGTTTTGATCGGCTTTCAAGAAACCAGCCCGGAGATGTACATCAGTCCGCGCTTTGCTTTCCGTCGCCATGATGATCCGCCGGGGCAGATGGGCCCCATTCATAGCATTGGTGAGGGGCGTTGGTTTACCGATGGGACTTCGTGGGGCGACTACAGCGGCAGCGTCGTCGATGGTGACAACTTGAAAGATTTGTGGACCATTCAAAGCATCACCGATGACGAGGGCAAGGGCGATACGGTGATCGCCCTTGTCCCAGATCCGTCGAAGAAGTAATTCGGCGTTACGCCGTTCGCTTACCAAAAAGTTCGAGTGACGACCGGGCTCTTCAGCAATCGTCCCGGGACCGTTGCTTGAAAGTGAACGGTGCGACCGCTGAGGTAGCTCGGCATCGGCACTGACAAGTGCGCCGAACCCCAAACTTCAGCTTGGGCGCGATCTACTAGGCGCGGGCTCAGCAAATCCAACTCGAGCTGCGGCAATCCGGGCACCTGCCAGGCCCCCAAGTCTTGGCTGCCTACGAACCAAACCGTATCGCCCGGTTCCATTTGGCCGGCGGTGAAGAACAAGGTCGGGCCGATGCCTTGGCTGACGCTCATCGAAAATGGCCGCAGCAGAAAGCCGGTGAGGTGGCCGTTGTAAGAGCCGACACCGGTGATGGACCCGTCGTCGGTGATATGAGTTGCCGAATGCAGCGTCCAGCCGGTGAGGTGGTGAATGGAATCGTTTAGATCCATCATCACGCGATGGTCATCATCCCACATAAAGGCGCGCCAGCTGCCATCTTCGGCTTGCGCAGTGCCGACAACCTGGCCGAGGTTGTTGACGCCATAGGCATAGCTTTCCGCTCCACCGAAGGTGCCGCAATCGATCACATCCGAACTCGGGAACGACTGGAAGAACACTGCGCGGTCACGCCCGGCGCCGTCGACCGACCAACCGCAGACGTAACCGTTAATCGATACCGAGGTCGCCGAACTAAAGCCGCCGGCCAACGCGCCGAGGTCGTACATACCTGACGACGGGAACCAACGAAAAGCATGCGTATCTCCATTTGGTGTCGTCGATTCACCGACGATGACACCTGCATGCGCCGAATGGGCGGCGGCAGTTCCACCACCTAGATCACCAAGATCGACGAGTCCTGGTTGATTGGGGTTGTATTGAAAAGCGCGCAATACGCCGGCTGCGTCTTCGGAGGTGCCGCAGATAAAACCGCCATACGGGTCGACGCCTGTCGCCCAACTGCGCTCACCACCAAGGTCGCCCAGATCCACCATGCCGGTGGTCCGATCCCAACGAAAGGCGCGCGGAACTGCGTTGCCATAGCCATCCAATGCATCGGCCCAACCGACTACCTCGCCTAGAAAACCCAATGACTTGGCTTCGCTGTTGGGGCCACCAAAGGTACCGAGGTCTTCCAAGCCATGCTCATCCTCATAAAAAGCATGAAAGCCACCACCGATGGCTCCAGCCTTACCCACCGTGGCTTGCCCTTGAGCACCAACCACAAAACCACAAGCATTCGCCTGACCGCCGGCGCCGCCAAGGTCACCGCGAACCAAAGGATCAAAGCGGTAAGGCAGTTCTTGCGCCACCATCGGCGCAGCCCCAGCCGCCAACATCAAACAAACAAAAACTCCGTTCCAATTCATACTTCAATAAGCGCACAATCGCTCATTTACCCCTCACTGAATTCCAAAGCGTAGCGGGTAGCGGGGGCAGGATTCG
>CAYFOM010000021.1:0-66957 GCA_964344765.1 uncultured Planctomycetales bacterium | reverse complement strand
TTTCGATTGGGCATGCCAAGCAAGAGATCTGCAGTCCCGTCGGCATTGATATCCGTCGAGCCATATACCTCACCCAATTTGTCGCCTTGATTTGCGCCGAGTACTCTCCAGAGCTGATTCCCAGACGCGCCTTCAAATGCCCATACACCTCCAATCTCCGTTAAGCCGTTAGCGAAAACCGTTGGACACCTGGCAATCACATCTAAACTTCCATTTTTGTCCAGATCTTCAAAGTCTATGTACTGGCCAAGCTGCTGGCCCAGATAGATGCCGGATTGCTGCCAGATAAGCGTTCCAGTTTGCCCATCTAGACATTTGATACTTCCATTATTGGTAAGCCCACCAGAGTTAGCATTTCCATTCGGAACGATGACCTTATTGACGCCGTCTGAGTCAAGGTCTTGAAACAATGGTTCTGAATAAAACCCTTGCTCTTCACTTTTCCATAAGAGGCTACCGTCGGCCGCGAAGCAGTAGAATTGATCGCCTGATGAGCTTCCGGACTCTGCCTGACTCGTGGTAAATATTTCGAGGTTTCCATCACCGGTTACATCGGCAAGCCAAAGGCTATAAGCAAATCGCTCCTGATCCAGCGGACTCAGTTGGCTCCATTTTAAGGAGCCCGTTACGCAGTCAAAGACATGGATATCGTTAGATAAGGAAGTTCCACGGGTATAGGCAATCACTTCAGGGACTCCGTCGCCATCCAACTCACGAACGAGGGGTTCCTGATTACCCAGTCGGGCGTTGTAGGAAGAACCATATGCCTCCCACAGTAATGCGCCATCGGCGCCGCTCCATGCCCCAATCACACCTTGGTAGACGAAAATTGGACTCGCTGAATAACTGGAATGCAGCCAGTCTTTGATTCCGTCGCCGTTGACGTCAGGCATGGGTGTCAAATGACCGCCGCCCCAGTCGATACTGGACTCCCAATTCGGGACGTAACCGCCTCCTTCGAGGAGCTGGGCGGACAGAGGGGTTGCTAGGGTAAGGATGAAGGGGAGAAACATATTTGGGGGTATGGCGACCAACGTATCGCCAACAGAGTTCGTGCAAAAATTGTTCCGACCACAATGAACATGAAAGTGGCTGGCAGTGTGCGGTTTTGCTTCGCAGGCGCAATTACTCTCACGGGCAGTATCGATACCGAAGTTTCGACTTGGAGTGCCGGAAATATGGGAAAATACAACCATGCCCCATCTCCTCCTCCTCTTGGTAACGGCATGGTTTGCGGCACCTGCAACTGCAGCGCAAGAACCGCCTGAGGTGATTTGGGAGGAGGATGGATTGTCGGCTTACTACCAGTTGGGGTGGGAAGTTGGCTGGATGGATGACGTCGATTGGGACGAGGCCGACGACTTTGTGGCGGCGGAGCCCGGGTCGAAGAAGGTCCACCTTTACAGCGGGGCGACGCGCGCGCGATTGGGTTGGGTGGACGGCGGTGTTCGCTTCGGCACGTCGTTGGCGGTGCTGGGCGACGTCGACGGGGACGGCTTTGATGACTTTGCTGCCGGCACGCCTTACTCGAATTCCAACACCGGGGAATTCAAAGTGGTTTCTGGTTTGACCATGCAAACCGTTTACATGCACAGCGGAATCGTCCCGTCGGAACACTTGGCGTGGTCGATGGCGTCGGTCGGCGACACGGATGGCGATGGCGCGAATGATTTGTTGGTGCGCAGTCGTTCCGGCACCGGAATCGTCAGCCTTTATTCGGGCGCCGACGGCACGCTGCGTTATCAAATTCAGGGCCGCATGCTGAGCGATGAATTCGGTGAAGCCATGGCCGGCATTCACGATTACGACGGCGACGGCTACAGCGATTTTGCCATCGGCGCGCCGGATTATCCCAACGGCGGACTGGTTTCGATTTATTCCGGAGCCAGCGGCGCACTGCTGGATACTGCATCCAACAGCCTGAGCGATTCTTTCGGCGCGGCCATCGCTCAACTCGGCGACCTAAACGGTGACGGCATTCCTGAAATTGGCGTGGGTTCGCCGGATACAACTCGGCTAGGAACCCAGTTTGTCGGCGAACTTCATGTGTTGGACGGCAACAACCTAAGTGTGATCCGCTATCGCGCCGGATCCTCGCGCTGGCAAAGACTAGGTTCGCATATTGCCGACGCCGGCGATTACGACGGAGACGGAATTTCCGATTATCTGCTTTCGTCACCCGGCGCGGATATCGGCGGCAAAGCGCGAGCCGGAAAGGTGGACTTAATCTCCGGCGCGAATTCGTCGGTGATTGGAACGGCGGCGGGCTGGTATTCGTATGGATCCTTCCCGGCCAGCATCGCAGGCAACGGTGACGGCCATCGTGATTCTGTGCCCGATGCGTTATTCGGTTACGACATGGGCGGGCCGAAAGAAAATGGAACGGTGCAAATGTGGGGAGCTCCATCTCCGTGGTTCCATACAACCGCTTTGGTCGCTGGCACACCGGCAACCTTAAGCGTGTCGAATTGCCAACCCGGTAGCCGCGTTCAATATTGGGCATCCCCCACCGGAAACGGTCCGACGTCTTTGCCGCAGGGAACCGTGTTGTTGAGTCCGCCGTTTGTCAAACTGGGCTCTGCAATTGCCAATCTTCAGGGTGTGGCGGATTTACAAGTCAACTTGCCGATCTTGCTTAGCGGTCAATGGGTGCATGCTCAAGCAATTGAGGTGCAGCCGGGTGGGACGTTGGGTTTGACTACTGCGTTGAGTGCGTTGGTGCAGTAGGCTCTGCCGACGGAATGACCGCCTGAATGTATTGGGTGACACCGTACTCGGCATAGGGCCCGAAGAATTCTTTTGTTCTTGCCCGAACCTCAGGCAAGGAGTCTGGTTGATAAATCTGCAGAGTGGCGCACATGCCCTGATCAGTGTTTGTTCCTCCGTGGAATTCCTGAAAGGGGCCATTCAATCGCAATCCGAAGCTCCCATCCTCGCGAGGCCAACAGCTAATCGCACGGGCAGTGAAATATAGACGGCGGGTAATTGGCACAGGTGGATCATCATCCACTTGATAGCGAACCGTGGGCCACTGCTTGGAATCGTGAAAGCGATTGGAAAACACCGTTCCCAAAACAACGTGAACCCATAGCGTTGCGCACTCGCCTTCCACAGAAATATGCAACGCTGGACACTTATCAAACTGCCGAAATGCACTGAGAATGGACTGCTCCGTTTGCCTTAAGTCCAAGTAATCTTCAAATACGAGGGGAAAGTTACCAGCCTGAACATCGTTTAGCATGACTCTTCCATCCTCACATAGAGAAAGATGATCCCAGTCGCCCTGTGGCAAATCGAAACCAAGCTCTTCAGGCGTGGGCTTTTTCGTTAGCATTCGCTGCTCAAAACCAACTTGAGCATTCTGCCCCATGAACCGGCGCAGTTTTTCGCGGACCTCATTCAAAGGCGTTTCCCCACCCCCAATCACAACCACACACAGCCCTTGATCCAGACAGTGATTGCCAGGGGTCAATTCAATTTTCTCTGGCTCTAGATAGAGGTATGGCAAATACGCAACACCTTCCATTTCGTCTTCAGGTAAAAATTCGGCGGTGAGTTGGCGCGCAGTTCGATAGAGGCCGATTTCTGGAAGTACAGCAGGCTCGTCGTCAACTTGGTAGCTGAACGAATACCACGACGTGAGTCCGAATTCGACTAATCCGTATACAACGTGAACGAGCCGGTTGTTCCAACCCGTCGAAGTTTGGCTGTGAACTTGCACAGCTGCGGATTTGCCTTTGGCATGATTGCGGAAAAACCGATGCAGCTGCTTTCCGATTTCGGCGGAGTGAGTGTAGATCGCTTCTTGATCCGAGAATTGAGCGATCGCCTTTCCGTTGAAGATCATTGCTCCGGTTTCCAACAGTTGGATGGAATCGATCGCCCCATATTTGGAATGACCCCAAAGTTTGACCCCAGCGACAAGCACCAACGCTCCGAGCAATGGGCTGAGCATCCAAAACACTTTGCGCGGATTCATCATTGAACAACAAACTCCGTCGCTTGGACCTGTACCCCACCCGCCTGGTAAATCTCGGCATTTGGCCCGAATACCCTCTTGAATCGCCCTCGGGCAACGGCCATTGGAGTATCGCCACCTGACAAAAACACCGCTCGCAATAGATAGATCCGATTCCGCTCTAAAGGCCAATGAATCCAATTATTTTCAATAACTAACCTGTACTTCCCCTCGTGGAACAATGAGAGTTTAAAAAATGCAAATTCAAGAGTCCAACTTGATATCTGATACTGTTTGCTTTCCCCAATTTGCAAGAACACCGGCGGACGGTATGGCTCAAACAAATGTCCATACGATCCACATACATAAAGCAGGTCTTCAAGAAAGGTGGCTGGCACTGCATCCTCAACCTTTATCAGATAATGCCAATCATCGCCTTCAAACGGGGGGGCATCCATAAAGCACCGAATGAATTTGGGATGATTCTTATCGAAGCCCTGAAGACTGCCGGCTGATTTCCCATTAATCTTCATTTCACCCGCGGCATTTAGCTCTACCAAATACGCCCGCTCCATTCGGCGAGGATTCTCTGCTTCCTTCGGTGGAGGAGGCAATGAATAGCGCTGCTCAAAACCGACCCTGGCTTCGGGGCCAAAAATACTCCGCACATAACCCAAAGCCTCCGCAACACGCATCGTGCCTCCGCCTAGGGTGACCAAATATAAACCTTGCTCTCCAAGCTTGGGATCATCGACACTTATTCTGCAACCTTCCCCACTAACAAGATCGACGGTTACTTGAGTTGCCTGGCGATGCAAACCTATTTCAACCAAGATTTCCGGCTCGTCTTCGACTCGATAAGAAAAGCCTCGCCATCCATTGAGTTCGTACTCGACAATTCCATAAATCACATCAACTAAGCGATTATTCCATCCAACTAAGGCATCGCCGTCCACGCTTAGCCGAATGTGATTGCCTTCGCTCCCGGCGCGAAACTGCCGATGGAGGCGCTCGGCGATTTCGACGGTGAGTGCATAATCAACCTCGTGGCGGCTGAACTGATCCAACCGTTCATCATTTAGCAATATGGTGCCGTCGGCGGAGAGGTGGACGTGGTCGAAAACCACTGCATTCGGCTTATGAACGCCTGCGCCCAGCGCAAAGAAAACCAACAGTCCCAGCAGCAGGAATAAGTCTGCAAGAGGGACTGTTAGTTTTTTCATTGGCAAATCGGGGGGCGGCCAACGCGCCGGTGCGCGCTGTTAGTTATGGAATAGTCCACCTAACGGTCCCCAGTTCTGGGAAATTTCTGCCATTTTTAGGTTCAGCGTGGCGCCGCCGGTTTTGTTGAAGTATTCGACGCGGATTTTGTGCGGGCCGGCCGACAGCGCGGCGGTGCCTTCGACGGTTTCCGATCCGTGCAAGCCGTCGTTGTCGACGACCAACTGATCGTTGATCCACAACTTGGATCCGTCGTCGCTGGTCAGCGAGAAGCGGTACAAGCTGGTCGACGGCACGGTGAAGTAGCCCTCGAATACGCGTCCTTGATATTCAACCGTCGGGCCCTTCGGCAAACCGATGGAATTAACAATAGAAACCGGCATCGGCTTCATCACGTCGAAGTTGGGGATCTTATCCCACTTGCCGCCGAACACGCGCAGCTTCACGCCCGGCTTCGGATCCAATACCGTCGCGGCGGGTTGCGGCGTCACTCTCTCAAACCGCTTCTTCACCACCGACGTCACCGCTTCACCGTCATGGAAACAACGCGCCGACACCACCATGCTTGCGCTTAGCACCAACGGATTGGTGTAGCGCGGTGACTCCATCGTCGGCGTCGTGCCGTCCAAGGTGTATCGAACCTCCAAGCCCGCCGACGGCGCCTGCAGTTCGACGCGCAACTCATTCACCAACTCGGTACTCGGCGCAACAATCTTCGGCGGCAGGTAAACAATAGGCTCACCTTCGACCTCCAACTCAATCACACTGACGTGCATGTTTGGTGCCCGCCGCGGCAACATGCGAATGGCGATATCGGTATCCAACTTCGCCGCGGCAATCACCGCCTTCGGTGCCGACATCAATTTTGCACCCACCACTTGATTGCCGATTCCAGGCAGCACCAATCGACCGTCCAACGGCCAATCAAACACATGCAGGTACAGCTTCGATCGATCGCCTTCGGTCTTCACCGTGCAGCGACCCCAATCCAATTGCGGGAACGGACTGGCGCTGGTTCCATAAATCGAATCGCCGTGCAACTCCATCCATTTCCCCATGCCGGCCAAACGATCCAAGCTCATCTGCGGGAAAGTACCCTCGGCAGTCGGGCCGATGTTCAGCAAAAAGTTGCCGCCCTTCGACGCAATATCACACAACTTGCGAATTAAATCCGTCGTCGTTTTGTAATTGTCGTCGGCCGCGTTGAACCCCCAATGGTGGTTCATCGTCATGCACGTTTCCCAATCCACCCCGGGCAAACCCGTCGCCGGGATTTCCTGCTCGGGCGTGCCGAAGTCGCCGGCAAATTCCGGCCCCGACGTCATCCCCGCCATACCGCCGCGCCCTTTATCGACGCGATTATTCACGATCACATCCGGCTGCAAGGTGCGGCACAAATCATAAAGCGCTTGGCCGTATTCATGATTCCACGTGCCTTCCCATTCACCGTCGAACCACATCACGCCGATGTCTCCATAATTCGTCAGCAACTCGGTGACCTGCGCGCGCATGTAATCCACGTAGCGATCAAAATTCGCATCGCCCTCGGGACGATCGGCACGTTCCCAACCGCGGCGCGGCAAGTAGTCGGGATGGTTCCAATCCATAATCGAGTGGTACCAACACATGCGCAAACCGTGACGCGCGCAAGCATCAGCCAACTCTTTCATGATGTCGCGCTGGAATGGCGTTGCCATCACGTCGTAATCGCTGACGGCCGAATCGTACAGCGCAAAACCGTCGTGGTGCTTCGAGGTAATGACGATGTATTTCATCCCCGCAGCCTTCGCCGCCAACACCCATTCGTCGGCGTTGAATTGCACCGGGTTGAAGTCGTTCAAAAACTTCTCGTAGGTCGGCACCGGGATTTGCGCGGTGTGCTGAATCCACTCGCCGTGGTGCGTTGCGCCGTTCCATTCACCGGCGGGCACCGCGTACAAGCCCCAGTGAATGAACAAGCCGAAGCGTGCGTCGCGCCACCATTCCATGCGCTGATCGAACTGCGCTTTGGTTTCGGCCGGCGGCGCTTCGGGCGTGGGATTCGAACTGCAAGCAGCGAGCCAAGGGAGGGTCAGAGCGAGTAGGAGGCAGGCACCACGCATTGCATGCAATGCTACCAACCCTGGCAGATTGCTCCGCGATCTAGTTGGGAAGAATCACGTCGGCGCGACGGCTTTCTGGAGTGACGACTAAATCCTTCACTTTGCCATCGACCACACGCCCGGTCAGCGTGGTGGAGTACGGCGCGCGCAACTTGAACTCAGCATCCCAATCACCGGGCCACGCCGGCAGCAGATAAATCTTGCGCCCGTCCGTTTGCATCAACATGGTTTGCAGCGCGCGCATCAACACGCCGCCGTGATCCTGGTCGGGAATCCAGTCGTAATTCGGCCCCCAAAACGCCGGGAAGCGCGAGCCGGCGTGCTTGTTTCGCGCGCGGCTCACCAAATTGCTGCGCGCCTGATCGGCCAGCCCCAAATAAGTCATAAACAAATCATCCTGACGCCACCCCGACGCACCGCGATCCCAGCGGTTTTCCAACGCACGAATCCCCAACTCGACTTGCGGTTTTTCAAAACTGATTAAGCGGAACGGATGCACCGCGTACAGTTCCGGATTTTCGACGTTGCTTTTGGCTTCGAAACGTTCGGCCGGCGCGAGCAACTCTTTGCCATCTTTGCGCCACACCGGCAGTGGCGGAGTGATGTCTGCAATCTGCTTCCAAAAGGCGCGATCATCGACGCTGGAGTACTGCGCGTCGTAGCTCATCAATCGCGACGTCACCGCGCGCAGGCCGGCGACTTCGGGCATTGGGTTGGTGCAGTCCCACCAAGTTTCCAATGCCTGCGACGGGTGCATGACCAAATATCCGTCTTCATTCAACGGCGAATGCTCGTGGAAAAAAAGCAGCACCGCGTGCGCAGACGGAATCACGTGTTGGCGGAAGTAATCCCAGTCTTCGGTGTGCTCGACGTAGTCCAGCATCATCCAGATCAATTCCAAACCTGCCACCCACTCCCATTTATGCCACGGGCTTTCTTGGATTTTGTCCTCGCGCTGGTCGATCGGCGTCCAACCATAAGACTGAGTGAAAACCGGACCCCAGAAGTAAATGCACTCCGGCACCAGCGCGCCACCGTGCCCGAGTTGCACCTGAGATCGGTGTTCATGCAGCGGCATTAATTCTTCGGCGTACATGCGAAACAGCGGCCGAATCATTTCGAAGTCGCCGCTGGTGCACATGGATAGATACGGCAAACGCGTATTTTGCCACCAATAACCCGGCCCCCATCGACGGTAGTCGGCATCGCCAAACTTGCCATCATGCGGCATGGTAAAGATGGAACCGTTGAACTTGATCGGATAACGTCCGCGGCCGGCGCAAGCATCCATCCAACGTTGCAAAGCGTATGCACGCGCGACCACATCGGCGTCGGTGGCTTTGTCCAGCTCACTCTGAGCAACGACCTCATCGTTGAGCAAAATTTGCAATTGCCCGGTTTGTGGATTCATGCTGGCAGCGACTTTCACTTTGACGCCGGCCTGCAGCACATTTTTCGCAACCAAAGTTCGCCGACCGACGATGAGTCGCAAGTCCGAACCCGGGTGCGTGTCGAACAGGAATCCGTCGGCACCGCCGGGAGTGATTCGATCGACGATTCGCCCAGCCGTCAAACGCTCCGGCGTAATGGTCGCTTCGATTTGCAAGCCATCACTTGCATCGCATTGCACATTATGAATTTTGCCGGGAAACACGTTGCCGCCGCCTTGATCCTTGCCAATTTGAATTTTGTAATCATTCTTCGGCACATTCCAAAGCCTGACCTCGCTTTGATTCTGGCTGACGTGAATCCAACTGCGCTTCCAGAAATCGCGCCACCACGCCATGTGATCCGCCTTGCGTGATTGCGGCCCTGCCTTATCAAAGCGAACCATGTCTCCAATCACATTGCGCTTCCACTGCTCCGGGTTCGATGGATGTTCGGTGCGCACAAAAACATCAAAACTGTGAACGTTATCGGCGGCACAAACCAAATGCCGATGATCCACCACGCGCGGAATATCGCCGCGGAAGTTACTGCCGCGAATCATCGCGCCGAAAATGCGATGCAGCAGCGGATCGGGTTGCTTACTTAAATAACCATCCAGCCCCTGCATCTTCGCAATGCGCTTCGGACCCTTGGAATATTCATTGAAGTGATACCAACCGACCTTGCTAATCAATCCCTCCATCACTGTGTCGGCTTCAACCGTCACCTCTTCGCGCAACTTATCCGGCTTAGAACGATCTTCCATCAAATCACTGACCTCGGCCAGTGGATAGCGCGTTGGCTCTGTCCGCCACAAATCAATCGACGCCGTCGCCTCGCGCGGATTCAAACTACTGATTTGCACATGCACCACCGGATGATTGGCGTCCACCCAAAGCACAATCATCGCGAAGTCTTCACCCTCGCCGCATTCCACCACGTATTGACCCTTTGCCAAATCCAATCGCTGTTCTTTGACTTCGCCAAAGGGTGGATCGGCGGTGATCTTCACCTTGCCAATCTTTAGCAGCCGACCGTTTTCACTCCAACTATCCGTTTTGGAAATGTAGAAACGCATCGCACCGTCGCCTTCGGTCCACACGTTTACGCCAATATCTCCATTGCCCAACGGCATCGAATCGCCGCTGCCGGCCGAAGCTGAATCCCAAACCACGTCATAGCGGCTGGGGTCAGCCGGCGGCTCTAGCTGAATGGGAGTTATTTGAGCAACGGCGAGTGCAAGAGCGAGGCAAATCAACATGGCTTCAGCAAGCCATTATGCCGACTCATCCCAACCTTAAGCGCGACGATTATGGCGCAAGAATCGATGCAGCACGCGCGCCAATTCCTGGCGATCGATGGGCTTGGTCAAATAATCATCCATTCCGGCTTCCAAGCACCGTTCGCGGTCACCGCTCATCGCGTTAGCGGTCATCGCCACGACCGTAGTGCGTTTGCCGTCGCCTTCAATGCGCCGCAGTTCACGCGTTGCCTCGAAGCCATCCATCTTCGGCATTTGGCAATCCATTAAAACCAGGTCGTAATCGCGTTGCTCCAACATGGCCAACGCCTCCAAGCCATTCTTTGCCCAGTCGACTTCAAGGTGGAACGGTTTCAAATACCCCTTAGCCACGCGCGCGTTGACCGCGTTGTCCTCGACCAGCAAAACCACTCCACCGGCAATCACACTTCTTTCGCTTGCCTGCGCCGCCCCTTCGTTTTGAGTTCGTGATTCACTGGCCTCGACGGATTCCTGTCCGCGCCAAGCATTCCCCACCGCTTCACGAACACGCCCCGCCTTTACCGGACGCGCCAAACGATAAACGCCACGAATCTTGCGCGCAGCTTCCATCGCCGACGCCGTCAATGAATGACTCAACACCACGCCGACGCCATCCGCAGTGCACTGCTCGGTTAAGCGTCGCAACGCAACCTCACCTAGATCCAGCGAGCAAACCATAACGTCGGGTTTTTCGTGCACGATGACGGCGCCCGATGCTTTGCACGCACTGACCAATGCATATCGATTCGAGTCGTGACTCTCTTCAACCTGTACGCGACAGCCCATCAACGAACGATCGACGCGCCCGCTTTGCTCTACCGCCAATGGCACCGAAATCAAAAACTCCGATCCTTCGCCAGGCGCACTGGAAACGCTGATTTGGCCATTCATAGTTTCGACAATCTTCTTAGAGATCGCCAAACCCAAACCCGTTCCGCCGAAGCGCCGCGTGGTGCTGGAATCTTCCTGAGTAAACTCATCAAAGATCGCGTCGAGACGTTCGGTTTGAATACCAATGCCTGAATCTTTCACAGTAATGTGCATGCGTTGCGATTCGGCAATCCACCGCGCTTTGACCAAAACTTCTCCATCTTCGGTGAACTTGATCGCGTTGCCGGCGAGGTTCAGCAACACCTGACGCAAGCGCGCGGCGTCGCCAAGGAATAGCGCCGGAGCGCCGGCTTCCAGCACCACATTCCACGCCAGCCCTTTGGGTTCGGCTTTTGCGGCCAACGCATCGGCGACACTATCCAGCATTGCCTCCATCGAAAAGCTCACGCGTTCCAGCTCGAACTTCTCCGCTTCGATTTTCGACAGATCGAGAATGTCGTTAATGATCGCCAACAAGGAATTGCCGCTGGAGGAAATCATGCCCAGTGCCTCCGCTTGTTCCTTGCTCAGCTCGGTCTCGCGCACCAATTCCGCCATGCCCAAAATGGCATTCATCGGCGTGCGGATTTCGTGGCTCATGTTGGCGAGGAAAATACTCTTCGC
This sequence comes from uncultured Planctomycetales bacterium, assembly GCA_964344765.1. GTDB lineage: Bacteria > Planctomycetota > UBA1135 > UBA1135 > UBA1135 > JACNIZ01. Next base: position 55,472 of record CAYFOM010000021.1, on the reverse strand, counting down.
TTGGTTGGCGTCTTCGGCCGATTGCCTGGCTGATTCCAGCGCGGCTTGCGCTTTGAGCAGCGCAGTGCCGGCCACCCACGACAGCACGAACAAAATGCCCAGCGCCAGCAGGTTGCAGATACTGGCCAGGCGCGCCGCCGAGTCGAGGGTATTGACGTCTTTCCAACTGCCAACGAAGGCGTGGGCGATGGTCAGCCCGATGAGCACCAATCCGACCAACGAAGTGGAAATCTTCAGGCCGCGTAGACCGAACATCACGCCGGCGAATAGCGGCATGACGAACAGCAGCGTCATGCCGCCGCTCAGCGAACCGCCGGTGATCAGCACGGTGATCACGCCGAAGACGTAAAACAGCGCGGCAAATAGGAACGACCAAAGGCCGATGCGTTTGCGCGCCCGCACGTCGCGCAGGCCGAGGACTGCGCACACTAGACCGACTGCGGCGATAGGCAACAAGTCCCACCGCTGGTAAATGTAGCTAACAATGCAAAGGATCGGGGTGATCGCCGTGACCACCCACAAAGCAAAGCGCAAAATGCGCGGCCGGAAGTCCTTGCCAATATGGCTAGCCGCCCGGGCGATGCCATGGCGCAGCACATCCTGCTGCTGGCTCATAACTTCTCCCCCGACGCCTTGATCTAAGCTCGGTGCTCTAAAGAAGTTAAACAGCTTGTCGATAAACATGCGGGCGGTTCACCCGCCATGACGCCTGGGCAAAACGCATGGACAGGGCCCTAGTTTTTTCGGGAAAAACCGCCGTTTTCTTTACTTTTCAGCCTGTTTTGGGGCTTACCACATGCGCTGTTTTCCGCCGTCGATGGTGAATGGTCGTTCCAGCCTGCGGCCGTGCTCGCCGATCACCCAATAAAGGCGGTTCGGCGGCAGTCGATCGAAGCGAACCGGATGCTCGCCGGCGGTCTTTTTGCCGTGGCTCTGCCAGCCGCCGTCCCACATCAGCAGCTCGTATTTTTGACCGGCTTTGACCTGGATTGCGGGGATCGGAATCAGCGTGTCGTCGTCGCCGGTTTCGGGCTTGGTCGTCGTGATGTCGATGGCCAAACCGCTGAGGCTGGCCGCCCCATGTCCGCCACCGCCGGAACCGCCATCCAAGCTGCGCACCGATCCATCTTTGGCAATGGTCAACGGTGCCGCCGCCGGAATCAGTTGCTCGCCGTCGTACCACGCGGGTAGCAGCAGAATGCCGCGCCCCATGCGCTCAAAGGTGACTAACTCTCCGCGGACCTCACCACCTTGAATGGCAATCCACTCGCCGCCGTTGAACACGCACAGGTAAGCCAAGGTGCTGTGCTCGGGTGCCGATGACGTCAGCTTGATGGTGACGTCGGTGGTTTCCATGTATTGATCAGTGACGTCGATGTAATGACGGCGCGCCAACCAACGCGGCACTTGCTCGTTGGGCCCGGCTTTGTCGGCCCAGCAATCGTTTTGCCGCGCGTATGTTTTGCGGTACACCTTGGCGGCGACGTTGTGAATCGGCGCGCTGCCGCGACCGTCCGGTCCAAGCACTGCATTCCATGCGTGATTGTTATCGCGGTTTGCCCACGCCGGCGTGTAGTCCGACGCGACGGCGATCGCATTGGCGCGGTTGGCAAAACTAATCATGTTGGAAATGTCTTCGCAGCGACCGGTTCCGCTTTCGAGCATTTCGCTATAGCCTTGATCGGTTGGGTGCAAGTAGTACAAATCCCAGAAGCGCACCATTTTGTGCACCTCGCCGCTGATTTTGCCGGAGGCTTCGCCGGCGTTGTTGGGGTCGCTGAGTTCGGCTTCCAGGTTGGCGAATTTTTCCATTAATGGTTTGCGCCAAGCTTCCAGCGGTTCGTCACTGCAACGATACGGAAGGATGTGCTCGCAAAATGCATCGAAGCTCAAACTCTTCGCCCACGGTTTGCTGCGCCATGCCTCAAACGCCAGGTCGGTGTTTTCGATCAAGAACTCAGCGGTGATTGCTTGGAAATCCGGGACGCCGTCGACCTTGCCGTATTGCAAAGCACCGTGCTCCTTCTCCAACTTCGCAAACGCCACTTCGGCTTCCTTCAGGTTGGCATAATCCAACGCTTCAAACGGAACCTCGACGCCATCCGTTTTCTTAAAACCCAGTCGCGCGTACCCGCGCCCCGGCATGTTTTGAATTAAGAACTCAACCGCCGCCAACTTTTGGGCGTCGGCCATTTTTTGGTAGTGATGCAGCGCACCTTCCAACTCGGCGCGCGCTTGGCCGGACTCGCTTAACGCCGCTTCCGTTTCACTCGACCACTCTGCATCGCGTCCATAAATTTTTACCGAGCGCAAGTGGAACGGCTGCGGCGAACCTTTTTCATTCTCAGTTTGCAAACGCACATATCGAGCCGACGCGTACGACGGCGTGGCAAACTGCCAATGATCTTTTGAGCGCTTAGCCTTCCAAATCTGCTGCCAATTCTTGCCATCGCAAGAAACCGACATGCTCAAGCCATTGCTTCGCGATTGATAGCCCGGTCGGTTTTCAATTTCGGCACCGACGATGCGATGCACACTTCCCAAATCCACCTCAACCCATGGCTGAACCTCGTGCTCGGTGTGAAAGGTGTACTCCGGATTGTTGGCCGCAGGGTTGAGCAGCAGCCCATGATCTTTTTTACGATCCCACTGCGACGTCGAACTCGCGCGGAAACTCGCCGACTTGGAAATCCACTCACCGCCGCCGTTTTCCATTAAAAATGTCGGCATTGCGCCACCGGGATCGGCTAATTGGTTCACCGCTTCAACCACGGTGAGCTCCAAAATGGTGTCAATGTCGTCTTGGAAGCGTTCCTCCAGCTTCAGCGTCAATGCGCCACTTTCCAACTGCTTCCAATCCACCGCGTCCATCAACGTGCTGGTTCCTTGCGCTCCGCTTCGGCGCAACTTAACTGCGGTAATTTCCTGGCCAAATGGCGGCAGGTTTAAACGATCCCCTTCCCAATCCAACACGTGCAACCAAATTTTGTTGCCGCGCGTGGTCGCACCGCCCCAGCGAGCGGTTTGCCACGGGCCGCCGCGAGTGCCATAAATGGTGTCGCCGTTTAGCCGCATCCATTCGCCCATTTCGCGCAAACGTTGCGCGTGGAATGGATCGATCTCGCCATCGGCTTGCGGACCCACGTTGAACAAAAAGTTGCCGTCGCCGGCCGCGCATCGCACCAAGGATTGAATGCATTGGCGCAACGACTTGGCGGGGTCGTTCGGTTTCCACGCCCATTGCGTCGCCACCGTCATGCAGGTTTCCCACGGCCGGCTGACTTGGAAGTGCCCGATCTTCTGCTCCGGCGTATCAAAGTCACCTGGGTTACTGCCGTCCTGATAAGCGGTGCGACCTTTGCCGATGCGATTGTTGAACAACACGCGGTCGTTCAACTGATGCATGAATTTGGTCAAGTCCTCGCCGCGCTCCTTGCTCCACGCTTCTTCCCACTCGCCGTCGAACCAAATCATTCCCGGGTTGTAATTGTGAATTAATTCCTCAAGCTGACCCTTCATGTAATTCACGTAAACATCCATCGAAGGCTTCATCCCCGACAACACCACACCCGGTCCGCCAAAGCGCATGTTTTGCGGCGTGTAATGAGGATGCCACCAATCCAACACCGAGTAATAAGCGCAAAAACGTATGCCGCGTTTTTCACAAGCCGCAGCAAGCTCGGCAACAACGTCGCGCCGGAAGGGACTTTCCATCACGTCGTAGGGCGTCAGCTTGGAATCCCACAAGCAGAAACCGTCGTGGTGTTTAGTGGTGAGCACCAAATACTTCATGCCGGCGTCGGCGGCTAATTGCGCCCATGCGTCGGCATCAAACTTGGAGGGGTTCCACCGCTTATAAAGTCCGTCGTACTTTTCCGCCGGTGTCTTGGTACCGCGCGACCATCCAATTTCTTGACCCGTCAACGCCACCGGGCCCCAGTGGATGAACATGCCGAAGCGTGCATCGGTGAACCATTGCATGCGCTCTTCGATGGCCGGGTAAGCTTGGACCTCCGCCTCTTGTGGCGCGGCGGATTGCGGCGCAAAAGTTGCAGCGCTGGCTGCCGGGAAGAGCAGCGTGGAAAGAATTAGGGAAGCAATCATTTCTTCAAGCAGGCTAGCAAACTATTTCTTCAAGCGAGCTACGCGAACTACGGTGTTAGTTCCGTAGGGGTATCGAGTGGCGTGTAAAACAAGGCGACCGTCGTCGGCTCGTTCTAATTTGAGTTGTTCTGCGTTGTCCAGCCATTCGGCCGACTTCCATTCTTCGGGCAGACCGGCAAACGGACGCCCTCCGGCCCCGCGCAACTTGGCGTGGGCGCGAGTGTCGGCGGTCAGAGTTAGGTCGTGCACATACAAATACACTTCGTCGCCTAAGCGTATGCCGAAGTCGCGCTCTTCACCCTGAATGCCACCGGCGATGCCGCTGTAGAGGGCACCGTCGGTTCCGCCGTGCAAATCAATCCAATCGCCGACGCGCTTCAGCAACGCGGTTTCGTATTCGGGAACCGCGCCAGTTGCCGTCGGACCGATATTCATCAGCAAATTAGCTCCCGCACGCCGACATCCGCAAAACTCTTCGATCACATGCGCTGGTGATAAGTAATTGAAATCCTTTTCCGCAATGCCCCAGTGGAAATTCAACGTGTGGCACATTTCGCCAGCCACGTACTTCGGGTGTCCACTGCGATCCACCGGCTCCGGCCGACCACGTTCAAAAGTCGTGCTGTCAATTTCCGGGTGGCCGATCTTGCCGCCGGCGCCTAAACCGGTGTTGTTAATGATCAACGCCTCCGGCTGCAGCTCGCGAATCATTCCGTAAAGTTGATCCTCTTGCCAGTCGGCGTCTTTGCGACTCCAATTGCCGTCGAACCAAAATCCGCCGATCGGACCGTACTCGGTGCACAGTAATTTCACTGACTCGCGCAAATACTGCTGGTAAGCATCCCAATCATTCTTGAAGCGCTCATCAGTCCAATCCAGAGTCGTGCAATAAAGCATCGGCACAATGCCCTCGGCGTGACAACCCTCGGTGAAGTCGGCAATCAAATCACGCTGCGCCGGCGTGTGCGTTACATCCCAATCCGACAAACCACGCGTGTCGTACAAACTAAAACCTTCATGGTGACGACTGGTATGGGTGATGTACTTCATCCCCGCGCGCTTCGCCAACTTCGCCAGCTGGCGACCGTCAAAGTCCTCGGCGGTAAAAGTCTTCATCAACTTGGCGTACTCCTCCTTGCCGATGCCGTGCATGGTCATCGTCCATTCGCCTTGCGCCAACTGTGAATACAAACCCCAATGCACAAACATGCCAAATGCCATTTTTTCAAAACGGGCGACGCGCTCGGATGGCGTCGGCACTGCGCCCTTTTGCTGCGGCTCTTGCGCCGCGGCTTCGGCATCGCCCGGCTCGATGATTTGCCATCGCCCATTGGCTGGCGAAAGCAGTGAGTTCTCGGGAAGGAGGAAGCCGGCACTCGCGAGCCCGGCGCCGAGGAACTGTCGACGATTGGGGTCCATTTCGTTCCCAGGTTAAGCTTTTTATTTCGCCGTGGGGAGGTCAATCACTGAGTTCCGAGAATGGATCAACACCGCTGCTCGCTTAAAACATTGGCGCATATTTGGTTCACTGATGAACCGCCCCGCCGGCCGCGGAATTGAGGACCACAGCGCCTCAGTTGTTAGGCTAACGGCATGGTTCTCCGCATCTTAGTTGCTGCCATTTCCCTGATCGCATCGGCGGTTTCGATTGCTCAGGTCGGCGCCCCGCACGACGCTCCCCCAAACACACCGCACCACGCGACGGGCGACGTCATCCGCGTGGCTTGCGTGGGTGATTCGATCACGCATGGCAACAAAATCATGCGCCGGGATCACACCACTTATCCCGACATGCTCGGCCATCAGTTGGGTAGCGGTTATGAGGTGCGCAACTTTGGTGTAAGCGGCGCGACGATGTTGCAGCAGGGCAATAAGCCGTGGTTGAAGACCGAGCTGGCTACGCCGGCTTTGGAGTGGCAGCCGAATGTGGTCGTGATCAAATTGGGCACCAATGATTCCAAGTGGATGAATTGGGGCAAGCACGGTGCGCAGTTCAAAAGCGACGCGGTTGCATTGGTGAATCAATTCCGCATGGTGTGTCCGAGCACGCGCATCATTTTGTGCACGCCGTTGCCGTCGTGGCGGGAAGGCGAAGGCATCAACGGTCAGCGCATCGCCGATGAAATTGTTCCGGCGATCCGCGAGGTCGCTTCGCAGCAGCATCTGGAAATCATCGACTTGCACACGCCGTTTTTGGAACGCAAAAGTTGGTTTGCAGACGGCGTGCATCCCAATCCGCATGGCGCATTGGCAGTGGCGCGGCGCGTTGCGGAAACCGTCGGCGCGGAGATTGATGCGGAGTTCAGTTTGAAGTCGATGCTGATGTTTCACAGCATGGTGCAGCACAAGCGCGAATTCCATGGCTTTGAATCCACTGAATTCAATTGGGCCGGCGGTGCGTGCAAAGTGGTTTTTCCGCGCAAGGTCGCGGCCGGTCGTCCGTGGGTTTGGCGCGCGCGCTTTTGGGATCATGAACCGCAGTTTGATCGCGCGATGCTCGAGCGCGGCTGGCATGTGGTTTATTGCGATGTTTCCGGGTTGCTTGGCGGAAGTTTGGCGATGAAGCGCTGGGATAGCTTTTATCACCTTATGCACAAAGGCGGTTTGCATGCCAAGCCGTTGATGGAAGGCATGAGCCGCGGCGGGCTAGCGGTTTATCAATGGGCGAAGAAGTATCCGGATCGGGTCATGGGAATTTACGCCGACAATCCGGTAGTCGACCCACAGTCATGGAAGGGTAGTCGCGATCATAAATACACCAGCGGGCCCGGCTGGGGCATGGATGGGATGGAGAAATTGGCGGAGGCCGATATTCCGCTGTTGCATGTGGTCGGCGAGGCGGATCAAGTGGTTCCGGTCGAGCCGAATACCAACGAATTGGAACGCGTTTATCGCAAGCTAGGTGGTTCGATCAAGGTGATTCGCAAACCGGGAATGAATCACCACCCGCACAGTTTGCCGAATCCGCAGCCCATTATTGATTTTGCGTTGAAGGCGAACGGCTCGTTAGTAAACCCGTGCGTGGTGCCGCAACCCAGCGTGGAGTGGCGCGGCGGACCGGCGGGTTGGGGCGGAGGAACTTGGTTTAAGCAGCACGACAACATCAACCAGCTTGGCTTGGACCACAGCGATTTGGATGTAGTTTTCTTAGGCGATTCCATCACGCAAAGCTGGACTGGATCGGCCGACCGACTTGCCCGCGCCGACGGCAAACGCACCTTTGATCAGTTCTACGGGGAGCGAGGCGCGGCAAGTTTCGGCATTTCCGGCGATCGCACCGAGCACTTGCTGTGGCGCATTCAAAACGGCAACTTTAAAGCGATTGACCCGCGCGTCATCGTGTTGATGATTGGCGTCAACAACATCAATGCCGGGAACAGCGGCGAGCAAACTGCCGAAGGAATCCGCGCGGTGGTCGGCGAACTGTATTCCAACGAACCGCAAGCGCAAATTGTGCTGCTTGGGTGCTTCCCCACCGGCAGCGCAACCAGTTGGCAGCGTGAGCAGGCCGACATTGTTCATAAAAACATTGCTGCACTTGGCGGCATGCCCAGGATTCATTATTTGGATCTGCGTCGGGTGTTCCAAAATCGTGATGGCAGTTTGAACTCGGCAACTATGTCCGGCGATGGGGTGCACATAACGGGCGCAGGCTATCAAGCATGGGTGGAAGCATTAGAGCCGACGATGCGCAGGCTGCTGAAAGAAGAGTTGCCACAAGAAGGCCAACCGCAATGGTTGCAAGACGCGGCTCGAGTTGCGCCCAGCCAGCGGCAGTTGGATTGGCAGGATCTTGAGCTGACCTGCTTCATTCACTTTGGCATCAACACCTTTACTGATCGCGAATGGGGAACCGGCAAAGAGTCGCCCAAGCAATTCAACCCCACCCACCTCGACGCCGAGCAATGGGTGCTGACCGCAAAAGCCGCCGGCATGAAATTGATGTTGCTAACCGCCAAGCACCACGACGGCTTTTGCTTGTGGCCCAGTCGCTACACGCCGCACTCAGTTGCCAACAGTCCGTGGCGCGATGGCAAGGGTGATGTGGTTGGTGAGCTTGCGGCGGCTTGTCGCAAACATGGGTTGAAATTTGGTGTGTACTTGTCGCCAGCCGATTTGAATGCGATCGAGCGCGGCGTTTATGGCGACGGCTCCGCACCCGAGGATTCGGGCATTCCAACCCACGCGCCGAAGTTTCAATACCACTTGGACTCGTACAACCGTTACTTCATGAACCAGTTGTATGAGTTGCTGACCGAATACGGGCCGATCGACGAAGTTTGGTTCGACGGTGCCAACCCCAAACCCGGCACCGGTCAAACCTATGATCGCGAGGCGTGGTACGGCATGATTCGTTCCCTGCAACCGCAAGCAACCATCGCCATCGACGGTCCCGACGTGCGTTGGATCGGCAATGAAGGCGGTCATGCGCGCGCCGGTGGCGAGTGGTCGGTGATTCCGATGCAGGCGCCGGAAAGCGACAATCAAATCCGCATCAAAATGGTGAAGGGTGCGACGCAGCCGGATTTGGGAAGTCGGGCGGCGCTGAAGGAGGCGTTGGATCAAGGAGCCGTGTTGCGGTGGTATCCGGCGGAGATGGATACGTCGATGCGTGGTGGTTGGTTTTATCACGCGCATGAAGATGGTCACACGAAGGGCTCCGTCGGCCGCTTGATGCATTTGTTTGAAACCAGCTATGGCGGAAACTCGGTTTTGTTGTTGAACTTGTCGCCGGATCGACGTGGTTTGATTCAGGAATTGGATGTGGCGCGCTTGAAGCAGTTCGGGGATTTGGTTCGTGCGAGTTTTGAGCACAACTTGGTGACGGGTGCTCCAAAGACATCGGCTTGGGTCGGCCCCCACGAGGTCGTCGAAATCGAGAACCACGGTCCTTCTGCAGCTGTGGACGGCGATCCAAACACCTGGTGGTACCCATCGGAAAGGCTGAATCGTGCATCACTCGAGATTGATCTACGTCGTCAAGTCGAAGCGAACTGCTTTGAACTGCGCGAGGCAATTTCGCAGGGTCAGCGTATTGAAAGTTATTTCGTCGAAGGCTGGAACGGGCGCGGTTGGGAATGGTTGTGCAAAGGCAATGCCGTCGGCCATCGCGCGTTGCGGCGTTTTGCTCCGGCGAAGATTAGTAAGTTGCGCATTCACATCACTTCGTCGCGGTTGTGCCCGACGATTAGTGAGGTGGGTTTGTATTGGGCGCCGGAAGTGTTGGAAGCGCCGAAGTTCTTCCTAAGCGATGGCGGAAAGTTAAACATTACACCGCGTTCGGGCTGTGAAATTCGTTGGACTCTAAGCGGAGCCGAACCAACTGCTGAATCGATGTTGTATACAGGACCCTTGGACTTGAAGCAGTTTCGCGAAACACCACATCTCTTGGTCCCAAGGCCCGAGCAGGAAACGGCGGATTCGTTGCGCATCCGCGCCTGTTACATCGACCCGAGGCGCCCCAATTACCGTGGCGAAATCGGCGAAGCGGTTTTTGACTTACGCAAAATCAGCTGGCGCATTCACGACGTCAGCAGTGAGCAACCGGATAGCGGCGAAGGCGCGGCAATGACCATTGACGGCAACCCCAAAACCCTGTGGCACAGCCAATGGCGGCCGACGTCGCCGCAGCATCCGCATCACATCGCGATTGATTTTGGTGAGGAGTTGAAGCTCAAGGGATTGGTTTACACGCCGCGATCCGACGCCAATCGCAATGGCACCATTCTGCGTTACCGCATTGAAGTCAGCAGCGACGGCAAGGATTGGCAGCTAGTCGCCGAAGATGACTTCCAGAACATGGTCAACAATCCGACCGAGCGCCGAGTGAACTTCAAGCAAACTCACGTTGCGCAGTATTTGCGACTAACCGCGCTAAACGAAATCAGCGGCAACGCATGGGCGTCGGCCGCTGAGATCGATGTGATTGATTGAGTTGCGTGAATGCGAGCCGTTATCGAGTCGGCTCCAGGTACAAACCAAACTCACTCAAAGCTGGCCCCACCGGACCGGTCAAAGTGACACGCACCTGTTCGGTGGTCACCGAATCCCCGCGCCACAAACGTCGGTTGCCGATGGCTTCACCGGCGGCGAACTCCACCCACGCGCCGTTCTGCCATTGCTCCAACTTCCAATGATGCACACGATGACCTAGCGCTACAAACTCGCGCAGGTCTACCACATTGAAAGTCGTGGCTTGAGGAAGCTCGGCCACAACCTGCGTGGTCACGGACTCGCTGTCGGCGGATTTACCGGCGTTGTCATCCGTCGCCCAATAAGTATTGCGATCGCCATCCAGCAAGTTCATCGCCGAATAACGCACCGCTCCACCGCGCACATTGCTCGGCACCAACTTCGCACCCACGGCCAAATTACGGTCAAAGATCGCGTCGATGCGCTTGCGGAACTCAGTCAGCGACGCGACGTCATTTTCATGAATGCGGCCGCGCTGGTCCGGCGGCAAGTTCAGCAAAAACGCCGAACCCCGCCCGATGGATTGAAAGTACAAATCCACCAAGTTCTCCGGCGTGCGCACCTTGTCGTCTTGATCATCGTGGTAGAACCAACCTGGACGAATGGAAACATCCGACTCGGCCGGAATCCACATGGTGCCGTCGCGATGGCCTTGATTACCGTCCCAGTACTTGGTGGTACCCGGAGCTGCTTTGGTTTCGCCGTCGCGCGGTTCCGGCGTGTAAGTCGCCCAACAAGGATCGCCGGCGATGCCTTTTTCATTGCCGTTCCAACGCACGTCAGGCCCGGAGTCGGAAAAGATGCACGCGTCCGGCTGCAAGCGCCGCACGATTTTGGTGGTCTCTTCCCAACCGTAATAAGTGCCGCGATCAATGCGCCGCTCTTCGCGCGCGCCGCCGTAATAACCATCACCGCCGTTGGCGCCGTCCCACCAAACCTCGAACACCGGTCCGTAGTTCGTTAACAACTCGCGCAGTTGATTGCGGTAGTAGTCGATGTACTCCTGCTTTCCATAATCGGCGTGATTGCGATCCCACGGCGACAGATAAACACCAAACTTCAACCCATGCTCGGCGCAAGCATCGGCGAATTCACGCACCATGTCGCCGTCGCCATTCTCCCATGGCGTGTTCTTCACCGAGTGCTCGGTGTATTCCGACGGCCACAAGCAAAAACCATCGTGGTGCTTGCAGGTCAAAATCAAACCCTTCATACCGGCATTCTTCGCCGTCATCACAATTTGCTCGGCGCTGAAGTCGGTCGGATTAAACAAGTCCAACGACTCATCGCCGTACCCCCACTCTTTGCCGGTGAAGGTATTCATCGTGAAGTGCACGAAGCAGTAGAACTCCAACTCGTGCCATTTCAATTGACGTTCGCTCGGCACCACGCCAAAAGGTTCGGGCGCGACGACGTGAATGTCTTCGGCAAAGTGGGAAGGATTTGCGCAAGACGACAACGATCCTGCCATAAGCAGGATCGTGGTCATTGCGCGAGTGATGGAGGAATTAAAGCGAGAGTACATTGGACATGCGGTCGGTCAGTCCGTCCAAAACCTGCACGTGAATCAAACCGGCGGCTCCCGGCGGCACTACAGCGGGGAAGCTGAATTCACCATTCACTCCACCGGTGCCAAAACCGGCGAAGGTGAAGTGGAAGCTTGCCAACCCAGTGACCACGACGTTGCCGGTGTATGGGTTATTGGCTTGGTACGAACCGAGCCCAGCGGCGTACAAGTATAGAAGCGGTCCACCTTGCGAGCCGTTGATGATGTCAAAGGTCATCGGGCCGCCGGGTTCGCCGGTCGAACTGAGGTGCAACGCCTCTGGGTCACGGTAGTGGAAACCCATGTCGACGACATTCTTATCCCACACGTGATCGGTGCGCGTCGTCAGGTAAGGAGACACCGTATCTTTGCCGGTATCTAAGCAAGGGCTATCGGCAAGTTGACCCGCCTCAATTTGGCTGAGGTATGCATCGCCCAATGGACCGCTGACGTACAGCGGGTCGTCGTCAATGCAACCGGTGCCGAACCATGACTCGGCGCTGTCGCCCTGCGCCAACGAGTAGCGAATGCGAATCGCCGGTGCGCCGCTGGTCGTGACCACATTGGTCGGCAGGTTGCCAGTCATGATGCAATTGCGGACCGTCAAGATCGTGCTGGTATCCCAAACCGAAAAACCGCCGCCGTTTCCTGCAGCCGTGTTATTGCGAATGGTGCAATTTTTAAACAACGGCTCCGAAGCAAAAATCACCACACCGGCACCGTGATAATTTTCTGTGATGTTGTTTTGAATCAAACAGTTCTCCACCACCGTGGTCGATCCGCCGGCGATCGCAATGCCGCCACCACCGCCAGTGCCGATGTTCGCCTCAATCACACAATTGCGAATGGTCGGCGAAGCCGGAGCGCCGTTGATATCGGCAACAACGGAAATGCCTCCTCCATCCCACCGCTTACCGTTGGTGATGGTGAACCCATCGACAATGGCGTCAGCGGTTTCCGCACTGTTAAACGAAAACACACTGCTGGCACCGCTGCCGTCGACAATGGTTTCGTTCGGCCCCCGTTCGGCGAGCAACAAAATGTCCTTACCCATGAAAGACAAATCGTACTCAAGGTAAGTGCCGGGCCGCACAATGACAGTGTCGCCGCTGGCGGATGCGAACAATGCACCTTGGATGGTGTTGTAATCATCCGGCACGTATACCGTCGCTTGGGGAGCAGCCAGCAGGGGAGTGCTGAGGAGGAGGCTGAGGATCATTTCTATTTCATTTCTGCGAGCAGTTGTTCCACCTTCGCGGCCACAGATTTACCGCGTACATCTCGGAATCGAATGCGCCCTTCGGCGTCGATCAGATAGGTGGTCGGGAACCCACTAACGTTCCACGATTGGGCGGCTTTGCCTTCTTGGCCATCAAAGATGTTGTCCCATGTCACGCCGTGTTCGGCGCACAACTTGCGGAACGTATCTTCATCGTCGTAGGCGTTGACGCCAAGCAAAGCGAACTTGTCATTTTCAAAGCGCTGAACCAGCTCTTTTTCGTGCGGGATTTCTCCCTTGCAAGGGCCTCACCAGAAACCCCAGAACACGAGGAAGACCACCTTTCCTTTGTAATCGGAAAGAGCGATCGGCGCGCCGTCGACGGAATTGCCGGCCAGCGCGGGTGCCATCTTGCCGACTTGCAAGTTGGCGATGACGGCGACCATTTCTTTGAGCTCTTGGGAGCGCGGCGTATTTGGATAGGTTTCCAAGAAAGCGTCGACGTCTTTCATCCATTGCTCGTCGTCCATGCCTTTGTTCATCATTGCGCGGTGATACGCCACTTCAATGCGATCGGCTTGGTTGGGCAGCTTGGATTCCAATCGTTTCAGTGCCTCGCCGGCATCGAAACTGCGTTCCCAGCTGAGGCGAGCGATGGTGGTTGCCAGTTCTTGCACCGAAATCACACCGAGGTAATTGTCGATCAGAGAGTTCGACAAACCGGTCAGCACCTTGCCCGGGTTTTTCCAGCGAATGCCGGACTGGCTGAAGTTTTGCATGCACCACTGCAGCGAGCGAGCACGGTCTTGCGGCTTGGCGAGATAGTTCTTGGCCAGGCTGCGGAATTGATTGAAGTCGTCCTTAAAGTTCGGGAATTCCGGGTACTCACCCTCGCCGTTGTTGGCGGCTTCCCACTTCACCGCGAAATCTTCCATCTTCTTGTTGTAAGAAGCTTCGATCGCGGCAAAGGTCGGAGCGGCTGCCGGCATGCCGTCGATGGCGGCGCCGTACTCGGCATTTCGGTTGGCAGCAAACAAACGCTGCTTCTCCGCGATGTCCATTAATTCTTCATCACTAATGTTTTTGCGCGCGGCAAGCAAGCACGCCAAGAAGTGTGCTCGCTCCTCCTTCGCGATCGGGCAGCCGACGTTGCCATTGGGGCCGTCGGCGGTGGCCAGCACCGCAGCTTCGCGGCGCTTGTAAACGTCAACCTCGGCACCGCGTTCAATCACCGGTTTGCTGGGAGCAAAAATTACAAACCAAGGAATGCCGCCGCGAACGCCTTTGGTTAGCGCGTTCGAAACAGCCATGCCGTTTTTCATTTCATCCTGATCAATGCCGCAAATCACAAAGTCCTTTGCCAGCACCGGCGCCACGTTGTCTTGCTCGAGGAACTCCTCGAGTACCTTGCACCAACTTCACCACGGTGCTTCGAGGTAAACAAAAAGATTGCGACCGCTTTCATGCGCGGCAACGCGCGCGGCTTCGAGCACCTCGACCGCGTCGGCTGCTTGCGGTTCTTGCGCGGGTATGGCGGCTGGAACGGCCGGCAGCCAACTTGCGCAGGTCAGGAGAATGGTTGTAAGCATGGTTTTATCCTAACTCGGAAAAGGAATTTATGACGGTTTGTTACAGTGATTCGCCATGCCTGAACTGCCCGAAGTCGAAACCGTGCGCGCTGGTTTGCAGCCGGTGCTCAGCGGCCGCCGCATCGGCAAGGTCGACGTGCGCTGTTGGCAGTTGCGTTATCCGGTCGATCGCGATCTGCCGCAGCGATTGAGCGGTGCGCGGGTGCGCGACGTACGTCGGCGGGCGAAGTATTTGCTCATCGAAACCAATCGCGGGTGCTTGATCATTCACTTGGGCATGAGCGGCACTTTGCAAGTGGTTCCGCAGCGGCAAGTTGCGATGAAGCATGGCCACGTGGACATCGGTATAGGGAGTGGGCAGAAATTGCGCTTCCGCGATCCGCGGCGTTTTGGCGCGGTTCTGTGGACCGAACAGCCGGTGGAAGAGCACAAGTTAATGCTTCATCTAGGACCGGAGCCCTTGCAGGATTTGTTCACTGGTGAATGGCTTTATCAGCGATCGCGCAAACGCAAAGCGGCGATTAAGACCTTCATCATGGATGCCAAGACCGTTGTCGGCGTCGGCAATATTTATGCATCCGAATCTTTATGGCGTGCCGGAATTCACCCGAAGCGCGCCGCCGGACGAATCTCGCGCGCGCGCATGGATGGCTTGGTCGAGCAAATTCGCGCCGTGCTTGCCGACGCAATCCGTCAAGGTGGGACCACGTTGAAGGACTTCCAATCGTCGGATGGCGAACTGGGTTACTTCGTTCAAGACCTCGCCGTTTATGGACGCGAGGGGGAGCCGTGCCGGCGGTGCGATGCTCCGATTCAGCGCGCGGTGCTTGGCCAACGCAGCACATTTTGGTGCTCCGGTTGCCAAGGCTGATATTTATCCATGATCGATTGAAATAACTCGCCGTGGTGAAAGTCGTCGAGCCAAGCAATCAAGTGCGGCCATGGTTGGGCGTCGAACCATTTGCGATCGGCGAATGCGAATTGGCGCACGAAGGGAAGGATGGCGAGGTCGGCGAAACTGAGTTCATCGCCGAACAAATAGGTCGACGTTGCCAACCGTTGCTCGAGCTCATTCAAAAACTCCGACGCGGCACTGCGGTGAACTTCAGGGTCGGCGTCTTCGTAACGAGTGGAGTACTTGTAGCGATCCAAGTTGTGTTTGAACTCGCGATCGCAGCGCTCAACTAGCGCATCCATCTCGTCGGTGCGGCGACCGCAGGCATGCACTTCCCCTGCCCCACCGCACAGCGCCCACTTCATTAAATCCAAACTCTCTTCCAACACGGTGCCGTCGGTGAGCTGAAGCACCGGCACCGTTCCCTTCGGCGAAATGTCGTAAAGCGCCTGCGGCCGGTTTTTCAAATCGACCTCGCGCAGCTCCACCACCACGTCGGCTAGGCGCAGCGCCAAGCGGCCGCGCATCGCGTACGGGCAGCGGCGAAAGCTGTAAAGAATGGGAAGGGAATCCATGGTTTGTGGGTAGATGCGCGGGGCCAACTTCAAGCATATAGGTTAGGAACAGCCCGAAGTCATTTGACAATTTACTAGGCTAGCCTCGTAAAATTACTCAATTGCACTCGTTCGCCATTGCGTTCGCACGCAGCATCCGCCGAGTGGTTTGGATTCGTGGATGGAGACTTCGCCATCATGCCAGCGAACGATTTGTTGAACGATGGCTAAGCCTAGACCGTGACCGCCGTAGCCGTGGTCAATTGGGTTTTGCGTTTGCAAACGATGGAAGGGCTCCCACACCATTTCGCGGCTTTCTTTGGGAATGCCGGGGCCGTCGTCGTGGACCTCTAGGCGTAAGGGATGATCTTGCACGACGAGTTGGACGCGCTTGGCTCCGGCGTTGATGGAGTTGCGAATTAAGTTGGAAATTGCGCGAAGGAAAAACTTGGGTGCAAGCTTGGCTTGCGGCGGATGCGTCGGTGAATCGATTTCGATGGCGACGTCGCTGAATTCAGCCCGAAGCTCTTCAAGAAGTTCGATTACATCGACGTCAACGAAATCCAACGGCGCGGCGTCGCCTTCGAAGCGGGCGTAGGTGAGCAGCTCTTCGACTAGGTCGTCGAGTTGATCGAAGTCATACTCCAGCGCATCAACACGCTGATTGCGTTCATCGCGATCATCCAAATCGCGCAGCAAATGCGTGGCAATGCGCATGCGCGAAATCGGCGTGCGCAATTCATGCGAAACCGAACGCAGCAAGCGCTGTTGAGCATCGGCGCGTGCTTGGGTTTTGTCGGCCATGAAGTTGAAGGCGCGGCCTAGGTCGTCGATTTCACGCAACTTGCTGAGGTCGACGCGTTGATCACGCTCGCCGCTGGACAATGCAAGCGCGACCTTTTCCAGTTCTTTGTGTTGCTTGCGCAGCGGACGAATGCGCCACCAGAAAATCAAACTGAAAGCAAAGCCCGCCAAGATCAACATTGCGGCGTGACGCACGGTGAAGCGCGCCGGCGGATCATGGAACGGCCCGCCGCGCAAATATTGATCGCTACCCGGAATCGGAGTCAGCATGTTCGCCGATCGAATATCGACCACTTCTAGCGCCGCGGTGCCGTCGGCCATGCGTTCGATCAGCGAGGGACTAATTTCATCGGCGCTGATGACTTCGCAATCGAAATCCAATTGTGCTTCCAGGCGTCGAAGCTCTTCCTCCCACTGCTGCGGATCGGTGCGCGCCAAATCGGCGGCCGCCAAATTCATGCCGCGGCCGAGTTCGCGTTCTAGCGATGCCAGTTCTTCATCCGAATAAAGCACCAGAACCAAAATCAATTCATGCACCACCAACACCACTACAAATGCAGCGATGGCCGACAACCAAAGGTTCCAAAACAAGCGGCTCATGAGTGCGTGCGTGTTTAGGGTTCGGGGACTAATAAGTAGCCTTCGCCGCGCACGGTTTTAATCATGCGCGGAACTTTGGCGTTGTCGCCGAGCGCTTTGCGCAAATGCGAAATGCGCAGATCAATCGAACGCGCCAAACCGTCGTAATCCAAGCCGTGCAGTTGGCGATAAATTTGCTGCCGCGAAACCACCGTGCCGACGTTTTCCGCCAGCAACAAAAGCAAATCAAAATCGGCGCTGCCCAGCATTAACTCTTGACTACCGAACCATGCTTCGCGCCGTTGCGAATTGACGCGCAAACTTCCGCACCGAATTTCACCGGCGGGTTGCGCTTGCTGAATCTCACGGCGCAGCACCGCAGCAACTCGCGCCAACAACACACGCGGATTCACCGGCTTGGCCAAATAATCATCGGCGCCTAATTCCAGCCCAACCACTTCATCAATGTCATCGCCGCGCGCGGTGAGAATGATGATGCGGCCGGGATAATCCGCACGCACGCTGCGGCAAACATCCAAGCCATCGGTGCCCGGCAAACCAATGTCGAGCAACACGACGTCGGGCTTTTCGGTCAAGATGCGACCCACGGCGACGTCGCCGCGTGCTTCGGTTTTTACCGCGTAGCCGCCGCCGGTTAACAACTCATCCAACAACTGCGCCAAACGCAGGTCGTCTTCGACGATCAATATGGAAGCCGTCATTCGCGGGTCATTCTACTAAGGCAGCAGCGCGCGCACCTCGTTGGCGCAGCGATGACCGGCTCGCACCGCGCCATCGATGTAGCCGTGCCACTTATCCGAAGTCTCGGTGCCGGCCCAGTGAATGCTGCCGATCGGCAAACGCAGCGCCGGTCCGAAGCCGGTCAACACGCCGGGCGCCAGCGGCGATACGCAACCGGTGACCAGTGGATCCTGCCCCCAGTCGTAATAAGTGAAGTCGACCGGATTGCGCGCCTGCGGGCCGAAGAACTTGGCGAAGGAATCCAGCGACAAGCGGCGAATCATGCGATCGCTCAACGGCACTCCGTCAATCACCGGGAAACCAATCAACACCCCCACCGAACCATCTTCAGGCGAGTTATCCGACGTCAGCGCAATGTACGAGCTATCGGAAATCGCCTGACCACTCAAACCCTGATTGCGCCAGAACGGCGTCGGGTAAACCGCGTGCACCTTCATGCCGCTGCCGCCCGACCAGTTCTTCTGCAACGCGCTGCGCTGCTGCGGCAAACGCGGGTGGAATTGAATGCGATCAACTTCGGCCGGCATCATCGCAATGATCACCTTCTTCGCGGCGATCACTTGGTTGTTGTACTGCACCAACGCGCCGTGCTGACGATAGGCAATCGCTTGCACCTCGGCACTGGTTTCGATCACGTGATTAATCTGCGCCGCCAACTCCAACGCGATGGTCTGCGCGCCGCCGGTGATCCGCCACGCCTGCGCGTGGGTGCCGACGTGCTCCATGTTGGTGCAGGAATGCAGATGGAAGAGGTAGTAGAGAAAGGAAACGTTTTTTGATTGAGCTGCCAGTGACGAGTTCACTTCCAACTCAATGATCTCCTTACCGCCATCGGTAAGCATGTTGCGACTCATCCAATCGCGCAACGTCATCGAGTCGCGACGGGCGGCGTCGGGTGCGGTCCATGGCGCGTCCAGCGGCACCGACTTGGACAGGCTATCGAGCCGCGCTTGAGCTTGCAGGTAGTCGGCGTAATCGGCGGCGCCCAACTTGGAGCTGGTGTCGTCGACGAGGCGACCTTGGTTGTGAGTGGGGAATTTGGTGATCCCCAATTCGTTCATCAAATCCACCACTGCGGTCTGGGTCGGGCCAATCCACTGACCGCCTTGCTCGGCAACCGCACCCAGCGCCAGCGTTTTGTTCAGCGTGCGCCCGCCGACGCGATCGCGCGCTTCCAACACTTTGACGCGAGCCACACCTTGGTTCAGCAAATCACGAGCGGCAACCAAACCGGAAACTCCGGCACCGATCACGACGACGTCGAAACGGTTGCCGTCGTCGGCGCGGAAATCATCGAGCAGGCTGGTATCAAAATCGGCGGGCGCGTTGAGGTCGCCCATGCCGTGCAGCATGCGGCTGCCGCCGAACATAGTTCCGAGAACGGTGGCGCCGCCGACGCGTAGGAAATTTCGTCTGGAGTCATGTGCCATGCAATCAGCCTAAACCACTATCCGCAAAGGGAATGTGCAAATACCGTAATACAATGTAAAGCTTTGTAAAGCAGCGCGAAATCCGCCCTCCCTTGTGGAAGCGGCGGCCATGGTTCATAAAAATAGGGTCATGAGTTTGGGCCACACACTGAAGCAGCTGCGCAAGGACCGCGGGTTGTCCACCGATGAGTTCAGCACCAAAGTCGGAATCACCCCCGACGATTTGAACCTCATCGAAGAAGATCAGCTCGATCCGCCGATCAGCCAGCTGACCAAACTCGCCTTTGCGCTCGACGTGCCGATGACGCGGCTATTCCAATTCCTCGACGAGGAGTCGCCGGATAAGGATCACGAGTGCCCGATCAGTGGTTGCGGCACCTGCATCGCCGAAATCATTCACAATCCCGACGCCAGCCCGGCGGTTTACGGCGATGAGCAGCTCAAGTTGATCAAGATGGCCGACTACATCGCCGTGCACGGTTCACCGGAAGTGCGCCGCTCGTTAGCGGTGATGCTCGAGTCGCTGATGACGCACTCGGTCAAGCATCCGACGTCTTAAAAGGTCCAGCCGAATGAGCTGAAGCGCGGCAGATATGCCATCACTCGGCGCATGTGCGCGCGCACGTTGTCGCGGTTCGGGCCGAGATCGAAGCGTTCTTGCATCCACTTCCACACTTTGGATTGCTCGGCGTCTTCATCGTTGAAGCAAGCGAAGTTGAGGAAGCAAACGACGGCGATGTCAGCGGCGGTCATGGAATCGCCGACCAACCATTCGCGACCTTCGAGCGCGTCTTCGAGCTTTTGCGTGGCTTCGTTGAGGCCGGCGTTGATTTCGGCCACGCGCGCGTCGTCGGTTTCGCCGCTGAAGAACATGCCGAAGGCGCCGCCGAGGAATGGGCCGAGTTGATTGCGGTGGTATGCCTCCCACGATTCAATCTCTTTGATCGCATCGCGGTCTTCGGCGTAGAGGCGCGGGCCAGGTAGGTTGACGTCGATGTAACGAAGGATGGCCGACGAATCGAACAACTTAATGCCGTTGTGATTGATCGCCGGCGTCAGGCATTGGCCGGTGTCGGCGACGATGGACTCGCGGTTGTACGGGTCGCCGGGATTGATCAGCTCGACGTCGTACTCGGCATTTTTGTAAGCCAACGCAATCAGGATCTTGGTGTTGTTCGGCGACGGAGGAAGAAGATGGAGTTTGAGGTTGCCCATGTTGAATGGCGTGATGGTTTTGAAGACTGGTTGATTTAGGCGGTCAGCAATTTCTGCTGCCGTGCCGGGCGGCTGAGTTTGAGATAGCCGCCGACTTGCACGAATCCCCAAGTGATTTCGGGGATGAAGAACAGCCACAGCACGCCGCTGGCGTTGTGCATGACTAGGTAGTACAGCATCCACGTCGAAAACAGGAAACGGCCGATGCCGTCGAGCAGGCCGAGCAGCGGATCGGGGCGGATCACGCGTAGGTACGACCAGGTCAGGACGACGGTGCCCATTAGGTTGACGAAGAAGATGTGCAGCGGCTCGAACTGCGGCAAGCTGCCGGCGAGGCCGAAGGAGTCGTGCAGCTTCTGGAATTGCGCGATATTCCACGCCGCCAGGCCAGGTATGGCGAACGGGAAGGTGACAAGGATGTCGTAGATGGCGCTGGCGCGGATGATCTTGCGGTAGGTCGTCGGCTGCATGGCGACTATCTTAAAGTAAAGTCATTAGGGTGCAATAGTAAATTTTAAGCCACGGACAGTAAAGCCGACGTGTGGCAATCGAGTACAATCCCTTCCATGGCGGCACGCACCTACCACCAACTCTGCGGAGTGGCAAAAGCCCTAGACCTTGTGGGTCAACGGTGGACGCTGCTGATCATCCGCGATTTGATGGTCGGACCGCTGAATTACAGCGGTTTGCTCGAGGGCTTGCCCGGCTTGACCACCAACCTGCTGGCCAAGCGCCTGAAGGAACTTAGCGACGGCGGCCTGATCGAAAAAGACTCCGCTACCGCCGGCGATCGCACCAAAGCCCTTTATCGCCTGACCGACGCCGGCCGCGCCTTGGGCCCGGTGATTTCCGAGCTCGCCAATTGGGGCCGCCAATTCGGCCCCCCACCCAAGACCGGCGACGCAATGAATCTTCGTTGGGCCATGGTGGCCATGAGCCGTCAATACATCCAAACCGGCCGCCGCTGGATCGTGCAATTGGACGTCGCCCAAACCGCACTGCAACTTCGCCTTGGCGGCCCCGAGTTCGATGGTGCAGTAGGTGCATCCCTGCGCCCGGACTTAGTCCTGCGCGCCGACCCCGCCGACTTCTTTGCGCTGTTTGCCCGCGACGCCGACCCGACCCAACTGATCGCCGACGGCAAACTCAGCCTACACCCCGGCACCGCCGACGAAGACGTCGAGCCGATTTGGAATGACTTCCTTTCCAGCTTTGGCTTAGTTGGCCAGCCAGTTGTCGACCGCGGTTAAGACTTCCAGTCCGCGCTTATCCAGCTTCAACTTCTTAGCCGCCGACGCCTCGGGCACGAAGCGAACCACCGCGCCATTTGCCGCCTTCTTCGTCAATGCGCGGAAGGCTTTGTCGGCAGCTTTGGTGATGGATTCGAAACCGCTCAATGGAATGATTGCACTGGCCAACTGGTCGGCCCCTTGCCAACAACCGTCGGACGGGTCCATGCTCAGGCCGCCGCTTGCGCCACTGCTGACGTCGATGTAGATCGGTACGTCGCCCTGGTTGCGCCATGCGTCGGGGTAGACGACGCGAACAATCAAGTTGTTGGAATCGCGCCACGGGAAAATCGCTCCGGTAGATTCCATCCGCGACCAACCCAAGTCAGGAGTCCACGCTTCGACGACATAGTGTTCTTGCAAGCGCCCAGTCAATTGCGTGCACGCCAAGATCCGCGTCGGCACATCGGCGGCGATTAGCACCGAAGCGGCGACATTTGCAAAGCCTGTGCAGACCGCCTCGCCCCGCTCTAAGCATTCAACCGCGCCTTGCGAATTGCCGGCTTTGTATTTCAAGTTCTCGCGCAGGTACTCCTGCACATCTTTCATCATGCTGGCAAAGTCATCACGACTAAAGCCGGCTGCGGCAGCGCGAATATTTTTGTCTTTGATGTCCACCCCTGGCGCCGCCTTCAAATGTTGTTTCACATCCTTCGGCAACTTCTTCGGATTTGCCAATTCAATTTCATTTCCTTCCGACGTCGGTCGATCGGCAACCATAGTCAGCGTTTCCACCCGCAACTTGACCTCGGTACCGGCGTCCATCTTTTTCATTACTACACGCAGCGGACGGTTTTCGCGATCCTCCAACACCTTCAATTCTTTCACCATTTGCGGCGGGTCACTGGTGACACGAATAGCCAGCGGCATTTGCTTGGCAAATGGGAACGGGATCGACATCGAAACCCATGCTCCTTTTTTTGATCCGGCAGTGCGAATCACATAATCGCCATGATGAACCGCCAACTGCACCGGCACGACGTCGCCCTTGAGTTTGGCGGGAATAAGTTGCACGTCATCGAAGCATGCGGACGCTTTTCCCTGAATGCCGCAACGCATCATCCACTCTTCACAACCCTCAGGAACGACCAACTCCTTTTCGAGGAATTGCCATTCTCCCTTTTCCGTCAGCCGCCGCGATTGCTCCATGCCGATTTGCTTGCCGTCGCCGTCAATGAACAAAACAATCAAGTAAACCGCGGATCGGGATTCAATTTCATCGACGCGCACCCACGCGGATAAATTCAGCAGGTTTTGGCCGCTCTTGATCGAACCACGCTGCGTGAACGAACTGAAGCCGCCGGCTTTCTGCGTTTGAATGCGGCCAAACGCCTCACCTTCTTTGGCACCTAGCGCGCCGCTCTTCATTTCCACCCGCGCAAAGGTCGGCGCCGGCTTCTGAATGCCCGGCGGATAAACCTGACTCCAGCCCACAACCGGCGACGCACCGCCTTTTTCAAAGCCGCCGTTATCCAATAGGTTTTGCGCAGCACCGGCGAAGGCACTGCTGCACATCCATAACGCAACAGCGAAGGCTAGGACAAATCGTGGCGATAACATCGCCTTAAAATATCAAACCAACGCCGATGTCGCACCGGGTAATGGCGCCGTTGGATCTTTAGGCAGCTCGACGCGAAACACGCTGCCTTCGCCGGGCACGCTTTCGACGGCGATGGTCCCGCCCATGCGATTGACCATGTTGCGCACAATCGACAATCCCAAACCGGTGCCGCCGGTGGCTTTGCTGTGCGCCGGGTCGCCGCGGAAGAAACGTTCAAAGATGCGCGGCACAATGGCCGGATCAATTCCGGGGCCGGTGTCTTCGACTTCCAATATCGCGCCGCCGTCTGCACCGGCGCGCAGCCGAATCCAAATCTTGCCGCGCCGCGTGTAGTTCACTGCGTTGGTGGCAAGGTTCCGTAAAACGGTTTCGAAGCTCGTCTTGTCGACGGTCAACATTACCGGTTCCAGGCCGGCGTCGGTTTCCAGCGACAGGTTTTTCATAATCGCGCGGTCTTCCAAGCTCACGTAAACACGATCGACGATTTCGCGCAAATCACAAAGCTCGGGCGACATTTTCCAATCCGGGTCTTCGGCGCGTGCAATGCCAAGCAGGTCTTCGACCATTTGCGACAAACCGGCGGCGTTTTTGCGCGCGCGTTCGAGCAGGTCGGGCACACGTTCTTCCGAAACGATATCAACCAAATCCAACAAACCGATCAGCGCAGCAATCGGCGTCTTCAATTCGTGCGATGCATTGGTGACAAAATCGCGGCGCTTACGGTCGACGTCTTCCTGCTTGCGCGTATCGCGCAAAACCAGCAACCAACGGCTTGGACCCGCCGGAGCAATGGTGACTTCCACCGCCAGCGATTCACCGTCGCGCGTTGCCATCGTCAAAACGCTGCGCGAGGTGGTGCCTTCTTGCAAGCGCATCGCTTCGCGCAAGGATTCGTCTTTGACCAATTCATCGATTGCCATCGGTTGCGGCAAGCTCGCTTCCGCCGAACCCAGCAAATGCAACGCCGCCGGGTTTGCATAAAGCACGCGATGATCCAGGCTCAGCAACATCGCGCCTTCATCCAAGTGATCGAGCACGCGACGCATCGCTTGGCGTTTGACTGCCAGCAATTCCAACTCGCGCTGCAACTCATGGCGCCGCTGACGTTCGCGCAAAAACAGCGCAACGCCGGCAACCGCGAGCAGAAGGAAGGCCCAATCCATTAACCGGCGTGCATTCTACGCCTCAACCGCATCGGAGAAGCGATAGCCGACGCCGCGCACGGTTTCGATCAGCTCGCCGTGGCCATTCAGCTTTTTGCGCAACGACTTAATGTGAGTGTCGACATTGCGCTCGGTAATGATCGCGGTCGGACCCATCACCGAATCCAACAGCTGACTGCGACGAAACACGCGCCCCGGCGAACCGGCCAGCGTTTGCAGCAACTTAAATTCGGTCGGCGTTAATTGGAACGACGCGTCGTCGCTGCGCACTTCGAAGCGCACTGGATCAATCACCAAACCGCCGACGGCAATCATTTGATCGGTCACCGTCGGATCGACCGGCTTGGAGCGGCGTAGCAAATTACGCACGCGGGCAACCAATTCACGCGGGCGCGCCGGCTTCGGCACGTAATCGTCGGCGCCCAAACTCAGGCCGAGCACGACGTCGCTTTCTTCGGCTTTTGCAGTCAGCATCAGCACCGGAATATGACTCAGCGAACGATCGCGCTTGATCTCGGTGCAAACTTCCAAACCGCTCAAACCGGGCAGCATCAGGTCCAGCACCATCAGGTCGGGACCGTGACGGCGGCACAGCTTCAAACCCTCTTCGCCGTCGGTGGCCGTCAGGCAAGAAAAGCCCTCGGCTTCGAAGGTGAGGCGCAGGATCTCGAGTAGGTCCTCGTTATCCTCAACGAGTAGGAGTGTCTTTTTGACCACGCAGGAAGATTATCCCGCAGCGTTTGGAAGCCTGCGTGCTTTCTGTGAATTCCAGGTGAACACATTTTCGGCCTAGATGTGTGTTTCAGGCGTTTTCAAGCCGGTTCAGACGTGCGATACTGCCCCCATCATGGCCGTGATCGACCCCGAATTCCTCGCGATCCTGCGTTGCCCAGTCAGCCGCAAGCCCCTGCTCGAACAAGGCGAGTGGCTAGTGTCGACGGATTCCGAGACGCGCCTGCGCTACCCGATTCGCGACGGCATTCCGGTGCTGCTCGAGGAGGAGGCTGAAAAAATGGCCGATGGCGATTGGAAAACCGCCGTTGGCGACGCCGCAAGTGACGCTCCAGAAGGCGGTTCCGAAGGCTAGCTCGATGGCCGACACCATCTTCAGCAAGATCCTCGCCGGCGAAATCCCGGCGGACTTCGTCTATCAAGACGATTTGGCGGTGGCCTTCCGCGATATCGAACCACAGGCGCCGGTGCACATCCTGGTGATTCCGCGCGAACCCATCGTCAGCTTGGCCGACGCAACTGCCGAAAATTCGGCACTACTTGGGCACCTGATGCACGTCTGCGCGAAGGTGGCCAAGCAGGAAGGGTTGGAAGATGACGGCTATAGGGTCGTCACCAACATTGGCAAAGAAGGCGGGCAGGCGGTGTTCCACCTGCATTTACACGTGCTCGGCGGCCGCCAGATGAATTGGCCTCCGGGTTGATCGGCGCCGCGGGTGAACTAAACGTAGTCGCAACCGGTTGAACAACCATGGCTGATTCCTACACCGACCTCGCCATCATCGGCGCCGGTGCCTGCGGCTTGACTGCGGCGTGGTATGCGCGCGCCGAGGGTTTGCGCGTGCAATTGTTTGAAGCGCGCGAGCATGCCGGTGGGCGGATTGCGACTACGCGTTCGACCATTAACGGAAAGCCGTTGGTGGTGGAACATGGTCCGGCCGGCTGGTTGGGCGAGCACGAGTTGATGACCGAGTTGTGTCGCGACCTTGGTTTGCAGCCGATTGAATCGGGCGCAGCTGATAGTCATCGCTACTTGGTTCACAACGGCGAGCTGGTTCCGTTCCCGCAGGGTGTTGCCGCGATGGCAACCACGCGCTTGTTGGGTGGCCGCGAAAAGATGCGCGTTGCCGCCGAGCGTTGGGCGGATTTTGCTCCGGAAGGAACCGAAGAAACTGCGAAGGAATTTTTCACTAGACGCTTCGGTGCCGGCTTCGCTGAAAAAATTGTCGCGCCGGTGGTGCGCGGTTTGTTCGCCGGAAACTATGAAACATTATCGATTCCAGCCGCCTTTCCAAAGTTGGTGGATGTGGAATACAAATATGGTTCGTTCACGAAAGCGCTGAAGAAAAACCCGCAGTTCTTTGGCCAGAAGTTGCGCAGCTTTGAAGGCGGCTTGGCCGATTTCACCGGCACGATGCAAGAGCGCATGGGAATCGACTTCAGCGGTTCGGCGCGCGTCGACACCGTGGTGCGCGAGCAAGGCTGGTGGTTCTTGTACAACGACGGTCAGCAAGTCGGCGTGGCGCGGCAGATTGCCGTTTGTTTGCCGGTGGCGCAGACTGCCGTTGTGTTGCGTGAGTATCTGCCGGGTGGTGTGGATTCGTTGCAACGCTTCTTGGGCAATGATTTGGTTAGCGCGGCGGTGCTTTACAAGCGCGAAGACATTTACGACGCCTGCGCCGGCTTTGGAATCCTTGCGCCGGTCGATCACCAGTCGCCGGTTTTGAATGTGCAGTTCGCGCATTCGATTTTCCCACAGCACGTGCCTGAGGATTATGTCTTACTGCGCTGCTTAATGGGCGGCGAAGCGGCGCCTGGAATTTTGGATGTCGGCGACGACCAGTTGCTCGCCACCTTGCACGAAGACCTGGATCAATGGCTAGGTGTGAATGGTCGGCTACAGCAACATTGGATCACTCGCGTGCCCGGCGGCGTTCCGCATTACGGCAAAGGTCATCGCGCGGCAATGCACGAAATCGGCAAAGCGGTGGACACGCAGCGGGGACTGCATTTAGGTGGAGATGCCTTCTTTGGAATCGGCATTACCCCGGCAGTGGAACGCGGACGTCAAATCGCCGCCGACGCGATTGAATTCCGCCGTAGCTAATTAACGCGGAATACTAGGAGTTTCGAAATCGGAAGACTCTGCTATTCTGCAAGAGTCATGCTTTTATCCCTTTTCTCCCTCCCCATCAGCCTGACCCTTGCCGCCGCTCTTCCCCAAACCACCGGGCGCGTCAGTGTGAACACTGCCGGCGGCGAAGCAAACGCCGACTGCTTGCTTGCCGACGTTTCTGCAAATGGACGTTTTGTCGCCTTTGCCAGCACTGCCGATAATTTGTTGCCAGGTGACACCAACGGGTTTTCTGATGTTTTTGTTCGCGATTTACAGACCGGCACGACATCGCGCATCAGTGTTTCCAGTGGAGGCGTGCAAGGCAATTTACTGAGTTCCAGTCCGGCGATTTCGGCGGATGGCCGGTTCATCGCCTTCAGCAGTAATTGCACAAACTTGGTCGCCGGCGACACCGATGGGCTGCATGATATTTACGTGCATGACACTCAGAGCGGTACGACCGAGTTGGTCAGTCAGAATTCGGCTGGGGTCCTTTCCAACGGCGTTTGCCTAAGTCCATGCATTTCCGCCGACGGCCGCTTTGTGGCGTTTTCGACTACCGCCAATAACTTGGATCCGGCCGACACCAATGGTGCGTCTGACATTTACGTGTTTGATCGCCAAACCGCGACTTTGGAATTGGTCAGCCAAAATTCATTAGGCGCGATTGGCAATGATGATTCGACCTTCCCCGCGATTAACGCCAACGGCAACGTGATCACTTTTTTATCGGAGGCCGACAACTTAGTGGCCAACGACACCAATGGTGTGCCGGATCAATTCGTGCGCAATCGCGAACTGGGAACTACTGTGCGCGTCAATGTCAGCTCGGCTGGCGATGAAGATCCGCTTGGTTTGTTTTCGGCTGGAAGTATCAGCGCCGATGGGAATGTGGTGGCGTTTTCTACCCGTGCGTTGAACATGGTTCCGGGACATACAAATGGCGCGGTCGATGTATTTGTGCACGAACTATCGACATCGACGACTTCAATCGTCAGTGTTTCTTCGCTTGGCACGGAAGGGGATTTGCATAGCGAAGACCCTCACTTAAGTTCCGATGGCCGCTTTGTGACTTTCATGAGTTGGGCGACCAACTTGGTGCCAAATGACAACAATCAATCTCATGATTGTTTTGTCCATGACCGGCTTAGCGGGACCACCGAGCGCATCAGTTTGGATGAAAATGGCAATGAAGTCGGCGACGATTGCGACTGGCCGGCTATTTCCGCGAATGGCCAGCGCGTCGTTTTTGTTTCGGCCTCTCCTGATTTAGTAAGTGGAGATACCAACGGTACTCTTGACGTCTTTATGCGCGATCGCGGAGTTGCTGCGGAAAACAACACCATCGTTTTGACTGGTCCGTCCACTGCGAACGTATCGGAACAATTGGATTACTATTGGTTCGCTGGACCGCCGAATGGGATTTTCTTCTTCGCGTACTCGTTGAATGACAACGGGTCGATGGTGGCCGGTCATCAATTTGATATCGGACCACCCAATCCCATTGGAACGGGTTTCAACACAGCGGTGGGCAATGGTCATTATCAGTCCCTGCCCATTCCACTGTCCGCGGCGGGATTGACCCTGTACGTGGAAGTTGCATGCCAGGATTTGAGCGGTCAGTTCTACGACAGCAACATGCTTTCGTTGACCGTGCTTTAGTCGACTAGCGGTTTTGTTTTCCAGTCTTGCGGGGTCATGACTCGGAAAACTGGATATAGGCCCCAGCCATGCTCGAGATCATCGTCGAAGTAGTTCCAGTAGCACAAACCATCTTCGGATTCCGGTTCAAGCAGAAATGCAGCCAACGAACCTAGTGGTTGGGCAGTGCGAATGACGATATCGCCTTCTACTACTTCCCAGCTAGGTGCAGCACCTGGTTTGTACTCTCCGTCAACTTCCACCTTGATCGCTGCAGGAAGGTGGCCTTCATATTTGCGCTTCGATTTGGAGTAAGACTCCACTTTGTAGGCTTCGGCGTGATAGTTATCACCTTCGATCAGCACTTCCATCTGTATGCCGTGGTGGCGTAAGTTGGCGATGACCTCCTGCTGGTCACCTCGCAAAACATATGCCCAGGGACGCGTCACCGAATGCAGAGTGACGACCTTGTCGTTGCACATGGATTGATAGTCCTGGGGATCTTTGATTTCTTTCTTTGGTCCGCCACCTTTGACGTATCCCAGCACCGTGTGCTTTTGTTCAGACAACTGCAGCTCGTGGCGAAGTGCAACTAGGTTGTTGGGTCCGGGATTGTTGCCTAGGTCGATCGCGCGTTGGCGGGCAGCGGCAATGGTGTCGCGCACTTCGTTGGCGTGATCGGACACCCACTCGAAACAATGCAAAACAAAAGCGCGCGTGCCTAATACTCGGTCTTTGTACGGCGCGTAGGAATAAGCTTCCGAGAGAATTCCAATGGTGTGATGAAAACCTAGAAAGTGCGTGCTGTATCGCGGCAGTCCCGGGTATGAAATCCACTCCTTATTCTGATTGCGGAAGTTTCCATACCAGAACGAGTGATAACCGGTGCTCTCTTCCAAGCGTTCACCTACCTTCGGCAACATGCGTTCGCGCGTCAGCTTGGTCAGCGCCGGATCGCATTCAGGATGGCGCTGGCCATCGTAAGTAATCACGTAGCGATGCTGCGAACCATTCGTTGTATGCAAATCCATCGCCACCGCCGGTTGCCATTCGCGAATTACTTTGGCGATTGCCTGACCTTCTAAAGTTTCCAGCTTGGTGAAGTCGCGGTTGATGTTCAGGTTATCGGCGTTGCGACGCGTGCCCATTCCTTCCACCGGCCCCAGTTGACCGGGTCGGTTATCCGGACTCATACGGTCGTTGCCGTCGGCGTTTAGCAATGGCATGAACACCACAACTAAATTTTCCAACAACGGATGATCCGGTCGACTTGCAATCTCGCGCGCCAACATCAACGTCGCCGGCTTGCCGCAAACCTCGCCAGCGTGAATTCCGGCCCAAGCAAAAGCCACCAATCGATCACCGACATCTTCCGGCTTGGCCACCGGCGGATCGGCCAATATCAAAATGGGTAGCGAACGCCCCTCTTTGGTTTTGCCAACCTCGACCATATTCACCAACGGCGACCGCTTGGTGATTTGCTCACAAAAATCCATTACCTGCGCATGCGTCGACGTCGCCCGCCAGTCGCTGCTTTCGGCAACGGTTTGCATCGTGGCAATCTCTTGCAGCCGCTGCTCATGAGATGACCGAGCATCTTTCTGAGCAGCTAGGCCGGAAGCCGCGAAGCAGCTGAAAGCAATCGCGGCAAGAATGGAAGTTGGGCGCACAATCATGAGCATTTGACCTGCCGATCCTAACAGGCCTTCGCGCAGCACATCCGGGTTAAACGTCTTTGCTTTCGGAAGCCTTATCGGCCTTCTCTTCTTCGACCTCCTCGGCGGGCGGCTGCACATCCAACGCCCACATGCCGCGGCCGTGGGTGGCGATGACCATGATTTCATCGCGCGGGTGAATGATCAGATCATGCACATAAGTAGTAGGAAGTTTGCTGCCGATGACCTTCCAACTGGCGCCGCGATCACGGCTGACGTAAACACCCAAATCGGTGCCTGCATAAAGCACGTTTTCATCGCGCGGATCTTCACGCACCACATTCACCGGCGCGCCGGGCAAGCCTTCGGCGATACTGGTCCAGGTTTGGCCGTTGTCTTCGGACTTCCACAGGTATGCAGCGAGGTCATCCCAACGCTTGCCGTTTTGCGCGGCATAAACAACGCCGTCGGTCCACTTCGACGCGATCACTCGCGAGATCCAGCGGTCAGGCTTCAAACCGCCGTCAATGCGCTGCCAGGTTTTGCCGCTGTCAAAAGTCACGTGCAGCAAACCGTCGTCGGTGCCGGCAAAGATGCGGCCGAACTCAAACGGCGATTCCGAAATCGACGTGATGGTTTGGAACGGAATGTCACCTTTTTCCTCGGCCAAGTTGCGGCTGAGGTGGGACTAATCGCGGTGAAGTTTTTGCCTTGATCCATCGACCGGAACACGCGATTCATGCCGTGATAAATCACCCGCGGGTTATGCGGCGAAATGATGAACGGCGCTAACCACTGACCGCGCACTTCGGCGCCTTCTTCACCAGTCTCTAACTTAAGCCGCGCACGCTCGCCACTTTCTTGATCGGTGCGACCAATGCTTCCATAAAATCCGGCGTAATAAAGCGTGTTGGGATTGCTCGGGTCAATCGCGTGATAACTGGCTTCGCCACCAGCAGTGTAATCCCAATCCGTCGCCGCACTAGGCCGACGCCAACGACGCCGACGACCTTCACCATCTTCCGTCTTCGGTCGAATCGCATTCACATTGACCACGCCTTTGCGACTGCCGTGGTCCTGAATGGATCCATAAACGTGAAACGGCTCGGCCATGTCGTAACCAACGTTATAAAACTGCACCACCGGCAAATTATCGGTGAACAATCGCCAGCTCTTGCCGCCGTCGTAAGAAATGTTGACGCCGCCATCGTTGGCATTGACCAAGTAATCCGAATTCTGCGGATCGATCCACAAACCATGATGGTCGGCGTGCATGCCGCCCAAACGACGGAAGCTCTGGCCGGCATCGTTGGAAACATTCAACGACAAACCCATGATGTAAATCGTGTCTTCATCATTGGGGTCGACGCGCATTTGCCCAAACACCCAACCATAAGTCGAACCAATGTTCGCCATGTAGTCGTCCGACTTACTCACCTTGCGCCAAGTTTGCGCGCGGTCATCCGAACGATAAACCTCGGCACCTTTAATTCGGCCTTTGCGATCACGCCCATATGCGTCTTTGCCGCCTTCGCCTTCTTTAACTTCCTGCAGTTCGTAGTTGTCGACAAACGCGTAAACAACATTCGGATTCGACGCGGCGACATCGATGCCGATGCGCCCACGATGATGAGGCTCGGGCAATCCAATCGAGGCGTTCTCCCAATGATCGCCTCCATCGGTGGTGCGCCAAATTCCACTTTCACTATGGTCCGGGAAAGTGCGCGGGTCGTTCCAACGCAAACGCTTGCGCTGCCAAGTCGACGCATAAAGAATCTCCGGCTTGACCGGATCCATCGCCAAATCGATCGCGCCGGTTTGTTCGCTGATGAACAGCACCAACTCCCAAGTTTCGCCGCCGTCGGTGGTGCGATAAACACCGCGCTCGGGGTTATCTGTCCATTCATGACCGGACGCGGCTACGTAAACGATGTCGGGGTTGGTTGGGTGCACCAAAATGCGCGCAATGGTGTGCGTTGCCGCCAGCCCTTTATGCTCCCAAGTCGCGCCGCCGTCGTTCGATTTATAAACACCACAACCCGCCATCGAACTGCGGAAGATGTTGGGTTCGCCGGTACCGATCCAAACCTGTTGCTGATCCGACGGCGCCAAAGTCACGTCGCCGATGGACTGAGTCGCGGCGTTTTCGAAAACCGGCGTCCACTTCACGCCTTCGTTTTCAGTCTTCCACACACCCCCCGATGCGGTGGCCACGGACATCGCATAGGTTTTGCCGCGCGGCGTTTCCACGGCGACGTCGGTCACGCGGCCGGAGATGTTCTTCGGTCCGAGGAAGTGCCAATTGCGATCCTTTAAATCCGGATCGGCGGCCAAGCTTTCATGCTCGGCATACCACTGCAATCGCAGCGCTGGATCGGTTGCGGCATCTGCTACAGGGTCAGTGGCAGAATCCAGCGCTAAATCCTCACCATGCGCCGTAACTATCTTGTCCAGCGAGGATTCCAGCCGTTCCAGCCGCTTCAGGATTTGATCCAGGCGTTCTTCCACTCCTTCCTGGGCAGTGGCTGAAACTGCCAAAATCGGGAGGAAGAGCAGGGGGGCAAATTTGCGAATTCCTATCACAGGTCAATTTGGAGGGGACAAGGGACCTGTTCAGTCTAACTGCGGTTATTGAATCACGCGGAAGTTCACATTCGAGCGTTTGCCCAAACCCGACGCCGCCTGCAGCCAAACCTTATAACCGGCCAAGCCCGGACGAATCCACGTCGCAATGCGCGCGGTGTCGTTGGCATTGGCGACGCCGCCGGCAATGGGTACGGGATTCATGATGTCCAAACGAATGCCGTGCGACAAGAAAGTCGGTTCGCGCCCAACGCCGGCATAAAGAGTGACGTGCGAGTTGTACTTGGCGTTATTCACCCAATGAATCGCCTTAGTGCCCGACACCAACGGTTGCGGAGTCAGCATGTACAAATCCTGCGACGAAAACGGCGCGCCATATACGTTGACGTAGCCATCACCAGTTCCCGACGTTCCATAAGCCGGTGCGCCAACAATGAAATCATCGGCACCATCGCCGTTGGTATCGCCGACCATGCTGATATCAAAACCAAACATATCACCGGTCACGCCAGGGTCGAGCAACCACAGCAACGAACCGTCGACTCCGGAATAGCAGTACACATAACCGCGTCCGGGGTCGTTGATGTTGCCGTCGTAACCGCCGCGATAATTGCCGACCAACACGTCGTCGTAGCCATCGCCGTTTTGATCGCCGGCGAACTTGGCGTTGCGGCCAATAACGTTGTGGAAGTACTGGCCGTCGACGCGCCACAGCTCACTGCCGTCGGCACCGGAGTAGACGTGGATCGAGCCGCCGTCATCGGCAAATACACTGGTGTATTTGGAACCGACTAAATAATCAGCAATGCCGTCGCCGTTGCAATCGGCTTGGCCATCGACACTGGCACCATGGAAATCGTAATCGTCGGTGCCGACGAATAATTCCAAGATGCTGTTGTCCGCACCGGAGAACACATACGCGGTACCGCGACCTTCCCCGAACCAATCGTTGGATTCGGATCCGACAATGATGTCGTCATAACCATCAAAGTTGACGTCACCGGCCGCCGACACATCGCTGCCGAAGTTGCTCCAGTCTTTGTAGCCGTAAACTTCCAACAACACCGCACCGTTGGAACCGGAGTACACGCGAACAATTCCGGTGTAGTCGCCGTTGATGGTTGCCGCATCACTGGCCACAATCAAATCCGGCGTGCCGTCGTTGTTGTAATCGCCGGCTGCATCCATGCGCGTGCCGTATCGCCAAAACGGCGCATCGCCGGAAACCGACCACAGTGTGCTGCCGTCCAAACCGGACAACACGTAAACCTTGCCGCGCGTATTGGCCGGCGGGCTTTGGCCAAATGCACAAACCGCAACCTCGGGGAAGCCGTCGCCGTTGACGTCGCCGAAACGCGACACCTCCCAACCGAAGCTATCGTCGGCTTGTTCGCCGGCGGCGGTCCACAGCAATCCGCCAGTCAATCCGGAATAGGCATAAGCCTGGCCACGGTTATTCGAGATGGCGGTCGCGCCAATCAAGATGTCATTGAATCCATCTTGATCCAGATCACCGGCGTCGGAAACCGAATAACCAAACTTGCCGTAAGTCGGGCCGTTGATGTGTTTCAGCAGTACCGGACTTTGCGCGGCAGCCGTTGCGGCGGTGCATACAACTGCAGCGCCAATGAGGAGGGTTGAGGGGAGGAGTTTCACGTTTTACTGAATGACGCGGTAAGCGACGTTCGAGCGATAGCCGATTCCGGCGGTAGCTTGCAACCATACACGATATCCGGTCAAGCTGCTTGGAACGTAGGTGCCGATGCTGGCGATTAGACCGCTATTGGAAACGCCTGTCCCGACCGCAATCGGATCGACAATGTCCAAGCGAGCACCGGTTTGCAAGTAGGTCGGGCCGCGGCCGGATCCTGCATGTAAGGTGACCGTGGTTCCTTGCGGCGCGCCACTGATTTGGTGTGTGACATGACTGCCGGCGTGAACCGGATCGGGTGTGGACAAGCCAAGTAGATGGGCGGATTGCGACGCGCCGTACAGATGCGCGTATCCGACGTCACTTCCAAGGTAAGCCGGAGCACCTACTAAAAAGTCATCGGCGCCGTCGCCATTGGTGTCGCCGGTTTGGCTGATATCCAATCCGAATAAATCGCCGGTGGAGCCGGGGTCGAGCAACCACAGCAACGAACCGTCCAACCCGGAGTGACAGTGAACATAACCGCGCCCGGTCGCGTTGATGTGGCCGTTAAATCCACCACGGGAATCGCCGATAATGACGTCGTCATAACCGTCGCCATTTTGATCGCCGCCGAACTTGGCATTGCGGCCGATCCAGTTGTAATAGTACTGACCGTCCATCCGCAACAGCTCGCTTCAGTCCGCGCCGGAGAAAACGTGAACCGAGCCACCGCTGTCGGCAAGGGCGTCGGTGAATTGAGCGCCGATGACAAAATCGCTGATTCCATCGCCGTTGCAATCGCCTTGGGCATCGACGCTGGAACCGAAGAAATCGAAGTCATTGACGCCATGGAACTCTTGCAGAATGCTGCTGTCTTTTCCGGAGTAAATGAATGCAGCGCCTCGACTCGTCCCAAAAAAGGCGTAGGCTTCGGCACCGACAATGATGTCGTCATAACCATCAAAGTTAATGTCGCCGGCGGCAGAAACGTCGCAACCGAAGTTGGTGTGACTTTGGTAGCCGGTTTCTTCGAACAAAAGTGCGCCGGTTGCGCCGGAGTAAACGCGCACGATGCCGGTGGAACTTCCAAGGGTGCGCGCATGTTGCGTTGCGACGATCAAGTCCGGCATACCGTCATTGTTGAAATCGCCGGCTGCGTCCATTCTGAGGCCCAAGTGCCAGCGCGAATCGTCACCGTGAATTTTGACGATTACGCTGCCGTCGAGACCGTCCAAAACATAAACCCGACCGCGCGTATTGCCGGACGGTCCATAGCCGAATGCGCAAACAGCAACATCAGGAATTCCGTCGAGCGTGACGTCGCCCAGAGGCGAGAGTTCATATCCGAATTTGCCGCAGCTGCTTTCGCCGACTGCGGTCCAAAGCAAGGTGCCGTCTAAACCGGAGTAAGCATGCACAGCGCCAATTTCGCCGTTGGTGTCCGGCGCGCTTACAAGCACATCGTCGTAGCCGTCTTGGTTGAGGTCGCCGGCCCCGGAAACCGCGTAACCCTACGAGTTTCCAATTCCGCCTACGTGCTCACGCAGTAAAACAGGATTTTGAGCAGAAGAGATTGCGGCACTGGATAGAACCGTGGCGCAGAGGAGAAGTTGTGAAGAGAGTAAATGCAAAAGCTGAGGAGTAGTGACTCCCCAGCTTAGCGTTAACTTTTGGTTTTTTGCAAGCCCAGTTTATGCAGGCACTGCAGTCAGCAAACCATCGATGATTGCATTCATCGTTGCGCTTGGACGCATCGCTGCGCGCGCCTTGTCGGCATCCGGACGGAAGTAGCCGCCGATGTCTACCGGTGCACCTTGGGCGTCGAGCAGTTCTTGCAAGATGGTTGCTTCGTTGTCCTTCAACGCGGCGGCAACTGGTGCGAAGCGCTCGGCCAATTCGGCGTCGTCGCTTTGCGCGGCGAGTTCGGCGGCCCAGTACTGCGCCAGGTAGTAACTGGAACCGCGGTTGTCGAGCTCGTTGACCTTGCGCGATGGGTAGTTGGCGTTTTCCAAATACTGACCAACCGCACCATCCAAAGTCGCCGCCAACACTGACGCGCGCGCATTGCCGGTTTGCTCGGCAATCTTCTCCAGCGACGGCACCAACGCGCAGTATTCGCCCAGCGAATCCCAACGCAAGTGACCTTCGCTCAGGAACTGCTGCACGTGCTTCGGCGCCGAGCCACCGGCTCCGGTTTCGAACAAACCACCGCCTTGCAGTAGCGGCACGATCGACAACATGCGCGCACTGGTGCCCAGTTCCAAAATCGGGAACAAGTCGGTCAAGTAATCACGTAACACGTTGCCGGTGACGGCGATGGTGTCTTCGCCGCGGCGGATGCGCTCGAGCGAATAGGTCATCGCATCGACCGGCTTGAGGATTTTGACTTCCAGACCACTGGTGTCGTGATCGGGCAAGTACGCGTTGACCTTGTTGATGATCTGCGCGTCGTGACCGCGCTCTTCATTCAACCAGAAAATCGCCGGCGCACCGGAGGCACGCGAACGCGTTACCGCCAACTTGACCCAGTCGCGAATGGCAACGTCTTTGGTTTGGCAGGCGCGGAAGATGTCGCCTTCTTCGACGACTTGTTCCAGCAGCGTGTTGCCTTCTGCATCGACAATGCGAATAGCTCCAGCACCGCTCGCCATAAAAGTCTTATCGTGCGAACCATACTCTTCAGCCTTCTTCGCCATCAAGCCGACGTTAGACACGCTGC
The DNA here is from genome assembly GCA_964344765.1 of uncultured Planctomycetales bacterium. Classification (GTDB taxonomy): domain Bacteria; phylum Planctomycetota; class UBA1135; order UBA1135; family UBA1135; genus JACNIZ01. Next base: position 17,710 of record CAYFOM010000021.1, on the reverse strand, counting down.
CCATCGTCGCCGGATCGAACTGACCATTCTTCTGGCAGTCTTCGATCACCGCTTGATACATGGTTGCGTAACTGCGGTCCGGCACCATCGCGATGCAGTCTTGCAGCCCGTCATCTTTGTTCCACATGCGGCCGCCGTCGCGCACGACAACCGGCATCGACGCGTCGATGATGGTGTCGTTTGGCACGTGCAAGTTGGTAATGCCCTTACGCGAATCGACCATCGCCAGGTCCGGGCCCGACTCGTAACAAGCGTAGATGTCGGCTTCGATCTCGGCCTTCTTTTCGGCCGGCAAGCGATCCAACTTTGAAATCACGTCGGCCAAACCGTTGTTGACGTTGGCACCAATCTCGGCCAAGGCATCAGCGTGCTTGTTCAACGCATCGGCGAAGTAAACCGAAACGCAGTGACCGAACAACACCGGGTCGGACACTTTCATCATCGTGCACTTCAGGTGCAGCGAGTACAGAATGCCGTCGGCTTTGGCGGCGGCCATTTGCTCGGCATAAAACTCGCGCAATGCATTGGCGCTCATCACCGAGCAATCCAAAACTTCACCTTCCAACAGCGGCACCGAATCCTTCAGCACATTCACGCTGCCGTCGGCGCCGACGAACTCAATGCGCGCATCGGTCGCAGCGCTCATCGTGCACGATTTTTCACTACCAAAAAAGTCGCCGCCGTTCATGTGCGCCACGCGCGCCTTCGACCCGGACTCGGGCCAATCTTTCATCATTCGGTGCGGGTTCTTTTGCGCAAAGCGCTTCACCGCACCAGCCGGACGGCGGTCGGAGTTGCCTTCGCGCAACACCGGGTTCACCGCCGAACCCAACACCGCGGCAAAGCGTGCTTGCAACGCGCGCTCTTCATCGGTCTTCGGCTCTTCCGGATACTCCGGCACATCAAAACCTTGCCCGCGCAACTCGGCGATTGCCGCCTGCAACTGCGGAATCGAAGCACTAATGTTCGGCAGCTTGACGATGTTCGCATCCGGCGTCTTCGCCATTTCACCCAGGCGGGCAAGCTCGTCCGGAATGCGCTGATCTTCGCGCAACGAATCCGGGAAGTTGGCCAGGATGCGGCCGGCCAACGAAATGTCGGCGGTCTCGACCTCGACCCCGGTGCCGGCGGAGTAGGCTTGCAGGATGGGCAGCAGAGAATGCGTCGCGAGAGCAGGCGCCTCGTCGATCAAGGTCCAGGTGATTTTGGCGGAGGACATGAGTGGTTTTTTGGGAACGGTAGCGGGTCGCAGATTATAGGTGCGCCCGGCGAATCGTCGCGCGGATGGCTAGCTCACCGCGGGGGCGACAAGCAGCCTCCCTGCTAGTTCCTGCGCCGCAGTTTGGGAATCCACAAACCGGTGTTTTCCTGATAGCGGCGGTAGTCGTCGCCAAAGCGGTCGAGCAAGTCGGCTTCTTCATGCGGACGCACCCAGCGATGCCAAATCAGCGCGCCGGCAAGGCTGTAAAGAACCACCGACCACGAACCCAATATCACGCCGACGGCAATGCCCTGACCAATGCCGGCAACTGCCATCGGATTGCGCACCCACCGAAACGGTCCGCGCACCACCAATTTGCGCGCGGTGTCCAAAGGCAGCGGTGTGCCGGATCCGAGCACAGCCATCGTGATTCCGGAAGTCAGGCCCAGCGATCCGCAGAGCGCGAACATGATCCAGCCCGAAGCCAACTGCTTGGTGCCGATGCTTTCGGATGCCGCCGCCCCAAACCTGAGCTGTGGAATTCCTGCCCGTGATTCGAGTTGATGAATTGCAATCGGAATCACTGCTAGAAATAGTGCCCAAAACACGGCGGATTGAAGAAGGGTCTTGGCGATGTTCCACGCCACCCCATTCACTCTTGCCGGTTGGAAATACTTCTTCATTTGTACGCGCCCTCAATCAAGCCGGGCTCAACTTTTGGATGAATCCGGCCACAGCATCGCGATCATCGCAACGCTGACCCAAGTCATTCCAAAAGGTCCATGAACCGGCAGGTCGCCCAAAAAATAGAGAATGAATAAATAACTGGTGATGTACCAAATTGCGCCGGCCATTAACCAGGCAATGCGAACTGCGGCAACCGATGGCCAACGCGCGGCGCAAAAAAGCGAACCGAAGCCGACCATCAAGACGTCGGCGGGTAGGTAGGCGGTAATGGTGATTGCGTCGGCGCCGGGTTGGATGAAGTACAGCTGGATCTCCGGCCAGAGGAACATCGCCACCCACCACAGCAGCACCGCCATTCCTTGAATGAGGAAGTAAATCTTTTTGGCGCCGGGCTTCATGAGGATTCCACTTTCATTCGGCGGCGCTTCAAGATCAGTTTTCGGCGGGAACGAGCAGGCCCATGCTGGCTGTGAAGCCGTGGATATACGGCTCGCCGCCTAAGGGTCCAATTTCGCCGGAGGCATGGAAACCGCTCACCGGAAGATCGGGCCAGTGCTGGTGCACCAGCTCAATATCGTGATCGCGGCGGCCGAACAGCGACGGCCCGCGACCCATGCAGTCGAACAACAACGCGCCGGCGGGCTCGGTGAAGTAACCGCTGGTCAAATCCAGCAGACTTTCCAAATCCTTATGCGCGGCCACGCCATCGCGGGCGTGGAACTGCAGCATCATTCCTTCGTGCACTTCTTCGGCGACAGCCACCGCGCCCTGCGAAGGATCCAAACCCATAATCCCGCGCACCAAAAAACTGCTGACGCTTTCCTGACCATGAGAATTCATGCCCAATCCAACGTGCGGTGCTTTGCGGAAACGAATCGATTCCTCTTCGGGCAATCCTTCGACCAACTCTTCTAATCGTTGGTATGCGGCTTCGCCATCCAGCTCCAAAATCACGTTGTCTTGGCAACGCGTGATCTTGAACATCGGCCCAATCGGTCGGCAGCCTTGCGAAATCACCGGCTCCATGCGCGTGGCGCCGGCCATAACAAAACCAACCGCGCCGGAATTTTTAATCACATCATTTGAGATCAAACACGGCGTCGGCGGTGAACTGACTAAGCCGCCAATTAAAGTTGGGAATCGTTTGCCTTGGCGCAGCGAAGTTAGGAACGGATCGATCGGGAAGGTCTTTGGTTCGGCAAGCAGTACGACACTGGCTTCGGCACCGACATCAGGCCAACCGCGCACGTAACTTTGCTCATCGCGTGGCGTCAACTTCAAATCGAACGACTGCACCTGAGTTCCAGGCAACCGCGCCGCCCACAAACTCATGCCCGGACCGCTTTCGTGATCGGCGCCGCCGCCGATCAAACTGCTGGAACTGCAACCGACCAGCGCATCAATCGGGCCTAGATGGCGCTGCAATCCTTCACGGATCAAATGCGAACCTTCGGTGTGGCTAGGTGTGAAAAAGATCACCACCAAATCCGGATTGCCGCCCAATTGTTCAGCAACACTGGTGGCCACTTCGCACACCGCGGCCGTCGTCGACGCGTTGTTGGTAAAGGCTTCGGCAACCCGAGTTTCGCCCGGTAGTTTCACCCTAGAACTCCATCTCGGTAACTTCCGGCAAGTACTGCTCCGGGTCGGCGCCTTCCGGTGCCAACGGGTCGTCGTATTCGCCTTCGACGATCGACTCGGCGGTCATGCGATAAAGGTCGTTGATCAAACCGTCTTCGGTTTCAAAAACCACCTCAAGCCGACCGATCACTTCCAGCGTGTTGTAGGTGTAACGCAAGCCTTCTTCATCGGGCGTGGAAACGCGAATCAACTCATTCAATCGCGGCGGCGCGCCGAAGCAGCAAGCCCACAAACTACGAACCAAATGGAAGTTGGTGATGCCTTCAAAATCGACGTCGGGCAACATGAAGCCCTTGGTCACGATGTAGCAGCCGTCGATTGCGCGCACGTGCGGCGGGAACGGGTCTTCCAACGTTTCGTCGAACTCCCACGCGCCGAGAAAATCGGTATCAATGGGAATCGGATCTTCTTTGGTGCCGTAATGCTTCAACGCCTCCTTCACCATGGCGACGTATTCCTCAGGCTCGATCGCCGCGACGACGGCTTCGGGATCGGGCTCAATCATCAACCATTCCGGATGCGGATGGTTGGGATCGATCAACGCGCCTAAACGTTTGGCCTCGGCTAGTGCGGCTGCTTCCGGATCCAATTCGGCAGCGGCATTGCCGACTTCATTTGGATCGGCAGTTTCCGCGTTGGCGTTTGCACTGGCGCCAGGATCACCATTGGCGTTTGCATTCGCGTTCGGATCTTCGACCGGAGTCGGCTCGGGGTCGCCACATGCACCCAGCAGGGGTACAAGCGCAAGAAGGGCAAGAGCGTTTTTCACAGTGACGCGGAAAGGTGGCGGGCGGCTTCGGTGCGATAGGCGCGCGCGGCCGGGACCAAACCGGCAAGTGCGCCCATGGCGGTGATGGCAATTAAGAACTTCAAATCATCCCAACCAGGAAGTGGTGATAAAGCAACACCAGTAATTTCCTGAATGTGATCGGAGGCCAGCATCACGCCGACCCCAGCTACCACCATACCTAAGAGGCCGCCAAACAGGGAAATCGCTGCCGATTCGGCGGTGACCAATCCAAGAATGGTGCGGCGCTTCGCCCCCAGCGCGCGCAACACGGCAAACTCTTTGCGGCGCGCACCCATGGTGTTGTAAATGGCAACCAAAACGCCGACTAACGCGACGACGACAACCATCAGCGCAATGCGGCGCAACATCATGTCGACGTTACCGACGATTTCAAACAGCTTGCGGATCTCTTGGACCGGTTCGACGGCCATCGCGTCGAGGCGGTTTTTGATCTTGCTGCGCACTTGCAGTTTGTAAAAACCTGGTGGGGTGCGCACCATCACCGCGCTGAGACCATGAGGGTCCAGCGTGCCGCCGAATGATGATTGCTCGGTGGCTTGGTGGCCGTCGATTGCGTAGAACGATGCGGCGGGAATGAAAATCGCGCGGTCCAGCGGCGTTCCGGTCGGTTCGAGCACGCCGACGACTTTGCTTTCCGCCTCTTCATGCGCGTGACCGCCGCCGTCTAGGTTGTGCGCGGGCACGAAGGTCGAGTTCAGGCCGAGGCCGGCTTCTTTGGCAACTTTGGCGCCGACCACTGCAACGAACCAGCCGTTTTCTTTGGCGATGTCCTCGAGTTCGTGGTCGTGGTGATTGTGGCCTGCATGCGGATCGGCTTCCTGATCACCATCATCACCGTGGTCATGGTCATGGCCATCGTCTTCGCTGTGATCATGCCCGTCGTGGTCGCCGTGGTCGTGGCCGTCGTCTTCGCCGTGGTCGTGGCCGTCGTCTTCTGCGTGGTCATGGCCATCGCCTTCACCGTGGTCGTGGCCGTCATCTTCGCTGTGGTCGTGACCGTCTCCATCTCCATGATCGTGATCATGCTCCTCTTCGGCGGCGGCACCATCGTCACCCAACAACGCGGCTGCATGGGCAACTACCTCGGCATGAAACTCATCCAGTTCCTCAGCCGAAAACTGGAAAGCCTCCCCCTCGGCAAATCGCAACTTTCCGTAATCAGGAATCTCAATCCCCGAAAACAAATCATCGGTCACGCCGACGATGCGAAAACCGCGATAAGAATCGCCGACCACCATCGGCACCGCTGTCTGCACACCCTGGGTCGCGCGCAAATCCGTATACACCTCATACGGAATATTGCCGGCACTTCCGCCCACGTGATAAAGCGCGTTCAAGGTCAGGTCCATCGCCGAACCTTTGGCGCCGACCAACAAATTGCAGACGCCCGCCGAACGCTGAAACGCCGCCTCGCTGGAATCGCGCAGCGCGCCAATCGCGCTGAACAAACCCACACCTAAAGACACCGACACCGTGGTCAGCACCGTCGCCAGCGGCCGACGCTTCAAGTTGCGCCAAACTAAGGAGTGCAGCTTCATTTCAGGTCCTCCACTCGAATCACCCGGTCAAAAGCATCGGCGACTTCCGGCGCGTGGGTGGCGACCACCAGAGTGACGCCTTGTTCTTTGGCCTGGGTCAACAGCAGATCCAAAATCGTGCTCGCCGTTTCGCCGTCGAGCGCGCCGGTGGGTTCGTCGGCCAGCACCAGCTTGGGGTTGCCGTACATCGCGCGCGCCAAAGCCACCCGTGCCTGCTGACCAATCGACAGCTCACTGGGCTGGTGATCGAGGCGATCGCCAAGTTCCAGGGCTTGCAATAAGTGGCTGGCCCCTTTCATTGGACTTTTTCGACCAGCGAAACTGGCGCCCAATTCGACGTTTTCCAGCGCGCTGAAGCCGTCCAGCAGGTGGAAGCTCTGGAACATATAGCCCACCGCCTGCGCGCGGAAGCGATCACAAGCGGCCTCCGTCATTGAGGTTAGGTCGTTCCCGTCAATCTTGACTTGGCCTGAATCGGCACGTACCAAACCGGACAACAGGTTCAGTAGCGTGGTTTTACCCGACCCCGAGCGTCCGACCAGGGCCACCCGTTCGCCGGCTTCGATGCGCAGCTCGGACAGCTCCAGCACCGGCACCGCAACGCCATCTTTGCGGTAGCTCTTGTGCACATTTTGGAGGTGGATCATCTGCTTGTTTTAGGAGGTGTTTCCCGTGCCGTTCGAGGGTAAATCCGGGGGCCGCGGATTTGACGACACGAGTAGAATACGGCCCCGCGGGGTCTATACGCACCCCGCCAAGTGTCATGAGTTACGAAGTAAAGAAGTTTGCTGTCATCGGCGCCGGAAACATGGGTTCCGGCATCGCTCAAAAAATCGCCACCGAGGGTTACCCGGTGGTGCTCGTGGATCTGGATGACGAAAAGGTCGAGCGCGGCCTGCAGATCATTCGCGACATGCTTCAGCAAGGTGTCGAGCGACGCATCTTCCGTCCGGAAAAGGCCGAAGCCATTCTCAACAACATCTCCGGAACCAGCGATTGGACCCAATTGGGCGACGTCGACCTGGTTGTTGAGGCGGTGTTTGAGGACTTGGGCGTCAAGCGCAAGGTGTTTGAGCGCCTCAGCGAGGTGACCAAGCCGACCTGCATTTTGGGCACCAACACTTCTTCCTTCTTGGTCAAAGACATTGCGTCGGCAGCGACCAACCCGGAGCGCGTGGTGGGTTTGCACTACTTCTTCCACCCGGCGAAGAACCGTTTGGTCGAAGTCATCGGTCACGAAGGCACCGACCAGGCTGCTTATGCTGCGGCATGGGCGGCGCAGGAAGCCATCGGCAAGACGCCGATCGATTCGGCCGACGCGCCCGGCTTTGTGGTCAACCGCTACTTCGTGCCTTGGATTAACGAGTCGGTGCGCTTGTTGGAAGAGGGTATCGCCGACATCGCCACCATTGATTGGGCGGCGAAGAAGGCTTTCCGCATTGGCATGGGTCCGTTTGAATTGATGAACGTGACCGGCGTGCCGATCTCGATGCACGCAGCCAACACCCTCGGCCAAGACTTGCACCGCTTTTACCTTTCCTCCGACGCGCTGACCGAGCAGGTTGAAAGCGGCCGCGGCGATTGGAACTTGGAGGGCGACGTCGACGAGTCGAAATACGACGCCATTGCCGATCGTTTGTTTGGCGTGGTGTTCTACGTGGCTACGCAGCTGATTGACGAAGGCGTTTCGTCGGTGGAAGACACTGACATCGGCGCGCGCGTTGGTTTGCGTTGGTCGATGGGCCCGATTCAGATGCTGAACCGCGTCGGCGGCGATCGTGCGCGCGAGTTGGCTGAAGCCATCACTTCGAAATGGGGCCTGGACATGCCGAAGTTGCTGCAAGCTGCACCGGCCGAGGGCATTCCGATTCAGTTGGTCGCCAGTGGTGCGCGCGGTTCGATGAGCACGGTGTGGATTAACCGCCCCGATGCAATGAACGCGCTGAACCCGGAAGTTGGCGGTCAGCTCGAGGCGGCAATGAACGACGCTTACAGCAAAGGCAAGGGCGTAATGTTGGGTGGCAACGGCAAAGCATTCATCGCCGGCGCCGACATCAAGTTCTTCGTCGACCACCTGCGCGCCGACACCTACGACAACATTCAGAACTTTGCCGCGCACGGCCACACTATCTTGAATGGCATGGCCGCCGCCGATGTACCGGTGGTTGCACGCATGCAAGGACTGGCGTTGGGCGGTGGTGCCGAAATGGCGCTGGGTTGCGATTGGATTGTCGCTTCCAACAAAGCCATGGTCGGCTTCCCGGAAACCGGCATCGGCATCTTCCCCGGCATGGGCGGCACGCAGCGGCTGACTCGTCGCGTCGGCGCGCCGTTGGCTAAGTACTTGGTTTACACCGGTCAGTTTGTTGACGCTAAGTCGGCGATGAAGATCGGTTTGATCGACGCGGTCACCGACTTCGCCGGCTTGGATGCCACTTGCGAGTCCTACGCCGCACAAGGCAAAGCGCTGGAACGCGAAGCACCCAACACCTGCCCTGACGAAAACTGGCAAGCCATCTGGGATTTCTTCGCCAGCTACTCGGTAGATCAAATGCTCAGCGGCGAAGCCAAAACCGACGGCAACCCAGTGTTGGATAAGGCCGTCAAGACCATGGGCTTCAAGTCGTACAACGCGCTGAAGCTAGCCGAAAACCTGATCAACGAAGGCGCGCTGCTGGATCTACCGGCCGCACTGGATTGCGAACTGCGCGACCTCAAAGCCGCCTTCACGCATGAAGACGGCATCGAAGGTCTATCGTCGATGATCGAAGGACGTCGTCCGGAGTTCCAATCTCCGGCGGCCGTCTAACTTTTAGACGCGAAAAAAAGTTTTTAAGGAGTAGCTGGCGTGCCGGCTACTCCTTTTCGTTTATCTATTTACACCCTCAAACCAATCATGAAATTCCCCCACCCTCAAATTTGTGCCACGCTATTTGCGCTACTCTTTGCTACAAGCTCCAGCCCCGGCCAATCCACTTCCCGGGTAAGCATTAATTCTCTTGGAGAGCAGGCAAACTTTGGAGTCGATGCTCCGTCACTTTCGGCCGATGGACGCTTTGTTGCTTTTGCATCGGAGTCATCGAACTTGGTGAGCAACGACACCAATAACCTGATGGATGTCTTTGTTCATGACCGTGAGGCGGGCGTGACCACTAGGATTAACTTTCGCCACGACGGCGACCAAACAACTTTCGCATGCAGCGCTCCATCCATTTCAGGTGATGGACGATTTGTGGCATTCGCGTCCGCAGATCCTGGAATCATTAGCAGTGATTCCAATGGCGTAACAGACGTCTTCGTTCACGATCGTCAACTTGGCACGACCACTATCGCCAGCGTCAGCTCCGCCGGCGTTCAAGGCAATGACGGCAGCTACACGGCGTCAATCTCAGACGATGGGCGTTTTGTTAGTTTCGAGTCTTACGCCGACAACCTCATTAGTGGCGACACCAATGGCGTGCGCGATGTTTTTGTCCGCGACCGCCAAACTGGGGCAACCATTTGCGCAAGCGTTTCGACTTCCGGAGTAATTGGAGATAGCTCAAGCTCCGAACCAACGATTTCAGGCAATGGGCTATTTGTAGCCTTTAAGTCCTCCGCAACCAATCTAGTGTCCGGCGACACCAACAGTAGAACAGACATTTTTGTCTATGACTGCGAAACCGGACAAACGGGTCGTGTAAGCATTAGCTCCACTGGTGAAGAAGGGAGCCGCACCAGCGAATATCCCGCCATCTCAGCAGACGGACGTTTTGTTTCATTCACCTCCCATTCCAGCGAATTCGTGGTTCCAGACAACAATTCCGGCTCCGACATATTTATTCATGACCGCCAAACCAACATTACCGAACGGGCGAATGAAAGCTCCAGTGGCTATCAACCCGGCGGCTCTTGTGCCTATTCCTCTTTGTCGGAAGACGGTCGCCATGTTGCCTTAAGTTCTTACTCCATGGAACTCGTGCCTGGTGATACCGAATGGAGATATCCGGACATCTTCGTGAAAGACCGCGAGACTGGTGTGGTGGAGCGAGTTAGCGTTAGCTCAACGGGGATTGAAGGCAATAAATACAGCGATTACCCATCCATTTCCGCCGACGGCCGCCTTGTTGCTTTTCTGTCCACCGGATCCAACCTCGTGGAAAACGACACCAATTCCAATTCCGATAATTTCGTTCACGATCGCTGGGATGGCAACGGTGCAAACTCAATCTACTTGTCCGGCCCGACGGATGTCCCTGTAGGGTCCAGCTTCACTCTTGAATGGCAGTCCACTCGCGGTGGATCCATTTATCGCCTAGCTTATTCGCTTAACCTAAATTCGGTCGTGGCCTGGGGCCATGAATTCGATATTGGTGCACCATTCACACTGCTGAAGTACGGAATTCATTCGCCGAACGGCCAGGCCAACTTTGTTTCAAGCTCTGTCCCATCCAACCTTGCCGGCAAGACGCTGTACTTCGAAGTGGGAGCCAAAGATCTATTTGGCTCCCTTTACGACAGCAATGCATGGGCGATCAACTTCTACTAAACATGAGCGATCGCAACCAATTTCGGATCAATCCAGCTACTGCGTAATCCGAATTTGAATTGCAGCCGAGCTGTAGTTCGGTGCTTGGCCAAACTCATTGGTGATGGCCGCGATGTATAAACGCAAGCCCACATACGCGGCCATCGACCCATTCGGGAAACCAACCACAGCGACACCTTCGCCTTGCGAATTGAGCACACCGTGCCCGCCGGTCATGTACGGGAATGGATAGTCGTTGAAGTAGCTACCGACGGTGACGTCGTCGATGGTGAGCGGGATGTCGACGCCGAAGTGGAACGGGCCGCGGCCGGTTGCCGAGAATAGAACCTTGTAGTCGTTGCCGGCTGTTTCGTCGGGGAAGTCCAGCTCCAAGGTCAGAAGCTCGGACTTACTGGCGGAAACGGTGAGCGAACTCACGTCGAGGAAGGAATCCACTCCACAGGCAACGACGGTTCTGCCGCCGAACTCGGGTGCGCCGGCCAGGAATTCGTCGTAGCCGTCGCCATTGTGGTCCGTCCAGGCACTGAGGGATGAACCAAAATTGGCACTAGCGGTTTGAGCGTCGAAGCGGTTCATGAAAGTCCCGTCTGCGCCTGAGTAAAGGTACACCGTCATGATCGAGGTCGGCAACCGCCGCAATCGCACTGCCGAAAAGGTTGTCGGCAGCTTCGCCATCCAATCGATAGAGCTCCGATCCATCGACACCGGAATACACAAAAACCGAACCGGCTTTGGAAACCCCGCCCAATTCACGGCTAGGCATGCCAATAGCAAAGTCGTCATTGCCGTCACCGTTGAGGTCGCCCACTCCGGCTACCGCCCTGCCCAAATGATCGAGCTGATCCGCACCCTGGTACTGGTAAATCAATGCCCCGGTCGCACCGGAATAAACAAAGGCTTCGCCTGCAGCACCTGCGCCTCCAACATTGGTATTGGGAGCGCCGATGAGCATGTCGTCCACACCGTCGCCGTCGACGTCACCGGCATTGGCAACCGCTTGGCCCAAGTAGTTGCCAGTGGTCGCATGGTATTGGTGCAGGATCGTTCCATCCGCACCCGAGTAAGCAAAGGCCGAACCATTGCCTCCGCCGCCATAGATGGCCCCGACCAAAACGTCAGGCACCCCATCCTGATTCAAATCGCCAGCACCGGCGACCGAAGAACCGAAAAAGCCCAAACTCTCCGTGCCAATCCATTCCTGAATCAAATTTCCGGTGGCACCGGAATGCACGGTGACGCGGCCAAACACAGGCCAATCGTATTGAGGATGGCCAATGGCGTAATCCGGCACGCCATCCAAATCCATATCCCCAACCGCAGCGACCGACCACCCAGTCCAATCTGCATGGATAACAGCTTCATGGCTGCGCAACACCGTTTGAGTTGCTCCAGAATAAACATAGGCCACACCGTTTTGCCCCAGAGGCGTGCTTTGAAAGTATGCCCCAACAATGAATTCCGGCACACCATCTCCATCAAGGTCACCAACGCTAGCCACCGAAGCCCCGAACCGCGAATCTGAGCCGCCAGGATCCAAAAGACTAAATTTGTTCTCAAAACCGCCACCCACAACCTGAGCATTCAAGGCCGGAGCAAGCAAAAACGGGACACAAAAAAGCAGGGGAGTAATCTTCACGAATTCAAACCAGGGAGAGGATGGAATGCAATTGAAATTCAATATCAACTACACGGCCCCCCATTATGCCATCTCCTACAAAAATTCCCATTCCCCAACAATCCAGCCCCCATTCCCCCACCCAAATCAACCGAAGAAAAGCCAAGTCCGCCAACATCAAACCTCCCTATTCCCCTTTTGGGCTGCGGATATGTGTGTCCATGTGTTTGAGGGTAGGTTTTCGCGGCTTTTGGCACCGCCGCGGTGCCCTTTGCCGCGAAAACCTACCCTCAAACACACCCACATAATCCACCCAAAAAGGAAACAGCCCGACCTGAAATCAGATCGGACTGCTTCGCGAGGCCCTAGGAGGTAGGCCAGGTTGTTCTAATCTTCGGTAATCTCCGACTAGAACTTGAAGTTGAAGTCAATGCGGAAGCGGTAAACGGTGTCGTCGGCAGCGCCGCCGTCATCGTTCAACTCGGAAGCCATCAGCCAGACGTGCATGCCGAGCTTCTCCATCAACGGCTTCTTCCAACCAATGATGTGCGAATCATGGTTGTTGGTGTAGAGGAAGTCATCCTGCGACACGTAAGCCATCACGGCGTCCGTCTCGACCGACTGGAACTGGTAGTAGAACTTGCCGTTGTCGGTGTTCATGGCACCACCGAAGGTGAAGCCGCTATCGCCGACGCCGTCACCGGCGCGCAAGTTCTTGATGATTTCCGTGCTCACGGTGTAGTTGCCGGTGTTGTAAGCCAGCACTGCATCCATGATGCCGAAGTCGGAGACAAATTCGCCACCGGCAACGGCGTTGCCAATGCCCAACAGAGCGCCGACGCCATCCGGAGTCAGGTCACCGTAGTGGTAGTAGCTGATGCCCAGATCGAAGCTGGAGTCATCGCCGCGCTTGACCTTACCGTGCCAGTTCAACAAGGTTGCCCAGATGTCTTCGCCGCCGCCTTGCTCAAGCACGGCTACCTGTGCACCAATGAAACCGGTGTCGGAGAACGGGCCCATGTCGCCGAGGCCGTAAACCACAGCCAGACCTTCCGGCTGGACGTCGGCATCCCATACCAACTCACCGTAAACCGGGTTGCGGTAGACGGGGTTGCCGAATTTACCAGCGACGAAGGCGCCACCGAACCATTCCGGGGTGTACTGGACGAACAAACGGTCCAGGTTCAACTCCATCTTGGTCAGGCCGCCACCGAGGTCCACGTGCGGGTTACGAGCGTCGCCGCCGCTACCGGTGGTTGCGCGCGCGCCAATAGTGAACTCGTCGTTGTAGGTGTAAGTACCACCAAAGCGGAAGCGCATGCGCTGGCGATGGCGATCGGAAGTTCCGTTTGTATCGTTAAATTCAGCGCGGAAGCGGGCGTCGCCCGAGAATTTCCACGGGCCATCGCCTTCCTGGGCGGCGGCGCCGGTGCCGATCAACGAACTGGCGGCAAAGACTCCAAGAGCCAGCAGGCCGCCGCGGGAGAGTGATTGAGGAATCATTGGTTTTCGTCAGGGGTGACAGAAGTAACCGGCTTAAATTTCAAGGCGTGTAATGCACTCTTGAGTGCGGAGGAAGCCGAATTACCGTCTTGGAACAGGAACATGAGGTAAACGTCGGCGCGGTTGTTGCCGTGCAGGCAGATCAGCAGCAGTTCCTGGTGATGGGGAGCAAAATCCGAATTGGGAGTGAGGCGGTGAGCGGCGCCCCAATCGGCGTTGTATTCCGCCAGGGCGTCTTCACCGAACTCTTCTTTCGAATCGTGTTTGCCGTCGGAGATTCCGTCGACGACGGATTGCTCCAACAGTGGGTAGATGTGGTTCGGCTCGGGAGCCGAGGAATGTGGGTCACGGTATTCCAACTCCATTCCAATGATGGGCCGGATCGCGTAACGCACTTCCAAGTTGCCATCTGCGGCAACTAGTTTTCCTTCATAATTCAGCTTTTGGTTTTGAACACCCGGCTTGAATAAGAAACCTGCCGGAAGCTCGAACTGCAAGCCGCAGGTTTCGAGCAATTCCATGAATTCGTCATAGGCAAATTCGCCGACTTTGGCGGCTTCGACCATCTCTTCGGCGGTCATCGACTGCTTAGACGGTGCTGCCGAAGTTTCCGATGCATCGACGACTGCTTCTTCACCGCACGCCGGAATCAACAGTAGCAAGGGCAGCAAATATTTCACTTTTCGCCCTCCTTCCAGCCTTTGAGAATTTCGTGCGCTAGATCCTGATGATCTCCACTGCGCGTCAGTTCCAAAAACTGAATCATGTCGGCGCGCGCCTTCTCCATATCGCCGAGCGTTTCGTATGCCATCGCGCGGTTGAAGTAAGGAGTGGCCATTTCCGGCTGCAGCAAAATCGCGCGCGTCAGATCGGCAACCGCCTCGTTGGTCATGTTTTGATTGAGGTAGATGTGGCTGCGGTTAAAAAGCGCCGGCACGTAGTTTTTGTCCAGCTCCAGCGCGCGATCCAAATCGGCCAGCGCCTCAACCTCGCGATTAAACTGGCGGTAAATTTGAGAACGGTTCGCAAGCATGCCGACTAAGACATCGGTCTCATCGCTTTCCTCGGCGAGAGTCACGGCGCGTTCGACGTCGCGCAGTGCGGAGCTGCGATCATCCAGCCCCAAGTAGGACTGCGACCTTGCTGCGTACAGAATCGGATTACCCGGTTCCTGCGCAATCGCGTCGTTTAAGTGATTGATCGCCGCATCAAACTTGCCTTCGTTGGCATGACGCAGAGCGATGTCGTACAGGATCTCGGGCGAAAGCGACTTGTGCGGGTCGGCACTGCCGCCATCCATATCGGCGTGCGGCTTATGCGCAGTCTCGGTCACTGGTACGTCCGCCTCGACGACTTCATCGTGAGCGCTCACGCCCGGACGATTGGCAATCCAAAGCAGCACAGCTGCCGGAAGGCCGATGGCAAGGAGTAATTTGGCGGGTGTGGACATGGTGGCGTTGGGCCGGGGCCGAAGCCCCGACCCTTTCGGTTGAATTACTTCTTAGATTCGGCGTAAGCCTGGAAGACCTTGTTCATGAGCTCGGTGTGCTCGGCGTCGGTCAGGCTGCCTTCGGTAGCGACCTTCGACCACAGTTCCACATCCGTCATGTGCTGGTGACAGCCCATGCACAAGCCCGTTCGATTCATGCCGTCACGCTGCTCCTTAGTGAGCGAGCGCGATGCCGGCCAGTGAGTACCCACGGTTTGGACCTGGTCACCGTCGGCGTTGACGATGGTTGACCAATCGAAGTCCATACCAGGGATCTTCTGAATCTGAACTTGGTAGTTCTTCGGAATCGGCTTGCCGGTCCGCTGATCCATCAAGTCTTCAATGATGTCCTCGGTGTAGCGAGTCTGGAACACACCACCAGAGATGCCGTAACCCTGTGCTTTCGGGTTGTTGTGGCAGCTCTCGCAGGTGCGCGCCTTGCGCTGCGCCGAGTGCGGCTGCACCGGAGCCATGTCCATGCCCATCGGCACGCGCTTCTGACCCAATGCACGAGCTTCGTCTTCGGAGTACGACGACTGGTTCAGAGCAACCGTCTTGCCGTCGCGACCGATGACGGTGAACACCACCTGGCAACCCGGCATCAAAGGAGTGACACGACCTTCACCGTTGATTCCCAAAACCGGCTCTTCCCAACGCAGGTAAGAACGAGTTTCGAACACCTTGCCGGGGCTCTTGATGCCCGGAGTGCCCAACGGAGATTCCGCAGTTTCACCGTCTGGGGTACGGCTGTTGGCCGAAGCCACCCAGTCGACGTCCTGGTACGGGTTGCCGTTACCGTCCTTACCGTAGTTGACCTGCACGTGACAGCCGTAGCACTGCGGCACCCACGAAGCGTGGCATGCGTAGCACTCCAGGTCGTCGCCGTGCTTCTCTACCGATTCCATCGCAACCTTCGCGTCGGGGCTCTTCCAACCATCGGTGCGACTCAGCTCCGCAAGGACCGGGACTTCGAAGTCGTTACCGGTTGCTGAGTGCATGATGACCTTGTTGCCGTCGCGCACGACGTTGCCGAAGGGGTTACCACGAGCCGTCTTCAAAAAACCATCACGCTTGTCATACGCGGTGGCGAAGCTCATGGTTTCGGGTAGCGCCATTTCGGCCAAACCACGGCCGACGTCACCCAAATCACGTCCGAATTCCTCGGAGTAGCCAAGCGGCAGTTCCCACGGATACTTCTCCGGGGTGCCGTGGCAGTCTTGGCATTCGATTTCCACCTGCGCCAGCGTGGTACCGAAGATGTTGCCGTCACCATGCATATCGATGGTGGTGTGGCAGTCTTGGCACAACATGCCGCCTTCCGGGTTGCCCGGGCGGCTGGTGATCTGGTGGTGCAGGTCGTCCGAGATGAACAAGTAGTTCTTGGTGTGCAGCTTCGGCTGCTTGTTGCCCTTGGCGTCGTAAGGCGAGCCGTACGGGAACTCCATCAAGCCCTGATAGGTCACACCAATGCGCTTGCCGCGGTTGTGGCAGCTGTTGCAAGTCTCGACCGGAATACCGCCGCCTGCTTCGCGCGTACCGTGAATGGTGTGCTTCAGCAGGTGACCGGGTTCGGTCTTATCGATGGTCGGGTCGCCGCCCTCGTACAAACCTTCGTTGCCATAAAGAATGTGGCAAGACGAGCAGCCCATACCGCGGTAGTCACCACGCTTTTCGCGACCACGCGCACCGACGTGGCAGCGCTGACACTGCTGGCGCTGGTAAGTAAAGCCGGCCAGCTTCGGATCGGCTTCAATCTCTTCGACGCTCGGCTGCGGCACCATCTGCAATTCAGTCGGGAACTGCTTCGGGTGCGCCTCGATCATCGCGACCATGTAGTCCTTGTACTCTTGAGTACCGATGCTCGGGATCACGCCGTCGGTGTCCTTGACGTCGTAGTTACCCCACGGCACGTTGTAATCCTGAACCTCTTCGATGCCCCAAGTGTGCAGGTTGCCCTGAATCTTGCCGGCTTCGGTGTTCATCAACGCGCGCTGCAGACGGTAGGCGTAGCCAGGGTGGCATTGGCCGCAGGTCTGGTCGGCGATGTCGATGGAACCCGGATCGCGGAAAAAGGTTTGCGGCCCATTCGCCGCCATGTTCGGGTGAGTGCCTTTGTGTGCCTCTTCGGCAGTGGTGGCTTGGGGGTTACCACCGTGGCAAACCACGCAGCCTTCGGGGTCGCCATATTGGCCGCCGAACGCTTTGATGGTCATCAACATGATGGAGCCTTCTTCGCGGATACTCTCGATGCCTTCGTGGCAACTCATGCAGCCTTTTTCCGCTGCAAGTTCGGGAGAAACCTGGGGAAGGTCCTTAGTGACGGTTTCGGGGTGGGCATGAGGATTGCTGCCAACGGCAGTGGCCTCATGAACTGCAGCTTGCTGATCGGACTTAGGCTTGACTGGATCGCCGGAGAACTTATCTGCCGCTTGAGCAGACGAGCCTCCCATCAATGCTAATGCCAAAACCGATCCGGCCAGCGCATTACCCCACGCAAAGGAGTGAAGCAGGGACTTCGAGGTCGGACGCATGAATGATTGAATCGTCTGGAGGGAAGGTTTGCGTGTGGTGGATTACAAACCCATAACCCCTGACAAAACCGTGACAAGGCGCAGTTTAGGGTTGATCCAAAAGTTTCATGGTTGGATCAAGCAACATCTTTTCTGTAAAAAGCAGCAGACTCATCAAATGCCTTCC
>CAYFOM010000020.1:0-72152 GCA_964344765.1 uncultured Planctomycetales bacterium | reverse complement strand
TGGAAGGCATTTGATGAGTCTGCTGCTTTTTACAGAAAAGATGTTGCTTGATCGGGTAGCTCGTGGTACTCCGGCTACAGCGGCTCGATGAACAACATTTATGGACACCGAAATGTCAGCTCCACAGCTTGCCCAGGTGATCTGGCATACAACCAATTGCCGAGCCTGCGCCAAGACATCGACGACAAACTCAACGGCGGCAGCGGCGGCACCGAGATCATTCTCGATAACAACCAAGCAATCTTCTCGTCCGGCACGTGGAACACCGGAACCAGCTCCGGCGATAAATACGGTTCCGATTACCGCTGGGCAAGCACCGGCACCAGTTATGCGCTGGCTTATTGGCGGCCCAACATTCCGTCGGCCGGTACTTACAAAATCTATTACTGGTGGCCGCAAGGCAGCAACCGCAACCCGAACACTAAGATCGGCTGGCGCGTCAACGGCAACACCACAACCTCGAACGTCAATCAACAAAACAACGGCGGTCAATGGAATTTGGTCACCACCAAATGGCTGCCAAAGGGCACCAAAACCCTAATTGGCCTTGATAACTCCGGAAGCGGCTCCTACGTAGTCATTGCCGACGCCATTCGCTTGGTCAAGCAATAACCCCTCACAAATGCCACCCATGTTTAGCCGAAAAGCCTTCTTCGCACTGGCCCTGCTCCCGCTAGCAGCCTGCCAAATGCCCAACGATTGCCAAGAAGAGATGACTTGCCAGCAGTCGCCAGTTCATTACGTCGAAATCGTCACCAACTCAGTTGACGATCAGATCGCCACCTTAGAAACCACTCACGGCTTAAGCTTCGGCGAACCGCAGGCAGCCTTCGGCAACGCCCGCATCGCCACCCAACCCGACGGCAGTCTGCTCGGCGTACGTGCTCCGTTAGCGGCTCACGAATCGGCCATCGTTCGCACCTACTTCCACGTGGCCGACGTCAAAGCAGCCGCAGCCACCGCCGAATCCAAGGGTGGAGTCATCGCTTACCCACCGACCCAACAAGGTGACACGGGTACTTGGTGTATTTATATCCTGGATGGAGTTCAGGTTGGTCTTTGGCAACCGTAGTTTTTTTGTTGTTGGTGGGTGTAGGTTTCGGCGGCTAGAGAAGCAGCAAGCTGCTTCAAATGCCGCCGAAACCTACACCCACCAACACAGACAACACTTCCGCTGATGCAATGCCGGAATATTTCCACAGACTCAAAGGGTTTCCAATGCGTCTTGCCCCATCCAGGTGGCAAGCTGAATGAAATTTCAAACACGATATTCCCGGTTAACGAGAACCATCAAAATCAATCTATAAGGAAAATAGTGATAAAGCAAAATTCAACTTCGATATCCATATCTACATCTAAATATCATCGAAGCAACCGGGGAACGCGCGGGCGATCAATCCGGTTTATGCGAGGTTGCTGGGATGACATTTCGGCGGCATTTGAAGCAGCTCCGCTGCTTCTCTAGCCGCCGAAATGTCATCCCAGCAACCCCCAAAAAATCACTCAATCCCCCGCTCTTCCAACCACCGCTGAGCTTCTAGAGCCGCAGCACATCCAGCCCCGGCAGCGGTAATGGCTTGACGGTAGTCGGGGTCGTGCACGTCACCGGCGGCGAAGACTCCATCAATCGAGGTGCGCGTGCCGTTTTCCAACTTGAGGTAGCCGACGTCGTCGCGCTCGAATTCGTCGCCGAGGAAGCCGGTGTTCGGCGAGTGACCGATGGCGACAAACAGTCCCTGCACGTCGAGCTCCTCTTTGGAGTTGTCGCGCGGATCTTCGAGGTTGAGGCCGCGGATGCGACCGTTTTCGTCCTGCAGGATTTCGTCGATGGTGCGCCAGATCTTGATGTCGATCTTGGGATTGGCTTCGGTGCGCTCGAGCATGATTTTCGATGCGCGGAAGTAATCGCGGCGGTGCAGCAGCGTGACCTTGGAGGCAAAGCGGGTCAGGAAATTCGCTTCTTCCATCGCCGTATCGCCGCCGCCGACGATGGCGACTTCTTTGTCTTGGTAGAACGCGCCGTCGCATGTGGCACAGGCGGAAACGCCCTGGCCTTGCGTCATCATCTCGTGCTCTTTTTCGATGCCGAGCATCTTCGCCGAGGCACCGGTGGCGATGATCACCGCGTGCGCCTCGTAGCTGTCACCGAACTCATCGTGGATCACGAACGGCTGTTTGTCGGTTTCAATCTTGGAGATATTGCGGAAGGTGATGAATTCGCTGCCGAAACGCTCGGCTTGAGCTTTGAACTTCTCCATCAATTCCGGACCGGTAATTCCGTCAGGGAAACCGGGGAAATTTTCCACCTCGGTGGTCAACGTCAGCTGGCCGCCTGGCTGCATGCCCTCGAAGACCACCGGCTTCAATCCGGCGCGCGAGGCATAAAGGGCGGCGGTGTAGCCGGCCGGGCCCGATCCAATGATTGCGATGTTGTGAACCATGAGGCGGGTATTCTAAGCCAGAATAGAGCCCCTCCCAAGCCATGAATTCCCCCACCGACCCAGACCAGCCCGACCCGCCGGCCGATGCCCAGCCGCAGCGCTGGTCCACCGATCCTAAGGTGTTGGAGAAGGAGGTCGAGTGGAGCTTTATTCGCGGCAGCGGACCCGGCGGCCAGCACCGCAACAAGGTGGAAACCGGCGTGCGGCTGGTCCATGAACCCAGCGGCATCACCATCACCGCAACCGCAGCGCGCAGTCAAAAGCGCAATCGCGAGTTGGCGATGGCGCGGCTGATTGAAAAATTGCGCGCCTTAAATTACCGTCCGCCGAAGCGCCACAGAACGCGACCGACTCGTGCCTCGATCCGTCGCCGGTTGGATGCCAAAAAACGTCGCTCCGACGTTAAGGCGCAGCGTCGCAAACCCCAAGATTGATCATCATCCGCATCATGATGCGCACGCCGTCGGCGTAATAATCGACACGCATGCGTTCATTGGTGCCATGAAAACCGCCGACGTCGTCCAAATGCAAACGCAAGCCGGTGAAGCGATAAACCTGATCGCATAGCTCGCGGTAATGGCGCGAATCGGTGGCGCCGACCAACAACGCCGGCACGACGACGGCATTGGGATGAACCTCGCGGGTGGATTGGGCGATGGCGCGATAAATATCGGAATCTACCGATGAAGGCGGCGCCGGTGTGGTCGTCAAACCGAGTTGGGCGGTCACCCATTCATCATCAATCACCTCTTCGACGTGAGCGAGTACATCCTCCGGCGATGTACCTGGCAGCAGACGGAAATTCACCGTTGCGCTTGCTTGCTGCGGCACAACGTTTTCCTTAATGCCGCCGTCAATCATCGTCGCCGCGGTCGTGGTATGTAGCAGCGAACGTGCGCGCGGGTCAGCCGCCATCATTCGCTTGACCAAGCCTCCGGTCAGCCACAAGTTGCTCAGCAGTACCCGTTTGACGAACGGCATTTCCGGTGCCAAGTGGCGTAGCTGATCGCGCATGGTTTCGGGCAATCCCACCGGGAACGGATTGGACTCCAATTGATGAATTGCCGACGCAATGCGCCCCACCGCGGTGCGACTGGGCGGCATCGAACTGTGCCCGCCATCGCCGCGCGCGGTCAAATGCACGGTGCAATAAGCCTTTTCGGCGACGTCGACCATGGCAACGGGTTGCTCGCCCAGTTCCGGCACCAAACCGTCGACAATGAAGCCGCCCTCGTCGATGACAAACTCCAACTCAATACCGCGATCTTTCATCCACTGCACAATCGCGCCATTGCCGGCGGCGCCACCCACTTCTTCGTCGTGGCCGAAGGCAAAATACAAGGTGCGCTTGGGCTGCAAACCGTCGGCGAGCAGTTGCTGAATGGCTTCATGCAGCGCGACGGCACCGCTTTTCACATCCATCGCGCCGCGGCCCCAAATGAAACCGTCGGCAATAGCTCCGGCGAACGGCGGATGGCTCCAATCTTGTTCGGTTCCGGGTTCCACCGGCACCACGTCGAGGTGAGCCATGAACAAACCGGGAGTCAACGTCGCATCGCTGCCGTGCCACTGCAGGATCAGGCTGTGGCCTGGGCTTTCCACCTGACCTTCCAACGGTGCGCCGATGCGCTGCGCATCCAAGCTGGAATAAACCATTGGATAGGTGCGTTCGAACCAATCCAACAACTCGGCGAACGGTTTTAAATCAGTGGTTTCCGCTTTGCCACTGCTAATCGTGCGAAAGCCGATCGCTTGCGCCAATCGAGCGGCTAGCTGCACTTCATCCAATTCAATTTCGGCGGCAGCACTGACCTCGATTTGCAAACTTGGTTGGGCAAAGGTCCGCACCAGCATGACGATCAACAACAGCATTACCGCCGCCGTCAACCGCCGCAGCCACTTGCGCGGCTTCTTCATTCAGCCTCGCTCCCGCCACCTGCATCGCCATCGATCCCGCGCTCTTCAAGCACGCCATAGGCACGGCGCACATGCGGAATGGTGATCGATCCGCCAACGATCAGCGCGACGTCGAGCGCTTCGCGAATTTCGTCGCCGCTGTAGCCTAGCTCGTGAGTGCGAATCAGGTGGTAGCTGATGCAGTCATCACAACGCAAGACCGTGCTGGCCACCAAGCCAAGTAGCTCTTTGGTGCGCGCAGTTAAAGCGCCATCGCGGTAAGCAGCTTGGTCTAAGTTGAAGAAGCGCTTGGTTGTGCGCGAGCCCTTCTCCAAGACCAACTCCTGGAGCCGAGCCCGTTCCTCTTCGAAGGTCGGGTTGCTCATGGGCGGATTATAAGTCCTAGTTATTCACCGTCACCGTCATGCGACCGACGGCGCGATTACCGGCGGCGTCTTTGGCGACGACTTCGACCACATAGTCGCCATTAGCAACCAAAGTGGTGTTCCAGGATTCAGTGAGGTCCGAGTTGTCGTACACCTGGTCACCGTTGGAATTGGTGATGATGTGGAAGAACTCGCGGCTGCTGTAATCGCCGTTGGTATTGCAGGTCGAATCCTCTTTGTACAGCAAATCGACGAGGAAGGCGTCAATGCTGCCCGATCCATAAGTATCGAGCGCCATATCGAAATTCACCGCCAACTTATTGTCCACTACCGGCGCGCCGGGGTTGCCGACCGGATAAATGCTGTAGCGCAAAGTCTGCACCGAGCAAGTCCAACCGGAATTCAACTTGTCGCCTACGTGCACGATGATGTCGACCTTGTTGTACAAGTTATCCGGATCGCGATAGGTCGACGTATTGTTACGGCAAAAAGCGAACAGATCATTGCCGCGCGCGTTCTCGAACACAGGCGCAGTGGTCTCGGTACGATGCACCAAATCTTCATGCACGTTATTCGGGCACAGCCAATCGCCATACCAAGTATTACCGCTGTCCTCGATGCTGGCGAAATGGCAATGCGTAAAGTTCGACGTCGGCCACGGCACCAAATCGCCGAGGTATTGCCCTTCGACGACGGTGTCGCCGACGTTGACGGCAATCGACGATTGGGTCAGGTGAGCGTACAAATGACCGCTTGACGTCCCGCTGGTCGGCCCACCCACAGCAACTCGCCAGTGATACTGCGCGCTTGTGGTCAGCACCGCCTTGACCTTGCCGTCGGCGACGGCGTAAACCGGCTCGTAATGGTCACCCATGACGTCGATGCCGGGGTGCAAGTACGGCGAACCACCATAGTTTTGATACTCACCGTAAGTATTGCCGATCGGGTGTTGCGAATTCGGCGCCATCGGCCAAGGAATCAACCCGCGCTCCTGAGCATTGGCTTGTTGATTCGGCGGAGCAATCGCCGTATTGCCGCGCGATTGGTTGACGGTTTTGCCTTGCGCGTCCAAGGCCAACTGGAAACCGCTGTATTGATCGCCATCGACGCGTCGTGCGCCAACCAAAGTGCGACCTTGGAATACGCGCAAGTCGCGCAACTCACCGACTTGAGTCAGCGTGTAGAGACTGCGCAGTGCCAGCGATTCGGAATCCAACTGCCAAAGGTGGTTTTTACTCAACACCAGCAAGCGATCGCCGTCGAAAGCCAGGCGGCGGACGTCGGCGGGCACGGCAACTTCAACCGAGCCGGAATGGCTATGCAGGACAAGCGTGTCGCCCACTTCAGCCTCGCCCTGCTCGATGGCGATGCCGGCAACCGCACCGTTTGCAGCCACGGCGAAGCCGGCGTAACGCGGCAAAGTTTGAACCTCGAAGCTCTGCAAATCCAGCACCTCGGTGCCTCGTCGCGAACGCAGCACCAGCTGATCGCCGTCGGCCGACAAGCGCGGATCAGTGAGCCCGTCAACGCGCTTTTCAAAAAGCACCTGACCGCCGCCATCCAGCACGCGCAGCCGCACCGGCACCGCATCACTGTGGGTGGCTTCGGTAACGATGACCTGGCCGAAGCACGAAACCAAAAAGCCGGTGCCGTCGACGTCGGTCAATAGCCGCACCTCGCCTTCGGCCGATTCCAGGCGCAGGTCCGAGCGGATTGCGGTCAGGTCGGCGGCGGTCGGTGTGACGGTCAACGTCCAACCGTGTTCGCCTTGATGGTTCACCTGCGCCGGCGCCGGGAACAATCCTTGCGGACTGGCTTCCAGTTGAGGACTGCTGACGGGTGAGGGAGCAGGAGCGCTGGTTGCCACAGAGGCGAACAGACCGCACGACGCGGCCAGGACCGGAATGAGTATGGAGGACATGAGGGTGGGGATGCGGGTTCGCGGGGGCTCGTTTTGAGCTTACCCTACTTTGCGAACCACTGCTCCTTAACCGTCTGTGCGCCGTCGATACGCTTCACCAGCTCCATCGCCTGGCCGCCGGCGACCAAACCAGGCTCTAAAACCCGCAAATACCAACCAATCCTGCCGCTGCGCCCCATTTCGGCAGCCAGAGTCGAGCAATTCCACACCTGATTCAGCGTGCCGCACGGCTGCCGCGCCTTGGTGACTTCCAGCAGGGCCTCACCCCAGCGCAATTGATCGCCGATGTACACCGAGTCTTCATCCGCCCCACCGACGACGGCGTTTTCGCCCATGGCGCCAGCGCCTAATTCCAGCTCTAAGGCCTGATTCAGCGCCGAATAGTGGGAAAGCGGAAAAGCACAAATTGCCTGATCTTCGAGCCCATGGTGCTCTAAATCGGCCCAACCGTCGCCGTACAAGCCGGTGGTTTGCAGCAGCACAGGCTCGGTGACCTCGCGCTTTAACAAGCCGGTGCGCAGCGGACCTTCGGCGGTTTCGACCTCGTGCGGCATCGCCAAGCGCAGCGACAGGACTTGGGCGGCAACAGCTTGAGATTCAGGCGTGGCGGTCATGGCCCCATTCTAGGCGGCTGGCCGCAACGCGATTGGAAGAGCTTCGGCTGGTCTATGCTCCGGTATGCCCAATGTGATCATCACCGGAGCATCCACCGGCATCGGCCGCGCCATCGCCCTCGATTTACACCGCCGCGGCTGGTCGGTTTTGGCCGGCGTGCGCCGCAAGGTCGACGGCGAGGCTCTGCTGGTCGATGCCGGAGCCACCACCACCCCAGACTCCGGCGACGTGCCCGTCGGTGGTCCACGCCACGCCCGCTTTCAACCGCTGCAACTCGACGTCGTTTCCGCCGACGACCTCGCTGCCGCCCAAAAAGTTGCGACCGAGTTTTGCGGCGATGAGGGTTTGCATGCTCTGATCAACAACGCCGGCATCGTGGTTCCCGGCCCGCTTGAATTTCTACCGCTGGACGGCTTTCGCAAGCAGCTGGAAGTCAATACCACCGGTGCGTTGGCAGCCACGCAAGCCTTTCTGCCGTTGATGCGGCAGGTGAACCTTCCCTCCCCCAACCCACCGCGAATTTTGATGGTCAGTTCCATCAGCGGTCGCGTCGGCACGCCGCTGGTCGGTGCTTACAACGCCAGCAAATTTGCCATGGAAGGCATGAGCGATGCGATGCGTCGCGAACTGCTGCCGCACGGAATCGATGTGATCCTGATCGAACCCGGCGCCATCGCCACGCCGATTTGGCAGCGCTCC
Organism: uncultured Planctomycetales bacterium; assembly: GCA_964344765.1. Taxonomy (GTDB): domain Bacteria; phylum Planctomycetota; class UBA1135; order UBA1135; family UBA1135; genus JACNIZ01. The sequence continues at coordinate 64,194 of CAYFOM010000020.1, read as the reverse complement.
TCCGATCGCGCCGCGCGCATGCAACCGAACTTTCCGCCGCAGTTCGAGCAGTATTACGCCGACTTCCTCGACGGCATGCGGCGCAATCTGCCAAAGGTGCAAAAACGCGCAATCCCGGCCGAACGCGTCGCCACGGTGGTGCACACCGCGCTCAGCAAACGCAAACCCAAAGCCCGCTATCTAGTCGGCACCGACGCCAAAATCGGCGCCTGGCTGAATCGCCTCTTGCCCACCAGGTTGTTCGACCGCCTGCTCACCTGGGATGCCACCAAAAGCGGCTGACCGCTCAAGGGAAACGAAAAGCGGCTGAGCCGTTTCCGACCCAGCCGCCGGCGTTTAGAAGTAGATCGAAAGCGCGACGCGAATGCGCGTAACCGTTTCGTTGGGCGCACCAAAGCTTTCATCCAGCTTCGACGCCATTCCCCAGACGTGGAACAACATGCCATTCGCTAGTGGCTTCTTCCAACCGACCAAATGCGTCGCATGGTTGGTTGGGTACAAGAAGTCGTCCTGAGCGAAATACGCATGGACCGCATCCTGCTCGAGCACTTGGTATTGGTAATAAAACTTGCCGTGCTTGGTCTTCATCAAAGCACCCAGCGCCCAGCCGTTATCGCCGACGCCGTCGGCAGCGCGCAAGTTCTTCACGTATTCACCGGTCAGGATGTAATCATCAAAATGGTAAGCGGCGATGGTTTCCAGAATGCCGAAGTCCGACGTGAAGTCGGAACCGGTGCGGTGGTTGGCAGTATTCAAAAACACACCGCTATCGTCCGGAGTGAGATCGTTGAAGAAGTAATAAGTTGACGTCAGTTCAAACTTTTGCTGCTCATCGATCTGATTGACTCCGCTCCAACTCAACATGGTGTAGAACGCGTCCTCACCGGTTGCTTGTTCGAGCACTGCCACCTGACCGAGCTGCCACTTGCTTTGGTCAAACGGACCAAGATCGCCGCTTTGCAGTTCAAAAACCACGCCCTCTTGCTGGGCGTCGTTGTCATTGACGATGTCACCGTAAATCGGATTGCGCTTCACCGGGTTACCAAACTTACCCACCCACATCGTGCCGCCGTCGACGAATTCAGGCTGGTAACGAAGGTATAGGCGATCCAAATGAAAGCCAATCTTGCTCAACGCACCGCTGCCCAAATCAAACCACGGGTGATTGTTGTTGGCGTCGCCAGTGGTTGCCCGCACCCCCATTTCCAACTCATCGGAATAGGTATAGATGCCGTTAAAGCGAATAAAGGCGCGCTCGCGATGGCGATCGGGCGTCGGCGCCATCATGTCGTTCGACTCATGTCTGAGTCGGGCATCGCCAAAAAATTTCCATGGAGAATCTTCCGCCTGTTGCGCCGCTGCCGACGTCGCCTGCATGCAAAAAATGGCAGGTATTGCGAAAGCCAAAACCCTACCGCGAAGGATTTTTTGGAAGCTCATGATGATTCGAGTTGTAAGGACCGAACGGCGGCCCGAACTGGACCGCGTCCGTCTGCTGAATTAACCCCTGCTTCGCCGCCGACAAGCGAAACACTAGCAATTGTTGGAACTTGGGTTAGAGAGCAACATCCCTCAAATGGAAATCCTGCCTCAGACTCCGATTGCCAAGCTAGTCGTCGACTTTCCACCGTCGATGATTCTGCTGGATCGCTGGCATTTTGATTATTGCTTCCAAGGCAATCAGACCTTGGCGGAGGCTTCTGCTCAAGCGGGCTTGGAGCTATCGGATGTCCTATCCGAGCTGCGCCGGTTAAGCCGCCAAACCGACGCACCCAATTGGAATGAACGCAGCATTTCCGAATTGGTCCATCAATTAATTGATGTGCACCATGAATTCACCGCGCGCTCGCTAGCCGGCTTGCGTCCGGCGGTGACCAAGGTGCTGCTGACGCACGGGCCGTTTTACGATTTCCTCTCCTATCTCTCCGAAGCAACCGAAGGCTTGTTCGCCAACCTCGAACGCCATATGGAGATCGAAAACACGCAGGTGTTCCCGATGTTCCTAGAGCTCGACCAAAGCGGCAAACCGCCGCCGCATTTGGCCGATTTGCTGATGGAGTTGGAAGGCGATCACACCGAGATCGGCGAGAACTTCCGCTTGGTTCGCGAAATCACCGCCGGCTACAAGACGCCCGACGACGCCTGCACCACCTTCCGCGCCCTGTATTCCGGATTGATGGAGCTGGAGAAGGATATGAAAATCCATATCCACCTCGAGCACAACGTGCTGATCCCGCGGGTGCGCAAATTACTGAGCAAGTAATTCGGCGCGGAAGTAATCCAGCGTCTCGGGATTAGCCAGAGCTTCGGTGTTTTTCACCTTGCGGCCGTGCAACACATCGCGCACTGCAATTTCGCTGATCTTGCCGGAGCGAGTGCGCGGAATATCGGCCACCGCGTGGATCACCGCCGGCACGTGGCGCGGCGTGGCGTTGGCGCGAATGCGGGTGCGCACTTGCTGAACTAACTCATCATTGAGTTGGGCGTCGCCGGCCATCACGACAAATAACACCACACGCTGATCGCCGTCGCCGGTGTCTTGGCCGACGACGATGGCTTCCAGAATCTCCTCGAACTGCTCAACCTGGCGGTAGATTTCGGCGGTGCCGATGCGCACGCCGCCTGGGTTTAAAGTTGCATCGCTGCGGCCGTACACGGTCATGCCGCCAAATTCGCTGAACTCCACCCAATCGCCGTGGCGCCAAATATTCGGGTAGTGATCGAAGTACGCGGCGCGGTAGCGACTGCCGTCTTCGTCGTTCCAAAAACCGACGGGCATGCTCGGGAAGGGCTGAGTGCAAACCAATTCGCCAGGTTCATTGATGACGGCTTGCCCCTCGTCGTTCCAAACTTCAACGGCCATACCCAAGCCGGCAGCGGTGATTTCGCCGCGCCGCACCGGCAGCACCGGGCAACCGAGTACGAAGCAGGAAACAATGTCGGTGCCGCCTGAAATCGACGACAACTGCAGGTCTTTTTTGACGTGTTCGTAAACGTAGTCGAAGGACTCGGGCACCAACGGCGAACCAGTCGACAGAATCGCACGCAAGCGCTGCAGCGGCAGCTCTTCGCCGGGCAAGTAACCGGCCTTCTTGCAGGCGTCGATGAACTTCGCCGAGGTACCGAAGACGTCGACTCTTTCTTCATCGACCAGCTTCCACAAGGTCTCCGGCCCGGGGTGGAACGGGTTGCCGTCGAACAGCACGATGGTGGTTCCGCCGGCGAGGGCGGTGACCAACCAGTTCCACATCATCCAACCAGTTGTAGTAAAGTAGAACAAGCGCTCGCCTTTGCGTAAATCGGTATGCAAGCGGTGTTCTTTCAAGTGCTGCAGCAAGGTGCCGCCGTGCCCATGCACGATGCACTTTGGTTTGCCGGTGGTGCCGGAGCTGTACATCACGTACAGCGGATGGTTAAACGGCACCGGCTCGAACGGAATGGGATCCAGCACCGCATCCGAGCTGGCCAAAAACTGATCCCAGGTAAAGCCGCCCTCCACTGCGGCGGCAGCTTCGGTGGCGGCAGCCTCGTCAACAAAGGGCACGACGACGACCGTCTTCACCGAATCAACCTGCTGCAAAATGCCGGTCAACTTATCGCGCGTGTCGAAGTTGCGACCTTTGTAAACATAACCGTCGGCCGCCAGCAGCATTTTCGGTTGAATCTGCCCAAAGCGATCGACGACGCCCGGAACGCCAAAATCGGGTGAACAAGACGACCAAATCGCACCCAAGCTCGCAGCCGCCAACATGCCGGCAACCGCATGCGGGATGTTCGGCAGGAATCCGGCGACGCAATCACCGCGGCCAATACCTACGCGCACCATAGCCGCCTGCAACCTGGCAACTTGGCTACGCAGTTCGGCATATGTCCATTCGATTCGCAAGCCGTCCTCACGTCGGAAAATAATCGCCGCTTGCTCATCGTCGCCGCCGAGCAGATTCTCGGCGAAATTCAGCATGGCTTGCGGGAAGAATTGCGCACCGGGCATGCGATCGTCGTCGGCGAGCAGATCGGCGCCCATCGCACCTTGTACGTCGCAATACTGCCAGATTTGGCGCCAGAACTCGTCGGAATGAGCCAAGGACCAGGCGTGTAGCGAGGCATAATCGCTGCCAACATCGAAGCCGGAATCACGAAGGTGGGTTTGAAAGGCGGCGAGCTGGGTGTTCGCGACCCGCTCGGGGGATGGCTGCCAGAGGATGTCGGACATGAGTCTGGGGCGGATTGTAATAGCTCCCCGGCACCTGCTCTTGGCACAATGAAGCGGTGAAAGACTCCCCTTCGCCGCCACCCAAGCAAGGGCTATTTCAACGCTTATTTGGCGCAGCCCCCAGTTTCGACCCGGAGGGCTATCAGCAGCTCATCGATTTGGTGGAATTGCTTGGCAGTACCGCCGAAGCCTCGCCGGGGGACTATTTCCGCGAGACCGCCCAGCAATTGGCCACGGTGCTCGGCGTTTCCTACTGCATCATGTCGGAGATCATCGAGCATGATCCAATCCAAATGCGGATGCTCGCCCACTACCGCACCGGCGAAATGCTGCCGAACTGGGAGTACTCGGTCGAAGGGCGGCCGGCCGCCGTCATTTTGGAGAAGGGCTGCTACTACTGGCCGTCCGGATTGGTCGAAGCCTTCCCTAACGACGAAACCCTTGCTCCACTTATCGACGGCAGCTGCTTGGGCGTCATCCTGCCCGGCCTAGACGGCAAACCGATCGGTCACCTGTCGATTTACGACCAAAAACCGCTGGCCAATCCGGAGTTCTCGGAGAAGATTCTGCGCTTCTTTGCCTCGCGCGCCGCTGCTGAAGTTATTCGCCGGCAAGCCGTTTCGTCGAGCCGCCAAGCCTTGGAAGACCTTGAAGTGTTTTCCGATGAATTCCCCGGCTGGGCGCTTGCCTACTTGGATTATTTGTCCGGGGAACGCGAAATCACCTTTTCCAACCGCCAGGTGGAATCCCTGTTGGGGCCGGAAACCGCAGCCAAGGTATTGCAGGACCCAAAGACCTACCGCACTTACATTCACCCGGACGACTTGGATCACGTGGTTTCGCTGTCGCAGGTTGCGCGGGCAAGCAATGGCAACCTGCGCGCCGACTATCGCATACGTGGCGACAGCGGCAACTATCGCTGGGTGCGGGTGAACGCACGCTACTCCGGCTCGTCGGATCAGGTCAAAATGGTGCACTGCTTGACCACGGACATCGAAAACGAGAGCCGACTGACTCGACATGCCGAAGAACTTTCGCGTCAAGTCGGTATTTTGATCGAAGCAGTTCCGATGGCAGTGATTTTGCGCGACGCTGCCGGCGTCATTCAATTCATGAACGGTGCAGCACAAGAAATTCTGTCGCTGCGGCCCGGTGATTGGCCAAATCAAACTTTTGCCTCGCTGCACGAGTTGAACAATGTATCCCACGAGGCTTTGCGCGAGGTTGCAAGCATGGATCAGGCGGCGTGGCAAAGTAAGGAGCGCATCGATCGCCAGCTCATTCTGTCTTCCGGCCCCCATCAGGCACTGGAATGCACCTGGGTGCCCTTGTTCGACGGCGGCGGCGAGCGCTTAGGTTTGGTCACCACGCTGCGCGACGTCACCGAGGCGGTCGAGGAGCAGCGGACCCGTCAACATATGCAGGAAGCCGATCAGCGCGACCGCCGCATGGATGCCCTGGGCCGACTTGCGGAAGGGATCTCGCACGAGTTTGAAAACCTGTTGACCGCAGTTTTGGGCTACAGCGATATTTGCCTTTCCCGGCTGAAAGCCGAAGACGAAAACACAATCAAAATCAAAGGCTCGCTAGAAAAGATCCGCACTGCCGCCGACAAAGCGTCGGGATTGGCACGCAGCTTGTTGGCCTTTAGCGCACGCAAACAATGGAAAGGCGATAGCTGCAACCCGGCCGAGATCATGCGCGAATTTGCGCCGTCGCTGGCTCACCTGGCCGGACCGCAAGTGACGATGGAAAGCGATATCCACAACGCCGACGGCACCGTACCGCTCAGCCGCGAAGATCTCGCCGACGTTTTGGTGCACCTAATCAGCAACGCTCGTGACGCTCTTGAGGGCCATGGCACCATTCGCCTGACCGGTCAAATCCGCCTCAGCGATCAGCCGGTGATTTGGCGCGAACATACGCTGCCGGCCGGAAAATATTATCTGATGGAAATTACCGACGATGGCGTTGGAATTCCCGACGCTGACCTAGGCCAAATCTTCGATCCGTTCTTCACCACCAGCGCCGATGTGCGCGGCCGCGGCATGGGATTGGCGATGGTCTTCGGTTTGGTCAACAAAGCCGGTGGCGGCATTCATGTTCAGTCGCGCATCGCCGACGGCACCTGCATGCAGGTCTTTCTACCCCTGAGTTCAAACCTAAGCGCAAGCGGTACGGCGGAATCAAATGCCCGCATGAACATTTTGGTCGTTGAGGATCAGGTTTCGTTGCTGGAACTTTTCAGCGAAGTTCTTCAAGCCGGTGGTCACGAAACCATAGCCGCCAACACCGTCGAGCAAGCCCTCGTCGAGGCATGTGCAGCGGAGCGCATCGATTTGTTGGTATGCGACGTCTTCTTATCCGACGGCAACGGCCTTGAGCTGATGGAGCAAGTTCATGAGCTGTGCGGTCCGATCCCGACGGTGTTCTTCTCGGGAACGCCTCGCCAGCACCTGGAAGCGCAAGGAATCCAACTTCCCGCCGGGGCACCCTTGCTCAGCAAACCATTCCGTCCTACACAACTGTTACAAACCGTTGCACGCATGCGCAGTCGGTAACACAACACGGTAAATCGAACGCTGAAATTTTCCTAGGTGTTGTTGCGATCGCTACAAGAATGCGCCATGCTATACCCGGTGTAGAAAGAGCTCGCCCCGGCTCCACGACCCCTTTACTCATGGTTCAGACCATCCTCATCGTTGAAGACGAAGAGCTTGTTCGCGGCATGCTTCGCGACAAGATCGAGCACGAAGGCTATCACGTGCTTGAAGCGGAAGACGGCCGTGCAGGCCAAATCATGCTGGAGGATGAGGTCATCCACTTGGTTATCACCGACCTCGTGATGCCCAGAAAGGATGGACTGGAGTTGCTGATGGAGATGCGAACCAATTGGCCTGACATCCCGCTCATCGCTATTACGGCCCCCAGCAATCAACTCTATTTAGAAGTCGCCGGACGCCTAGGCGCAACCCGCACCTTCGAAAAACCGCTGGACTTGGACGCGTTGCTGCGCGCCATCGAAGACTTAATTGGCCCGGCGGACAACGAAGACGTCACCGATCAAGAAAGCGACGACGACCCCGAGAAGCCGGATCAGTCTTAAGTTTGCGCTGCGGCGAACATCGCCACGATTTGCACGCTGTTAAACAAACTGTGGCAAACCATGCAGGCGAGTAGGTTGCGGCCTGCTGCCAAGCAGAGGTATTGCAGTCCTAAAGCGACTACGAAAATAGCGAGTACCGCCACCGGTCCTTCATAAAGATGCAGACTTGCGAACACCAAACTCGTCGTCAACGCTGCTCGTAGCGTGGCCCGGCTTTCGCCCCAAGGTTGAAAGAAACGCTCGAGGCGTTGAAAAACAAAACCGCGGAACTGGATCTCTTCGCCAATGCCACCAGCGAGAATCCCGACCAGCAAAAACGCCGGCAACGCCCATTGGCTTTGCAAATCAAAGGGCTCGGGAGTTTCTGCTGGGAATAGAAAATGTGCCAAAAAGGCGACGGCGTAGGACACCACCAATAAGGGAAGGGTCGCAGCTGCGCCTAGACCCAATCCGGCAAGCCAGCCGTTCGGCGGACGGCGTAGGCCCAATGCCAAGAATGGCTCGCGGTGGAAGCGCAATACGCCGCCGATCACCAGCAGCAAGATCGGCACTTGCACAAACTTCAATTGAAGTAAGTCCAGCGGCGCGATGCCGTCGGCGAGGCTTAGGCCGAGGGCACCCCAAGCCAACTGCTCCACTGCCATCATCAAAATGATGAGAAATATGACTTCTAGCAGTGGCAGGATTCGCATGGTGGAGGGACCGGAAAAGGGCACCTATGATACGGTTGCGTTTGCACGCTGAATTTCCGCATGTCAAACTGGTTGCGGCGACGGGCCCCCGACTTCCTGTGGCCACCCCCCAATGCCTTTATCCCGCTCCAGCGTGATTGCCGGCACCTTAATGGTTGCCGTGGCGATCCCTCTGCTAATCGCGATTAATTTTTTTGAGGACCGTGAGCTGGAAGCCACGCGCGAACGCCTCCAAGCCGACGCCGACCGGGCAGCGTCCAAGCTGGAAATGTTTCTCTCTGATCGGCTACGCACTCTTCGCTTGCTTGGCCGGTTCTTAGATCCCGAAACCCTAACTCAGCAACGCTTTCTTCAAGCCGCGGCGGATTTTAATCTGGCACTTCCCGGCTTGAAAGCCATCAATTGGATCAGCCCCGATGGCACGATTACTTGGGTTTATCCGCGCGCCGGCAATGAGGCTGCTCTGGGCAAAAACGTACTGGACCATGCGCAGGCGGCGGACAGTTTTCGGGTCGCCCAGCGCAGCCATATGGTCATGCTGACTCAACCCATCGAACTCTTTCAGGGAATGTGGGGAGTGGCCAGCTATACGCCCGTGATTCAGCAAAATCCGGAAAAAGAAGTGCGCGAGGTTGCCGGCTTTTTGAACGGCGTTTTTGAATTGGAATCCATCGTGAATGACGCTCTTGAGCCCGACTTAATGGCGCATTACGAAATCGTCCTAAGGGATGGACCCATTCAAATTTTTCCGGCGGTGGACCCTGCTTCCGACGAAGCCCATGCACCCGAGGAAGAGTTGGAAATGAGGGAATTGGCGGTCAACAAGACCGTCATGGTGCACGACCGCCCATGGAAGCTAACCTTGAGCCAATCTTCAAGCGGCTGGCTGCAAAAACATTCCGCGGTCTTCAATGCGGCGCGGCTGGCCGGCCTTTTGTTAGTTGCAGCAATTGCCTGGGCGGCCTACTTAGCGATGGCCCGACGTCAAGCTCAAAAAACCGCGCAGCGCGATCGTGAGCGCATGCAAGCGAGTTTGCACCAAGCGCAAAAACTGGAAGCCGTCGGCCGGTTGGCGGGCAACGTTGCCCACGACTTCAATAACTTGATGACTTCTATCGTCGGCAACGCGTGTTTGCTGGAGACATCCACGAATTTGAATCAGCAGCAAGTTGCCAGGCTGAATCAAATTCAACTTGCCTGCGATCGCGCCACTGGCTTAACGGCGCAAATGATGGCTTCTTCCAATCGCGGCTCCGTCAACGCCGAAGACTGTGAACTGGCGGCGGAATTTAATCTCCTGCTACCGTTGTTACGTGCTCTGGTATCCGGTGAAATCAGCGTGCGGGCGCAGGTGGATTGCAAACAGGTGCATGTAAGTTGGTCCCCCAGCCAGCTTGCCCAAGTGCTAACCAATCTGGTCTCCAATGCCGGAGATGCTTATCAAGACGGCGGCGTGGTCGACCTGATGATCTCCACCGAGGGCTTAAGCAACCAGGTGAGATTAGTAGTCCAAGACCAGGGCTGTGGAATGTCGGCCGATGTGCTCGACCATGCCGCCGAGCCATTTTTCACCACCAAAGCCGCAGGGCGGGGCACGGGCTTAGGATTGGCGTCGGTGGATCGAATCGTGCGCGAGGCTGGCGGTGAATTGAAGATTCAAAGCAGCGAGGGGCGGGGCACAACCGTCACGATTCTATTGCCAACGGTAGTGAGTCGCCGAATGAAAGCGACGGCACCAGACGTGACGAACGATAGGGTCGAAAGCCTGCGGGTTTTGCTGGTCGAGGACAAAGCCGAGGTCCGCGAAGTCGTTGGATCGCTGCTTCAAGACCTAGGCCATCGCCCCACTGCAGTGGCGTCGGCACAGGCGGCGTTGGATCAGTTGGGCCAAGACGATGCTTGGGATCTCTTGATCACCGATATGAAAATGCCAGGGATGACCGGCATGGAACTCGCCCGCATCGTGCGCGAGCAAAAGGTCACCACGCCCATTATTTTGTGCTCCGGCTATGCCGAAAACTTGGAAGCGGATGAGCTCCGCTCCCTGGGCGTGGTCTTCCTGTCGAAGCCGTTCGCAGCCGGGCAACTTGCCCGAGCTATTGCGGCGGCTTGTTAACAGTTCGTGGTGGCAGGCCGGTTAACCGTCGACCAAGGCGATGTAGCGGCGCAAGTCCGCCATTTCATCGATCAGTAAGTCTCGAATCGACAGGACGCCGACGAGCAAACCCTCGGCATCGAGAACGGGGAGGTGACGGATATGGTGACGCTTCATCAGCAGGTGAGCGTCGAGTACCGATTGGTTTTCCTGGGCGACCACAACCTCTTTGGTCATGACGTCGGAGACCAGAACTTCATCGACGTTCTTATCGAGCAGCAGCACGCGCTTGAGCACGTCGCGCTCGGTAAAAAGGCCGATGAGGCGCTTGTCATCCATGATGGCGGTGCAGCCTACATTGGACTTCGCCATCGCTTTTGCCGCCTCGCGGACAGTGGCGCCCGCTTCGACGAATACCACTCGTTCCTGCTTGCCAAGCAGATCATGAAGGGTGTTCATGTGTTTCGTAGCTAAGGTTTTGGGGAAATTTTCCCTATCTCTACCTTACACCCTAGGAGCGCCAATGCCATAGACTTCGTTGGTGACTTCTTGAATATAGCGCAAAAATGCGCTTGACTGCATCGGCTCGCCGGTGGCTTGCTTCACCAAATCACTGGACTGGTATACGCTGCCATGGGCATGGACCTTGTCGCGCAGCCATTGAAGCAAGGGTTGGAATTCACCGCGCGCGAATTGCTCACGCATATCAGGTAGATCGCGCAATGCCGCCTCGAACAATTGAGAATTAATCAGGTTGCCCAGCGTGTACGACGGGAAGTAACCGAAGGCCCCCATCGACCAATGGATGTCTTGCAAAACGCCATTTGCATCACTTTCCGGGCGGATTCCGAGCAGTTCTTCGTAAGTTTGATTCCACAGTTCCGGTAGTTCATCCACCGTCACGCTGCCGGCGAAAATGGCTTTCTCAATTTCATAACGTGCGGCAATGTGCAAGTTATAAGTTGCTTCATCCGCTTCCACCCGAATCAACGTCGGCTTGACGGTATGCAACGCCGGGAACAGTTGCTCGATTTGCAAACCTTCTTTTTGCGGGAACATGCGCACGAATTCCGGCATTGCCCATTGCCAAAATTCTTTGCTGCGGCCAACCAAGTTTTCCCACATACGCGATTGCGATTCATGCACGCCCATGCCGACGGCATCGCCGGCCGGTGTTCCTTGCAGCGCTGCCGGCAAACCTTGCTCGTATAAGCCATGGCCGGCTTCGTGCATGATGCCGAAGAGCGCGGGACGGAAGTCGTCCTCCTGGTAGCGCCAAGTCAGGCGCACGTCTTTGGCGTAAAAACTGGTGCAGAACGGATGCGCTGCCAAGTCAATGCGACCGTGCTCAAAATCAAAGCCCATCTGTTTGGCCACGTAGCGACCGAACTCCAGTTGGGCTTGCCATGCGAACTCGCCTTGGGCCGGGCTTTCGTCGACGACCTTGCCGCAGTCCGCCACTGCCTTGACCAATGGCGCGAGTTCGGCGCGTAACTCGGCAAACATCGGAGTGAGTTCTTCCGATTTGCAGCCTGGATCGAATAGATCCAACATCGAGTCATAGGGATCGCCGTCGTCGGTTAACGCGTCGGCTTTTTCTTTGACCAAGTCGATCAGTAGACCCAGCTCGTCGCGGAACAGTTTAAAGTCATCCGCCTTGCGTGCTTTTTGCCACGCCACCAACCCAGTGCTTTCAGCCTGGGCAAGCTTTTGCGCCAACTCACTAGGGATGCGTACCGCATGATCGCGACGCCGCCGTGCTTCCCGTACCTGTGCAGCTGCAAGCTCGTCGTCGCCGGCCACTTCGGCGGCGGCTTCGATGGCGTCGCCGAAGCGACTGGAGGTCAGCAGATCATGCTTAAGCCCGGTCAGGGTGCTGAGAACCTGTCCGCGTCCGCCTGCCCCGCCATTGGGCATCATGGTTTCTTGGTCCCATTGCAGGACCGCGCTAGCCACTTCCAGATCTTTGATCTGGCGAAAGACGTCGAACAGGTGTTGGATTTGGGGCGCCGGAGCTGCAGTCATGCAGCGATTATTTCATCGTCAGGCGCATGAAGTCTATGCAGATCGTCGGGAATTCCGCCGCGGTGGGCGCAGATTCCAACGCCAAGGTCAGCAGGTGCTCGCGCTCGGGCAGCATGTGCGCACCCAAATCGAAGGTTTTCCAACCGGCGGTCGGGGCGTTCAAGTCCAGCTGCGGGCCGGCTTTTTTGCCATTCAGGTACAAGCGCACCTTGGGACCGCCGGGGTAGGTGTACAGCTGCACTTGGGTCTGCCAAGTTGCGGTGCTGGCGACGTCAAAATTCAGCTTGATGTACTGCCCTTTTTGTGCGCCAGCCCAAGCCAACATGCCGCCGGAGGTATTCTCCGGGACCTTGGTCGTGGGCTCGACTTTGCCATCACCTTTGACCAACTGAATGCGGAAGTTTTCAGCTTCCAACGCCCCCACGACCTGCTCGTCCACCACATCCGGCAACGGCTTGGGAATCAACTGTTCCGGCGTGTATGCCAAGTCTTCAGTGGTGTCGGTCTTTGGCGAGTACCAGTAAACCACGCCGCTGAGATCGACCTCGGTCTTGGCGCTGTGCTTAAGGTCCAAGTCGAAGGTCAGCGATTCTTGGAATGGAATCGCGTCGTTCATCAGCGGTCGATTCATGCTGTTGTAGCCGAACTCGAACGGACCGTCTTGACGGGTGAGGCGATCGTAGAAGAGGTAAGCGCTCGAGCTGTTCCACGACGGAGTTTTTTCACCATCAACGGCAATGCGTAAGCCGCCGTTACCCCACGGATCTTTGACCGCGTTCAACACCGTTAATGTGCTGCCCAAAAAACGCCCCGGGCCAGAAAGCTCGGCCAAGCGCAAAGTCTGCGGCTGATCGGTTTTCAAACCCTGATGCTGGAAATAGGACGCGCGGAAGCGTTGCTTCGGGGGTTCAAGCTTCTGCAGGAAGCCAACATCGCAGCGGAAGCGAACCGTCTTGGGGAGCTTGCGCGTCGCGGTAATTTTAATGCCGAAGCCACCGGAATAAGGCATCGGGTAGCGCACGGTAAAGGTCTGCTGACCTTGGCTGACTTCCGAAAAAGCCCAGCTGTTGTAGGTCGTCGTACCGGGTGCAACTCCGAAGAAGTCGCCAAAGGGCACATCCACCAAGGTTCGACCATCGTCCTTACTGTCGGCCCCGTCGTAGATGCGCAAACGCATGTGGCGCAAATACTCCGCTAATTCTTCTTCGGACGGACCATCCTTGCCGATCATGGTGAACTTGATCCACTGCAAAATGCCGTTGCCGTGCAGCACGTATTTGAATGGGAACCTGCGGTCCACCCCACCCGCCATGAAGGTGGTGCGAATGCCGCTAGGATTGGCATCGGTAGTAATCGCTCGGGCAGTTCGGTGCAAAATGCCAACGCTATCGGCCAGCATTTGCGAATCCCACGAAGGCACCGACACGCCCTCTCCCATGGTGCGCACAGCGGCTTCAAAAATCAGGTCGGGATCGGTGGTCGTCACCCGCATCGACTTTTGATAAGGAATCGGCACGGTCAGCAGGTGCTTACCATCGACGGTGCGCACCAGCGGTCGCGGGATCGGGCTTTGCGCGCTGAACAAAGTGGGGATATCAATTTCCCAGCTGGGCTGCTCGGCGCCATCGGTATAAAACCGCAGCGAGCCGTTGCTGCGCCCCAAGTGCATTTTGGCGATCATGCCGGGGCCCTTGGCCTCGAACATGACATATTCGCCGGCGACGGCCTCCATCGCATTGGGGCTGGCCGACGTCATCAGCACCACCCGTTCCTGCGGATTCGGCGCCTCGATATGAGTATTCAGGCGCAGCGTCTGATCCAAGATTTGGACGTAATTGACGTCGCCGTTGAAGGAGTAGCCTCCTTCCGGAGCTTCCAACTCGGCTTGCGCGGCCGGGACGGCGCTCAAAGCCAAGACTAAGGTCGAAATGGTGGAGATCATGGCGTTTTTAAGGAAGAAGCCGGCGGCGGCTGTTGCCACCGCCGGCGAAGATCCTGTGCTCGACCGGGGATTTTATTCTACTTTTTGGCAGCTTTTTTCCGCCGAGTAGTTTTTTTGGCCGTTTTCTTGGAACGCTTGGCCACCGGCTTCGTTTCAGCCTTTTTCCGGCTTACTTTCTTTCGGGTAGTTTCGGCTGCGGCTGGAGCCTTCTTTTTGCGGCCAGGCTTGCTCTTGCCGGCCGACAAACCCAAGCCCGACAAGCGGTTACCGAGCTGAATTTCGGACAAACCGCGCAGTTCCAACACTGCCTCCTGCTGCTTCGGACGCGGATTGGTGCGCCCTTTTTCCCACAACCAAACGGTGTTCAGGCCGACGCCGACCAGCTTGGCGAATGCATTCTGCGACAAGTTGTGCATGCGGCGAGTGCTGCGCACCGAATCCTTACGCCAACCTTTGACGGGAACATTCTTCGGACCGCGCTTGGCGGCAGTTTTGGCCTTGGCAACAACCGGGACAGCAGCTGCACCCTTCTCCAAAGCCTTACGCAAAGCGGCAATTTCCTTGGCTTGCGCCTTAATGGTTCCTTGCAATGTACGGACTTGCTTGCGCTCTTCTTTCAAAGCAACTTTGACGTCTTTGACAACGGCAACTGCTTCTTTCTTAGCAAGGCGCTGAATCTCTTTTTTTAGGGCTGAAGCTAAAGTAGACATGTTGAGTTCTTATGTTTAGTCGCGCATTATTCTGAGCTATGTTGCTTGCGCGGCCAATAAGTATAAGGATGTGATTGATTTCATGTGTGATTGAATTTCATAACTAATCTTTAACATAAAAAACCAGCCGCGAGATTGCTCTCGCGGCTGGTCGGAATCAGTATCGAATGTATTACTGAATTTCGCCTGCGACCACCTTCGGCGGATCGGTCACGACCGGCTTAGCCTGGTCAGACGGGTTGACCCATTCGCTAAAGGCCGGCGGGTTCAAGCTGCCTGCCAAGTCCAATGCATCCAACAAGCCTTGGCCTGGAGTTGCAGAGCTTTGACGCATGAACAATTCGGTGTCCTGCGAGCGAATCACGTATTCATCACCATTCGGGCCCATGACGGTGCCGTCGGCGATCGAGAACTGCGGATACCAGCGACCGGTTTCTTCATCTTCTACGTGCGGGATGCCCCAAAGAGCACCGAAGCCGGCGTATTGAATGAACACGGTTGCGCCGTCATGCGTGCTGTCACCGTTGGCATCGTTAGCGGTGCTGTGGGTGTACAGGAACGAGATCGGCGGATCGTAAGTCACCGGAGTGCCCTGGTAGCTCAGCGCACGGTACTGGTTCCACTCGTTCGGGCCGGTTTCGTACAGGTAGTACTCGTCCATACCCCAAATTTGCCACGGATCATTCAGAGTCAGCAGATCGGAAGCGTTGGTGACCAACGGACCCGACATCATGCCCCACTCGTACATGCCGCCTTCACTGGAAGCGCCGTCCGCCATACCGACGGCTGCCAACGTACCGGTGTCCAAGTAAAGCGTGCGGTCGCTCTTTTGGAACACATAGGTGTAGGGGTTGTTGAGATCGGCAGGATTGCCGTCATTCAAGAAGATCTGGCCGTTTTGAGCCTGCTCGGTGGTGATGCCGGCGGCCAAGTTTTCGACGACCGAGTAAAGGGTCAGCGAGGTGCCGGTACCGAAAATCGAATCGTCACCACTGACGTTTTCGTGCTTTTGAATCGACATTGCCGAATCACCCATGATGTATTCGACGTTACCGCCAAGCTGATCCGACCAGAAGCTGATCCACTCACCGGTCTGCAGTTCGATTTCAACATCATCTTCAGTGGTGTCCAAACCGCTCCAGTCATGGTTTTCATGATCGAAGGTCGCGATCGCCCAGAAGGTGCCGACGCCAGGACCACTGCCGTGACGGTACTCAGCCAAGAACTCACTGTGCTCGTAAGTTTCCGGATCCCAGTACCAGTAGTGGAAGCGAGCTTCATCCATCGATTCCAGCGTGACTTCTTCGCGGCTGGTGTGCATCAAACGACCCGGTGCCAACATGACTTGATAGTCACGCTCGACGCCGCCCGGCAAGAAACCGGTGACGGTCATGCCATCGGTCAAATCGAAGCCAGGCTCGGTCCAAATGCCCCAGTAATCGGCCCAACCGTTTTTACCGTTCTTCTGAATCGGGAAACCGCCAACCAACTCAACGCGGTTACCGGCGTTGTCGCCACTGGCGTGATAGAGGTTGTAATTCCAAGTGTTGCGGTCGAAGCTATCGCGTTCGAACACTTCGGTGTCGCCGCCGTTCATTTGGCGCACGAACAAGTTGTCGTTGTAAGCAATGACGAATTCATAGCTGACGGGGTCTGGTCCGCCGCCTTCCCAATCCGGCTCAGTGACCAGAATGCGGCCTAAGCCGTTGCTTTCGTCGTCGGACACGCGCACTTCAACCCGCGAGCTGAAGTCCCACATCGTGTCTTGCATGGCAAAACCGAAGCCTTTGTAACCGGCCACGGTGTCGACCGAACGCAGAATACCCGACTGGAAAGCTTGCGAAGTCGTGGTGTCGTCTTCGCGCATGACGAAGTTCATATCAAAGCTACCGTAAGGGTTGGTATCGCTTGCACCTTCCTCGATGGTCGCTTTGGCGAAAATCGTCGGATCTCCTTCAAACATGCTGCCCATGCCGGCAGGACCTTCATCGTCCATGCCCCATGGCACCCACACGCGAGTGATTTGGTCTGCGTTGGTATTCGCGCGCGTTGCTTTCACAACCCAAGGCACCAATTCCTTCTGCTTACCTGTGGATTGCCCCTGGTCGCCGGTTCCTTCGGACCCTTCGCCAACGTCTTCTTTACTCTCGTCAACCAGTGCAATGTAAGCACCTTCATTGACGAACTCCTCTGCACGCGTTTGACCAATCATGCCGAGGATCTTGCCGATCTCCTGGAGCGGCTCCAACGACGGGTCCCAAATATGAGCGAACTGCGGATCAGTGTTGTAATCCGTGTTCGGACCAAAGGAGTCCGCCGGACTGCCGCTAAAGCCGACGCCCGGAGTGTTCGCAGTTTGGCTTTCGTCGACGGAAACGACTTCCAGCTCATCAGGAAGGGTCAAACCTTCGATGTTGCCGGTATTCGCGCCTCCACCGCCTCCACCACCGCAGGAAGTCAGCCCGATAAGGGCGGAAAATGGAAAAATGAGGAGTTTTTTGTTCACGATTTTTTCAGTCCGAAGTCCAAGCGGAGAATGAAGGAGCATCCAGGGGGGAAGCCTCCGCTTTGGGCACATCGGCAAATCGCGGCCGCTCGCTGAAGTCACTTGAGCGGAAATAGTGAGCTTCTATATTTTTTTCGCCGCCATTTTTTTAGCCACCCGCTCAATCCTCAGATGGCCGCATAAAACCTAGCTAATTTTCGAATCAGCTCGTTTGCGGTGGCGTTTGGCGCGGTAAAGCGCCTGGTCGGCTCGGGCCAGCAATTCCTCGTAAGTCTT
This sequence comes from uncultured Planctomycetales bacterium, assembly GCA_964344765.1. GTDB lineage: Bacteria > Planctomycetota > UBA1135 > UBA1135 > UBA1135 > JACNIZ01. Next base: position 46,629 of record CAYFOM010000020.1, on the reverse strand, counting down.
GACCTCTTCGTCCGGGAACGAAACAAAGCCGGCCGATACTCCAGGCCGCGGCGACAGATCGGGAATCCTTTCTCGAATTAGCGTCTCCGCCGATTCACGCAGCCGCTGCACTGTCGCCAGCGCACCTTCCGGGTCGGTGTGCGGCATCAACATGACAAATTCATCGCCACCCAGGCGGCCGACGATGTCCATTTCGCGAATCCCCGCCTGCACCGCCGATGCAAAAAGTTGCAATGCCCGGTCCCCTTCTGCGTGGCCGAGTTGGTCGTTGACTTCTTTAAAGTTGTCGAGGTCATACAACGCAATGGCCAACGGGAAGCGATAGCGCTGGGCACGAGCGAATTCGAGCTGTCCGAAGCGGTCCAGCGCGCGGCGATTCAACACGCCGGTCAAAGGATCGCGCAGCGCAAATTCTTCGATCGTGCGCCAAGCACGGTTGGTACTTTGCAATCGCTTGCGTTCTTTCAACGCGCCACGAATGCCGCGAATCAAAACTTCGGTTGCGACTCCACGAGGGTCGAATACTGCCACGTTTGGAGCGTTTTGGCCCAGCGTTTTGACCAAGTCGCGGAACTGCTGACTATCAAACTGTTCGCCGACAACCACGGCGTCGACCTCGCCGGCGATGGCGGCGCGCACCACCTGTTGGCGTGTTTGCACGGTGCGAACCAGGCAATACAAATCGGCGTGGCGCAAGTCGTCGACCAATCGCGCAGCTTGGTTTACCGGAGCTCCTACCACTAAAACCCGCACCGCCGGCTCGACCTTGACGGCATCGCGCAGCAGCGTGGTCGCCGGGCCCTCGGCCTTCTGGGGAACGGGCAGATGGTCTTCCAAATCGCGGAATAAGTCGTGCAGGCGGCGTGCGCTCAAGCGCATTTCGCGCATTTTGCGGCGGAACTCCTTCGGCAGGGCCGCCATGTCTTCGTCCTCTAAGCCGGCCGCCCAGCGCAGAGCAGCCAAGGAGTTGCCAAGCTCCACCGTGGTGGATCCCAGCAAATCCAGCAATAGGTCCGATCGCTCTTGCTCGGCAACCGCTCGAATTTCGGCCAAATCCTCGCTTAAATCGTGGATTTGAGCCATGTACAACGGGGCTGAGCCCTGCAAGCCGGGCAATTGCGTCACCCGGATTTTGCCTTCGCGGCGGCCGCCATCCGGTGGTCGGAAGGTTTGCCGCGCAGTCCACACTTCACCGGCCTGAACTCGGTCCCAGAGCTCGTGCTGGGAGGCAGGCTCCTCGACCTGCATGCGCAATGCCTGCCCTAGGGTGATCCCGGCGGGCAAGGTGTCCAAACCCAACCATTTGGAGGCGCAAGAATTCAGATAAATCAGGGTGCCGCTTTCGTCGGCAAGCAGAACGGGGTCCACCATTCCCTCGAGTGCGGAGAGTAGTGGTCGTTCCATATGCTTCTTAATTCTGTCCTGTGCCAAGGCCTACGGGGATTCTAACCCTTGCCCCGGCGATAAAGAAGGTGCACATGTGGATCAATTACCGGCGCGCGGATCGGTCCACCGTCGAGCTGGATCTCGGTTTCGCGATCGCGAACTTGGAAACGCTGCTCGCGGGTCTCGCCGTCGGCGGTGGTCCACTTCAGGGTCAGCCCAAAGCGAAATGGTTCCGACTGCTGAGTCTGTTTGACAACGACACCGCTATCGCTCCATTCGAAAACCAAATGCGGGCAATCGGGCCGGTCCAGCCATTGATGGAAAAACCAATCCAGCTTGCTTTCCTTCGCCCCGGCCTCTTGCAGTGCTTCTTCCATTGCCTTTTGGAAATCGGCGGTGACCACGGCTTGGCCGGAATGCTTGCGCGTGTAATTGCCTAAGCCGGCGAAGAACAATTCGTCGCCAAGCTCGGCGCGCAGCATGTGTAGGACAAAAGCTGCCTTCGAGTAAGTGTTGACGGAACTGCTGCCGAAGAAGTCATCCGGCTCGCCGTATTCCAGCCAGCGAATCGGGCGCAGCTTGCCGGCGCGAGTACCCAGCCAGCGTCGACGTACACCTTGCATGGCATTGCGCAGCGGCGAGCCGTTGCCGGCTTGCTCCACTAACCATGGGCCGAGGTAACTGGCAAAACCTTCGGAAAGCCAAGCGTCTTCCCAGCGGGCGTAGCCGACGGCGTCGCCGAACCACATGTGCACCAACTCATGTGCCAAGGTGCCGTGGCCGCGGTCGCGACCGTCGAAGATGCCTTCCATCAGCCACACCAAGCCGGGGTTTTCCATTCCGCCCCAGCGCGTCGGCACCTGCACCGTGGTGTACTTGCCATAGGCATAGGTGCCGAAGCGTTGCTCCATTAACGCCATCCATTCGGCGTGTTTGTTCAAGCCGCGACGTGCTTTGGCCAAGTCTTTGGCGTAAACAAAGTGAGGCTCAATGCGGTCATCGCCTTCTTCCTCCAGCCGCAAATACTGGCCGACGGCAAAGGCCAGCATGTAAGTGGAAATATCGGACTGGGTGACCGAATCCCACTGCTGCGCCACTCCTCCACTATCGAGTTTGATGCTTTGCTGTTGCCCCATTCCGCTGCAAGCAATTTGGCTCTTGCTGCCGGGAGTGGTGATGCGCAATTCAAAGGTCGCACGATCCCCGGGGTGATCCTCGCACGGCAGCCATCCGCGGGCACGGGTAGAAAAGTGGTCGGTAAACACCACCGGCTTGCCATAACGCGAATTGCGCCAGTACAAGCCGTCGGCCGGTTTACCTGAAAAGCTGGCGCGGAAGCGGATTTCGTCGCCTTTTGCGGCCGGCTGCGGCAGCAATACTTTGACGCCGATGTCATCTCGCTCGCTCGTCAACACCGTTCCATCTTGCGCAGTGAATTGAACCTTGTATTGGTCCGACGCCAACAGATCCAGACGGATGAAGTCCAGCCCGTCGACATCGCTGCGGAAGCGATAATCACAACTTCCGCCTAGCTCCGGCTGAGTGGGATCCAAGTAGAGCTGAATGGAGTACTTCAGCGCGTCTTGATCGGGATAGCCGATGAAGCGCGAGTGATCCGGAGCCTGGCCATCGGCCACCTGGGCCCAGAGGCCGGCGCCGAGGATCAGAGAAGTGAGTGAGGTGGCGAGTTTGTACACGTGGATCAATCCACCAAAGCCAGAGTTTGCTCAACGAGCTGATGAATGCCGTCGGCGATGTCGGACAGCGGTGCGTCGCACATATACGCGGCGGTCGAAACCACTTTGTTGGCCGCGTCGACGTGCGCTTCGTTGGCTTGGGTAGACACATGTTGCGCACCCAAAGTTTCCAGCGCGGCGGCGGTTCCGGCATCGCTACCTATGGTGAGTTCGGCACTAGGCTGGCCTTTGAAAATGGCCGCTGCCAACGCCGGGGCGATGCACAAAAAGCCCATCGGCATGCCGCGTTCTTTGGCTGCTTGCACCAGCTGTTCCACTTGCGGTTCTACCGAACAATCCGGTCCGTTTACCGCGAAGTCACACAGGTTTTTCGCCACACCAAATCCACCTGGGAAAATCAGCGCATCCAACTGGCTTAGGTCGACTTGATCCAGCGCGGAAATTTCACCGCGAGCAATGCGCGCCGACTCGATTAACACGTTGCGCACTTGCCCTTCCACAGGCTCGCCGCGCAGGTGATCAACCACGTGCATTTGCTCGATGTCCGGCGCGAAGCAAACGGCTTGTGCACCGAATCGATCAATGGCCAGCAGGGTTAAAACAGCTTCGCGAATTTCGGCTCCATCCAAAAATCCGCAACCGGCTAGGCATACTCCAATTTTTTTCATCGTTGGCTCCAGTACGTTCAGGGCGGGACACCCTTAGATTACTCCTGCGCAGCCCAATCGATTTCACCAGCCGTCGAGCGTTCGCGAAACTTATTGCTCATGCGCACCACTTGGTCGCGATAGCCCCAGGCCGAACCGGGTTTTTGCCGCAGCTCCTCCAAATAGGGCTCCACGCCGCCAGCTTTTTGCATATCCCGCGTCACCCGCCCCGGACCCAGGCGGTACGACAGCAGCGCCAGATCGACGTCGCCCTTGCGATGCAGCAGCATTTGGGCGAGATAGCGCGCGCCCATGCGCAGATTATCTTCGGCCGAATAAGGCGGATCGCCGACATCCATTGTCATTGCCAATTCCTCCGCCGTCGACGGCATCAATTGGCACAATCCCAACGCCCCTACCGACGACACCGCATCAGCTTTGCCGCGACTTTCGGCATAAACCAGTCCGGCCAGCAGAAATGGATCGTTGAGGCCGGCTTCCGATGCAGCAGCGGTGATTTGCGGCGCCCAGCTTTCCACCGCGTGGATTTCGCCGCGGCGCAACGGCGAATCCGGACCTTTGAGCCAGCTCCAACTCAGCCCGAGGCTGGTTCCGAGCACCGCCGCGACCACCCACAGCAAATGGGATCGCTTCATGCGCTCGTCACCCTCGCCGCCAACTTCATTGGATGCTCTTGTTCTCCTTGCCGATCTTCAACCAATCCTTCCACGGCTTGGCGATCGCTTGCACCTGCACCAACGGCAGCTTCGGCGCGATGTGGCTGGCGTCTAGACCGGTTAGTGAGGTCAAGTACATGGCACAAGTGGCGCGCATGTGCTCCGGACCGGTTTCCAACACCTCAAGCAAGTTGGCAACGATGGTTTCCAAACTTGCGCCACTGCCTTGGATGAAGTTTTGCTCCAGCGCAAATCCACGACCTTTCAAGCCGTCGACCAGCCAGAAAGAGGCGTCTTCTTGGCCATGGTCGCGCCACCAGACCTCGTAAACGCCGGCCGGATCGGGCGTGGCGCGGAAGTCGGCGCAGGTGGATTGCGCCAGCGCGCTCAACACCTCGCCGTCGTGCGGAGTATCGGGCAGATAGCTCATCAACACCGGTACTGCAGCCGGTTCGCCCAAGCGTCCGGCGAGAATGGCGGCGCGTCTACGCAACCCTTCGTTGTTGGAATCCAAGAACTCGCGATAAGTGCGGCGGGCCAAAGCAGCACCGCGCATGCGCAGCAATTGATCGAAGCTGGCTTCCAGCGTCGAGTTCAAGTAACGCGGCAAGATCGCCAAGTACATCTGATCGGCTTGCTCACCGCTGACCTTGCGCAACGCGCTGACGGCGGCGAGGCGCGTGCCGAAGTCTTCAGAATAAGCGGCTTCTTGCAGTGCATCCAAAACTTCCGGGCCGCCGAAGGCACCGAGTGCAAGCAACGCTTCTTTGCGAACGTCGCGAGGAGTATCCGGGCTGGAAAGCGCCAGTACCGGCTCCATTGCCGCAGCATCGCCGATTTCACCCAAGGAGTTCAGCGCCACGCGAACTACAAGCACGTCTTCGCTCTTTAACGCGGTGAGCAATGCGGGAACTGCGTCCTGTCCACCGTCGGCCAGGGCACGGGCGGCGGCCACACGAACCGGCAAACGCTCATCCTTTAAGCAAACCGCGCCGGCGCCCGGGCCGAGCAGGCGTAGCGTGGTGACCAGCAAATCGGAACGCAGAGGCTCTTCAAAACGAGTCGCGACGTCGATCGACGATGCGGTCATCGCGGGGTTGCGATCCAGCAAGCCGACCTGCAAAACCTTCAACGCCAACATCGGTTGATCCTTCAAAGTTGGGATCAAGTTCAAGTATTGGTAGGAGGCTTCCTCGCCCCAATGCTTTTTGACGCCCGGCGTGGCCAACAAGTAATCGCACCATTGCACCAACGCATCCTGGCTCAGCATGCCCAGTCGTTCGTTTTGGAATTCGACCAGTAAACGATTGCGTTCGACAGCTGATGCGGCATCCCATTTCGGCACCGACGTGGTCAAGAACGCCTCGGCGGTATCACCGACGGCCAGCAACTGCCAATGCAAGTCTTGGTAAATCCGATCCAATTGCGCAGTCAGAACCGGTAACCAAGACGCCGCGGCGGATCCACGGAAACGAATCGGTTTACGACGCCCGCCAATGCTGACTTCAATGCCGGCAGTGACGGGGTCCTTCTCTAATCCATAACTACCGGGCAGCACCGAGACATCGAGGATGACGGTGTCGCGCAAAGCGTCGGCCAATTGCTTTTGCGCTTTGGGACCCAGAACGCGACCGTTTCCAGCACCGCTGACGGCAGCCTTAGGGTCGCCGGTCAGGTAACGCGCGGTTTGTCCGCTATGGAACCAGCTGACTTCGAGCTCGTGCTGGTTCTCGGCGGTCAACTCCAAACGGCCACGCACCAATTGGAAGGTATTGCGATTCGCCGTGTACCACTCCACCCAAGCCCGACGGTTGCGGTTGGCGAAATCCTGACCGGAAATGCGGCGCAAGCTCTGCTCGGCCACCGGCGAGAACTTGGCGTACTGCGGGTAGAACTCCACCCCACCCACTGCGCGAACCAACACTAACGGCAAGCTGCGCTGCAAGGCATCCAACTCGGTTTCGGTGTCGGTACGGAAAACGAATTCAGCGATGGCGGCACCCGCCACACCGGCGAGGAAGATGTTGTCGCTTCCCAAGATCGGACGCAGTTTGGCGACCAAGGTGTCGTCCACCAATAGGTCGCCCGATGTCTGCTGCTGGCGCAACATCGCAAACAGCAAGTAAGCCAGTTCATCGCCTTCATCCGCACTGTTGATTTGCTCGCGCACATAAGCGCGGTCGGCGTCACTGGCATCGCCGGCCAAACTTTCAGCAGCCTGGAAGCAAACCGAAACCGACGGGTCGCGCAATGCGGCACGCAGACCGGTGCGCGCTTCTTCGGTATTGGGATAGGCGACCAATAAACGAGCACTGCGCATGCGTGTGTCGGAATCGCGGCCGTACTGCAAGCCGCGCAGCAAATCGGGCACGTACTCTGCGCTTGGGTTATCGCGCAGGCGTCCTTCGGCCAGGGTGCGGATGGGGCGCTTGGGGTGAGACAGCAGTGCAATCGCGCGCACCGGCAAACGGCCCTCGATGACCACGGCGGCATCCAAGCATTCCCGTGCGGCGACCACATCGCCTACGCTGGATGAGGTTTCGACCAAAGTCCGCGCATCGCCGTCTTCGCGAGTACCGACGGCACGCAGCAGCTGGGCTGCCAGCACCACCGACGGTGCGTGCGGCGACTTCAGCGCCTTAAGCGCAGTCGTACGCGTGCCCAGTCCCATGCCTTCCAGCTCGCCCAATGCCTCGCGCATCAGCACCTTGGTCGGCTTTGCATCTTCGCCCTCGGGCACCGACATTTGCGCCTCGAGGCGCACAAACACCAATTCGGCTCGGTCTTTGGTGTCGCCCCAATATTCGGACTGATACGGCTGGGCGGGTCCTGCCTCGACCGGCTTGACCTCCTCCTGAGCCGGCTTGCCTTGCGGCAAATCAAGTCGGCCGCCGGACTTACGGCCGTTGCCCTTGCTCGGCAACTCGCCGCTCTGGGCCAGAGCGGTGGATGCGAGCAACAAAATGCTGATGATGAGTTGGGGGCCGAATTTACGCACGGGAGGGCATTTTAGTCGACCATACCCAACCAGTTTCGGATCTCTTCCAGCTGCAATAAATCAAGCATCTCAGCGTCGCGCACCGGGTCAAAGACCTGGAAGCGGTAATGACCATGCTGAGCGACGCCGCGCAGCGTGCCCGGACCGCGTTGTTCCAGGTCCAATTCGGCGACGCGGAAGCCGTCGTCACACTCCTCTAGGCACTTGAGGCGCGGGATGGAATCGGTGGCGGCGATTAGGTCGCAGGTGGCTTCGGTGGCACCTTCACCTCGGGCCAAGCGGCCGCGCAGCTGGTGCAAGCTGGCCACGCCGAAGCGTTCGGCGCCGAGCACGACCATGCGTTGGATTCCGGGCACATCGAGACCGACTTCGACGACTGAAGTGCCAAGCAGGCCGAGTACGTGGCGGTTGCGGAAGGCGTCGACGGTTGCGGCGACGTCGGTTCCATCCATGCGGCCGTGCACCGCGGCAAGCGGTAATCCTGCCCAGGCACCCTTTTGCAGTTGGCGTTGCAGGTCGAGCAGTCCGCCTTCGCCGTCGATGCGCGGCGCGACCAAGAAGACGCGATTGCCAGCGCGCATGAACGCCGCCAATTCTGCGGCTAACTGCGGCCACTCTTTGGGTTCGCGAACGCGGGTGATCACCTTGGCTTGATTGCCGACGCGCGCTCGCAACACGCTGGGCTTTAACGCACCGTATTGCGCCCAAGCCATGGTGCGCGGAATCGGCGTTGCCGTCATCGTCAACACATGCGGTCGCTCCCCCTTCGCCGCCAACGCCGCTTTTTGACGAACCCCGAATCGGTGCTGTTCATCGTAAATCACCAAGCCTAAGTTTTTGAAGCGCACTTGCTTTTGGAACAACGCATGCGTGCCGATCACCAACTTGCCCTGACCGGAAGCTAAATCGGATAAACATGCGCGCCGTGCCTGGGTGGAATCGTCGCCGAGCAAGCCGCGTACTTTGAGCGCCGCACCATGCAACCATTTTTGGAAGGTCTGCATGTGTTGGCGTGCAAGGATTTCGGTCGGTGCAAGCAGCGCCACCTGCTGACCGGTGGCGACGACGGCCAGGGCGAGCGCAAATGCGATGACCGTTTTGCCGCTACCAACCTCGCCATGGAGCAGGCGCTTTAACGGTAGACCAGTCGCCAAGTCAACGCGGATTTCGTCAAGCACCGTTTGCTGATCACTGCTGAGCTTAAACGGGATGCGCGCCAGGATTCGTTGCCAAACCTGGGGGTCCAACAATCGATCGGCTTTGTCATTTTTGGACTTTGCGCCCGACAAAGCGGTGGCTTTCCGCTGGGAAGCTTCCACGCCCTCACGACGGACGCGCTCCAGCTTCAATACCTCACCAAAAGCCAACCGCCGTCGGGCCCGTTCAACCGCTGCCGTCGTGGTTGGGTGATGCAACTGGTAAATCGCGTCGGGTAAGGCGGGTAGGCTTGCCGCCTGGAGTACCTCTACCGGAAGGGGTTCTTGCCAAGCTTCTAATTCAAACGGCACCTGATCCAGTTCAAATGCCGCGTGCATGATTTTGGCCAATTGACCCGCGCTGATGCCTTCAGTTTCTGGATAGACCGGTTCAAGATTTGGCGTTTGGACTTCGCCCTCGCCATTCGGCTCGCCCTCGTTTCCGGCTTCACCGTCCGCCCGCGCCTGCGCGGAAATGGCGATCCGTCGCGGTGCCAACAACTGATGGCCGCGCTTCAGCGACGCGGTGCCCTCCAGCCGAACCGTAGTGCCGACCTCGAAGGACTTTCGCAAATACGGCTGATGAAAAAACAGACACTGCGCCGCCCCGCTGTCGTCGGCTATGCGCACGCCGAGCACGGTTTTGCGGCCGCGCGGACGGAACAACCACACGCGCTCGACCTCGCCCTCGATTTGAACGCGCATTCCATCTTCCATGTCGGCGATGCTGCACAGCTGAGCAGGCTCCTGGTAGCGGCGCGGCAGCACCGCCAACAGTTGCGAAACGGTGTGGATACCGAAAGCTTCGGCGAAAGTTTGGGCGCGCTTCGGACCAATGCCGGCCAACGCCGTGAGCGGCGGATCGGTGGACGTCGGCGTGGCGGGCATAACCGGAATCTACAACTTGGAAGGGCGGCGCAAAACTACAATTCCGGCATGGCTTCCAACACTCCCCCTTCGAAGAAGAAAAAGTCGGCCAAGCCGGCGGCGAAACGGACCAAAAAGGCTGCCAAGTGCAAGGCCAAAGCACGTCCGAAGCGCAAAGCCGATCCGACGCAATACAGCATTCCTTCGTTTTTGATTCACGGCCAGCAGCACACCGAGCAGTGGGACTATGCACACCACGTTGTGCCGCCGTTGTCGGCATCGAGCACTTTTCGTTTGGATTCGGCGACGCGCGGCGAGGCCGGCTTCTGCGGTTTTGCCGACCCGGCGCTGACCACTCCCGACAAGCCGCATATTTTCATCTATGAGCGCCTCGACGAACCGGTTCGCGGCATGCTCGAAGACCGCTTGGCTGCCGCTGAAGGTGCCGAGATGGCGGTTTGTTTCTCCAGCGGCATGGCAGCAATTTCGGCTGCGCTGGCTCATCGGTTGAAGTCGGGCGACGAAATCATCGCCCACCCAACCTTGTACGGATGCACCTACTCGCTACTCGAAAACTGGCTGCCGCGCTTTGGAATCAAGGTGCGCTACCACGACTTGGCGAACAATTTGAACAAGCTGCGCATCAATAAGCGCACGCGCGCGATTTACTGCGAAACACCGGCTAACCCCACTTTGGACATCCTCGATATCGAAGCCATCGCCGAGCGCGTGAAGGATGCCAATCAGGGTCGCAACGATGAAGAAGGCATTCGCTTCATTGTCGACAACACTTTTGCCACGCCGGCATGTCAGCGGCCGTTGGAATTGGGTGCCGACGTAATTGCGTCGTCGCTGACCAAGGGCATTAATGGCTTTGGCACCGACATGGGCGGCTTTGTTGCCACGTCGAAGCGCGATGAATCCAGCTTGCTGATGTTCCGCAAAGACTTCGGCGGCGCGCTTGCCCCGACCCCGGCATGGCGCATTTTGAACTTCGGCTTGCCGACCTTGGCGTTGCGCACCCGTCGCCAAGAAGAAAACGCGATGGTCGTCGCTCAATACCTCGAGCAACACCCGATGGTCAAATTCGTTCAGTACCCGGGCCTGCCGTCGTCGAAGGGCTATGAAATCGCGCGCCGCCAAATGCGCGACTTCAACGGCAACTTCGCGCCGGGCACGTTAATGTACTTTGAATTGAAGGGCGGGAAAAAAATCGCCGCCGACCGCGCCGACGCGCTGGTCGACTGGATCGCGGAAAAGGCATACACCATCACTTTGGCGGTTTCGCTTGGGCAAATCCGAACTTTGATCGAGCGGCCCGGCGGCATGACCCACTCGGTGCTGCCGAAGGAAGTGCAGAAGGTCGCCAATATCGGTCCGGGCGGCGTGCGCCTGGCGATCGGTATTGAGGAAGTCGACGACATCCTCAAGGATCTAGATGCTGCGCTGAAGCGCATCAAATAGGTCGGCACAGCGATTGCATTGATTCAGAGGTACCCCCCAGACCTCTGAATCAATCAATCCTGAATGTTCCAAATTAGAAACCTAGGTGTTTTCCTCGGGCTGTTCGCCGCACCACTTGCATTCGGCCAAAGCCTGCCCCTCAATCTTCAACCCGGCGACATCATCATCGCCGACACACCGCAGAATTTATCGGTAGGCGCGGTGCGCATTTTGCGCGCCAACGGCACTGTCGACACGGTGCTGGAAGCTGCTCCCTTGGATTATCCGGGCGGAATTTTGCTCGATCGTGACGGCGCGATCTTGGTGGCGACTTGGACTGGCCAGTGGTCGCCCAAAAACGGCGTTTTACGCCTAGCTCCAGGCGGCGGCGCCGTTCCGATGATCAACAACCAACCGTTGGAGGACAATTTCGACATCGTCCGCGACAGCAACGGTGATTTGGTAGTGGCCGACGGCTACGCAGGAATTGCCCGCATCGACTACGAAGGTGAAGTGGATTGGTATTCCCTGCCGGGGCCCGATCACACGCCGTTGGGCGTTGATCTGGATTTCGACGGCAACATCCTCGCCGCCGTACCGCCCGCTTATTCCAACAACTCCAGCCCCGGCTATATCGCCTCCATCGCCCAAGACGGTAGCTACTCCGTACTTATCGAAGAACCGGCGCTGCTTCATAGTCCAAACGACGTCTCGCTGGCCCCGGACGGCACTTTGATTGCGACCAATTTCAGCCAGTATTACCCCCTCAACGACGCCGCCCGCTTGGTGCATTGCGATCGCGCCGGCAACGTCACCGCACTGGCCACCAACGGTTTGTTGCGCAAACCAAAAGGTGTTCATATCAACGAATGGGGTTCGATTTACGTCGGCGATGTGGTTGAGCAGGCAGTGCTGACTTACGGCCCGGTGCTTGGCATGCAGCACGTGCTGTGGGACATGGCCGACGGCGTCGACGACGGCGATCCGGTCGAGCGGCCGTTTGCCATCGAGCAGGTGCCCAGCTTGTGGTTGCGCAGCGAATACCAAGCCGTCGCCGGTACCACCTCCGAAGTGCGGGTCAGCAGCATCCCGGCCTATTGGGGCGAATCCATCGTGCTGGCGATCAGCCGCCAACACGGCGACACGGCGATGAACAGCATTTGGCCGACGTCGGCTCGCCACTCGCACCTGGACCTGTCCAACCCGCAGCTGGTTTTCGGCAGCTTGCCGGCAAATGGCTCCGATTGGACCTTTTCCGGCCCGGTTCCGGGCGCGCTGGCAGGCATGGCACTGCATTTGCAAGTGTTCCTACCTAGCGATGAATTGCTCAGCAACTACATCGCTCTACCTGTTCTCTGATTTGATGTTTCAGCAGTTTCACATGGAATTCACTCAAACATGCCACCTCGGTGGCGTATGAAATAGACCTGACGCCCATCCGGGGGGATGGGATCAGGTTTAAGTCTCCCTGTACAAGGTGAGCGAGACGGCGCGGTTGGGGGACTGCGCCGTTTCTTTTTTGCCCTCACGCAGGGTCACGGTAGGATTTTGGCCCAATGGCCTTCCGCAACACCTATGGACCCTGGGCGCTGGTAACCGGCGCTTCTTCGGGCCTGGGCGAGCATTACGCCCGCCAATTGGCGGAAAAAGGCCTGAACCTGATTATCGTCGCCCGCCGCGAGGAGCGTTTGCGCACATTGGCGAGCGAATTGGAACAGGCACACGGAATTCGCGTCCGCGTTCTGGTTATCGATTTGCTGCGCGCGAATGCGATCACTTTGCTGCGCGAGGGCGTCGGTCGGCGCGACCTGGGCTTGGTGGTCAGCAATGCCGGATTTGGATCATCGGGTCCGTTTTTGGAACAAAATCCGGCAATGCTGTCGCGCATGGTGCGACTGAATTGCGAATTGCCGGTTCGCTTGCTGCATGCGTTTGCACCGCACCTGATCGAACGCGGTTGCGGTGGCGTGATTCAACTGGCGAGCACCGCGTCGTTTCAGTGCACGCCGTGGATGGCGGTTTATGGAGCAACCAAGGCGTTTGACCTGCACTTCGCCGAGGCGCTGATGGTCGAGCTGGGGCCGCACGGCATCGATGTTTTGGCGGTTTGCCCCGGCCATACTTTGACCGAGTTTCACCAAGTCGCCGGCGTGCATAAAGCGGCCTTGGGCGGTGCGGCGTTGCCGGAAGATGTGGTGCGAGAATCGTTGCGCCACCTGGGCCGACGCCTGACCTATGTGCACGGCACCAGCAACCGCTTGATGGTGCGCTCCAATCGCTTGGTGCCGCGCGCGGTTTCGGCGTGGGCGGCCGGGCGGATTTTGAAGAAGCGCCTCGATAGCCAAGACGACGGTCAGGCCGGCGAGTAAAGCCGCGACTTATTCCGCTAGGTCGTAGTTGCGGCGCAACCACTCAATGCCGGCATCGACGTCGGCAAATTCGTCTTCGAGCTGGGCGTCGAAGGCGGCGCTTAACATCGGCCCGAAAGCCGGGCTGGGTTGGAGGCCGAGGTCGATGAGGTGGCGACCTTGCAACAACGGCTTCGGCGCGCGGTCCTCCACCCCCAACTGTGCAGCTTGCTCCAACAACCATTGCCCCGGCGGCCACGGTTCGGGAATGATTTGGCTGCGACCGGCTGCGTCGGCCCAGGCGACGCGGACTAAGGCGGGAATGGGTACGCGGGTAGCCAGCCGTCGGATTGCCGCCGAGCTGACGTTTTCGCGGGCGTAATAAAGCTGGCTTGGGCGTAAGTGTTCGCGCACCAAGGCGGCGACTTTTTCGGCGATGCCCAATTGCTTGGTGATGCGGCCGATGAATTTTTCCACCACCGGCACGGCGAGGATGTCATGTGCCGGACTACGCCAGCGCGCCCGTTCAAAGACTGTGGTGAAAGCTTTGCCGAAGTCGTGAGCCAGCACGGCGAGCATTTCCACCCATGGGTCTTCCATTTGATCGCGGCGTGCAACCGCGGCATCTAAACACAATGCGGTGTGATTCATCACGTCGCCTTCGGGATGCCAGATTGGGTCTTGCGGTACGCCGCGGAGGGCGCGCAACTCGGGAAAGAGCTTCAGCGCGCCGACTTGTTCCAGCGCCAGCAACCCCCTACCGGGGAATTCACTGTCGACGAGGATGCCGCGCCATTCTTGCTCCAATCGTTCAATCGGCAGTTCGCGCAGGTCCAGGCTGCGGCAAAGTTCCGACGTGCTTGGGCAAATGCGCCAGTTGAAGCGAGCGACGAAACGCGCAGCTCGCAACGCCCGCAATGGATCTTCAGCGAACGCCGACGAAACATGGCGGAGAATTCCGTTTTGCAAGTCGGCGCGACCGTTCCACGGGTCGATGACCTCGCCGGTTAATGGATCTTGCAACATCGCGTTGACGGTGAAGTCGCGGCGGCGGGAGGCGTCGGCGTAGTCGAGGTTGGGGTCGGCTTTGACTTGGAAGCCTTTGTGGCCGGGTCCGGTTTTGGATTCGGTTCGTGGCAGTGATAGCTCGATCGGGCCTGCTTCGGTGGCGAGGTGCAGAATGGCGAACTGCTTGCCGACCAAGTGCACGGCACCGAATTGCGCGGCGATGCTTTCGAGCGGTTCGGCGGCGATTCCATAAACTTCAAAATCGGCGTCTTTGGCTGGTAGGCCAAGCAAGCCATCGCGCACCGCACCGCCGACCAAAAACGCACGTCCACCATGCGCCTGCACCGCCTTGGCGATGCGCGTGACCAGCGGCGCGAGCAATTGGTTTTGAAATTGAGGCAGAGGTGTGGACATCGAAAGCAACGGGCGTCGGCTTGGCTGCCAGCGCCCTTAGTCTATTGGGGTGAGCCCCATTCCCCCACCTCTGCAATCACAGCGACGTCGCGCCGAGCTTCCGGCGGCGTTGGCTGCGATGCCTAAGTGGACGCGGACGGAATTCCTGCAAAGCGAATCACTAAGGGGCGACGTCGCCAAGCTGTTGGCCGATCAGTTGCCTTTGTGGGCACAGTTGTTTGCTGCTTTGGAGCCGGTTCCTAGTGAGGTCTGGCGCCTAGCCACCGGGGACGAGGCATTGGCTCGAGATGCTTGGCTGGCTGGATATCGCATTTGCCGCCGTTTGCATGGTCAATGGGATCGCGAATCGGCTTGGGCGGATCGCTTGCGCGGTGGCGCGTTACATCCGCGCTTGTGGCGGGTGCCGGAGTGGGCGGCTCACGACGAGGATTGGATCGCAGCGGCGGCGGCGACCGAGCCGCTTAAAGCGCATAAGCGCGGAGTGGTCAGCCGGGTTGAAGCAACTTGTGGTCCCGAAACGCTGATCCTCAAGCATTTCCCGCCGCACAAAAAAGTGGACCCGCGCAATTCGATGGGCATGAGCAAGGCCATCGGCAGTCTTCACGCTTGCGAAGCGCTGAATCGTCGCGGTTTGCGGGCGGCGGTGGGATATGCGGCTTGGTCCAAGCCCAAACAGGGATCATGGATGTTGCTGGAGGACCTTGCCGGCTTTGAGGCCCTGCAGCACGTCATCGTGGAGCTGCACGGCGATGCGCGGGCGGCGTTGCTGGCGAAACTGGCTCGCTACGCCCGCCGCATGCATTTGCTTGGCGTGGCTTATCGCGATTTCAAGCCAAGCAATATTCTGGTGGACTATCGAACGGCCGATGACATTGAAATTGCGGTGATCGATCACGACCGCAACTGGTTCCGCCGCACCGAGATCGTGCCGTCGCGGGCGCGTCGCGATTTGGCGGCGCTGCACGCGGGATTGCCGAATGAGGTTCGGGCGACGGAGAGGTTGCGGGCGTTGCGGATCTACGGTGGGGCGTGGCGCGAACACCGTTGTGATTGGGGTCATCGCGGACCGTTGTGGGAGCAGCAAATCCCAAAGCTGTTCGCCGAGGCGATTCGTCGCAATCGTTTGTGGAAGCCGATCGGCTTGCTCGGCGCATAGCTTCCGCCCGATTGACGCCAACGGAAGGTGTCGGCGCGCGTGTAAGCTGGAGTAGACTCGGTCACAACCATCCATGAAAAACTCGCATTACTCGCGCTTCCATTTGCAGCCTCTTGTGCCATTCCCGGCGACGCCGCGTGGAGCGACTTTCACGCCAATGGCTATGGATCGCTTTACAACCTTGGGGCGAGCGGTTCGGTCAATGATTTGACGGTGAGCACCGGCATTACCGACATTGATGGCGACTTGGCCATTCGCGAAAAGTCCGACACCACATTCCTGAGCGGCGTGCGCGTCGGCATTGCGCCAATGGAGGTTTCGGTGTCGATGTTTGATCACAGCTCGGTGCACTCCGGCAGCTTCGACGGAACTTTTGATCCTGGAACTGGTAGTCCGATTTCGGGTACGTCGACGGCGACGACGACGATGGATTTCGACGTCACCAAGTTGATGCTTGGCTTCGACATGATGAACACCGGCTTGTTCCGCGTCGGCTTGTTAATCGGCGTGGATATGTTCACCTTTAACGAGTTCTCGGCATATGCGTCGCAGGGCGGGTTGACCACCGAGACCTACATCATTGCCGAGAACGAAGAAATCCCCATTCCGATGGTCGGCGTGCGCGCCGATTTGGCGCTGCCGCAGGGCTTCCGCGTGGGCGGTGAAATTAGTGGAGTGAGTGCCGACATCGATGACATCGACGGCACCTTTTTGGATATTGATGCGCAGGTTGGTTGGTCGCCGATGGATAACGAATGGATTGAGGTTCTGATTGGCTACCGCGCGTTGAACTTCGACTTTGAAGGTTCGATTGATGACGCTTCTATTGATGCCGACATCGACTTCAACGGTTTCTATTGGGGCGTAGGCATTACTTTCTAGCCCCCCACTTTCATTCGACTAGCGCCCATCTTTGCCGCCCCGCCTTTTCGCTTCGGCGATCAGATCGGGCGGCAATTGCAATTGAATCGGCGCCGGATTACCGATGGGATCCAGTTCGAGAATTGGGCCGTCGTAAGTTTGGATGCGCTGCCCAGGACCGCCGAAGGAATCGAGCAATAAGTACCAACGCACTTGGTACTTGCCCTTGCCTGGGCATGCGAAGTTGTATTCCCACCGCGACTGGGCACTCAGTCCTCCCGGACCCAGCGGCAGAGTTTTGGAATTGTGCGCGTCGAAAATCGGTTCAATGGCCAAAGTGTAAGGGAAAAACTCCTCAGCTTCGGTTAAGGGTTCGACATTCACCTTCAGAATTGGGCTGCGGCGCATTTCGATTTCGTCGCCATCATCCAAGCCCTTGAGTTCGATGGGATGGTAGCCGTTGACTACTAGGTAATTGCCCGGTTTGAAGCTAGCTTCGGCGATGCGGACTTGGTTTTCCCGGTGCGAATAGTTGAAGGAAGGCAGGTAGCCGTCATCGGTTGATTCGTACAAGGTGACGAAATGATTGCTTTGGATCGATAAATCCATGGCATCACCGCTTTCGTCTACCAACTTCAGGCGGACGGCACCCGGTTGCTCGATCACGATTTTCTGCAGCTCCGGCGGCGCCGTGTCTAGGCCGGCGACTTTGACAAATGGGATCTCTTTGAGGATGCCGCCATTCCATACCTGGGCACGGAAGAGGTAGTTGCCGGGCGGCAATTCGCGGAAGACCATCTTGGAAAACTCGCCCTCTTCTCTGGGTGGAGTTCGCAATCCAAACTGCAAGTCGGCAGAACCGCGATAAGACTTGCCCTTTTCATCGATCATGACCAGGTCGAGTTGGTCGCCGGCGAAAACCTCGGCACGGTAGGATCCGGTCACAGTGCTGAGTAGCTGGAAAATGACTTCAAAGTTGTCACTGCCCGGCTGGAACTCCTGCTGGTAGCGCAAGCAATCTTTGATTTTGGCACTTAACTGGTAGCGGAATGGAAAGGGCCCTTTGGCGTGAGTGGCTGCGAACTTGCCGTTGAAACCCACCGAGTTAGCGGTACCAGTGTTTTTCATATTCACCGCTAGCCACAAATCCGGCTGACCATCGGCGCGCGGTACGCGTTTCACGGCGCGCAAGCCATAGCCGAAAAACAGTTCGCCGTCGTCATAGGCGGCGGTACCGGAGACCAACGGTTCGATAGGGCCGGGAGCCAAGGTTCCCAGCTGAATTTGCTCGCCAGGAACCGCGTCGAGATTCTGCACGAAGTACTCGTCCAACGAGTAGACGTTCTCGCGTTTGCCCTCAAGGGATTGCAACCAAAGATGCCTGATTTGGCCGACGTCGCCACCCGGAGCGGTGAATGCGATTTCAAAATCCCCTTCGGGTGAAGTCTGGACTTGAATCGGCTTGCCCAAAGACTGGCCTTTGTCATTGAGCGAGATCACACGAAGCACATTGCTTCTGCTCTGATATTGAGGTGACGCCTGAACTCGTCCGGTGGCTAGAAAAACCGAGTCCCAGTTCACTTCGAGCTCTTTCAAACCGCCGGATTTCGCCGAAGTACGGCCACGCAACACGTCCAACGGCACGCGCCAAGGTGCTTCTAAGCCTTCTAAGTACAGAAGAATCCTCAAGGGCTGGCCCAACGGGGCGTAGTCGTACTTCCATTGAGCTCGATCCATCTTGTGATCCGGCAACATGCGAACTGACCGAGCAAAATTCCCGCTTTCGATCTGCAAGCGCATGCCGCCGCTAAATCCAACCTGCTTGGAATTCACCACAACCTTCGAGCAGCGCGGCAGTCGCAGCTCCGCAGTGCGTTTGCCTTGATCAAAGCCGTGTAAAAAGACGTTTGGCTTATCGAGCAGGTTGAGGCTGGCAACGAGCTGAACCTCGGTCAATGGTCCTCGCCGCCTCAAATTTTCGCGGCGAAGAACCTCGTGCTTGTTTAAAAAGATTTCTGCGACGCCATCTTTTCCAGTAGTACCTTTGCCCGAACGGAAGGATGCAACTTGAACCGGTACATTGGCCGCCGGGGCTCCGCTGGCGAGAGTGACGGTGAATTGAATGGCCTCACAGGGTTCCAGGGAACAAAGCACGCCTTCTTCGGCTGCGGTGTTCCAATTGCGATCGGCCCGCAGCCAATGGATAAGAACCGCGTCGCCGTTGCGGGCATAGAGCCATAGGTCCTCCTTATTGGTTTCAACGATGGCTTTGCCGGCACCATTGGTGGTTGCGGTCGGCAGATTGGAAAAATTGGAGTTTCGCCACGGATTGTGGACATCGAAATCGGCGAGGCTTTGGTCTTTCCAATTGCGGAAAGATTCACAGAAATAAGAAATCTCGATTCCAGCTGCGTCGGTCCATTGGTTGCCGTCCTGAAGTTGGACGAAAACCGGGATCGAATACTGGGCTTTGCTGCGCGCGGGGTCCTCTTCATTTTCGCCAGTTGGTTGCGATGTTTGGACTCCGGTGGGCGTGGATGCTCCGTCGGAATGAGCTGACGAAGTTGCGTTTCCGACTTCGAGTAGATCGGTTGGGGTCGGATCCCAGAGTATAAAAATGCAGATGGCAGCGGCCAGCGCAGTGAGGATCGGAAATCGAAGACTGCTCGAGTTTAGCTTCATTCCATTGGGGGGCGAATGGGCTCTGGGCTAGCGAGGCGGTCGCTCAGGAAGTTCGGGCGGCGGCGCTGCCGCTTGCATTTCTATGACTGGAGTGGGAGCGTTTTTAGAGACTTCTAACTCGCGTTTTGCGATCGCCGCCAATGTAGACGGGATTCTGAGTTCAAGCAGGATCGTTGGGTCCGCTGGCGGCAATTGAATGATCCCACCACCCATCGTTTCCACAGTGTCGAATGGGGAATAGGGCCATAACCTCAAACTCCAATTCATTGCGTAACGTCCGGGTTTGGGAAAAAACAGTTCGATGTATTCCGCTTCAGGTTCATAGCGCAAACACCCTTGAGCCGCTTGGACCTTGTCCATGGCTCGACTTTCACTATCCGGCGTAATATCGATGGTAACACCGGCATCTCTTGGCCAACCTTCGGGACGAAGGAACTTAATGGATACGCCTTGCATGCGCCTCAACGGGACAACGTCGCCGTCTTGCCATCCATGTAGCGGAACCGGCAAATAGCCCTTCATGAGCAACCAATAGTCATCCGCCAAGTAATCGGTGGAGATTCGCACTTTGCCGGTATCCAAAATGCGGTTTGGCATTTGGATCAAACGGTCATCCATCTCATGCATGACGAGTATGTCTTCCTCGTCCCAATGGCGCAGCGGCAAAAATTGACCCTCGGCATCTTCAAAGGAAACGGCAATGGAATCTCGTTCGACCAGTTGGATGTTTTGCAACACGTCCGGGTAGCAGCCATAACCACGTATGGCTTTTACCTCGACATTTGGGATGCGAAGGATTTCCTGGAAAGGCGTGGACTTGACGACGAAGGTGTGTTGCCCTTCAGGAACACCCCAAATCACGCCACCGTTAGGCTGGGATTCGAATTCATACCAAATTTCCTGGCCGCTAGGGATCTTCCTGATGCGGTGCTTTGCAATGCCCGGCTCCGACCAAAGAATGGTTCCATCCTTCGCTTGCAACCCAAACAGCGGACGTCGGCCGGGGAACAATGCGCCGTCGTAATGGAAAACCACTGGAGTTGTGGTGATGGATGGCTCTTGCTCGATCACCACTTGGGATGAGCAAAGGAGAAGGCTGCTGAAAAGGAGCGTACTCATGTCGGTTGATGACAGGGGTCGAACATTAATCTCCTTCGGCTAACGCCTCGACCTTTTGCAAAACTTCGATTGGAATCGCAAGCGGGATGGGTTCGGAGGATTCGGTTAGCTGGATTTCTCCGCCATCAAATTCGGCGATCACAGTCATGCTTTCGATTCGCCGAAGTCGCCAAGTCAACTTGTAGCGACCGTATGCAGGGATCGGAATGCCGCTGAAATACTGAACTCCAATGGCAAGTTGGCGATCATGATCGGAATGAAGCCATAAGCCGGTTTCGCCTTCCAGCCATGAAAATTCCGCCCAGGCGCGAATCCCTTTCCATGGGCCGACCTCCGGCTGCAAGTCGAACTGAACCTTGGGCTGGGCGACCATGTCCACAACTTGGCCATCCACGAGCCCATCCAACGGAAGCGGCTGAAAGCCCTCGGCGATCAAAACGTGACCCGTATTCAGCAAACCCATCGGCAAGTGGATTTTGCGTCGTTTCTTTTCAAATTTCTGCGTCTTGCGATAACCGTCGGCGGTTTTCTCAAGCACGGCAACATCATAAAAATCATAATCGCTCTTAAATTGCCAATTGGGATTCACCAGCTCAATAGTGATCAGTGAGTCCTGCAAAAGATTAATCTTCTGCAAGTCCGCAGGAAGATGTTCCGCTGAAACAATCACGACATTTGGAATCTCGACGACCTCACCACCACCCTCTCCCAGCGAAGTGGCGCGGAAGGTGTACTCCCCCGCCGGAGCATGAAACTTGCTGCGGAACAGGCGTTCGCCGGGTGGCGGGTAGAAACTCTGTTGGTCATAGATGTCCTCTGCGCGATAGCTGATACCGGCGGCATCGACCAAATCGAACTGCCAACGCCCTTTGACGGCAACGGTTTGACAGGAAAAGTGCACTTCCTTCTTGCTTGATAAAACAACCTCCAAGTTCTTAGTTCCCGGTTGAACTATTTGGCGATGAACAAAGCGGTCGTTTCCCATGTCCACCGAGAGCAAGTAACTGCAATCAAACGGCGCGGGAACGATAAGTACAGCAAATTCATCCTTGTCGCGTTTATTGGCCACCGGACCTCTGGCGGGCCGAACATTATTTGCCGATGATTGGTCAAAGTTCGATCCTGCAAAGCGCTCCACGCGAATCCGGGCATTTGGAATAACTGAGCCATTCTCGAAAAACACTTTGCCACGCACTAGGGTCACCAGCGCTTCCGGTTCCAGGTCGCCTAAATCCAAAATCGTTTTCGACCCTAATGCAACACTCTGCACTAGGTATTGATGCTCGTCCCAGGGTAATCCGGGGGATTGATCCGGATCGCGATCAATCCACAGCAATTCAATTTGGTCAAAATCGAAGTCATCCGGATGCAGGTAGAAAGTGAACTCTCCATTTTCACCACTTCTCCCATGGAGTTGTTTTCCAATCAAGCGACCGTCGGCAGTTAGCGGCCAAAGGGTTAGAAAGCTATCTGCAAGAGGGCTGCCTCTACCGTCCAAACACTTGCCGGTGATTTGCTGAGTGTTAGCGTCATCGGACTTTAACGTGATCCACTGACCATCGCGTGTGGGCCCACTGGCAGAGCGGATGTAACGCTGCACACCGGAGTGGTCCTTGCTTTTTGTACCAATCTTGACCTCGATTCTGGAGTTCAGCGGAACAAACCCATAATGCCAACACGGCTGGTCTTGCCACTCTTCAAGTTTCATCGGCACCCAAGGAATGGCGCCATTGGTTTCGGTTCTTAAGTACAGCTTTTGATCGCCGATTCCATCCGGACTCAGCACGCGGACCCCGCCAAACTCCGGCAAGCGCAACTTCATCTTGCGCTCGTTTTCATTGGCGGGGAAAGCATGTTCCTGGACTTCAAGCAGCGGCAACTTGCAGGTCACAGGCAGTTCGATCTCGCCGTTTCGGTAGGAAATGGCTTCCGACCATTGACTCAAAGGCAAGCCTAAATACGCCTTTCCAAATGTATTCGTCACCGAGCCGGATCCCCTGGTGCGCTGGAACGCAACTTCAACGCCGGGTACATAATCGCCATTGGCGCGAACCACACGCACCTCGTACACCATGTACGGCTCCAAAAATAGCGTGGTCATAAAATCCACCTCCGCCCTGGGATGGTCGCCCAAAACCACGCGTTTGGTGCCTCGATAACCGTCCTGATGTGCGTACAGACGAACCACGGTCCCGCTTAATTTCAGCACAACTTGCCCGTTGTGATCGGTGGTCACATGCCGAAGAGTTTGAAAGCTCTGGTCGTCCCATGGGCTGCGCGGTTCAAAGCCGGTCAACTCTTCTTTGCGCTCCTTATACTCGGCATCGGTGATATAAAAAACCTTGACGCCGGCCATCGGCTTCCACGCTTCGTGATCCATGACCTGAATGCCGATTTCATGCTCCGGCACTCCGGGCACTGATGCCGTCCGCTGACCGGAAGACGAGGTCGCTTGAAGTTCACCCGTACTTACTTCGCGAGACGAAGGCGCACAGCTCAAGCCAATGGTTGCCAACGCCAGCAAGGTCATGGTCCATTTCAACCCGAGACTTCGCATCTTCAATCCTCTTCCTTCATCAATTGGGCACGGAATTCAGCCGGGACGTGCAAGATGACTCCAGCCGAATCACGTTCAGGGTCCAGGTGAATGGGTTGCCCGCGCCATTGGGAACCAGGAATAACCCTTTCCCCTGGCCAATCTTCAATCAAAAGCTCCCAAACGGGGATGTAAGTCCCCGGCCCGGGCAAGGCAAATTCGAATGATTCTTCCTCAGGATTAATGCGCACGTTCGCCCCGTTAAGCAGGTGCATCCCGACGTCATCGCCTGGGTCCACGCTTTCTAATCGGACCCAAAATTCCGCTTGATCCAGGAGCATTTTCACGTCTGGAATTTCGATGGGGATGGCCTGATACTCCTGCAGCTGAATGGTTTCACCGTCCCTACGCCCACGCAGGCTTACTGGCTTACATCCAGCAAAAACCAGCATGTAGTCATCATGGGTATACTCCTCCGGCACAACCATTCCTGCCGGTTTGGTCGCAAAGCGTTCCACTCTTCGGTAGCCATCCTCTTTTGGAGAATGGAGCACGACTTGGTCGCTCATGACATACATGGAATACAAGGTCTCTGGAAAATTGATTTTCAGTTGGATCGTATTTTCAGCATTTAGGTCAATATTTCTAAGCGAAGGATAATTCGCACCCTTCCGCACATTGACGCCGGCTATTTCGATCAAGAGTCTGCCGTTTTCCGCAACGGCCTGAAAGACATAAGCACCCTCGGGTACATCACTGAATAAGTTGTTCGTTGGAGAATTCGATCCTTCAACTTGCGGGATGTATTCTTCATCGGCGCCGATTTGCGAGCCATCTTCAGCAACTAAAACAAATTCCACGCCAAGCGCCAGCGGGTATCCGAAGTAGCTGAATTGGACCGCCACGCTTTGGCGTAACTCAACGATCAAGTCCTTGGTTCCTGGCTCGAAGGAAATCTCGCGGTACTCGTTATCCTCGGAATAAATATCCAACTGATACACGCATGGGAACGGTGTAGGCGAATATTCAAAGCGAAATTCGCCTTTGTCTGCATCCGCAAGGTTGCCGGTGGCAATTTCGTCGACGGTAAAGCGAATTTCGTCCAACCCATCGGAAGCAGGCAAGTCTCGAGTAATGGACGCCTCTACTCCTCGAATCGGCTTGCCATCCGGGCCTATGGCTTTACCGGAAAGCAAGAACTCGAGTTCCAACGGCTCTAGGTCGCCGAGTTCGACCTCGCCCGGGGATCCCCAGCCACCGTTTTCAACGACATAGCTGGCATATTGCACATTTGAGTTTGAAAACACTTCCGAATTGACGATGAACCATAAGTACTGGGTCTCTTCAAACGCCGGACCAGGTTCCATTAAAAATAAATTGAACTCGCCGAGCTCATTGGTAGCACCCATCGTAAACCCAAATGTGGAATCGCCATCCTCATCCAGATACCAAAGCATAAAGCCGGTGTTGGTTACAGGTTCATCAGTTCGGTTCAAGAGCCGCCCCTGGAAACGAACCCCTTGAGCTGTTTGCGCTTCCACTCGCACGACTTCACCGTCCACACTAGGGCTGGCAATCTCGGTTTCCATCTCTTGGTCATCCCAGACCACGGATCCGCTAATTTCCTGCGATAGAATTAAGGCAGCATCAACAGGAATGAAGTCTTCACGTGCAGAAAGAGCTCCGTTGACTTCGCGGGGATTCAAACTCAAACTGTTGTAGCTCTCATCTCTCACGCTGTATGCCCAATCCGGTTCGAGGTTCACAACTTCGATGCCCCCGTATGGTGGAAGCTGAACCTCGGCGTGCCAAGAGCCACCGATTTCGCTGATCACTGCGGTGGGATCACCCATCAATGGCAGTTTGCAACGAAGGGTGAGCTCACCTCCCGCTCCTTTTTGTTTGCGGATGTCAGCAAGCACTGACAATGGCATCAACATAGTCGCCAGCCCGTTTTCATCGGTGATGCCCACCGGTTTAATGGTCCCTTCCACGACCACCGGCACACCCACTGCAGGTCGACCATCGTGGCGCAAAACTTTGGCTTCTACCGTGCTTTCGCGATGCAAATAAATCACATTGCGGTAATTCACCTCGGTAATTGGCTCGGACCCGAGCTTGACCTTCAACATGCCTTTGGCGGTGTCCGAACGGCAGTAGAGGTAGGCAATTCGACCGGGCAATTCCAGCACTGCCATGCCGTCGCCATCGGTGGTGACTGACGGCAGGTCTTTCAGGCGCGACCAGCCATCTTTGGAGCGGAAGTCTTTAAGTTTGGGGTCCTGCTGACGGATCGCATCGGTGATGTAGTAGACCTTGGCATGCGCAACCGCTAACCAATTGTCGTGATCGAGCACTTGCACACCGATATGATGGATTGGAAAATCCGCTGCCTCGCGGCTATTCGGAACAGCGGACTCGGATTCGGCAACACTCTGAGAATCCTTTGTTGCGGTGTTTAAATCCGGATCTAACTCCGGGGGTGAAGAACTACCGGCAGTCTCAACCACCGGGATTTCGTTCTCGGGAGGCGGCCAAAACAACACCGCGCACAACAGCGCGACCATAAGCGCGCCCAAAAGGCCGACTATTTTCAAATTCATATCCGCGTCATCTTAACGATCCGGCTCGGCAAATAACGCCTGAGCCAACGATTCCGGCAGCCGGATTTCCTGGGTGGAACTGCCTGCGGCCGGGTCCAACACGATCTTCTGCACGGGTGCACGTACAGCGGATTTCTCGCCCTGATCTCTGCGGTGACCCACCCACACCAACTCGTAGGTGCCTTTGGTGACCACAGGAACTTCGTAGTGGCCAAACCACCGCCTGGGCAAGATGCGTTCCGGCAGGGTCAGCATGTTCAAATCACTTGCTCCTTTCGGCGGTTTGACCTCAAGCCACAGCACTGCCCGCGACCGACGCTGCTCGAGTTCGCGGGTGCGTAGAGTTACTGTCGGCATCTGCTCGAGCTCATAGCGTTTGCCTTCGAAGGCATCGCTGAGCTGAACCGGACGGCAGCCGTCGACGACTAGCCAATGGCCTTCTAAGTAACCTTCCTGGCGCAGGAAGAAGTCGCGATGCCATGCGCGCAGGCTGTCTACTTGCTCGAAACCGTCCTGGCCCTTGTGGTAAACCCGGAAATTGCGCCGCCCCTGATTGTGAATCGAAAGGTCAAAGCCTTCATAGTCGAAGAGCTTGATGCGCAGCGTTCCCGGAGCTCGCAACGGAATCAGTTGCAGCTGCGAGGGCTTCGGCTCGTCCGCTGAAATGGCGACGTTGGCAATGTCAGCGAAAACTCTCCCCTGTCGTTCCAGGGCTTGAAAATTGTAGATGCCCGGCGGCAGATCTTCGAACGAACTCTGCCCTTCGAACGCACCCACCCAACGATCTAGATGGGCAGAACTACTAAAGGAAGGACTGGCTTGAAATTTTCGTCCATCGAAACTGGTCAAAAAGAAATCCACTGGCCCCTTGGAACCGTCGGTGGAATAACTGATCGAGATATCGGCTAAGGATGTCAGCACGACTTCCATGTCCTTGACCGGCTTGCGCAGCAACTGGCGGAAGCGCATTTTTCCCGATTGGTCGTGCACGCGGAGTTCGTAATCACAATCAAAGGGTCGATCCAACGTCGCCAACGCAAATTCCCCTGCCCCACCCGGCGCGGATAACGAAAGCACCTTTGGCCGCGGCCATCGTTGTTCGCGCAAGTCTTCACTGCCAAAGTCGGAGGGGCGCAAACAAGCCGCGGCACGAACGCTGACGTCTTTGGCTCGTTCGCCGTTTTCGTAAACCACCCAACCATCGGCCAGCAGCTTTGGTTTTAGTGGAGAAAGGCTGGGTTCATCCATCAAACCGCGCGGCCCCTTCGCCGGCAGCTCCAACGCGAATTCGCGATAGGGTTGGGCAACCGCCGACCATTCCGGCATTTCGGTGTGCATCCACAGCCATTTGCTTTTGCTTAGCCGAAACCGCTCCGGATGGAAGAACAACTCTAATTCGCCCTCGGCCGACGTCGTCGCTTTAGCGTATTCCCCGGTCGGTTTGCCCGCTTGATCCACCAACCACGCGCAAATTTCCGCGCCAGGAAGTGCCGCTCCTTTTTCGTCGACCAACACCGTCGAAAATCGAAATGCTTTGGTGATATCCAAATCCAACTCACGCACCTTGCCGTCGCTGCGCGGACCGAATCCGGTCAGAACCAAGCTTCCTTCTTCCCAAATGGGGTCGCCTTCTTGCAATAGGATTTCCAACGGCTGTTGAATGGGAACAAAATCAAAATGCCAGCTTTCGTTTCCCTTATCCAGTTGCGGCTCCACCCGAATGTGGCGCGCACCCTTGTCTAACTGCAGCATCAAGTTCGCATCGAGCTGCTCACCGGTATTGCGAACCCGCACTTGACCAAATGGCGGCAGATGAAATGCATATCGCTGAAACGCCCCTGCTTGCGAATGCACCTCGCGCTTGACTTGCTGAGAAAGCAACGGCGCCAGCACCTTAAAGCGATCGGCGATTCGGACTTGCTTGCGCCCTTGTTTGCCGCGAGTCAAATACTCGGGCAGGTGCAAATAAACGTGCCCGGAATCGTCCGTCTCGACTTGAGTGCCGCGCATGGTTTGAAACATCACCGGCACGCCGACGGCAGGTTTGCGGTTCGATCGCAAAACTTGGATGGCGAAAGATTCATAAGGCTCCAATGAAATGGCAAAGCCCGGCGAATGATCTTGATAAAGCGAACAGCGTCGCATGCCGCGCCAACTGCCATGGACCGCGTAAAAGTAGCCGGTGGATCCGCTAAGTTTGACGGGAAGCGTGCCGTCGGCGGGCAGCTGAACTGAAGGCAAAAAGTCGAGGTTTTGATGACGCCACGGGTGATTGGGATGGAAGCCCTCCGGCGTTTCATAGCCGTCTTCCAGCATTTGATCGCTGAGGTAATAAACCTGCGCCTCACCTTCTAACGCCGACCCATCCCGCGCCTGAATCTGCAGCGGAATCGTTGTCGTCCGCGCCGCCGACTCGCGGATCACGTCGGCAAATTCAGTCTTTGGGTTGGCCGCCGACGCCTCACGAGGAATCAACTCCTCCGAATCTTGCGCCCCCGACTCCGGTTCCTGCCCCTGCTCCAGCAGCAACGGATCCGCCGGATCGGAAAGAAGTACGAACAGCGCCAATGCAACAGCGATTGCACCGGCCAGGGCAACGCTGATTCGAAAATTCATAGAGATGCATCCTAGCCTGCCTAGGGGGGTTTTAGGCAGAAATGCAAAAACCCCGGCCCTGAATGGACCGGGGTAAAAGTTTCGGCCTAAACCGAACGAAATCAGATCGCTTACAAGTTCGAAGCGACGAAATCCCAGTTGATCAAGCTGTCGAAGAACACATCCAGGTACTTCGGACGAGCGTTGCGGTAATCGACGTAGTAAGCGTGCTCCCAGACGTCGCAGGTCATCAGCGGGGTCAGGCCGTCGGTCATTGGGTTGCCGGCGTTGGCGGTGTCGACGATGCTCAGCTTGCCGGCGTCGTCTTTGACCAGCCAAGCCCAGCCGGAGCCGAAGCGGCCCATGGCAGCAGCTTTGAACTGGGTTACGAAGGCTTCGTAACCGCCGAAGTCACGGTCGATGGCAGCAGCCAGGTCGCCGCTCGGGGCGCCGCCGCCGTTGGCGCACATGCAGTTCCAATAGAAGGTGTGGTTCCAGACCTGAGCTGCGTTGTTAAAGACGCCGCCTTCGGTGGTTTTGATCAGTTCTTCCAGCGAGCGCGACGAATCGTTGTCGAGCAGCTCATTCAACTTCATCACGTAAGCGTTGTGGTGCTTGCCGTGGTGGTAATCCAGGGTCTCGGCGCTGAGATGGGGCTCCAAATCGTTGGGGCCGAAGGGCAGTGCAGGGAGTTCGTAGCTCATGATTTTTGATCGGGGCTTATCCCTAGGCCAAAGCCATCGGGACTCAAGGCCGCCGGCCAAGAATTGTAGAGCGCCGCCCGCCGCCGCCCAAGTCAGCGCAAACTATTGCGCCTGACGTTTCGATGCACCCGGGCGATTTATTGCACCTGGCGATGCAATCCAGCGGTCAGTTCGCCGCTGACCACGTCGAATCCCTGGATCCAGACGTTGCGACCGGTGATTCCGGCGGGTAGCTGCACCTGCCAACTGGCCGATCCGAAGCCGTCGGCGGATTGGGTGGCGAGCGGGTAAATCGGTTGCGACAAGTCCAAACTCCCCCACGGCGACGCGGTCGGACCGGCGCCGGCCAGTGAATAAGCCACGATTTGATCACCGGCTGGAGTTCCGCCGACCACGCTGATCACCGCTTCTTCACCGGCGACAAAATTGCGCACGACCAACTGCGGTCCGGCGATGGTGGTTGCGACCAAATCGCCGTTGGCATCAAACAAAGTTAGCTGTGGTTGCGCCGGCAGGTCGCCGTCGGCTGGGCCGACGACTAGGTGAGCTTCGCCGCCGGTTGGCGATTGCAGACGGTTGCGGAAGGCGACTTGATTGGGTGAAAGATACAGCTCGTTTTGAGCGCCGATTACCGTTCCCGGCTCAAAGGTAAAGCTGACGTCACCGGTTAGGGTCCAACCGCTGATATCAATCGCCGTCGATTCCAAGTTCAGCAGCTGCAAGTATTCCTCTTCCTGCAAACCCGATGCCGGATCGCTTTCCCAAACGCCGAAGCCGATTTGCGGCGCCAGCTTCTGCTGACCGGGGATCAAGCCGCTGCCGTTGGGTCCGTGGGTGATGTAGAAGTGATGGCGACGGCGCTCCAGGTAATCGGTTTCCAAAATCCCGACGGCAGTCATGAAATCCTGCGACGAACCATACGATGGGATTCCCCACTTCAAAACGTCTTCGGCGACGTCGTCAGTGATCAGCGCGACCCATTCATCGATGCGTTGCTCGAACCAGCGCTGGCTTCGCGGAGTGCCGGGAGGTTGCAGCAACTGATCCATGATGGAACGCAGACGGCGCAAATAAAGCTCGTGCGTTTCCGGCTGCTGCAGGATCGCGTCGATCAAACGATTCCACGGACCATCGTTCTTGGGGTGATCGCGATCGCCGAAGTCCGGATGGCTGTACGGATCGTATTCCGCCCAAATGGTGTCGTTCAAAACGCCACCACCGATCGTGTAATTGCGACCCAGCGTTAAGTCCAAATCCCAAGCCAAAAACTGCCATTCCAAATCGCCTTCACTATCGCGGTAAACATAATAATTCTTGGCGATGTGATCGTTATTGTGCAACAAATTGGTGATCGCGATGTAATTAATCACCGCCGGAATGTCGACGTTATCAAATACATAATCCCGTTGATCAGCCCCCGTCAAACGCAACCCCTGCACCAAATCGCGCAAGTCGTCATTGGACTCATGCTGACGCGTTTTTTTCTCGGCCCCACCGCTAGCGTTATTCAGCACGTTGTACATCTTGTACAAAGCGCCAATGTGATCCTCATCCCAACCATAGCGCTCCAACATGCGCTTATCCGTCTGCTCGACAAAAGCGGTCAACTGGAAGAACACACCTTTGCGGCGCAGGTGGACGGGGAAAGATAAGTTCCCCGCCAATCCGCCTTCGCGATAAGCCTGCCAGCAAAGCAAGCGGCGCAAGTACGACTTATCGCTCCACAAAGTGTTCAAGTTGAACTCTTTGACCTTGTCGAAGTTTTCGTCGAACTCAAAGTGCTCTCCGCGGTTGAAGGTGAGCTTGTAACTCTTTTTTGTCCAAAACGCCGACGAGCCGCCGCGCTTGCGGCAGTGAATGTTGTCGTAGAAATCGCCGTTGTAATACAGCGAGCAGCGCGTGCCCGCCCAGGTGTTGGCCGCGCCCGAGTTGTCCATAAACCAGTGGTAAATCGGAAGCTCGCTGCTGAGCGTGACATCGTGAACGACGGTGCCGTGGTATTCCGCCGAATTCTGCGGATCGTGAAAACCGGGGTAGCGGTTCTGACCGCCGACGCCATCGGAGGCGAACGCCGCCCAGCGCAGCAACTTGCCGGCATCGGAAACGCCGCCCGGGATGATCGCGGTCCAAATTTGATCGCCGGCAACTGCATCGCCGTTGCTGCCGTCGTCGAAAGCGCTGACCCATTGCTCGGGCTGGTAACCGCCGCGATAAACCACGTCGACGGCAACCGCAGGCGTGGCCGCTTCCATTTCGACGGTCACAGTCAGGTCTTCCCCGGGAAGGAGCTGATCGGGAGTTGCGCTCATCTCACGCACAACCGGTCCACCGACGCCATTTTTGGTGCCCGGAGTCGGCGTTTGGAAGTAGACCCAATCCGCGGTGATTCCTGGATCGAACTTCAAGCCATAACTGACGTCTTCAAACTGCGGCGGGAACTCCGGCGACAGCTGCTGATAGATCGAACCATCTGGTTTGACCAACGCCAGGAATTCGCCGTCCTTCGACAACTTGAAGTTGGTGTGCAATTCCTCGCCGCTGATCGCGCGATCTTTGCCCGACGCAAACACCAGCAAGTACTGCCCCGGGTTGACGACGGTCGGCGGGAATTGCCACTGCAACAACAAGCCGGAATCGTCGGTCAGCGCCCAGCCGCCCAGGTCGATCGCAGTGGTGCCAGGGTTGTGCAACTCGATCCAATCCGACCGATCGCCATCCGCATCCTCAAGGATGACGTCGTTATCCGCCTGAAATTCGCTGATGGCGATTTGCTGCGGCGCCAGCAACGCGGCGGCTAGGAGGAGGATCGTGGAGGGCATGGGACCCTCAAGATTATCAGCAAAAACGCCGCCGCTTCGGGAATCGAGCGGGCTCTACAGGCGACTCAAACACCTGGACCTGCGACTGGCGATCGGCCATCACCCCTAAGATGCCCCCATCGGCGGCACTGACCACGCTTTGGCCGCCGTAAACGTAGCCGGTCCACGGCCCATGGTGGATTTGCCCAATAGCATCCACGCCAACCACCGGCGCCGACGTGCGCCGCGCGGTATGACTGACCCACGACTGCAAACTGCGACCGTGGGCGGGCCAATTTTCCACCGGAGCAGCCCAGCCGTAAGGGACCAAAACCAAATCCGGTTTTTGCTCGGCCAGCGGCAACACAACTTCATCCTTGAAGGTGTCGGCGCAAATCAACATGCCAATCCGACCCAATCGCGTATTCACCACCGCTGGCGTACCATCGCCGGGTGTGTATGGCGGGTCCATCAGCTCGGTCAGAATGTTGACCTTGCGGTGTTTCAGCAACAGATTGCCGTCGCGGTCGACGAGGATGGCCGAGTCATACAACTTGTCGCCGTCGCGCTCGGCCAGGCCGATGGCGATCATCAATCCATACTGTTGGGCCAACGCGCTGATGCGGATGGTACTGGTACCGGGAATGGGGTCTGCAAAATAATGGGCATCCGGATTGACCCAGCCATACAAACTGGTTTCGGCGAAGCAGGCGACATCGGCGTTGAGGGCGAGAGCCTCGAGCAACGCTTTTTCAATCGCCGCAAAGTTGGCTTCGATGTCTGGGCCGACCTCTGTTTGGCATACCGCAACGCGTACGACGCGATCAGTGCCAGCATTATCGACCGCGAGTTGCGGCTCGACCGTGCTGCATGCAGCGAAACCAAGAGTGAGGATCGAAGCGCTAAGGCGAAGGCTGGGCATGAAGGTCCTGTTGGGTCGATGGAATTGCCAATTCCTCAACCCCGGTTCCGGGTGACCGAGTCAGCAACACCATGCGAGCACCATAGCCGCTGAGCATGATCTCGTCGGTGTTATTGCGGCCGTCGATCTCCAGCACACTCAGCCAATGGCCGCGATCGCGATCGGTGAACAAGGTTTGCGCCGTCCATTCCTCTCCCTCACGCGTCAGAAGCTCGACGCGGCCGGAATAGCCGAACACTGCCACCGTTTCCTTATTGGCATCGGCGTGGAATTGCCCGGCCACCAATCCGCGCGGCCCAAGCGGACCCGAATAAATGGTCGTGGTTTCCCACTTGCCATTGAGCTTCGGCTCGTGGCGGAAGACGCGCCCGTTATCGGCGGTGGAATAAATCACCGGCATCACTAAACCGGTGTGCATGACGTCGGCATTGGGGTCGTCGGCCGGCGGTTGGCCGATAGCCAAGCGGCCAAAGCCGACTTCTTGTTCAAAGATGGTTTGCCAATGCTCTTTTTCGGCGCCGAAACGTAGCAGCGACACCTTGCCGGTGCGCGATGCGGTAACGATCGTGCGGCCGTCCCTCAACACACGCGCATCGCGAATGCGGCCAGGCAGGTCTCCGAGGTGCTCCACCTTCCAATCGGCGTTGATGCGAAACAGCCCGCCGGGGCGAGTAAACACAATCAACTCGGCGCCGGGATTGCGCGGGTCTAAATCACCTGCCAACAAAGTATGAATTTCACGACCGGCAAGCGCGGTAATGCGCCGCGCATCGACTCCGCCATCCGGATAGGAACGAATTTGATAAAGCACGCCTTTTTTGCCGCCCACATACAACTCTTTGCCTGGAGCAGTTGGGTCGACATCGCCATGGGCAATGGCACCCAACCATTGATGGTCGTGAATCAACCGCGTTGGTGTCCACTTGCCGCTGTACGACACCATGATCCAGCAACTGCCTTGATCATCCAAACCAATCACCTCCGGCGTGGCATATTGCGGAAAGAGCTGCAGCGGCTCCATACGCCAAACGCCAATCGGCTGGTTGTCGTGCACCAAACTTGCACGCCAGCCGTCGGCGGCTCCGTCGAGCACGACGAATTTTTTGCTGGGATCGCCGTCGCCCCCGGCTGTTTCGGCGTGGGTTTGCGGTTGAGCGCACGCCCCCAACCCAATGCCGCACAAGATGATCAAAGTAGGCAAATTCTTCATCATTTCCCTCCTACATAATCTCTAAGTAAACCGCGGCATAGACCTGACGTGGTGCACCGGCCACCAAACCGGGGCCAAAGAATCCGCCGCGTGAATGCACTTCCCATTCTTTATCGAACAAGTTGTGCGCCCCTACCGCCAACTGCAACATGGCGCGATCGCTGAGCACAAAGTCATAAGCGGCTTGCGCGTCCCAAAGCACCACCGACGCGTTGCGGCCGACACGGCCGTCGGCACTTCCGGCTACGGTGTTTGCCGAATCGGAAAAACTGTCACCTACAAAGGCACCGCCCAACGAGGCGGACATGCCATTCATTCCTAGATAGTGCAAGCGCCAGTTGGCTTTGGTCTCCCACGCATAAGGCACCTCGTTGCCGGCGAAGGTTCCGGTTTGCAGCTCGGCGTTTTGCACCGTGACCGACGTACTCAAACCCCAACCATCCATCCACGGCGCCAGTTGAGCGAGGTCGACGTTGCTTTGCCAATCGACGCCTTGCGATTCGATCGCGCCGACGTTTTCATAAAAGCCGGTGTCGAATACCAGGTAATCATCGAAGTCCAAACGCCAAACCGCCAAGCTACCGCTGATGGCGCCGAAGTCCTGCCAACGAATTCCGACTTCCGCTGATCGCCCGCTCTCAAAATCCAACGCATCTTTGGGGTTGGCAGCATAGGCAAATCCCCAAAACTGTGGTGCACGGAAGCCTTCGCCGTAATTAGCAAACAACGCCCAGTTAGGGTTCAGCGTGTACGACATGCCGAAAGCGGGCAATAGATCAAAGAAGTCATCCTCATAGGTGAAGCCGGAAACACTGTCGTTACCGCTCACCGAAGGAATGAATTCGGCGCGCACACCAGCGGTGACGTCGAGGTTCGGAAGTGGCGTGAAGGTGTCGTCGACGTGAGCCGAGAGCGACAATAAGCGGAAACTGGAATCGGTGCGCGGCACAAAGTTGGTAGCAGTCATATCGGAGCGATTCACCGAGTACGACGGCAACCATTCGCGGTGAGCGCGCAAACCGCCGTGGATCACGTGCTCGGTACCGCCCCACTCTGCCGAAGTTTCGGCGCGCAGCCCTAAGTTGGCGAAATAGGTTTGATCGTGCCAATCATCCAGCACATTGCTGCCGCCGGATGTGCGCCTCGCGTAGAGATTGCGCTCGGTCACCGACGCAGTGGCGAAGTATTCCACCCAGGCATCGCCAACGGGTTGATGCCAAACCGCATCGACCATGCCGCGGAAGCCTTCAAATTCGTTTTCCGGTCGGCTGTTGCCGAAGCGATCCGCATCGAATTCGGCCTGAGTCAAACCACCGGGTGCGGCGTGGTAGTCCTCAAACCAATTCACCGAACCGGCGAACCAACCGCCGTCGTCAAACTCTTGACGCAGCTCGGCGCTGAAGTCTTGCTGACGGAAATCGCCGCCATCGCGATAACCGTCACCGCGGCGATCGAGTGCGGAGAAGCGGAACGCGGTGCCGTCCGCCGTTCGATTACCGCCGGTTAAGAAGCTGCTGGAAAAAGCATTGCTGCCGAAGGATTGGCGAGCGGTTACTTCGTAGGCATCCGGCAAAGGACGTGTTGCGAAGTTCAACACCCCTCCGACCGTGTTGGGCGAATAGCGCACCGTGTGGCCGCCGCGAATGCTGTCGACGGCATAGACACGTTCCGACGCCAACGGCATGAACGAGAACGCGGTCCATCCATAAGGTCCAGCGTTGGCCGGCACACCATTGACCAGTACATGCAAATACTCGGTCAGTCCGTCATCCGGCAAACCACGTGCACTTAAGCTAGGCGCCGACGCCTCGCCACCGTTGTACGGCCGAGTAGAAACGGCCGGCAGATGCAAAACTAGGTCATTAAGGTCACGCGCACCAATGGCTTGGATGGTCAACGGACCGAGAATGTCGCGCGAAGCGGGATAATTAATAGGAATTTGCGGCACGCCAATGGCGTCGAGCCGGCCGATAACCAAAACCTCATCAGCGACCGAAATTGGGCGTTCCTCTTTCTGCCCATCAGGAGGTTTTTCGCTGCTGCCCGAAGAAGGATTTTGGCTTTGGGCAACTGCGTTGGAGGTGAACAAAATGCCGGTTAACAAAGGGATCCAGCATGATTTCAGGGGGGAATCAGCCATGCCGGCTCAAAGACAAACAGCGTGCCACGGAAACCGCCCCAAACTAGCGGCGATAGGTTCCCGTCAAGGAACCAAATAATGACAGAATTCCGTCACCGAATTCATTGACCCCACCGGGCCATCAACCGATGTTGATACAGTCCCGTCGGAGATGAAAGTACGCTTCCCGCTCTGGCTTCTAGCCCTACTTGCACTCGCCATGATTCTCCAAGTCATGGTGTTGCAACAAGGTTGGACCGCCAATCCGTTTGCCCGCACGCCGCTGGGCGACGCGGAGGTGTATTGGAATTGGGCCGGCGATATTGCCGACGGCAAGCTTCAGGGCGACACACCGTTTTTATCCGCACCGCTATACCCCTACTTCCTTGGACTGCTGCGCTGGTTGGGCGCAAGTTTGCTCGGTGTTTATGCGGTTCAGGCGCTAATGCACGTCGCCACCATCGCCTTGATCGCCGATACCGGCCGACGTCGGTTTGGACCGACCACCGGGGTGCTCGCCGGCTTCCTTTATCTGCTGCTGCTCGACCCCACTTATTACGTCGGCCGCACCGTTAACGTCACCTTGCAACTGTTGACCATTGCCATTCTGCTTTGGCAAGCCGTGCGCATCGTCGAGCAGCGAACCATTCGAAAGCAGGCGTTTTTCGGTTTCCTACTGGGCCTTTCGGTGCTCGCCAATCCGTCGATGATTTTGGCCGTGCCGCTGTTCATCGCCTGGATTATGTGGGGCGCCGAACGCGACCTCGCCGGCGGCTTGCTGATTTTGGTCATGACTTTGGCGGTGATCACGCCGGCAACCATTCACAACCATCGCGCCAGTGGCGAGTTCATTCCGGTCAGCGCGCAAGCCGGTGTCACCTTCTTCCATGGCAACGCACCGGGCGCGACGGGCACCTATCACCCCATTCCTGGGGTTTCGCAAAACCGCAGCCAGCAAAACCGCGACGCCTACTACATGGCTGCCAACGCCACCGGCGAGGAAAGCTGGAAAGGAACCAGCCGCCACTTTTTTAGCGAAGGAGTGCGCTACTTGGTAGAGAACCCCGGCGCGGCGATCACGTTGGAAGCGCGCAAATTCTGGTGGTTCCTGACCGGTCGAGATTACGGCGACCTTTACCTGCCACGCTTAGAGAAGAAGCATGGCATCGGCAGCAAGCTGGCGTTCACACCGTTGGCGCTGGCGCTGTTTTTGCCGCTGGCCTTCCTTGGGCTGGCGCGGCTGAGCCGCAAAGGCTTCCGCAACATGGTTCCGGAGCTGCTGCTGTTCGCGATGCCGTTGGTCGTGGTCATGGTGTTCTGGTACAGCCCGCGTTATCGCAT
Source organism: uncultured Planctomycetales bacterium (assembly GCA_964344765.1). Classification (GTDB taxonomy): domain Bacteria; phylum Planctomycetota; class UBA1135; order UBA1135; family UBA1135; genus JACNIZ01. The sequence continues at coordinate 9,302 of CAYFOM010000020.1, read as the reverse complement.
GCCGGTCGCACCGGTCGCCGTCGTGCTGGCCGCTCACGCGATCATGATGGCCACCCGCCGGAACGACAAAGAAGAAACCGTTGCCATCCCGTGGCGCGCCGCCGCCGCCGGCCTGCTGTTCTTCGGCGTGGTCAGCGGGCCGATGAACCGAGCCAGCGGTTTCGACGATCCCCAAAACTTGGAGCCGGCATTCCTATTCTCGGTAGGTGACACGCTGCGGGTAGAAGACAAATTGGACGAGGCCGAGCCATACTTGAGCCAAGCCGTCGAACAGGGCTTCGACACCTTCGAGTCCCACTACGGTTACGGCCAAATGCTGATGCGCCGCGGCAACCAGCTTTGGCTAAGCTCCGACGGCGCCGACCAAGCCAAAGCCTTGGAATACTTCGCCAAGTCGGTGGTCGAGCTGCAGGCCGCGCTGGGTCACAACCCAATGCACATGGAAGCCCGCGAAAACATGGCCAACATGGTGTATTGGTACTGGGAGCGCGAGGGCGCCACGCGGGCCGATGCGATCAAAGAATTGAACGGCGCGATTGATGTTGCCGAACAGTTGCAAGACGCCGGGGCGGCCGCGAGGCTAAAAGAGAAGCTTCAGACCGTCATGAACACCCCGGCCAAGGGCGAGTAACCCTCCCTGCCAGGCTGGGGCGCTTTGCACCCATGCCTGCACGATCTCCGCAACACCGTGCGCAGCCTTTGCGCCTGCGCGACCTTCGCTGGACCTGTCCGGCCTCGTGGATTCCGGCCGCCAAGCGGCGCAAGAACGACGACGACGCCCCCGATCCGTGGCTGGGCTTCGGGCTGCTGGGCCAAACTCGAGCGTTGCAAGCGTTGGAGCTGGGACTCAACGTCAAAGGCAGTGGCTACAACGTTTTTGTTGCCAACTTGGGCGGCAGCGACGAGCCGGAGCAGGTGGTGCAGTTGATCGAACAACTGCGCGACAAGTTGCATTGTGAAATCCCCCACGAACATGTGTTCGTGCATAATTTTGATGACCCGGTGCGACCCAAACATTTGCAACTGCGCAGCGGTCAGGCGGCGATGTTGCAAGAAGGAATGGTGCGCTGGGTGCGGGCGCTTTCGCGCGAGATTTCGCAGTTGCTGGAAAGCGATGCGCACAGTGAACGCCGTCAGCACTTGTACAACCGTTACCGGCGTGCCGAAGAACAGTTGTTCCGTCGTTTCGGCAAAGAATTGCAGCAAGCCGGCTTGGAGCTGGTGCAAATCGAGGATGAAAATGGTGCTCGCCGCGACATCTTCGTGCGCATCGGCGAGCAATTGCTGCCGGTGGAAGCGTTGCCCGAATTACCGCGCGATGCGCGCCCAAAGGTTGCTGAAATCAAGCGCTTTAACAAGCTTTACGAAGCGGCGTTGGCAGACTTGAATAAGGTGCAACGCAAAGCGCGGGCCTTGGGTTTACGCTTGATCAGCCAAGTCCAGTCGATGGACGCCAAGGTCGTCGAAGAGGTCGTGCAGAGCTTGACTTTGGCACTGGCCGAAGAAGTCGAGGCCGATTTGGAAATGGCGGCTTGGCTCGGCGATTGCGCCGGCTATGCCAACTCGCATCCGCAGCTGTTCTTGCGTCACGAAAGCATCGGCGACGACGATGACGACGACACCGGCAAAGCGCCGTTTGGCCTGGAGGTGTTTGAAGTCAACGTCGTGCGTTCGCTACCCAAAGACGACGGCTGCCCCATCGTTTATGAACAACACCCGAACTACTCCAATCTGTTTGGTTCGGTAGAGCGCCACGTATTGCGCCAGGGACCAGGCAAAGCGCATATGGCGGTGCGCTCGGGTTCGTTGCTGGAAGCCGACGGCGGTTTCTTGGTGCTGAACGCGCGCGATATTTTCCGCGAGACCGAGGTGTGGCGCGCGCTGAAGCGAACCATGCAAACGGGTCGTTTGGAGATTCACGCGCTGGAGGCCATTTCCCCATTGGGCGTCACCGGCGTGCGTCCGGCGCCGATTCCGCTGAACTTGAAATTGGTATTAGTCGGATCGGCGGACTTATTTGAAGCGCTGCACGTGCAAGACGCCGACTTCCCGAACATCTTTAAGGTCAAAGCGGAGTTTGAAGAAACGGTGCCGTTGAATCGCAAACACGTCGGCGGTTTGGCGACGTCGTTGCGCGCATTGGGTGCCGAGATGGGTTTGCTGCCGTTTGCACGTTCCGGCTTGCAGGCTCTGGCCGAACGCGCGGTGAACTTGGCCGGCCGGCGCACTCAGATTTCGACCGAGTTGCCGATCCTGCTCGACTTCGCGCGCGAGGCTTCGTACTTTGCCGAGCGTTCGCCGAAGAAAAAGATTGCGCGTGAGCATGTGATGGAAGCCAAAGCCGCTTTCCGCCGCATGCATGCCACCGATTCGGAATGGCACTTGCGTCACGTGATGGAGGGCGTCTACGAAATCCAAACCGATGGCGAGAAGGTCGGCAGCTTGAATGCGCTGACCGTGGTGGGTTTGGGGCCGCTGAGTTTCGGCCGCGTCGCGCGAGTCAGCGCGGTGGTTGCAGCCGGCGATGAAAGCTACCTCAACATCGAACGCGACGTCGACCTATCGGGACCGATTCACAGCAAGGGTGTGCTGATGCTGGAGTCATTCATGCGCCATCGCTTCGGCCAAAAGCGCAGCTTGCCGGTCAAGGTGTCGCTGACCTTCGATCAAAACTACGGACCTATCGACGGCGATTCGGCTTCTTCGACCGAGGTATACGCGCTGATGAGTGCCATCGGCGAAATGCCGTTGCGCCAAGACGTGGCGGTGACCGGTGCCGTCAACATGAAGGGCGACGTGCTGGCCGTCGGCGGAGTCAATGCCAAGGTGCGCGGCTTCTTCGACCTGTGCCACGCGCGCGGGTTGACCGGCAAGCAGGGTGTGATTTTGCCGAAGTCCAACGTCCAGGATTTGATGCTGGATGAAACGGTGATCAATTCGGTGCGCGCCGGGCTGTTCCACTTGTGGGCGGTGGATCACGTCGACGCCGGCATTGCCGTTTTGACCGGCTTGAAAGCTACCGAGGTGCGAGCGCGGGTGCAGAAGGGCCTTGAGACCTTCGCCGAGGCGCTTAAAGAGAGCAACGACTCCGCCGACGATTCCAGCGATAGCGATTCGTCTAAATCTGCGAGCTAACACTGTGCCTAGCGCAGCGAATCGCTGAGTAGAATGGCGGGTTCCCAACCTTTGCCTCATGCTGTTCATCGACCCCCACATTCACTGCGTCTCGCGCGTCACCGACGACTACCAAAACCAGTTCCGCCACGGCATGCGCGTGGTCATCGAGCCGGCGTTTTGGTTGGGTCAACCGCGCACCAGCCCCGGCACCTTCCGCGACTACTTCTCGATGTTGCTGGAGTGGGAACCGCAGCGTGCGGCCAATTACGGCCTGACGCACCGCTGCTTGATGGCGCTGAACCCGAAGGAAGCCAACGACCCGCGTGTCGCCGAGCCGGTCATGGAAATGCTGCCGGAATTCCTCACCCACCCGAACGTAGTGGGAGTTGGAGAAACGGGTTACGACGAAGTCACCCCGGCCGAAGAGAAGGCGTTGATTCGCCATGCCGAGCTCGCCAAGGAGTTCAACCTGCCGATCATGGTGCACACGCCGCACCGCGATAAGGCGCGCGGCACCGAGCGCACCATGGATGTGCTTGAGGACTTGGGCTTGGATCCGAGTCAGGTGATCATCGATCACTCGACCGAGGAAACCACCAAGATGATCTTGGATCGCGGCTACTGGGCTGGTCACACCGTCTACCCGCACACCAAGCTGACCGCCGAGCGCTTCGTCAACATCTTCAAGGAGTTCGGCACCGAGCGCATGATGGTCAACTCGTCGGGCGACTGGGGCGAGTCGGATCCGCTGAACGTGATCAAAACCGCCTCGCTGCTGGAGCAACGCGGTGCGTCGCGCGCCGACATCCAGAAGCTGGTCTGGCACAACATCATCGACTTCTACGGCCAGGAACGGCTCAAATTGCCGGAAAGCCTGATGGCAGAAGGTGCTACGCCCGTCGGCGCCTAGTTCCTTCACGTTGAACCCCGGCTCTGGAATCGCTCCAGGCCGGGGTTTTTCGCGTTTTCAGCCGATTTCGAGGTTAACGATGTTACCCAAGGGTGGGCTACCGCTATTTATGTGCACCTGAGTTTCACCTAGGGGAGAAACAAAGGGGGAGAGAATTTGCGAGGACTCTGGGGAGGGTCCTCGCACCTTTTTTTTATGGGTGGTTTTGGTTATTGGCGGTTTTGCCGAGTTGCCTCCCGGGCTTAGACCGGACGCTACGCGGCCGGATGCGCCCGGGAGGCAACTCGGCAAAACCTCTCAGATACCACACGCATAAAAATAAAGGCTTGAGGGCTGATTTGATTGTGAGAATCGGGAGTGGACTTGAGGGCTTATGATTGCCCCATGAATCAAATTTGGAACTACTCGTTGTTGGTTCTGTTCGGGTCGCCCGATTTTGGTCAGGTTGAGGGCGGGCCGTTTTTTGCTTCGGGGGTGAAGGTTGGTGAGGTGGATCAGGAGTCGGCGATTGTTTGGGTGCGGACTCCGGCGGTGGAGCGGGCTGACTTGGGGCGGTTGGGGATTTTTACGGAGGGGTTGAAGGCTGGGGTGAATGATGGCGGCGAGATGCCGGTGGATGTGGTGCCGGGGATGGCGGCTGAGGTTCGCGTTCGGTATTGGCCTAGCGCCACACCTGATCAGAGCGAGCAAACGAAATGGGTGACGACCTTGGCGGCGTCGAATTTTGTTCACCAGTTTCGGTTGCAGGGATTGAAGTCGGCGACTTCATATTCGTGGCTTGCGGAGGCTCGTAGGGCTGGGGAAAGGGAGGTTCATGTTTCGATGGATGGTGGTTTTCAAACGGCGCCTCGGCCGGATCAGGAAACTCCGGTGCGGTTTATTGTTTCGACTTGCCAAGCGGTTCGCAGTATTGATTCGGGTGCGGATGGCCATGTGGCTTATCAAACGATGCTGAAGTTTGCGCCGCACTTTATGGTGCATACCGGCGACATTGTTTATTACGACAAGGCGCCGTTATGTCGAAACCGGGCTCAGGCTGAAGCCAAATGGGATTTGATGTTTTCGTATGGGCATAATCAGAAGTTTCATCGATACGTGGCGTCGTACTTTATGAAGGATGATCACGACACTTTTAAGAATGATTGCTGGCCGGGGCAGAAGTATGGCGAGCTGACTTTTGAGCAGGGATTGCAGATTTTTCGCCAGCAGGTGCCGATGGGCGAAAAGACTTATCGCACCATTCGCTGGGGTAAAGATGTGCAGATTTGGTTGACCGAGAATCGTGACTTTCGGTCGTCGAATCGCAAGAAGGATGGCCCGCAGAAAACCATCCTCGGCAAGGAGCAGTTGCAATGGTTGGTAGATGGTGTTCGCTCCTCCACTGCGACCTATAAGTTTGTAATTTCGCCGGGTCCGATAGTTGGGCCGGATAAAAAGGGCAAGGCCGACAACCACTCCAACGCGGCGTTTGCTCACGAGGGACAGTTGTTGCGCGACTTCTTATCGCAGCAAGCCAACACCTACGTCATCTGCGGCGATCGTCATTGGCAGTATCTTTCGGCCGATCCCAAGACAGGGTTGTTGGAATTGGGTTGCGGTCCGATTAACGATGAGCATCGCTTTGGCGGCAACCCTGGTCACGACCCCGAAATGCACCGCTATTTCAATGGTGGCGGCGGATTTTTAGGCATCACCGTCAAGCATGGCCAAGCGGTCGCGGAATGGTTCCCTGCCGACAGCCTCCAAGCTCGCCACCGCTTTATACTCCCCGACGAAAATGACTGACTTCCCCGCCAAAACCTGCGACATCGACTCCCTCGTCACCCACGCTCGATTGGTCGAAGCAGCGGTAGCCGGACGCAAGACCCAACAACGGCGCAATGGCGTTTACGCCTACCCCGGCGAGACTTTTGAACTGCAAGGCCAGCGTTTTGTCGTCACCGATTTACGACGCGAGTCGATCGGCCAAATGACCGAAGCCGACGCCCAGGCCGAGGGCTACCCCAACTTGGATATGTATCGCGATCTGATCTTGCGCATGCACAAGGGCATGGAATGGAACGACTCCGCCAAAGTGTGGGTGCACGAATTCCGTCGTGAAGACGGTTAATCGTCGCCCAGCTCGCCGATCTTGACGCGGATGGACATCGGCGCACCGTCGCGCCAGATTTTGAACTTCACCGAGGTGCCGGGAGGCGTCGACGTAATGCGCGCGATCAGTTCTTCCTTGCGGCTGATTTCCTCGCCATCCATCGCCAGGATGATGTCGCCGCGTTGCAATCCAGCCTTCTTCGCCGGGGAATCCGGAGTCACACGGCTCACTCGTGCTCCATAGGGGCGACTCAGCCCAACTTGGTCGGCGTAGGACGCATCGACATTGTTCGGCGTCACGCCGAGGAAGCCGCGGCGCACCACTTGGTTGTTGATGAGCTGCTCAACGATGCTGTGCGCCATGAACGCCGGCACCGCATAGCCTGCTCCCTGCCAAACCTGCCCGGAAATCGCCGTGTTGACACCGATGACCTCGCCGGCCATGTTGACCAATGGCCCGCCCGACGAGCCGCGGTCAATGTAAGCGTCAAACTGCAGGAAATCCTTGTAGACAATGCCCGGTAGCTGCGGATCGCGGTTCAGCCCCGACACCACGCCGGTACTGGTCGTGCCAATCTCCCCCAGCGGGTTACCTACGGCCATGACCCAGTGCCCCGGCCTCAGGCGATCGCTATCGCCCCACTTCAGCTGGTACAGCGACTCTCCCTCGGGAATGCGCACAACCGCCAAGTCGGTCGCCGGGTCGGTGCCAATCACCGTGGCCGCAAATTTGCGCCCGTCATGCAGCATCACGTTCACGACCGCATCTTTGCTGCCGACGACGTGATTGTTGGTCACCACCAGTCCGCGCGCCGCATCAATAATGAAACCGGACCCGGTACCACTGGTTCGATCGCCGTCTTCGCGGCGCGTGGCTTCAAAATGCACCGTGGCGCGCAGTACGCGCTGGGCTAGGTTCGCGGTTGCCTCGGACAGCGAGGCCAACACCGGATCTTCATCGGCGGCAGGAGGTTGAGCAGGGCCAATGATGAGGCCAGCGCACAACAGAAGGACGGCGGTCAGGACTGAATTTCGCATGGTGGTCTCTCCATTCTGCAATATTCGGACAGCAATCTCAGCACTCAAGCCCAAAATGCCATTGCGGTGGTATCCGTAAAGGTTAGGGGAGCGTAGAATCCCCCACTTCATGCCGGTGTACCCCCCTCGGATTCCTGGGGGAAGGTGCAGCCGGACCGTGCCTCGATCCTCTGACGAGCCCGCTCTAAATGTCCGCGATCAAGATCAAGCGGGGCCTCAACCTGCCAATCTCGGGATCCCTCCAAGCGACGGAAGTCGTGAAGGGTCCCGTGATTAAGCATGTGGCACTTTTGCCACAAGAGGCTGTCGGCATCAAGGTCAAGTTGCAATGCGAAGTCGGCCAGACCGTAAAGGTCGGAACGCCGCTGTTCTTCGACAAACGCAACCCTCAGGCCTTGTTCACGTCCCCATCTGCTGGCGAAGTGCTAGCAATTCACCGTGGCCACCGGCGCGCAGTGCTGTCGGTAGTGGTGATGGTCGACGAATCCGACGCCCAGGTTGAATTCAGCCCCTTCGACGCCAGCAAGTCCTCCCGCGAGGAGCTGGTGGATCACCTCTGTCGTTCCGGTTTCTGGCCGTGCTTGCGCCAGCGCCCCTTCGACACCGTTCCTGCAACCGACAGCACGCCGCAGGCCATCGTGGTCAGCGCCGGCGACTCCAGCCCGCTGGCTCCGTCGCCGCAAATGCTGCTCAAGGGTCGCGAGGAACAATTCAAAGCCGGTATGGCAGCCCTCAGCAAGCTGACTGACGGCCCCACTCACCTCGCCACGCATGGCGGCGGTGATTGGAGTGCCTTCCTTGCTGATGGCGTCAAGCACCAAGCCTTTGATGGACCGCACCCGGCCGGCAACGTCGGCGTGGCGATTCATCACCTGGCACCGGTTGGACCGGAAAAAGTGACTTGGCACATTGGCTACCAAGACGTCGCCGATTTGGGCGAGTTCCTGACCACCGGCAAGCTGCCGACCGAGCGTTTGGTCGCTTTGGTTGGCCCGGGTGTACGTCAGCCGAAATTGATGCGCACGCGCAAGGGTGCGGCAACCGGTGATTTGTGCGCTTTGGATACGCCGTTTGAGAAGGCACGCTTTATTAGCGGATCGGCTTTGGGTGGACGGGTTTGCCCGCCGCACACCGAAACCGGCTACGTCGGCCGTTACAGCAACATGATCACCGTGCTGAATGATCAGCCGAAACGGCGCTTCCTCGATTGGGTGCACCCGTTCGGCAAGCAGCACACGGTGACCAACACGTTGCTGGCCAAGTTCACCAACAAGGCGTTTGATTTCGACACCGACCTCAACGGCGGCCACCGCGGCATCGTGCCGATTGGCTCGTACGAAGAGGTGATGCCGATGGACATCCTGCCGACCCAGTTGTTCCGCTCGCTTGCCGGTAACGACCTTGAGGGTTCGGAGAAGATGGGTGCTCTGGAGCTGGCTGAAGAAGACATCGCCCTTTGTGAGTACGTCTGCCCCTCCAAGTTGGAGCTGAGCAGGATGCTGCGCGCAATGCTGACCCGCATTCAGAAGGAGGGTTAAGGCATGAAATTCCTCAGAAAGCAGCTCGATAAGGTCGAGCCTCTGTTTGAAAAAGGCGGCAAGTTCGAGCGGCTCTACCCGCTCTACGAAGCAGCCGACAGCTTCATGTTCACCGCCGGCACGTCGACTCCCGATGGAGTGCACGTGCGCGACGGCATCGACATGAAGCGCCTGATGATGATCGTGGTCTACGCGCTGTTGCCGGCCACGCTGTTTGCCTTCTACAACACCGGCTACCAGGAATTGCTGGCAACCGGAACCGCCGCCGAGGACATCGGCTTGATGGCTGCGGTCATGGGCGGCTTGTGGAAGTTCCTGCCGCTGTACATCGTGACGCTGGCGGCCGGTGGTTTGATCGAGGCGACGTTCTCGATCATTCGCAAGCACGAAATCAACGAAGGCTTCCTCGTCACCAGTTTGCTGTACCCGCTGATTTGCCCGCCGGATCTACCGTTGTGGCAGGCGGCGATGGGTATTGCTTTTGGTGTGCTGATCGGCAAGGAGATTTTCGGCGGCACCGGCATGAACGTGCTGAACCCGGCACTGACCGGCCGCATCTTCTTGTTCTTCGCTTATCCGGGTCAAATCTCCGGTGACAGCGTTTGGAT